>NZ_HG315671.1:1473050-2104750 GCF_000723205.1 Formosa agariphila KMM 3901 | reverse complement strand
GCCGAGAATGGTTCAGAGTTTGTTAGTGCGGCTAGTGCAGAAGTCGATAAATTAGTCGCTGCCAATTTGCATACGCCTTTTACAAAACTTGAGGAAGACCGAACAAAGAACTTCGAAGTTAATTCAGGTGTTGTAATTACACCTACAATATCAGCTAAAAAGACAGGGAATCAAATGTATCATCACTTGCAAGAGAGTACATTATATATTGGTTCGTCGTATTTATGCGATAAATGTCCGAATGTACATCTAAGTGCAGCATCTGGATTTGTAATTCACGAAGATGGTATAATTGTTACTAACTATCATGTTATTGCACCTAGAGATAGTATTAAATATGATGGGCTTTTTGCGGTCGATCACGAAGGTACTGTGTATGTCGTGACGGAAGTTTTATCGGCAAGTAAAGCCAACGATTTAGCAATACTAAAAGTCGATACTATGGGGACTAAATTAAATGCATTACCATTAGCAGAAACCGAACTTGTAGGAGAAGATGTGTATATGATGGGACACCCATTTAAAAATACGTTTTTTATGACTAAAGGAATCATTTCTAGAAAATATGTGAATTCTGAAAAGTCGCAACCTAAAATGACCATTACAGCAGAATTTGGTTTAGGAGCTAGTGGTGGACCTGTAGTAAATGATTCTGGAGAAGTGGTTGGAGTAGTGAGTGCTACACGTGCAAACTATACCGGATCAGGGAAACAAAAAGGAGATTTACAGTTGTTGTTAAAAATCGTTATACCAGTAAGTCAACTTAATAATTATGTAAAATCGGACGTTTAAACCATTTAAACAGAAGTAAAATAACAGCCCCATTATATAAAGCGTATTTATATAATGGGGCTGTTTTTATATATAAAAAGCATTTATTTCACTTTAATAAAACAATACAACTTTAAATCTAATATTCATTTTCAAACTCAGGAGTATAACTTTTATAGTTGTTCAGATCACGATACATCTTCGGTCTATGTCTTAGTATTTAACGTGTTGTTTATATGGTGTTTATATTTATTTCTTGTAAAAATTTTTAGGAGTAATAAATTTAGTTTTAGGAGTAATATTCACTGTGGTTTCATAATACTTTTACGTGCATAATTTTAAACATTATAACCATGAAAACGTTAAAAGATTTATTCGAACACCAATTGAAGGATTTATACAGCGCCGAAAGTCAGTTAATAAAAGCCTTACCGAAAGTGGCTAAAAATGCAACGGATAGTGAATTAAAAAAAGCCTTTGAATCGCATCTTGAAGAAACCAAAACTCATAAAAAACGACTGAAAGAGATTTGCGACGAATTAGACATTAAAGCCACGGGTGAAACCTGTAAAGCCATGAAAGGTTTAATTAAAGAAGCTGAAAGTTTTATGGACGAAGCCAAAGACAAAGAGGTTATGGATGCAGGACTTATTGCAGAAGCTCAACGTGTAGAACATTACGAGATTTCTGCTTATGGTACTGCAGTCCGATTCGCAAAAGAATTAGGGCATAAAGACATTGCTGCTAAATTGCAAGAAACTTTAGATGAGGAATATGATGCCGATAATGCATTAGATAAATTGGCAGAAGGTAGATTAAATAAAAAAGCTAAAAGTTAATTAAATTAGTAATTGGCTAGAAGTAACTGCTTATAGGTATATGTGTGTTATCGTATGTATTTATAAGCAGTTTTCTTTGTGTTAATACGCAGCTTTAAACGTTCTTAAATACAATTGAAAAACAATTTTATATATTAAAATGATGAATCTTACGTCAAACGAACCCTTTTGGTTAATTAAAAACGGACTTTTAGAATCTTATCCATCCATTAAAACAGATATGGACACCGATATTTTAGTTGTAAGTGCAGGAATTACAGGAAGTTTAATGGCTCATAAATGCATGTCGAATAATTACCGCACTATGGTTATTGATAGACGGGACGTTGCCAACGGGAGTACCTCGGCGACCACCTCTATGCTTCAATACGAAATAGATGTGCCGCTTTTTAAACTCACCCAGAGAATTGGTAAATCTGCTGCCGAAGCAAATTATTGGGCGTGTTATAATGCTATCGACACCTTACACGATATTGTAAAGTCCATAGGCTCTGACTGCGGATTTAAGAAAAAAGAATCACTCTATTTTGCTGCTTCAGAAGCCGATGTTGCAGATTTAAAAACCGAGTTTAGTGCTAGGCAAGCTTGCGGACTTCCAGTTACGTGGCTTTCTGCTGAAGACATTCAAAAAAAATATAAACTAAAACAGACATTCGGTGGTATCTTGTCTAAACAGGGAGGAAGTCTAGATGCCTTTAAATTAACACACGATCTTTTAAAATATAATGCGGCTCGTGGTTTAGACATTTTCGATAAGACTGAAATTGTTTCTGTAGAGCAAAGCGCTAATGGCGTCACTATAAATACTAATTATGGCTGTAGCATTTCAGCAAAAAAGATAATCTATTGTAATGGTTACGAAAGCACCGAGCTTATAGCAGATAATTTTGTTAAACTCCTATCCACTTACGCCATTATTGGTGAACAACAAGATGATGACCAACCTTATTTAAATGACACGTTATTTTGGAATACTGCAGAACCATATCTATATATGAGAACTACCGATGACAATAGAGTTTTAATTGGTGGTGAAGACGAAGATTTTGTAAATCCTGATAAACGGGATGCCTTACTACACGAAAAAAGTATAATGCTAAAAACAAAGTTAAATACACTATTACCACATTATAAGTTTAGAACCGATTTTGCATGGGCAGGAACCTTTGGAGAAACGAAAGATGGCTTGCCTTATATAGGTGAGCACCCCGACTTTAAACATAGTTATTTTGTGTTAGGCTTTGGTGGTAACGGCATTACGTTTTCTGTTATAGGTGCTGCGGTAATTAGCGATATGTTAGCCGGCAAAACGCATCCTTTACAATCTTATTTTAAGTTTAGAAGATAATTATAAACGTTACTAAGTTAACATTATTAATATGGATATAAAGTTCTGAATAAAAATGCCATTTCGTATAAAAGCTATCAGCTTAAATTTTTAGCGCTAATTTTTTAATGAATCGTGTTAATTTATCTCGCTGTAAATTAAGACTTTCGGACGTATTTCAAACACAAAAAACTTATCTGTAGAACGCTATAAAAAAAACGTAAACTCATGGCAGAGCATAAAAATCAGAAATCAGATTCAAAAAAAATAGAAGACTTAAAAGCAGCCTATAAGGATGCAGAAGGACAAACCATGACGACCAATCAAGGTTTAAAAGTGAACGATACCAACAACTCTTTAAAATCTGGAGAACGCGGAGCAACATTGTTAGAAGACTTTTTACTTCGAGAAAAAATTACCAGTTTCGATCACGAACGTATTCCGGAGCGTATTGTACATGCAAGAGGAAGCGGTGCACATGGTGTTTTTGAATTATATGAAAGTATTGAAGAGTATAGTAAAGCAGGAATTTTTACAGATACGTCTAGAAAAACACCTGTTTTTGCACGCTTTTCAACTGTGGCTGGCTCTAAGGGTTCGACAGATTTAGCGCGAGATGTGCGCGGATTTGCGGTTAAATTTTATACTGAAGAAGGGACCTGGGATTTGGTAGGAAATAATATGCCTATCTTTTTTATTCAAGATGCAATGAAATTCCCTGATTTAATTCATTCGGTAAAACCAGAACCGAATAAAGAAATTCCGCAAGCGGCCTCAGCGCATGATACCTTTTACGATTTTATTTCACGCTCTACAGAAACACTACACAATCAGATTTGGGTGATGAGCGATCGTGCCATTCCACGTAGTTTACGTATGATGGAAGGTTTTGGTATTCATACATTTCGATTAATTAATAAAGAAGGCAAATCACACTTTGTGAAATTTCACTGGAAACCAAAATTAGGGGTGCATTCTGTAACTTGGGATGAAGCAGTTAAAATTAGTGGTGCAGATTCCGATTTCCATCGTCGTGATTTATGGGATGCTATCGAGTCAGGGCAATACCCAGAATGGGAATTAGGACTTCAAATTGTACCCGAAGAAGATGAACACAAATTCGATTTCGATTTGTTAGATCCTACCAAATTGATTCCGGAAGAAATGGTTCCAGTAAAAATTATTGGGAAAATGACCTTAAACCGAAATCCAGAAAACTTCTTTGCAGAAACCGAACAAGTGGCCTTTTTACCAGGACACATTGTGCCAGGAATAGATTTTACAAACGACCCGCTATTGCAAGGCCGTTTATTTTCGTACAGAGATACGCAGTTATCGCGTTTAGGTGGCCCTAATTTTCATCAAATTCCAATTAACAGACCTGTTGGAGAGACACATAATAATCAAAGAGACGGGCATATGCAAACTGAAATTCCGAAAGGACAAACGGCATATTTCCCAAATAGTTTAGGTGGGGGCTGTCCGCATCTTGCAAAAATGGCTGAAGGCGGATTTACACATCACGAAGAACGTATTGATGCTAAAAAAATACGTACACGTAGTGCAAGTTTTAGCGATCATTTTTCACAACCAGCATTATTCTATCGCAGTCTATCCGATTGGGAAAAACAGCATGTTACCGAAGCTTATACTTTCGAATTAGGTAAATGTATGCACCAGCATATACAAGAGCGTATGCTTTGGGTGGTGGCTCAAATCGATGAAGACTTGGCAGCCAATGTGGCTAAAGGTTTAGGACTTAAAGTTCCGAAACAAATAGAGCAACCTGTTAATCAGGCTATAGGCGCAGATGCTGATGTCGAAAAATTCCAACCCGGAAAAAAGAACGTATATTTAGATCAGGCGCCAACGTTAAGTCAGGCGAATACACGTTTTGATAGTATTGCCACCCGACAAATTGCTGTATTAGCCGCCGACGGCTTTTCTATGCAAGATTTCGAGAATATGACGTCAGCTTTAAAAGCTAAAGATGCGATTATTAAAATTATTGCACCTCATGGCGGAACCATAACTTGTTCTGAAGGCATGGCACATAAAGTAGACGCTGCTATAAGCACTACGGAAAGTGTGCTTTATGATGCTGTCTATATTCCAGGAGGAAAACAATCGGTTAAATCACTTTTAGAGACTAAAAAATACATCAAATTTATAAATGAAGCATTTAAGCATTGTAAAGCTATAGCTGCAGATAACGATGGTTTAGACGTAATTAAAGCAACTTATGTTTCAGACTATAAAGATGATGAAGCGGTGTTGTTAAATGCAGAGCCTAAAGCATTTATTAAAGCCATTTCTAAACACAGAAATTGGAATAGGCTAGCGGTTGCAGATAGCGTACCTGTATAGATTCTTTGCTATAAATAAGTTTAATATATACGATTCATGGACTTAGATCAAACGATTGGCATTTTAGCTAGCATTTTTACAACCGTTGCCGTATTGCCTCAAATAATTAAAGCAATTAAAACGGGTATGGTAAACGATGTAGGTCCGTGGATGTATATTATTTTATGTATAGGTGTTGCACTGTGGGTTGTATATGGCATACTAAAGCAAGATTGGCCCATTATTATTTGTAATGCCATATCACTTGTTTTTAATGGCATTATGTTATACATCCTCATAGCTTCAAGACAAAAAGAACTACCTGTAAAAAGTAATTAGACTAAAAATAATCAAGATGGCAAAATCAGATGAATTTCCAGAACAAAAACAATCCAAACCAGGCAAGCAGCATGCTATGCATCCCGAACCAGAATTAATTCGAGATAATTATAAAGGTTCAGGAAAACTGAAAAATAAGGTGGCTTTAATAACTGGTGGTGATAGTGGTATTGGAGCAAGCGTTGCATTACACTTTGCAAAAGAAGGTGCAGACATTGCTCTAGTCTATTTAGAAGAAACCAAAGATGCTAACAGCATTAAGGAGTTAGTAGAAAAAGAAGGTAGAAAATGTCTGTTAATTAAAACAGATTTAAAATGTGAAGAACACTGTATAGAAAGTGTCGAAACATGTATTGAAACCTTCGGACGATTAAACATTTTAGTTAATAATGCGGCAACTCATTTTCCTAAAGATTCTATTTTAGATATAAGTAAAGCTCAACTACAAGAGACAGTCGAGACTAATTTTTATCCCTATGTCTATGTGTCGCAAGCGGCATTAAAACATTTTAAAGCTCACGATGTTATTATAAATACAAGTTCTGTAACAGCTTATAGAGGAAGTGCTCATCTTGTAGATTATGCCAGTACAAAAGGTGCTATAGTTAGTTTTACTCGGTCATTGTCGGCACAATTAGCAGCGCAAAAAATCCGTGTAAACGGAGTAGCTCCTGGACCTATTTGGACACCTTTAGTGATATCATCTTTTGATGATGTTTCAGACTTTGGAAAAGATACGCCTCTAGGAAGAGCAGGACAACCTAGCGAAGTTGGCCCAGCATTTGTTTTTCTTGCTTCTGAAGATAGTAGTTATATTACAGGACAATTTATTCATGTTAATGGTGGTGAAATAATAGGAGGGTAAGGACTCCTATTTAAGCGATTTTGCTTGATTCTTATTTAAAACTTTATCCTTTTTTTTATCGATAGCTAGTGGGTGGTCGGTCATACCTAAACCTATAATTTTTATAATACTTTCAATGGTATTGTAGAGCATTAAAACGACTATAATTAAAGCCGAACTTAAAATACTAGACACGGCTAAAGAAATATAATACATAACGGTAAACCATGATGCAGGTATATTCTCAGAATCGGTAATGGGAAGATTAAAGAGTAGGAAAGAAATCATAGAGGCTACAAATACAACAGTATCAAGTTTTGCTATAAAGCGCACATGTTTATAATGTTTGGGTTTTAGTTTAGATTTACTACTACCCCCTAAAAGGGTTAATAATAATGCTAAGATGGTAGCAGATGCTAGCGTAATGGTATTTCACAGCGTATTAATACCACCAATAGAGTTTTCTATAAGCATTTTGACTTCGTATCCCGAGAGTTTACCAGTCAACACCGTTCCTAAAAAGATAATAATCATAGAAATTACACCACCAAGAATGGCTCACTTTATATATCTATTCAATTCCATATATTTTTAGTAATGCTATTCGTAATTAGTTATAAAGTAATATGTCTTTTGTAGTATTAATTACTGTATTACATTCTAATTTTATCTCAAATACAAATTATTTTAAACATTTTTTTATCTCAATATCTTGTAAATGTTTTGCGCTAATATATAATGTAATAGCGTCTGCTGTTGTGTAATCGAAACTATAATTTAGAAAAACTAATTTTTAGATATAAACGTGTGTTATTCAGAGTGATAAAACATGTCTTCTAAAGTAAATTTTTAGAATTATGGAAACTAATATTGACGATACACTAATTAAAATAGAAGATATTGAATCCGATTTTAAGGATTTTATTCTAAAGCAAAAACATCCTTGTGTTATGGCTAAGACCGTGTTTTCAATGGATAAATATCATTTAAAAACATATGAAAGTATGACGGCAAAAACCAGTGCAGTTACACTTTTAAAAGATTTGGAAGATTATATCAATCAATACGATTTTGAGTCTAATACATTTGAATCTTTTATCGCTGTTTTTCCTAACGATAGCTTTAAAACAGAAATCGGATTTGAAAATCAACTTTGGGCATTCCTACAACGTTTACATGAATTAGACGATAAAGCCTGGGATTCTTCGGTAAGCAATAATCCTAACGATTCTAATTTCAGTTTCAGCCTTAAAGGTAGAGCCTTTTACATTGTAGGATTACATCCTAACAGTTCACGAATTGCTAGACAAAGTCCACATACAACTATAGTATTTAATTTGCATTGGCAATTTGAAAAATTAAGAGCGATGGGCACCTACAAACGTGTGAAAAAACGTATAAGAAAACGTGATAAAAAATTACAAGGTACTATAAATCCAGTTTTAAAGGATTTCGGTAACGATACTGAAACCAAACAATATAGTGGCAGACAAGTAGAGCGTGAGTGGACTTGTCCGTTTCACTCTAAAACATCATAAATATAGCTATGAAACATATAATTAATGCGCAAAGTGGAAAAGCGGTGCACTTAAAAAAAGGAGACATACTTACAGTTATCGACCCGCAAGGGATGCAAGTAAGCGATATGGTTCTTTTTAATGCTCGAGACGTTAAAGAGAAACTTTCGTCTGGAAAAACACTAGATTTTGAAGCCTCCATATTACTTACAACGGGAAATTATTTATGGAGTAATCGCTCTAATAAAATGATGAAGATTCTTGAAGATACTAATGGTAGAAACGATTTTTTATTAGCACCGTGTAGTAAGGAAACTTTTGAAATTATGTATAATAACCCAGACGATCATCCCAGTTGTTTAGCGAATTTAACTACTAATTTAGAGCCTTATGGCATTGTACAGGACGATATTCCAACGGCATTTAATATTTTTATGAATGTACAGTTTACCAATACGGGTAAACTTTCAGTGCTTCCACCAACATCTCAGGCAGGAGATTATGTAAAGTTCGAAGCGCAAATGGATGTATTGGTGTGCTTAACGGCATGTTCTGCAGAAGATAGTAATGGCGGAACCTTTAAACCCATTCATTTTAAAGTTGAACCTCAACAGTAACGTAGATTTATAAATAAGCTTAAAAAAGGTAGTGCCTAAGATTTTGATATTTCAAGTTCTTAGGCATTTTTTATCTTAATAGTGTTCAATAAAAAATCCTAATCTACCAAGGACGTCTTAGTAGATTAGGATTCTTTTTATAAGTGTAAGTATAAAGCCCCATAGGACTTAATACCATATTAATTTTCGATATTTTGATGCTGTAACTCCTTTTTATTTTGTACAAATTTATAGGTTAAATATCCTAATTGTAAAGCTACAAATGCAATCTTCATTTTGTCATTTTTAAATAACGTAGAGGCTGCACCAATTAATGTTGTTGGATTCATATGTTCAGTTTTAATGGTTATATAATTAGTATGTTTTCATTTTGTCTTTACGTTTACGTAATTGACGTTCAAGCTCGTTAATAGATTCCGATACGGCATCTGTAAAATTATCATGACTAGCTTCTGCGAATAGGCGAGGACCAGGCAGACTTAGTCTTATATTACATATTTTTCCAGTTTCATCAGAAGTCGTGTTTTCAGTTTTAAAGAATACATCGGCACGAATTACCATTTCGAATTTCTCTCCTAACTTTTCTAGCTTTTCTTTGGCTACGGTTTCAAGAGCTTCGCTTGCTTGTACATCGTGATATTCAAATATAATTTGCATAAGATTTTTGTTTTAAATTAAAGTGCGTACTATCTATTACAATTTACCATCCAATTGATACCGTATTTATCGGTACAACGTCCAAAATGTCCCCATTCACGTTCTCCAAAATTGTGGTGTACTTGCCCAGAATCAGATAAAGTTTTAAAGAGTTGTTCAGCCTCTTCAGGCGATTTTAAGTCCACACTCATATGTATTTTGTTCCCGTGATTTAATGGCGTGTCTGGTGCCGCATCGTAGGCCATAATATGAATGCCTTTTCCTTTTAATTCGGCATGCTGAAGTTTTTTACGATACGAACTTGGAATGTCAATCTCGCGGTCTTCGTACGTTTGTTTGTTTTTAATTTCTGCGTTAAAAATTTCGCTATAAAAGTTTAATGCCTCCTGGCAATTTCCATTAAAGGCTAAATATGCTTGTACATTCATGATTTTATGTTTTTTAATTTTTAACTAAATTATGAAGTTACTTGCGGTGTGCTTGACCCAAAACATTATAGTTTTAGCTTATATCGTTTTGTCTGTCATATGCGATATTTTTCAAACTCTTTTCCAAGAGTTTTAATATGTTGTCTTTTAATTTGCTGTTTTATAAGGCGTTGTAAGTCTGTGTTAAAATAAATTGATATATTTAGAACATCAAGCGTAAGCTGTAAGATGATATGGCCATGCAGATTTCAGTTATGAAAAAGGAAAGCTAGCCATTTCAATCAACTAAATCGATCTCACGTCCCAATAGATACCTCATTTATCATCCTCATGTTTTGGATTGTCTCACTGTGTTGCACTTGCTACAGCACAGATAAAAGGTGTATACTCCGTTATATGCAAAGACTATTGAAATCCTCTTAAAATGAAATATTGTAATGACTTAAATGTTAGAATTAAAACATATAAAAAGAGATGTAAATTGATATTAACAACCAAAACACGATAATTATGAATGCAAAGTTTTTAGGATTATGCTTGTTGGTATGTATGTTTTCTTGCAAAGACAACAACACAAGCAAAGTAGTCGTGGATCGCGACATTAAGGAATATACCATCGAACAATTTATGGATAACGAAGTGGTAAGTGGTGGAAGTTTTTCATCGGATAACAGTACTGTACTCGTATCTAGTAATCGTTCCGGAATTTATAATGCGTATACAATACCCGTAAAAGGCGGTGAACCAACAGCAATTACCTCATCGGATAGTACGTCTGTTAGAGCTGTTTCTTATTTTCCAGAAGATGATAGAATGTTATTAACTGCCGATGGTAATGGCGATGAGATTGATCATATTTTTGTTAGAGAAGTAGACGGAACCATTAAAAATATTACTCCAGAAAAAGGCGCTAAAGCCATGTTCTACGGTTGGTCTGAAGATGATAAGTATTTGTATTTTGAATCTAATAAAAGAAACCCACGTTATTTTGATGTATATAAAATGTCTGTTGCAGATTATACTTCCGAAATGATTTATCAAGATGATAGCGGACTCACTTTATCGGGAATGTCTACAGATGAGAATTATTTTGCCTTAAGCAAATCTTTAAATACAAACGATAGCGACCTGTTTCTATACGATGTAAAAACCAAAGCAACCACCAAAATAAACGACAACCTAAGTAATAATGCGTCTGAAGCTTTTTCTAAAGATAATTCAACTTTATTTTATACTACAGATGATGGTTCTGAATTTAGCTACCTTATGTCTTATAATTTAGAGACACAGCAGAAGACTAAAGTCCTTGAAAAATCTTGGGATATTTCTGGAGCAGGTATAACTTCTAACGGAACCTATATGGTGGTTTATGTTAATGATGACGGTAAAAATGTGATAGACGTTTTTGATGCCAAAACCATGACTCCAATAGATTTACCTGATTTTGGTGATAAAAGTATTACTAGTGTTATGTTTAGCGAAGACGAATCGTGGATGCGTATGTATGTTGGAGGTTCTAATGCTCCGTCAGATTTATATACTTACAATTTAAAAACTAAAGAACAATATAAACTAACTCATGTGCTTAATGATGCTATCAATGCAGCCGATTTAGTAACAGCCAAAGTGGTGCGTTACAAATCGTTCGACGGTACCGTTATTCCTGCAATTTATTATCTGCCGCATCAAGCCGCTGTAACACATAAAGTACCCGCAATGGTTTGGGTACATGGTGGTCCTGGCGGACAAACACGACAAGGATTTAGTTCTTTAATTCAGTATATGGTTAATCATGGTTATGCTGTTTTAGCGGTAAATAATCGTGGTAGTAGCGGTTACGGAAAAACCTTTTTCCAAATGGATGATTTAAACCATGGTGAAAAAGATTTACAAGATTGTGTAGAAGGTAAAAACTGGTTGGCAACTCAACCTGAAATTGATGCCGATAAAATAGGAATTATTGGTGGTTCTTACGGTGGGTATATGACCATGGCTGCACTTACCTATACTCCAGAAGCATTCGATGTTGGTGTCAATCTTTTTGGAGTCACCAATTGGATTCGTACACTTAAAAGTATTCCGCCGTATTGGGAATCGTTTCGAACGTCTCTTTATCTGGAACTCGGAGATCCGTTTTCTGCCGACTCCACACGTTTAAAGCGCATCTCGCCATTGTTTCACACCGATAAAGTAACCAAACCTTTAATTGTATTACAAGGGGCTCAAGATCCTAGAGTGTTACAAGTAGAGTCTGATGAAATTGTAGAGAATGTTAGAAAAAACGGTGTGCCCGTAGAATATGTATTGTTTGAAGATGAAGGCCATGGTTTTGTGAAAAAAGAAAACCAAATTGAATCGTATAGTCGAATTCTTAAATTTTTAGATAAATACCTTAAAAAGGAAACCGAAACTGTAAATGAAAACCCGGCATTAAAAGAAACCGAAAATATCTAATAAGCATACAATTGTTGTGGTATAAATGAAGACGCCATAGGTAGAAATTTACCTATGGCGGCTTTTATATTAATGTATGGTATCTGTCTATTTAAATAGAATTTGTAAATGATTTCACTACACTTTCACTTGAGTTAATACTATATAGAAACAGCTTTGCTTTGTATTACATGGATTTATAATTATTAATGATAATATTTTCTGCTTTTAAATCGAACATTAAATTATATAGGCCGAAGAATGTACGGTTCATATAAATAAAATGTTTAGAACCTCGGTTACCATTCATTTTTCGTAATTCGGTGTTTTTAGAATACTTTTCTCCTAAAGCAGCGATGTTACCAAAGAATTCAGGGTCAGAAAAATCGAAAGTCTCTTCATGTAAGGGTTGTGTAAATAAAGAAAGCATTTCATGAAACATGGCTGTGAAAAATGTGATTTCTTCGTCGGTATCATCTGCTCTTAAAATTTCAAGCTCGTATAATTTTGCCTTAAAAAGCGTTTCATTATTTATGTGCTCTTGTTGTGCCAATTCAAAATAAGGCACGTAAAAATCTTCAGGAATCTGTTTCATACATCCAAAATCTAAGGCGATAAGTTCACCGTCTTTAGACACTAGAAAATTCCCTGGATGCGGATCGGCATGAACATTTTTTAACACGTGAATCTGATACATATAAAAATCCCAAAGCGCTTGACCCAATTGATTAGATATGCTTGGATCTGTATTATGTGCCGTGAATTCAGAAAGGTGTTCGCCTACCATATAATCCATTGTAATAATACGGTTAGAAGACCATTGCTCGTAATATCTCGGAAACTTTAAGTTTGGAATATGGGCACAAGCTTTAACAATAGCCTGACTTTGCTTCACTTCTAGAATATAATCGGTTTCCTCTATCAGTTTGTTTTCTATCTCTTTAAAATACTTATCAGAGCCTTCTCCTTTAATGTTAAACATGCTCATGGCAATGGGTTTTACCATAGCCAAATCGGATGAAATACTTTCTGAAACTCCAGGATATTGGATTTTAACAGCCAACTTTTTGCCGTCTTTTTCTGCAAGATGTACTTGCCCAATACTCGCAGCATTTACAGACGTAGAATTAAACGAATCGAATAACTCGTTCGGTGTTTTTCCAAAATAAGTTTTAAAGGTTTTTATAACCAAAGGAGGTGAAAGCGGAGGTACAGAAAACTGTGCTAACGAAAATTTCTCAACATAAGCCTGAGGCATTATGCTTTTTTCCATACTTAACATTTGCGCTACTTTTAAAGCACTACCTTTAAGTTGTTTTAGCCCATCGTAAATATCGGCAGCATTATTTTCGTTAAGTTTCTCTTTTGCTTCAAGTTCGGTTTTTGTTAATTTATCGCCATAATATTTAAGGTAATTAACACCAACTTTAGCACCCGTACTTACCATTTTAGAGGCACGCTGAATTTTGGAAACAGGAATTTTATTTATTGTTTTCATAGTTTACCGTAGTTAGATGTTAACCTTTTCTTTAAAAAGAAATTTCCCGAAGTCGATCATACTTTTTATAGGGGCCACATTTAAAATATCGAAACTTGTATTAATAGACTTCTCAATAAACACATCGGTTTTTTCGAAACTCGGAGAGGTGTCATCCATCCAAAATTTCAGGGTTAACATAAATTGTACCCAAGCACTCTCTTTTAAACTTTGTTGTTGAAATTTATCGAGTTGTGCTTGTTGGGTTTCAATAAGGTCGATACCTAATTGAGAGATATAAGTCGTGAATTGGTGTTTTAACGCAGCAAGAACTTTTAAGTTTTTTAAACTGTTTTTATGCTGATTTAAAGCGTAAATCACAAAGCTTCTATTGGCTGTTAAAAGTTCGAAAAACGTAAAGTAAAAGCTTAGTAATTTATTTCGTGCATCGAAGTTATGATAATCTTCACTCTGATTAAGAAGTTCGGATGTATTGTTGTAAAACACTTCAAATACATGCGATTCTATTGCATCGAATGATCCGAAAAACTCATAGAATTTTTGTTCATCAAACTGATTCGCCTTTGCAAAAGCATAAACGGTTTTTGGACGCTCGTTATGTTCTAAAACGTAATCCATATATAAAGACATGATGTCGTGTGCTGTAATTGTTTTCTTTTTCGGCATAATTTGAATGTAAATAAGTATACATAGTTAAAATGTATTCTAAAAATACGATGATATTTAAAATCTTAGATTGATTCTAAGTGTTTTAACGCTTTTTTGTGAAGATATTAACGAAAATTCGGAAGCGTTAATCATTCCCAATCATAAGTTCAGAGATGCAGGTCGTGAGTGTCGTTAAAATAAATGTTGTAATTAAGGTGTTGGCAATCAATAGTAATTTTGGTAATGGTATGTAACTGCAATTAAACATAATTCATCATTATGCTCTATAAATTGTTTCAAATCAAATACACTCTGATTCTATTTTATGTCTCTATAAGGTCTCGTCTTTTATTTCGCTTCCTGCATAGGTGTGGTTTTTATCACGATATATCCAACCGTTTTTTCTTTAGGACCAAAGCTTTCTATATCTACACCTTCCATTTTAATACCCCAACAATACACGTGGTTTTTATCTCTAGCATATTGGTCGTAATCATAAAGTCTGAAGCTTTCCACATCTGCACCACAAATTTTTTTACCACTATAATACACATATTGGTCGTTTTTCGCATAAGCTTTAGTCGGACTGTCAAGTACTTTAAATGTAGCTCTGGTGGCATCCTCAATTAAAATGCCATCGTAAATCACTTGGTTGTCAAAATATAAATAATCGCTATCTGTGCCGTCAATACGCTCAAAATCCTCATAGCTAAATGTATGAAGTGTATTTACTTCTTTCTGATTTTGCCATGCCACATAATCATATATATACCTTGCATCTGCCACATAGCGGTCGTTTATAATTTTCAAAGTTTTAGCATCTATATTGCACGGGAGTATTTCAGAAGACGTTCGTATATACACCTGATTAATATCTTTACAAAAGTTCGTATTTATAGGCGTAAAACTTTCATAATCTACAGCAATCGTTCTATAGTTATAGAACCAGTTTTTTGCATCTTTTCCCCAGTCCCAATCGTCTAACCGTTCAAAGGTTTCTGGATCAGCACCTGCAACAATAAATAACTGATCATCTGTTTTTAAAGTGTCTTGAATGTCATAAGATACCATTTCAAGAGGGATATACACATGGTTCGTATCGTATGCTATAGCTTCTCCAGCTCTGAAAGTTGAGCGGTCCACCTCGGCATCTATAATGTAATCCTTATAAAACACATGGTCTTTATCTTTGGCAAACTCACGCGCTAAAGGTTCAAACGATGCGACATCGGCATCTACTTTACTGTTTCCTAATTCGAACCAATTTCCCATCCGACTATAGCGTATCTCTTTCCCAGATTTAGAGTAATAATAATTATCGGAAATTGTTTTGTCAACAGCACCAGAAAACGGACTGCAAGCGTGTCCTATAAAAGAGGTTATGGCTAAAACCAATACGCCAATTGGTGACCTCTTGGAACGCGTAATATTTTTAATAATACTGTTTAATAGCATAATGGCAATGATTGCAGAAATGTAGGGATGATTAGTAATAAATTGCATCCTACGAATATATGTAATCTATTTAAAAAATGTGTTTAGCCGCTTTAATTTGGATGAGGTTTAGATCGTGAAGCGTTGTGTTGTAAAATTGAACTCTTCTAAATATAAATGAGTAGCGCATTTAAAAGTGTTTAAAAATCAAGCCTCGTAAAGTCTCTAAAAAAGTCTATTTTAGAGGTTTATTGATATGCTGAATCTTACATGTCGTGGCTTTAATTAGTATTAAATTTATAACAGTAGACAATAAGGTTGAAGGTGTTTTGCTGTATCTACTAAAACTTAAAAGGATGAAGTTCGTTTTTTTAAGTGTTCCAATGTCAATTAGTATGTTTTTGAAAAATCTAGATTGCGTATCTTACCAATTTAGTTGTGTTAGCGTTCGCTTAAAATCACTCAAGTAATGATGCAGTAGTTGAAAGAAATATTGTAAATGATGGCATTGATTATTGTAAGAAGTACATTTTTAGAAATTAAATTAAAAGATTGATAATGATAGGTTCAAATTTTTATGTAGTAAGGTTAAGTATTATACTGTTGCTCTCAGCTGTTTGGGGGTTAAATGCTCAGACAACATTAAATAAACCCAATATTGTTTTTATTGTATGCGACGATTTAGGTTATGGCGATGTACAAAGTTTGGCACCGAAAACCAGTAAGATTAAAACACCACATATAGATACTTTAACCGAGCAGGGTATGGTCTTTACAGATGCACACTCCGGATCGTCGGTGTGTACACCAACACGTTATGGTATTATGACGGGACGTTATAGTTGGCGCACGGCATTACAAAAAGGCGTGGTACAAGGGTATGCTCCAAATTTAATTAAAGAACATCGCCCTACAATTGCCGATTTTCTAAGAAGTCAAGGTTATCACACGGCTCTAATAGGAAAATGGCATCTTAATTTTCAGTACTTAGATTCCGTTTCAAAGACACCTTTAGTAAAGCAGTCAAAAACATATTTACCTCCTATAGGATCTTTAATCCCAGATGGACCTACTGCTAGAGGTTTCGATTATTATCATGGGTTCCATCATGCAAGAGATATGAAAGTTGTAATCGAAAATGATAAAGTTATTCTTCATGACGACGTAATTAATATGTTACCGCGTTTAACAACTCACTCTGTAGATTATATTAAAAAGCAAGCTCAAAACACAGACGGCAATCCATTTTTCTTATATGTACCTTTAGGTTCTCCGCATGCACCTATAGTGCCTTCAAAAGCGTGGCAAGGTAAGAGTGGGCTGGGAGATTATGCAGATTTTGTAATGCAAACAGATGCGACAGTAGGAGCGATAACACAAGCACTTGATGAAAGTGGATTATCAGAAAATACATTGATGATATTCACTAGTGATAATGGTGCCTCTAAGGTTGCTAATATTCCCGCATTAGAAGCCCAAGGCCATTATGTAAGCGCAGGATATCGCGGGTCAAAATCCGATTTATGGGATGGCGGTCATCGTGTGCCATTTATTGTAAAATGGCCAGGTCGGGTAGATGCCGGATCAATAAGCGATCAGTTAATATGTCTAACGGATATATTTGCGACTTTTTCAGAAATCACTCAGGTGGCGCTTCCTAGTGAAAGTAGCGAAGACAGTGTGAGTTTCTTACCTGCATTATATGGCGAGGACATAATAAGTAGCAGAGCAGGTGTAATTCACCATTCCATTTCCGGGCATTTTGCATACAGATTAGGGAAATGGAAGTTGTTGTTAGCTAGAGGTTCTGGCGGTTGGACATCACCAAACGAAAAAGAATCTATATACATGCCTATTGCGCAGTTATATAATCTAGAAATAGACCCAGCCGAAATACATAATGTTTATGAAACACGTCCTGAAATTGCTGAAAAACTGTTGAAACAATTAGAATTAGATATTAAAACCGGACGAAGTACTACAGGTGTGTTTTCTGAAAATGATATAGACGATATTATTCTATGGAAAACAGAAACAGACTTAAAGTCTGAACACTAAAGTCTAAATCCTTTATTTATCCAGCACCTTTTTAAATGAACATAGACCAAATTCTCGACACCATATATCCGCTTCCAGAAACGTCGAAAGCGACACTTAAAGCGTGTATTTCTGAAGTTAATTATGCTAAAGGTCATATATTATTACATGCCGATAAAGTGGAACCTAAACTCTATTTTATAAAACAAGGCATAGTGCGGGCTTATGCCAATGCAGTCGATAACGAAATTACGTTTTGGTTCGGAAAAGAAGGCGATACGGCCATTTCTATGAAAAGTTATGTCGCTAAGCAGAAAGGCTACGAAGATATCGAGCTGTTAGAAGATTGCGAATTGTACGAACTAAGAACTCAAGACTTGCAAGCGCTTTTCGAGAAAGACATCCATATCGCAAATTGGGGAAGACGTTTTGCAGAGCAGGAACTTATAAAAACTGAAGAACGCTTAATTTTTAGACAATTCCGTTCGGCTAAAGAGCGCTATCTCGAACTTTTAGAACATCATCCCGATTTAATGCAGCGGGTGCAATTGGGGCATATTGCTTCTTATTTAGGTATCACACAAGTGAGTCTAAGTCGTATTCGTGCAGACGTTAAATAGGCTGTGTTTTTTATCATTTGTTAAATTTTACTTCGTTTCCATTTCTCAATTTTGCCAAAAAAATAAAGTTATGAATTGGATTATTTTAGTCATTGCTGGATTATTCGAAGTGGTGTTTGCATTCTGTTTGGGAAAAGCCAAAGTGGCCACTGGAAACGAGATGTATCTATGGTATATGGCGTTTCTTATCACTTGTGGCATTAGTATGGGACTTCTAATTAAAGCCACTCAAGTTTTACCTATCGGAACGGCTTATGCGGTCTGGACAGGCATTGGGGCGGTAGGCACTGTTTTAGTTGGCATCTTCGTATTTAAAGAACCCGCAACGTTTTTAAGACTATTTTTTATTACTACTTTAGTCTGCTCGATTGTAGGCTTAAAAGCCGTATCGCAATAACTCGTAGGGAAGTGGTAGTACAACGCCGTGAATACGATATAAATGATTTAAAATCGCATGGAAAAAATAGCAGTAATTGGTGGCTTAGGGGCATTGTCTGGAGCAGATTTGTTTTTTAAACTGTTGAAAAATAAAACCGCATTAAAAAATCAGGAACACTATCACTTTATGTTCGAACAGCAACCGTATAGTCAGATAGCTTCTGCTTTGTTTACCGAGCAAGATATCAAGTCTAGGAAGTTTTACACCTTTAATTTATGTCAGAATTTCGAACAAAAAGCCGTGTCTAAAATCCTGATGCCATGTTTTGCGAGTCATTCATTTATCGAAGAATTGCAAAAGGAAACGTCTATTACTATTGTTAATATTTTTGATGCCATCTCCAATTATCTGAGTTTAAAACATGAGAAAGGCACTAAAATTGGGGTACTGACGTCTAGTTTTGTAAAAGAATCAGACTTGTTATACACCTATTTTAAAGATTACGAACTGGTATTTCCCGAAAACCAGAGTCAGTTAATGGATGCCATTTATGGCGAATCGGGTATAAAAAACGGCTATTTAGATGGTTTGCCATTAGAGTATGTGTACGACGCCTGTATGGAACTCAAAGCCAAAGATTGCGAGGTGATTTTACCTTGTATTACCGAAATCTCGTTATTAGTCAATTCGCTTAGAGCGCGAGGTGTTTCTATTATAGATGTAAATGCAGTGTATGCCGATTATGCGTTAGCGAAAGATAACATGCCACAACTCAAACCGTTTAAATTAGGTATTGTTGGCGGTGTTGGTCCATCGGCAACAGTCGATTTTATGAATAAAATCATTCAAAGTACCCCAGCTACAAAGGATCAAGACCACATTAAAATGATTGTGGAGCAAAATCCGCAAATTCCCGATAGAACAGCCAATTTAATTCAGAATGAGACCGATCCTACTTTGGCGTTATTCTCAACCTGTAAAAAGTTAGAAGTCGCAGGGTCTCATGCTATAGCCATACCGTGTAATACCGCTCATGCTTTTGTAAAAGAAATACAAGAACACCTTAATGTGCCTATTGTTAACATGATTACAACCACCGCCGAATATATTTTAGAACATTTTGGAGCGGGCACAAACGTCGGACTCTTAGCTACGAGTGGCACCATCCAGAGTCAGGTATATTATAACGTCTTAACGCATTACGGACTTCAAGTAGTGGTTCCAGATGTTATACATCAGGATTATGTTATGGACAGTATTTATGGCGCATTAGGCGTAAAGGCGGGCTATACCGACGGCCATTGTAAAACTGAAATTCTTAAAGGCGTGTCGCACCTTATCGAAAATAAAGCTGAGGTTATTATTCTAGGATGCACAGAATTACCTCTCATGTTCCCACAAACCCAAACAGTAAACCAAAACGATCTTGAGATCGCGTTACTTGATCCGACTTTAATTTTAGCCAAGAAAGTGGTGGAGTTGGCTAAGGCTAGTGTATAAAAACATTCTTGTTTGCGGTTTTTCGTATTTGTAATTTTTATGTTTTGAATGTGTTTCAGAATCTCATTAAGCAAAAAAGCCAATCTTTATAAGGCCCTGAATCACGTTCAGATTGACTAAACCCTAATATTACATTTCACTACACACTTAAAAAGCAAACGCTTTTTAAGATTTTCATTTCTCTAAGGTCTATAAAATCAATATATTTAGAGGTGCATAACTTGTTTCTAAAAACCTTGAATACGAACCTGCGTTCTATTCTAAATACAGCACCCTAATGCATGCAAAACTAACTATACCACATGAAGAAATTCTTACTATTCGCATGCGTATTGCTCACCATAGCGTGCCAATCTCATGCCCAAAAAACAATTCAAGGTCATAAATGGGAAACCGTCGATATTACGTTTATCGCAAAAGGCCATATTGCTAAACCTTTTCAAGTCGATTTATCTGCTACATTTCAAGCACCTGATGGTTCACAACTAACCGTACCGGGCTTTTACAACGATAATAACACATGGGTGGTGCGTTTCAATCCGAATCAAGAGGGGACGTGGACGTCCGTAAGTACGTCGTCAATCAAAAAGCTAAATGGTGTTACACATATAATCGAAGTGTCTCCTGCACATGCAGACGTTCACGGCGGTATTACCGTGAGTAAAACAGATCCGCAGAAACTTGTATACGAAGACGGTTCACCTTATAATTTGGTGGCGAACGAGGTCGATTGGTTGTTCGCTCTAGATTATGGTAACCCCAATCTTACCAAGACAAAGACTTTAGTGGAAGCGATTTCTGCCAATGGATACAATCAAATTATAATGAATGTTTACGCTTACGATTTAGATTGGACACAGAGCGAGAACATCGACCCTAAATGGGACTTCGGGTCTAAAAAAGAGATTTTTCCTTTTCTAGGCGATAACGAAAACCCAGATTATTCGGCCTTAAATGTGGAGTTCTTTAAGCATTATGATCGTGTGATTGATTTACTAGAAGACCATGGCATTTCTGCGCATATCATGATTTATGTGTGGAATAAAATGGTGAACTGGCCGGAAGCAAATTCGGAGGCCGACAATATGTATTTCGACTATGTAGTAAAACGGTATCAGGCAAAAAGTAATGTGGTTTGGGACATCTCTAAAGAAGCCCTGCGTTATGGTTACGACGACCCCAATTACATTACCGAGCGTATAGACCGACTAAAAGCATTAGATGCGTATAAGCGATTAGTTACGGTTCACGATTTCGAGTATTGCGAGGCGAATCCGGATAAGGTCGATATCATTTCTGCGCAATTCTGGCACTCCGATATTTATAGTAAAATGCTGAATTTAAAAGCAGAATACCCTAATAAACCCATTATAAATCTTGAAAATGGAGCGTATGAAGCCTGTCAGTACGATATTTTTCTAGACAGTAATTATAGCGATCCCATTTCTGCTATCGAGCGCAATTATCAATGTGCTTTTGCAGGCACGTATACCAGTTATTATTGGCAAGGGATGGCGTGGAATGTAGTTATTTACGATCCGTTTGCCGATGAGGTTACTGTGCAACCTAAATTTGAATATTACAAACACTTTCAAGCGTTTCTAGACAAAGTTAACTTTGAAAAACTTCAACCTACCAATCGCTACAATTCTAGTGGCTATTGTTTAGCAAATACTGAGGATGGCGAATTTGTATACTACATGCCAAAAGCCAACAGTGCGCTTGCTGTAAAAGGATTGCCAAAAGCCGAGAAATTAGAAATTCAATGGTTTAATCCGCTTACCGGAATTTATACCGAGCCGTATCAAGTCGACTTTAAAAGTTGGTTGGTTGTAAACCCTAAATTTAAAGGCGTAGACAATGTCTTCATTGTGAAACTCATCAACCGAAAACAATAATACAAACATCATTACAAACAACTATCTATGAAAACTATTTTAAAACCAACCCTTTTGGCTACTGCCGTAATTTTACTTTGTATAACTCTGACCTCTTGGAATTCCAATCCGCCCAAAGCCGACACTTGGGAACACCTCCTAGATTTAGAACTGAGCAATTGGGACGCGTTTGTTGGTGCTCCGCATCACACCGTAGCTATTGAAGGGTACGAAAAAGGGAATGGTATGGACGAAGGCACGCCCTTAGGATTAAACAACGATCCGTTAAACGTGTTTACCACAGTAGAACTGGATGGCGAACCCGTGCTAAAAGTTTCGGGAGAAATATATGGGGCAGTCACCAGCAAAAAGGAATACGAAAACTACCATTTAAGTTTGATGTTTAAGTGGGGCGAAAAGAAATACGAACCGCGTTTAGACAAGCCTATGGATAGCGGTGTGTTGTATCATGCTATTGGCGAAGAGGGCGCGTTTTGGAACTGTTGGATGCAGTCTCAAGAATTTCAGATTCAAGAAGAAGATTGTGGCGATTATTATACCATAGCGGGTACTGGAGCCGATATTAGAGCCATTAAGAAAGAAAACCCAAATTCAGATTGGGATATTTTTATCTACAATCCAAATAGCGATTATAAGCAGTTTAAGACAGGTGAAGACGGCCGTTGTAGAAAAAGTGAGAACTACGGAAAATTAGAAGGGTGGAATCAGATTGATTTGGTGTGCTTGGGCGATAAAGCCTATCATATTGTAAACGGCAAAGTAGTATTG
Source organism: Formosa agariphila KMM 3901 (assembly GCF_000723205.1). NCBI lineage: Bacteria > Pseudomonadati > Bacteroidota > Flavobacteriia > Flavobacteriales > Flavobacteriaceae > Formosa > Formosa agariphila. The sequence continues at coordinate 2,081,850 of NZ_HG315671.1, read as the reverse complement.
GTCATGGAAAACTCGGTGACTTACAATGAGAACGATGTTGCTAAACCATTAACCAAAGGAAAAATCCAATTGCAGAGTGAAGGCGCAGAAATCTATTATAAAGACATTAAAATCAGGTCGGTTACTGCATTACCCACTGAATTTGCTAAGCAATTGTAAGTATACGTAAAACATACTTTGGCAAGAAAAGTCTATAACGATTCTTTTTTCCAAAGTATGTCGTTTGTAGGACGACATCCAATAGATGTCTACTTCAAATAAAAACGGATAGGCTTTAGGCACGGTGGATTGTAATTTGCTAGTTCATTTAATTCTTAGTTTTTTATTTTTAAGAGTGATTCGGGTAAGCCCACAGCTTTGTATTGCGATAATATAAGCTCTTATAATGCGGTTAACTTAGTGATGTGTTCTGGAATTTTAGCAATAGTATTGTGCTTACTAATTAAATACTTAAATTATGCCTGAATTTACAGCATACAACAGTTCTATCAATTAAAACTAAAATAAAAAACCTTTTACATATGAATTTAATACCAACGGAATCCGTAGGAAGCGTACCACGTCCTAAAGCATTACAAGAGGCTATGACTGCCTTTTCTCAAGGTAATTTATCTGAAACCGAAATGAATAAGCACTTCGATGCTGTGGTTAAGGATACCATAAGCCGTATGGAACAAACCGGATCGCCTATAGTTTCTGATGGCGAACAAACCAAAACCAGTTTTGTAACGTATCCGTTAGATGGGCTTACCAATTTAGCTTCAGATGGGATTTTAATTCCATTTGAAGATGGACATGCCCGTCAATTACCCCGAATAACTTCTGGTCCGTTTCACTATTCAACATATGCTGGGAGTTATTTGCCAAGAGCAAAAAAGTTTGCTACACGCCCTTTAAAACAAGCGGTGATTTCGGCTTCAGCTATGAGTTTATTGTATCCGCAAGACGGGATTGCTAACTATTCGCAAGAACAATTTATCACAGACCTTGTCAATCAATCGGCAGCCGATATTAGAAGTTGTTTCGATAATGGTGCTCTTCATGTGCAAGTCGATTTTACCGAAGCACGTTTGGCTATTAAATTAGATCCCTCTAAAGCCCTTTTAAAACAGTTCATCGATTTAAACAATCAGGTATTAACCCGCTTTACTGCCGAAGAGCGTCAGCGAATCGGATTTCATACGTGTCCTGGCGGCGATCACGATAGTACCCATAGTGCCGATGTCGATTACACCGAACTGATTCCACTGTTTTTAACCTTAAACTCGGGGAACTTTTATATGCAAATGGCCAACGAGCAAAACCCAGCAAAAGCCTTAAAACATATAGGTGAAAACATTCGTCCGAATCAACGGGTTTATGTGGGAGTTATAGATGTGATAAATGCAGAAATCGAAACACCAGAACAAGTTTATGAGCGTATTATGACGGCTGCAGAATATATTCCTGTAAACCAATTAGGAACGACAGACGATTGTGGATTCTCACCTTTTAGCGACGATTTAGCCACTAGTAGAGATACCGCTTTCGCTAAAATCACCGCACGTGTAGAAGGGACAAGAATGGCATCAGAGAAGTTGAAATTGTAAGTGTTGCTATTCAACGGGCTATGTTTTACAGCGTGTAATGGTCGGTTTAAATCATATACTTTTCATAAATAAAAGCAGGAGATGCAAGCTATGGTTGAATTAGATTTACCTTTGAATATTCAATGTAAATACTACAATTAACAATCACGTCCATGAATATATTAGAGCAAGAAATGATTTTGCCAAATGGGGCTGTCCTAAGTAATAGGATTGCTAAATCTGCAATGAGTGAAAACTTATCGAACAAACATCAGGAGCCTACTGCGGTTCTTATAGATGCTTATAAAGTATGGGCTCAAGGTGGCGCTGGATTGCTAATTACCGGTAACATTATGATTGATCCTAACGCCGTTGGAGAACCTCGAAATGTGGTTGTTCAAGACCGTAAAAACATGGATCTGCTTAAACAGTGGGCAGAAAGTGTAAAAGGGACTAAAACACAATTGTGGGCGCAATTAAATCATCCTGGGCGTCAAGCTATGGAGCAAATTAATGGGGTGTTAAAAGCACCTTCTGCAGTCGCTTTAAAAACGAGAGGTCGAAAAGATGCCACAAAAAAAATACCTGAAGCCTTAACCGAAAAAGAAATTCTAGACATTATTGAAGGCTTTGCAAACACCTCGGCTATTTTAAAAGACGCTGGATTCTCTGGTGTTCAGATTCATGGTGCACATGGCTATTTGGTGAGTCAGTTTTTATCGCCTCAAGCCAATATAAGAACCGATAAATGGGGAGGAAGTTTAGAAAATAGAGCCCGATTTGTTGTTGAGGTGTATAACGCCATAAGAGCCCGTGTTGGAAAGGATTTTCCTATTGGGATTAAATTAAATTCCGCGGACTTTCAGAAAGGAGGCTTTACTGAAGAAGAATCTATGGAAGTGGTTAAAATCTTGTCGGCAGCAGGCATGGACCTGATTGAAATTTCAGGTGGAACTTACGAAGCTCCGGCCATGATGGGAAAACAAAAAGAGAGTACTAAACAGCGCGAAGCTTACTTTATGGATTACATCGAAAAGGTAAGACAGGTCACTACAACGCCTTTAATGCTAACGGGAGGATTCCGTACAACGTCGGTAATGCAAGATGCTGTAGCCTCTAATCAATTAGATATTATTGGTGTGGCGCGTCCGTTTGCCGTGTTTCCAAATATGGGGAATGACATTATTAATAATAGCCGTTCTAATTTTAATACAGACATTAAAAAAACGGGTGTAAAAGGTATCGATGGTTCTATGAATATTATTTGGTACGAAACCCAAATTAAGCGTCTCGGACAAGGGAAACAACCTAACCCGAATTTAAGTGCATGGTCGGTGTTTCTTAATTATGCGTGGTTAATTATAGAGCAAAAACTAAAAAGTAAAACAAAATAGATTACAGATAGAAGGGAAGTACAGCTGTCTGTCTTCAAAAGTTTTAGATTTAAGCATACAAGGTCAAGGTATTGATGTTGTATGTTTTTTTATTATTAATCATGTTGCTAACCAATCGTTATGAGAACCTGAATCCAGTTCAAGTTGACGAAACCCTAAACATTCCATTCAGGTTTAATAATAATATTATTGTTGTTCACTAAAAACGCCCTTTCCAGACCTATCGAAAGTTTATCGTAAAATCTGAAGTGAAGCCACCGTAAAATTTCAAGTTGTTTGCGAAGTGTTAGAGTCTGTCATTCTGAATTTATTTCAGAATCTTATCAAAGTGCTAACCAATCGTTATGAGAACCTGAATCCAGTTCAGGTTGACGAAACCCTAAACATTCCATTCAGGTTTAATAATAATATTATTGTTGTTCACTAAAAACGCCCTTTCCAGACCTATCGAAAGTTTATCGTAAAATCTGAAGTGAAGCCACCGTAAAATTACAGACTGTTTGCGAAGTATTAGTCTCCGTCATTCTGAATTCATTTCAGAATCTCCTAAAGTCGAAATAAAACAGAGAAGAATATAGTTTCTATAGTCTATGTAGAATTAAATAAATACTTTTAGTCCATAAATATAAAAATCTCCAACATATGTTAAGCCATAGAAATGGTGGTTATATTGCGCATGTTGTCTATTAAATTATAAGTCTATATGAATGTAGGTAAGAGTCTGTTTGTTAATGTTTTAAAAAATGTATTTGTATCCGTATTTGTGTCTCTCATAATTACAGCATGTAGTACAGACGACGACACTTCACTACAGTCTTATACGCTTGAAGATTTAGAAGTTATGCATAACAACAGTTCCAAAACTTGGCGACTACAAGCTTATTACAGAAATTACGATACGAACTTAAGTGAGCAAAACGATTGCTTGGTAGATGATATCTATACGTTTAAACCAGCAGGAGAAGTTGACGTGATTAGTGGTACGGAGAGCTGTTATTATGGCGGTTCAGAAATTGCCGAAGCACAGTATACATTTTACGAAGAAAGTGGCAGTGTGTTTTTTACAATGATTCGTGGGAAGATTACAGAGGATATTACGAGTTCTACATCCTTTTCTTTAAAATTAACGGACCTAAGTGCTAATCGGATGGTGTTTTCAGCAAGTGATTCATTAGATAATGCTTCGGCCTTAGTTTTCGTAGCAGACTAATAACAATAACACAATACCTAATACGGTATAAAGTTGTGCTTTAGAACTGATAAGCATACACAATCAAGCTGTTGATTGTGTATGCTTTTTTTTATGCGGATACACTTCAGAAAACATAAGTCCAGTAACCTCTAAATTTCAACTTAAAAAGCACCATTTTTAGTCTTCTGTTTTTCTAGCTTATATTAATTAGATATCTTTAGTTGATTAAGTGGAACTGCTTGCATTTAAGACATTTTTAGTGATTAGTTGTTACTAAAAGGGGCTGTGCTAGCAATCGATTAATGTAGACTAGATTATAAATTTTAAAACATAAATAATGAGTAATTATTTTAAAACATACCCAGACAGTGAAGGGTTTTTCGACGGTTATGGAGGTGCTTTTATTCCGCCGGCCTTAGAGGTTGAAATGAAAAAAATAGCAGATGCTTACCATACCATTAGTAAATCTCACAACTTTATACAAGAACTGCGTAGCATACGTAAACATTATCAAGGGCGACCAACACCAGTGTATTATTGCTCGCGTTTGTCTGAAAAATATGGCGGACGCATTTATTTAAAACGTGAAGATTTAAATCATACCGGTGCTCATAAATTAAATCACTGTATGGGGGAGGCTTTACTGGCTAAGCATTTGGGTAAAAAGAAACTTATTGCAGAAACCGGTGCGGGACAACATGGTGTGGCTTTGGCTACGGCAGCAGCCTATTTTGGATTAGAATGCGAAATCCATATGGGGGAAGTCGATATTAAAAAACAACATCCTAATGTGGTACGCATGAAAATATTAGGTGCAGAAATTGTACCTGTTACTAAAGGATTAAAAACCTTAAAAGAAGCAGTAGATTCGGCGTTCGAAGCCTATCTTAAAGACCCCGAAAACACCATTTATTGTATTGGTTCGGTTGTGGGGCCACATCCGTTTCCTATGATGGTTCGCGATTTTCAACGTGTGGTTGGAATTGAAGCTCGTGAGCAGTATTTAGAAATGACGGGCGAATTACCAGATCATGTTGTGGCTTGTGTGGGTGGTGGTAGTAATGCCATTGGAATATTCTCAGCATTTTTAGAAGACGACGAATGTCAAATCCACGGAGTAGAGCCTGCGGGACGTTCGTTAGATTTAGGAGATCATGCTGCAACCATGAAATTTGGTTCGCCGGGTGTTATTCACGGTTTTAAATGTTATATGCTAAAAGACGAACAGGGCGAACCTGCACCTGTATATTCGGTAGCTAGCGGATTGGATTACCCAGGCGTGGGACCAGAACACAGTATGCTTAAGGATACGGAAGCGGTGAATTACGACATTATTAACGATGAAGACGCTATTGATGCGTTTTACGAATTAAGTCGTTTAGAAGGTATTATTCCTGCTATAGAAAGTGCACATGCGGTGGCTTATGCTTTGAAATTGGCTAAAGCACATCCTCAAAAATCTATATTGGTGAATTTAAGTGGACGCGGTGATAAAGATATCGACTATGTGGTAGAAACTTATGGATTGCCAGACTAACTAAACATCGCTAATATTGGTCGGTGTACAAGCGATTAAGGCCATTAAGCTTACAAGATTCTGTAATGGATTTTGTAAGCTTTTTTTATGCTGAGAATTATGCTGAGGTGGATGCATTGTGTTCTAAAAATTAATATATTTAGATGGTCAATACCCACGAATACAGTCTGTTGCTGAATGGGGTTGAAGTGAATTTAAAAACGATACCGTCATGAAAAAAATAATTTTATGTATAATTAGCGTGTTTAGTGCTGTTGTAGTACAAGCGCAGAGTCTTATTGGTGCTTGGGAAGCCACTTCGGTAGCCAAAGATGGTCAAGCGTTAACGCATGTGTTTGTTGTTGTTGAAGATTACCAAGTGTTAACCACTTTTGTTACTGCCACAGGTAAATTTATGCACACCAATGGTGGGTCATGGCATGTAGATGGTGATACCTTGTACAGCACATTCGAGTTTAATACACTGCATACAGAACAAGTAGGAACTACATCGCGTACCAACGTACATCTTACCGAGAATGCGCTTAATATGGTAGACCACAAATTAACGTTTAAACGCCTTGACGATGGTACGCCGGGAGCTTTAGAAGGCGCTTGGTTAATGTCGGGTAGAGTTAAGGATGGCGAGACGCAGTTAAGAGATACTAGTGGCCCTAGAAAAACTATGAAAATACTATCGGGAACACGATTTCAATGGATTGCTTATAATACCGAAACCAAAGCCTTTATGGGTACGGGTGGCGGAACCTACACAACCCAAAATGGTGACTATGTCGAGCAGATCGGGTTTTTCTCTAAAGACGATTCTAGAGTGGGGCAACGTTTACAATTTAAGTACGAATTAATTGATGATGTATGGCATCATTCAGGGCTGTCTAGTAAGGGGCAACCCATTCACGAACTGTGGCGTTTAAGAACTGAATAAGCTGTTGTAACCTTATCAATCTAAATCTTATATCTTATAACAACAAGCGCATAGTCAATCATTGACACTAAAAGAAAAAAGACGAAAACATTTAGTTTTCGTCTTCTGGTTTTATAAGGGCTTCGTTGTATTTTTCTAAAAAGGCCTTTTGTCTGGCAATCATTTGTTGTCTGATTTTGTCGATATCCATAAAGTCATGTCCAAAATCACTTCCAAAAAAGTCATCATTAAAGTAATGCTTACTAAATATGGAGTCGTTGGTAAACACATGTTCAAAGCCTTGATTTTCAAATCCCGAAAAATTGGTAAAAAATCTCGATTTCATATGTTGCAGCAAACTATCTCTATCTGCCGCCGAAAGCTTGTCTAAAGTATCGTACGACGACCACGAATAGATACTGTCGTAGCGTATTAAATTTCCATCGGCATCGAATTCTTTATTCACATTCCAAGACCCTTTAGGCTGTTCTACAGTGTTTTTGTCACGTTTCTGTATTTCGGGTTCTTGTCCGTTGCAACTCACAGTTAGTAAGCTCATCATGGCTAATAACACATATGTTTTCATCATTGCATTGTTTAGGTTACACTTCGTTTTCGAGGTCTCGAAAAGCTGCTGTATAAACCACCAGTTTCCATACTCTTAATTAATTTGTTTTGATGGAAAATTTCTACTTTCCGGTCTCCACGTGCATACCACACACATTCCAAATAATTATCGTAATCTATACCACCAAGTAGCGGGTCGCGTTTGGGTACATATTTTAAAACTTGCATTTTTGGAGTGGTCAGTTTTCCTCTAACTTTAACCCAATCCCCAGATTTAAATTTTCTTGGCATAACATTAAAATTTTAAAGGGTTAACATCTGTTATAATATAGCGGAGACCGCATATACGGCCTCCAGCTATAGTGTACACTTTAACTAAGAGATTTGCGCTTGTATTACGAAATGGTAATACTTCTAGCAGGCTTTTGTTTGGCTTCTTCTTTTTTAGGTAATGTAACGCATAAAATACCTTCTTTATAAGTCGCGTTTATCTTTTCGTCGTTTACACTTTCTGGCAGCGTAAAGGTTCTTTTGAAAGACGAATAGCCAAATTCTCTGCGTGTGTAATTATCTTCTTTGTGTTCGTTTTCCTCTTTTACCTCTGTAGAAATGGATAGTAACTGATTGTCTAAATCGATATGGAAATCTGATTTTTTAAGACCAGGAACAGCCATATCTACAACAAATGCATCGGCAGTTTCTTTAATGTTTACTTGTGGCAAAGTCATGCCAGTATTAAAGTTAGAAGAGAATACCGATGGTAGATCACGATTAAAGACATCGTCTAACCAAGTTGATAAAGTTGGGAAATTTTGATTTGAATTTCTGTTCGCTAAACTTCCATTTTTAGGAACACTTACTACATTGCTCATAACTATAAAATTTTAAATTAAACATATTTTCAAATGTGAAATCGTCTTGATTTCGATGACTATAAAACAAAAAAATACCAAATTGAAAACGGGCAGAATTTCTCTAAAAATTATCTTAATAAAGGCCTGATTCGGTGTCATTTTTTCAGAAACCTTGTCAATTTTTCATTTTTATAAATGTCAGTTTGACATTTTTAAAGTAGCCCACTTTGGCGTTCCCCTTGGCCAGTGTGTTACGACTTAAAGTCTGCCAGAAACGGGCAACTGTATCGTCTATTTTTTTATGTAACTAATAATCGATTTAAAGCAATAAAACATGCATGTAGTAACTCGCTATATTAAGGGCATACACACATGTATTGTCTTTTTTTTTGAAATCTGTTTAATGGTGAATTTGACACATCCTGACACAAATTGACACAAATTGAACAGTATTGAATGTTCTAGACACAAATTAGGCGTGTAATAGGGGTTTTCTTCGAGTCTTGTTCGGGTCTTGTTCGATAGTGCTTCGAGTGTGTATTTAAAAAGTAGACCATTTACCGAACTAGACCCGAAGGCGACTTAAACACCACCCGAATTAAGGTCTGCCTTTGGAGCCGCACCTATGCTTTTATGCTGAAGCATTTAAGAGCAGTTTTAGAATATGAGATTAAAATGGTGTGGGGGAGCGGTGGACTTTCAAAACTTTTAAGTGTCAATAAATTATAGATGGGGTTTTGTAGAGATGTTTTATATTTGAGATATATAGTGCATATGTGCTATATATAATAGTTGTAAGTAATTTGAGAAAAACGCTAACCATATTAATTTCATTGAGTTTCGGACTTATTTCCTGTAAATCAGAAAAGAAATATTCGGACTTTAATGAATCGGACTTTTACGAAGTTCAAGGAATTATTAATTATGCGAATCCGACAAATGACCCTTTCGATAGTACGACGGAAAAAAATGTGAGTTTCACCTATTTTTTAGACCGACCAAATCCGAAAACGGGAATTGAGAATAACTTGGAAATGTTTGAAGCTCAAAACGGATATCCTTTAATAGTTCTTGTACATAAAGAAGACGAAAACATAAGTTTTTATGGTCGAGTTGGAATTCTAGAAAATTTGAACGAAAAGGAAAAAGAATTTCTATCTAAACACATCGAAAAAGAAATGTCTAAGCTAAAGAAAAAGACACCTGAATATATTTATAACGCACTAATAAAAGACTCTGTTAAAGAAAATAAAACGGACAAAAAATAAAAAACTACTTACAACACCGTGTAAAAAACATTGCTTATTTTAGTTAAGCCGTTTGGTCGTTGCTTTGTTTGCTAGCATCTGATTTTCCTTCGGAAAATCCTCGCACTCAAACACGCAACGTTCCTTACACATAAACGTTAGCTTTAATACTCTAGGACATTGCAAAACAGCAAATTTTCGGTTTAAAAAAGTCCTTTAAACTAAATCTGAATTGAAAATATAGAATTGAATGAGATTAACTATAATATCTTTAATCGCTTTAACTTTTTTCTCAAGTTGTGTCGAAAAAGAAACTACTGATTCCGAAATGTATATTGGAACATACAGAATAATGGACCAAATGGTACCTTATCCGTACATAATTCAACAAAAAAAAGATTCTGTATTTCTCTATGATAATAAAGGAAATGCTGTTGATAAAATCATAAATAATTCAATTAAAAAGAATAAAGAAATCAAGTTCAAAGAAAAGCACCTAAAAATCCTAAATAAAAAAGAAAATGAATTCCTTGCTTTTGATTTACTAGACACAATAAACTTTAGAACATTTAAAAACGGAAAACCTAGCCCTAAAAATAGTGCTAAATTCGAGAAAATTACATTAAAAAATAAACTTGACTTTCAAAAAGTAAAAAAAGGAATAATTAATTCCATTTGGAAATATGATGTTGTTGAAGACGAGAATAATAATCCAAACAATGATTTAGATATTGAAGAGGTATTATATTTCAAAAATGATAGCTTAAACATAATTACAAATTATTACTATCAAGATTTAAAAATAATTTCCGAGTATGAAACAAAAACATACAATATTTTTGAAATAGATAATATTTACTTTCTTTCACTTCAAAAAGAAAGTAATAATCCACAACCTATTTATCAAATTATAGGATATGATTTGAATAAAATTGAACTAAAAGATTATTCTTCAAGAGACTCTAAAACTATTAGTTTTTATAAGGCTTCTATAGGCGTTGAAGATTTTGAAAAACTAGCTAAAAGCACTTCGAGTTATTCAAATTGTTTTGATGGATTTCAAGCAGAATATTACCATAATGATGTAAATTATAAAAAAGGTAATGAGTATATAATAAAATATGTTAATGAGAATATTCCAAATAATGAAATAAACTCTGGATATTTAATAGTTCACTTTAATATAAATTGTTTTGGAAAAGTTGGCGATTTTGGTCTAATTCAAATGAACAGAGATTTTAAAGCAACATCTTTTTCAAAAGAACTTGTAAATCACGTACTTAAAAAAGTAAGTAAATTGGAAGATTTTCCACCTTCAAATTCTCAATCTGAATGGCTCGAATACAAAGACGTACACGGTTTTTTAATGTTTAAGCTTGACAATGGTAATATCATAGATTTATGTCCATAAAACAAAAAATAATTAGTTTAGTTATACTATTTGTAATCTGTAGTTGTAATAAAAAAACAACTACAGATTATTCGTCATTGGATGAAAGTAAAAAAGAAGAATTAGCAAATTGGTATCACGAAATGTCAAACTATTTTTATCAACCATCAGAACTCTATAGAACATATAAAGACTCAGCTTTAGCAGTACAACCAAATAATGTAGATTTAAGACAGAGACTTTCTTATTCATACAAAAAAGTTGGAGAACATATTAAAGCCATGGAAGTCTTAAACAAAGCTGTTGAAATTGACACAGCAAATGGAAAGGCAGATGTATTAGAATATAGAGCTTGGACTCTTTTATACTATTATAGAGATTATGAAGGTGTCGTTAGAGATGTTGACTTAATCGAAAAAATTACAGGTAATTCTTATAATTCTTGTTGGGGAGAACCTTGTGGTTTTCACAAAGGCCAAGCTTTATATAAATTAAATAATTTTAAAAAAGCTATTGAAACATTTGAAACAGTAAATTCAGAAGAAGAAAAATTAGGGTTTGATATCAATGACAATTATATGATTTTCTTTTATATTGGAAGATGTTATTCAGAAATGAAAGATTATAAAAAGGCTATACTTTTCTATGAAAAATCCCTAGCATCAGTAAAACAATTTCCAGAAGCGTATTATCAATTAGGTTTGATTTATAAAAAATTAAATAATTATGAAAAAGCTAATGAAAATTTCAAATTAGCAAAAGAGTATATTGATTATAGTATGAATGAACCTTATGTTGAACGTTTTGACGAAGTTTTTCAATATATGATAGATAACGAACTGAAAGAATAACTGATAAAAAAAGCACTAAAAGCCAACAACGTATAAAATTAATTGCTTGGTTCTCGCTTACTTACGAAAATCTTCGAGGATTTTCTATTCAGTTTTTATTTGCTAAATTAGGTGCTTAAACACGCCACAAATCATACACAAAACCGTTGACATTAATTAGAATACTCGTATGAAAATAAGAATTTTAATTTTATTTTTAATCACAATTTTAACTTCTTGTAGTAGTCCACGCGTAATTAAATTTGATGAATCATATAGTAATTTAACAAATTTAATTTATACAGAACCTATATATGAATTTGCTTCACAGGAGGAAAAAACTTCTAAAAGTGGCCAATATTTCATGAAATATACGAATCAAACTCTTGATTCAATTTTTACAGTAGATTCTTTAAAATATAAAATTCATAAAAAAATTGCTATAAAGGATAAAGATAAACTTACTGCTACACTAATTCCAAAACTAAACAAAATAATAGAACAAATACAGTCTCAAAATTCAGTAGAACAAATAAAGATTCCGAAAGAATTTTACTCATTGAATGAATCCCAATTTTTAATGTTTACACTTATAAAACCTAATTTAATATCGAGTGATAAACGATATCCAAATTCTATTGTTTTAAGACCTTCAACTAATTCGTTTTTTGTTCAATTTAGTGAAGTTTATATTTTTATACTTGACTTTAAAAAAGACAAAATAGCATTTTATGGAAATTCATCAGGTAAGTTGAATAATCTTGGGTATAGAAAAAAAATTATAAAGGATATAAATTCCATATATGATTTGATGAAGGAGTAAAAAATAACTATTGCTAACTTAAGAAGTATATAATTTATTATTTGTTCTAGCCCATTTAAGAATATCTTCGCGGATTTTCTATTTGGTTTTTATTTGCTAAATTAGGTGCTTAAACACACCACAAATCATACACAAAACCGTTGACATTCATTGACCAACGAATTTAAAATCGAAAATTTAAAAACAAAATTTATATATTTACTTTTCTAATAAAATTTGAGAATATGGAAACTAAAAAAAATGAATTTTTGATTGATAATATTATTAATAAATACCAAAATTTATCTCATAATGAAAAATCATTAATTAACTTTTCAACTATGATATTATTAGTCGTTTTTGCAATTGGAGCTATTTATAATATAGGAAAAGCATTTGGAGAATTTTTATTTTACGTGAATAATTAAACTTTTAGTGATTCTAATTAAAAAAATGAATCAAAGTAAAGTGTTTTATTTTTAGTTCGTTTGTGGAATCGACAACTAATAAAAAACATAAAGGCAGTTTACACCAATGGCTATAATTAATTACGGTTAAATTCCTTATCGCAATTCAACGCAAATTTGCTATCTTTCAGCTACGGTGGAATATGAATCCTACGGATTTTTCTGCAACGAAATCATACACAAAACCGTTGGCAACACTGTAAAATAACTTATAATCATTGAATTTAGATGAGTATATTTCCATTTAAAAAAAGCTTAAATCCAAAATAGAGTGAGAATTAAGGAAACTGCCTTGGGACGTAGATTCTGAAAAAATCATTCAATTACTAGAGCCGACAATTGGAATTAAAGCTAAAAAGATAAATTCAAAAATCGGAATTGGTAAATCTAAATTTGGAGGTTTACCAGATTTATTAAAAGAAATGGAATGGCCAAATCTAAATGGTTTTCCGGTTTGCCTTTTTAGGACAAATAAATCTATCTGAAATTTAGTTTGATAAGTTTAATTCTCTGCCAGAGAATGGTTTGTTATTATTTTTCTTTTCGATCAACCAAGATGATTATTGATATGAAAACCTCAAAGATTTGCATCGAGTAATCTTTATTGAAAAATTATCGAATTTAGAACAAAGAAACTATCCTGAACAATATAGCGATTTGGCAAAATTTAATGAATGCGAGATTGACTATTTCGAGCAATTCAGTTTGCCATCTTATCAAAATTATAAAATCCTAGATTTAAATTTTACGGATGAAGATGACAATCTCCTATTTGAAGCATCAGAAATTATAAATGAAATAACATTAGCAGGGGAAGATATTGGACATCAGATATTGGGAAATGCACAAGCTGTTCAAGGCGATGCATGCTATTCTTGGGCTTTACAATCTATAGGACATAAACTAAAAACTTTATCAGAATTAAATATATCAGACCAAAATAGAGTTTTAGAAAATCAAAAAAACATAAGACTTTTATTGCAAATCGATATGTTAGATAACATACCTAATTTATCAAAATTTGGAGCTAGTGGAGGCATATATTTCGGTATAACAGAAAATGATTTAGCAAATGGAAATTTTGAGAACACGTATTTTGAACTACAAAACTCATAAAGCTTAGTTACCAATAAGGTATTGTGATAAAAATTAATTAAAGACGGCTCTTGCAAGCTCTAATATTAACTAGTATTACAAACGTGACTTAAACACGACCTGAATCTTGGTGTGCTTTTAACCTGATGCATTTATGAGCAATTCTAGAACATGAGATTAAAATGGTGTAGGGGAGCGGTGAACTTTTAAGTGTCAATAAATTATAGATGGGGTTTTTGTAGAGATTTGTTATATTTGAGATATATAGTGCATATGTGCTATATATAATAGTTGTGCCTAATTACGAAATGAGCAATAAACAAAGAAAAAAAATACTGACAGACCATAAAAAAGTGGGAGCTAAATTAGTTCCACCTTTATTGTCTGTAATGGGAGAAAGCGACTATTCTTATGTCGAAAAAGGAATCCCGCAAATTATATGGATTGCTCTTTTAAATAAAAAGTTTGGGTTAAAAACTGGAATATCTATCTCATTGGAATTTGTTCAAATTATTGATTGCTTAGAAATAAAGAAAGATGTTCCGTATAATATAAGTTGGTTTTCGGACATAAAAACAGAAGATATATCTAAAATCAAAGACAATTTAACATTGGCTAAAGTTTTTGATAAAATTAGAGATGGTCTGAGTCCTCTCTTAAATGTCTACTCAAAATGTCCATTATGTAAGATTTTTGGTTCTGATAATCATTCTGAAAATGACATTTCAACAATCAAAGAAACTTTATTAGAGCTTTATGATAAGCATAGTAGAGAATCAACTTTCGCTTTAGCAAATACTGTTTATTATATGGGAATGTGCAAAAAATTACATATTGTAAAAAATTCACATTTAGACAATCTGGAAAACTTGATTCATTATCCAAAAACAGAAGAATCTAAAATAATAGCAAGTATGATAAGAGCAACTACTAATATGCTTTTAAGTGATAATACTATTAAAAATAGTAAAGATTGGGTACATTATTTTTGGAATAGAGGATTAGAACTTGAGCCTTGTGCAATTTGATTATGGAAGAAAAAGGTTTAAATATTACTAGTTGCATAAATAATTACGTCGAAAACGTAAGGAGTTCCCTAAAAATAAGGTGGAATAAATGGGACAAAAACTTAATAGAACATAGCACTTATGAAGTAATTGGTGGAATTTTGGCTAGACAATGTTCTCTGGCTATTCAGTTATCAACTAATTTACAAATGTGGAACGAAGAAATTGCACCCATTATATTGAGAACAATGGCTGATAACCATATCAATCTTGCTTGGATATTAGTAAATCCTAAAGAGCATTCTGAAAAATTTATTATTCACGGTCTTGGTCAACTAAAACTTGACCTTGAACATAGAAAAAATAATTTGGACGAAACTATGAAAGGAGAAATAGAAGAATATATAGAGCGTGAAGAACAGTTCATTAATTCTCAAAAATATACTTTCCTAACAGAAGTAAATCTTGGAAGTTGGTCTGGGTTAAATACACGCAAAATGGCTGAAGAAGCTGGAATAATTGATTTTTATAATTACGTTTATCAACCATTTAGTAATTGCACTCACAGTACTTGGGCTCATATTTCAAAATATAATACGGATTTAAGCAAAAACCCTTTACATAAGTTTTTTAGACATCCTATAATCATCGATTTCGAACCACATATTAACTATTTAAATTTGGCGGGTAAATATTTGGACAAATCGATGAGAGAGTTTGATAGAGTTTTTAAATTAAATATAAATGAAGATTCAGCTTTTGATATTCTTTTAAAGGAATTGAACGAGTTGTCATCAGAAAAAAATAACTAGGCACAACAATGGCTATAAGTAATTGCTTGTTCTCGCATACTTCTGAAAATCCTCGCGGATTTTCAGTTTGGTGTATACTTGCAAAGTTAAGTACCAAACTACGCAACTACTCATATACAAAACCGTTAGCATTTATTGTGACCCGTCCTGAATAAAGGCTACATAATTTTAAACATTATGTACAAAAATGACAAAGTAATCAGACGGTATTCAGAACCTTTCAAACTGAAAATTTTAGCCGAACTTACAACCGGTAAACACACAAAGAGCGAACTTTGTAAACTCTACTCCATTGCTCCTACAACGGTCAACGAGTGGATTAAAAAGTACAATCGTAAAGATCTAATGAACACCAGAGTAAAAGTGGAAACAAAAGACGAAATATCTAGAATTAAAGCACTTCAAAAAGAGATTGAACAGCTTAAAAAACTACTGATTAAAAAGGATTTAGATACTTTGGTATTAGATTCATACCTTGAGGTAGCAGCCGAAGACTTAGGCTATAAATCGGTTGCTGAACTAAAAAAAAAGCTAAGTATAAAGCCTTAATTAAAGCCAAAGAGAAATCCAAGGGATTTACATCTTTAACAACTATAACACGTTGTTTTGGACTTAAACGTGATGCGTATTATAAATACAAATCTAGAGCTGATAAGCGGTTAATACAGGAACAACAAATTATAAAAATAGTCAGTAGAAAACGTAAATCCCTTCCTAGAGAAGGTGTGCGTAAACTCATTAGATCGTTAGACAATGAGTTTTACAAAGCCAATCTTAAAGTCGGCAGAGACTCTTTATTTAGCGTACTTAGAAAGTATAATATGCTTACACTAAGAAAGAAAACCAGTGCCAGAACTACAAACTCTTATCATCGTTTTTATAAATACAATAACCTGATAAAAGATATGGAAATTACAAGGCCAAATCAGGTGTGGGTAAGCGATATTACCTACATAAGAACCATTAAAGGATTTTGTTACTTAGCACTAATAACAGATATGTATTCTAGGAAAATCGTAGGATATGACCTAAGTGATAGCCTAGAATTAAAAGGATGTGTCAGAGCTTTAAACAAAGCTATATATCAAGCTAAAAACACAAAGAAACTTGTACATCACTCCGATAGAGGCATACAGTATTGTAGCAATGTATACACGCAAATATTAAAAAGAAAAAAGATAGATATTAGTATGACTGAAGAAAATCATTGTTACGAAAATGCTATGGCAGAGCGGGTAAATGGCATACTAAAAGATGAATTCTATCTTGACCAAACCTTTGATAACGTGGCGCACGCCAAGAGAGCTACAAAAAATGCAATTAATCTATACAACGAAATAAGATTACATTTATCTTTAGATTATAAAACACCTAATATGGTATATAAATTATCAGCTTAAAAACAATTTTAACCTGTAGCCATATTTCAGGACAAGACATTGTGAAAAATAATTTTGCATTCACAAATAATTGACCAGAATTTTACTCTTGTGGGATAAAATAAAAATATAGATTATGAATAAAAAACTTAAACAAGTGATATCAGTTGTAGCAATTGTTTTTATTATTGCTATCGGTTATTATTTCCTAAAAGGATCCTTTTCTCCATTTACTCCGAATTGAAGTCAGAACTGATTCGTTTTTGAAAGAAATAATAAAGAGATGTAGGATTTCCAATACGCTCGGAGCAGAACAGAACGGATTTTTGAGTAAGTTTGTGTAGATGGACTTCACTCGGTCGGGGTTCCCAATCTTAGCGAATTTATAAAGGAAATCGGTTGAATTTCTTACTCAATCGGAATTCTATACATTAGGAAACGCAATGAATAATGCATACTCGGGCGGAAAAAACAAATGCTAACAACACCTATAATTAATGCGGGCTTTGGGTTTTGAGCTAAGGTTTAAATATATTTATATAGTCGCAAAATATGTTGGATTTTGCATTATTTAGAAAAAAAACAAAACAAACAGTTTTTGCTTAGTGCCAAACGGAAAGTAATCGTGTATTTTCTCCTGTACTAACCATATCACAAAAACTGCCAGATAAAACATTTGAAAAAAGCAATCTACATAACATTAATATTTGGAATACTGATTAGTTGTTCGGGAGATAAAACAATATCTGAAATCCAAAAATATGTTAACGGAATTGAAAGTCGGACAGACCTAAATGAATCCGTTACGGAATTTAATACGGAGAACCATAACGGAGAAATCGCTGGTGGAACATTAATATATGAATTGACAGATAAAGACAACAATTTATACCGAATAACTAAAGAAAGTTCTAATCTGAATGACACAATATTGAATTATGAGTTCTATTACAAAAACAAAAAGTTGATTTTTGCTAAAGTCATCAAGTTTTCAAACAATTTATCGAAATTTGACACGATTGTGAATAGCGAACTGTACTATAAAAACGGAAAACTTATTGAACAAATAAACCAAAAACCAAATGGAATGGATTCTGAATATGTAAAACTACTGGCTGAATCTATGGCAGTTGAAGGACTTGGAACTGAATGAAAAAACGTTTTACAACCACGTTTATAATTAATGGCTAGTTCCAGCTTGTTTACGAAAACCCTTGCACTTAACCGTTAGCAAATATTGTGCGTAAAATTCAACCCGTAAAAAGTCCTTTAAAATAGTAATGAATTTTCCCTCGGATAGTACGTTATGAATTTTAGCAAGTTTTTAGAATTAAAGAGCAAATACGTAAACCATAATCTGAATTTATATAATTTAGATAAATTAAACCCTAAAATAAATGAATTTTATCGCTCTTCCTTTAGGTCTGCTAATACTGTATCTAATTGATAAAAAAATTACAAAAAAGGAAAAAATCAATTATTCAAAAAGATTAAGAATAATATCCGGAATTTTATGTGCACTTATACTAGTTTTTATTTTTGTAATACAAGAATATCGTAAAGAACATTATAATTTTTGGCTTGGTGTTTTACCTAGCTTTTTAGCAGCAATAGGTTTTCCATTTATATTAATCTTATTTCAGAAAGATATTAAAACCTTTTTTATAAATAAATTTCTTTCATGGACAGTATTAACATTTATAGTTTTAACTATTTATGAATACATTTTATGGTTAGATGGAAGAAATTTTGATGGTTTTGATATATTATTTACATTTTTTGGAGCAATAATAAGTGGGTTTAGTATAAATAAACTTGTTCCCGACCCAATTAATGATGGTAATTCTAAATCAGAGAAATACTAATTATGTTAATATTGAAAATTTAAAATAGGGACATAAATACAGAAAAAACAATTGCTAAGAAGATGTATAATTAATGGCTAGTTTGAGCTTGCTTAATTACGTCACAAATTACACACAAACCCGTTAGCAACGATAAAGACTAGCATCTAAAAAAAATATTTTTTGACTTCAAAAAACTAATCAATCTTTTTAAAATTTCTCTTTCAAGTTAGATTTTTATATAATTCTATTGGAAAAAGATTCTAAAACAAGCATTTGCAATGTGTTAATTATCAGGTAATTAAATTTATTAAATAATAAAAATTATCTTTTACAAATAATTTATTATTGTTTTTCGATAATTTATTAATATGTTTACGTCATTAAACAATAATACTAAAATATGAAAACAATATTAAAATTTTTAAATGCATTTATTAAAACACTCATTATTATTTTAATTGTAGAAGTTTTTGGAAAGATGTATTCGATAATTCTCTTTTTAGTGGATAAGCCTACAACTTTCGAAGTTCATGGGATTGACTTTCCTACTGAATGGAGTAATCTAAATAGAACTATATTCATAATTTCAGGGAGTATTTTGACTATATTTTTAGTTTATCTTGCTTTTATCTTTAGAAAAGTTATTACATCATTTTCAAGGAACAATTATTTTTCAAGCGAAAATGTAAAACAATTAACTAAAGTAGGTAAAGGATTAATTTTTTATGGAATTGGACTCTTTTTACTAAGCAATACTAAAAACCTTTATTTAAATGAATTAACGTCATACAATTTAGGATATGCTTTTGGGCAATCTGTACATAAAACAGTTCCTATATTTATATGTTCTTCTTTTATTTTGCTTATAGCTTCTATAATAAAGAAAGGAAATATTTTACAAGAAGAGAACGAGCTAACCATATAATTATGCCAATAATAGTAAACCTAGACATTATACTTGCTAAACGCAAAATGAAAAGCAAAGACTTGGCAGAAATTATTGGTATTACTACTGCTAATCTTTCTATCTTAAAATCAGGAAAAGCTAAAGCAATTCGATTTTCTACTTTGGAAGCCATTTGCGAAGCATTGGAATGCCAACCATCAGATATACTTGAATATGAAGAAAAAACAAAATGAAAAGAACGATTTAAATAATAGACGGGTGACGACTTAAACATCGTCGCCGCGCCTTTCACATCACCGTACGTACAAGAGCTTCGCTCAGTATTTTCGAACTTTCCTTCTCACTAACATTTACGTCGGTTCACTAAATTGAAGTTTGCGTATTATTAATGTAATCTAGCAAAAAAGGTGGACTTACAGGCAGTATCTCATAAACTGTGTAAGTTTTAAAATCTCAGGTTAAATATTAATCTGAGATTTTTTTATTCATTAATTTTAACTTTTACACACTTATGAAACCAGAAGATTTATTAAACGAAGACTTTTTAAAACAATTCAAGAATGCACCAGAGCTAACATCCTTTTTAGAACAGTTGCACAAACGTGGTATTGAGAAGTTACTAGAAGGGGAACTAGATGCCCATTTAGACTACGATAAGCACAAAAAAAGTAAAGCAGCCAACCTTCGAAATGGTTACACTAAAAAGAAATTAAAATCCGTTTTAGGAGAAACAGAGATTCAAGTTCCTCGAGACCGTGATAGTTCTTTTAATCCTTTAATTGTAAAGAAAAGAGAAAGTACAACAGAAGGCATCGAAAATATTATTATATCGCTTTATGCCAAAGGCATGAGTAACAGTGATATTGAAGAACAAATACGTGAGCTGTACGATTTTAATATTTCTACATCCACTATTTCAAGGATTACAGATAAGATTACAGAAGATGTTATTGCTTGGCGGAACAGGCCTTTGGAGGCCACTTACCTAATTGTTTGGATGGATGGCATCGTATTTAAAGTTAGGGAAAACTCTAAAGTCATAAACAAGACTATTTATATTGCAGTAGGCCTGAGAACAGATGGCAAAAAGGAAGTCCTAGGATTATGGTTAGGTAAAAATGAATCTTCAGCCTTTTGGATGAGTGTTTTAACCGATATTAAAGCTCGAGGAACTCAAGATATACTTATCACAGCTACCGATAATTTAAATGGATTTACGGATACTATTAAAACTATTTTTCCGAAATCAACGACTCAAATTTGTGTTGTGCATCAAATAAGAAATTCGTGTCGTTACGTGGTCTGGAAGGACAAAAAGGAATTTACTCGTGACATGAAGCAAATCTATACTGCTCCTACAAAAGAAGCTGCCAAAGCTGCTTTAAATGACTTCAAAACTAAATGGGATTCTAAATATTCTTACGCCATTAAAAGTTGGGAAAATAATTGGGATGAGCTTACAGTATTCTTTGATTTTCCTATTGAAATAAGAACCATAATCTACACCACAAATCTTATAGAAAACCTAAATGGAAAGATACGGAAATACACAAAAAACAAACTCTCGTTTCCAACCGATGAAGCAGTTATGAAATCCGTGTTTTTAGCTTTGAGAGAAAGCACTAAAAAATGGACCATGCCAATCAGAAATTGGGGAGTGATACTAAATCAATTTTTAGCTATATTTGAAAACAGGATTAAGTTATAAATAACCTAACCCTGAAATTTTGAACTTACACACTTTTTAGGATAGTGTCTCAGAGCCATACTAATTATGTTAATAATAGTAAACCTAGACATGATACTTGCTAACTTTAAGGCTTAAACCACGCCAATAATTTTATACAAAACCGTTAGAAAACATACACCTCGATCCAAGAACATTAATGGACTTAAAGAACCCTTACATATTTTTTTCATTACTAATAGCTTTAAATATAGTTGCTTATTTATTAAATTTAGGAGTTAGTATTTTTTGGGATAAAATTCAAAAAAACAAAACGAGTACTACAAAAAAGGAAATACTGTCTTCATTACTTACATTATTTATAAATATAGTAATTGCTATTCCTGGGTTTATATTATGGATCAATGGAAATATTGTATTTTCTAACTTGAATTTATGGTTAACTTTTATATTTCTTTTCTTGTTAATGGATTTTTTAATGTATGTTCTACATTGGGCTTCTCATAATATATATTATTTAAAGAACATTCACTTAAAACATCATGAACATTCAGAAAGCTTTAATTGTGTTAGTTTATATTATATGTCCCCTTGGGAATCGGTACTATTTGGATTATTAGTAACTATAGTAACATTACTAGTTCCTCTTAATATGTATGGGTTTATAATGTTTCTCGGTTTTAATTGGTTTTATGGCGTTATTACGCATTTAAACATTAGTAATAAAAACCCTCATTTTTTAATTTTCACAACTAATTTTTTTCATCAAAATCATCATAAATTATTTCACAAAAATTATGGGTTTTACACCTTTATTTGGGATAAAATATTTAATACAGAGAAAACTAATTGAAATACATTTGCTACCACAGTATATAAAAAAATGCTATTTTTAGCTTAACTAATTTTGATTACTTTGTTTGCTAGTTTCTGGTTTTTCTACGGAAAATACTCACTTCTTAAACCGCTCTATTCTTATATATAAAGTTGTATGTAAGCTAAATACCAAACTAACTAATTAATAATGATTCACTTTTTGTTAGATGATTCTCAAGAATACATAGAGGAAACTTTTAACGACGTTAAAACAAGATATGTCTCGTTTGGAAAAGATATTTATAAACTATTAAAAGACAAAGAAGCAGAAATTTTTAATACTCTAAAGTTTTATAGAGCAACTAAACTGACAGAAAAAACCAGTTGGGGAACAGCTGAAATTGAAAATAGTTACGCAATATATGATGACGGAATACAATCTTTCGGAATTCAATTAGAACCAATAACACCCGTTATTTGTTTACATAATGAGCGAACTCAAATAGAAATCGGAGATTGGGATGGAAATAATTATTATGCAGAAGCTATAAAATTTATAAAAGAGGAATTAATGACAAGCTGAAATGAAAATAAATACGTAAAACCATTAGTACAAATATGAAACTGAAAACATTAATAAATATAATTGTATTGCTATTTCTTATTCAAATTGGAAACGCTCAAGAAGTTGAAATGATTACTGAATGGAAAGAAGCAAAAGAATTGGCAGAAAAAGAAAATAAACAAATTCTAATAATTCTTACTGGAAGTGAATGGTGCGCACCTTGTAAAAAAATGGATAAAAAAGTAATTGAAAATCCTGAATTTAAAAAGTATGCCGAAGAAAATCTCATTGTATTCCTTATAGACCTTCCGGGTGGCGGACTTGTTATTAATAGTAAAGTATATCAGGATTATGAGAAATTTAAAAACAAATACGAATCGATCGCATTACCTTCTCTAATTCTGACTGAAAATGATGGAACAAAAATAAGAACCTTAAAAGGGAAAATGTTTCGACTTGAAAATGTAATGAAACAATTAGAATTTGAATAAAATACTAGTGCTAACATCGTACAGAATTAATTGGTAGTTAGTGCTTACTTACTATAATCCTTGCGGACTTTCTATCTGTGATTTATTTGCTAACTTTAGTGCTTAAACAACGCAACTAATCTTATATAAAACCTTTGAAAAACCAATGCATATAAAGAAATGTCAATAACAAAAGAATCAGAATTAATCGGAATGAAAAAAGTTAGTGAAGTTGTTGGAACTACACTAAAACTCATGAAAGAATACGCTAAAGTTGGTATGTCAACTAAAGAATTAGATGAATATGGTGCTGAAATTTTAAAAAGTTATGGGGCCAAATCAGCACCTTATGAAACGTATGAATTTCCTGGATATGCTTGTATAAGTGTAAATGAAGAAGCTGCTCATGGGATTCCATCTGACAAAAAAATATTGAAAGAAGGTGACTTGATAAACATTGATGTTTCAGCCGAATTAAATGGATTTTGGTCTGATAATGGAGGTTCTTTTGTACTTGGTAAGGATATTCATAATCATCAACCTCTTGTAGATGCGTCTAAAAATATTTTACAAAAAGCTATTAGCAATATAAAAGGTGGTGTAAAAATAGCCGACATTGGACATTTAATAGAAACGGAAGCAAAAAAATCTGGATTTAAAGTTATTAAAAACTTAGCTGGACATGGCGTTGGAAGAAGTTTGCATGAAGAACCAGAAAACATTTTAAACTACCGAGTTAAAACAAATCGAGAAAGATTTAAAAAAAATACAACAGTAGCTATTGAAACATTTATCTCTACAAAATCGACAGTTGCGGTAGAATTAAATGATGGCTGGACTTTAGTTGGGAATAAAGGAGGATATGTTACTCAACACGAACAGACGATATTGATTACAGACAAGAATCCTATCATTTTAACAGCATCAAATGGAATGTGGAATTAAAACAGGCTATTACAAAACCTATAATACATACCCTGCAGGATACGCCTCATAGCCAAGATGTTGAAGAACCAATGAACATAACGAAATGACATATAAAATATTCTTTATAATTGGATTAATCTTCTTACTAATTGGTCAGATTATATTATCTAAAGGAAATGATTTTGTGTATGCCCAAGAGCCTATAGATTTTGCACATTGGTTTTTGTTAGTTGGAGTCGTTTTACTAATTCCTCAAGTTGTTTCTTTTCCTAAAAAAATATTTAGCCTAATAGGAATTCCTTTAACTTTAATCGGGATTACTTGTACTATTGGAATGTGTGTCTTGGACTTCATTTGGTGGAGCTTTCCAAACGAAGAACTGCGACATGAATTCACTAATCATATTTCTAAAGTTCCTTCTATCTGGAACCCTTTTATGAGTATAGGTCCAAGCTCTAAAATTTTCAATCTTGGTTTATTGATTTTAAGTTTGAATTACTATCAAAATCATAAGATAGGCATAGGCATTATTTTAATAGCAAATCTAATTTTGTGGCATATCATCCCATTGCCTTTTCGGCTCGTTTTAGGATATGCGCTAACTCTAATTGGTTTTAGTCTAATTTTTGTTCGAAGTGGTACTAAAAACATATTAGAATAACATACTGTGGTAAAAAGTAAGGAAGATGCATTAACTTTTCACTAAAAGTACCTCTATATATCTTTTCTGCTAGCTCAAGAATTTACTATTCTTGACAAAAAAGATGTATTTCCTAAAGCATACTTTGCTTTTCCTCATAACATTAGTTCAATTATTTTTTTTTAAAACGCTAACTTAAATTATAAATCAGGTATTCTTGAAATTGATAGTGTACAAACGAAGAGGGCAGTGGTTTTGTCAATAGGGAAATACGTTGCGCCTTTATTTGTTAGTTACAAACATTATGTAAATGAAATTGCAATTAATTTCACGCCAACAGGAATCAACTATTTCTTTGATGAAAATTTCTCAGACATTGCAAAATGTCCAATTCAAGAAATTGGAGATTCTGAGATTACTGAATTTTCAAAAGTTTTGTTCAATACACATAAAGAAAATAGGATTGAAAGCTTAGAATCTTTTTTAGAACAGAGATTTAGAAAAAAGAACATTCAATTAGTTGAGCAAGTTATACCAATAATTGAATGTGATAAAGCATTAAAATTTAAGAACATTTGTAAAGAACTTAATGTGTCTGAAAGAAATATAAACCGATTATTTCATAAGTATATTGGTTATTCTCCAAAGGATTATAAGAAAATAATATGTTTTAGAAAAGCGATAAAAGAAAAGATAAAACGCTTAACAAAATTGTTTAAAATAATTGCTAAATTAGTGCTTTATCAAGATTCTGTACACAAAACCATAAGGCTACTTACACTATAACTGTTGGCAATATTATGACAAAACACAACGCTGCTGAAAACAAATCAAAGCATAAGTTTGAAATTATAACCAATCTTATGTGGACTATATTTGGAGTTATAACTGGGTTAGATTATTATTCAAAGGAGGAATATTTAATTTGTGGAGTAATGTCGTCAATCGGAATTCTATGTGCATATAAGTTAATTAAATCAATAATAAGCAAATGAAAAACATACATTTTGATAATATGAGAAATAAGTTTTGGATTGCAATCTTAATATTATCTATTATTTGTTTTATGATTGGAATTTTTGAACCTATAGCATATTCAAATAAAGACTTAAATACATA
Organism: Formosa agariphila KMM 3901; assembly: GCF_000723205.1. Classification (NCBI taxonomy): domain Bacteria; kingdom Pseudomonadati; phylum Bacteroidota; class Flavobacteriia; order Flavobacteriales; family Flavobacteriaceae; genus Formosa; species Formosa agariphila. Next base: position 2,055,827 of record NZ_HG315671.1, on the reverse strand, counting down.
CTTTTTAAAAAGTGGTTTTTTATTACAAGTTCTTTATTACAGTAAAATGTTTTGGTATAAAAACTATGTACAATGGAATAAAAAAGGTGTTAACATTAAAGGCAATTCTTTTTTTGGAAAATCATTAACTTTTAACCAAATTATAAAGACGGAACTCAACGATAAGAACTTAATAATAACAAAAACTAACGGAACTAAAGTTACGTTAGATTTGAATGAAATAGCGGAACCAGATACTCAGAAACTGAATGAAATAATAGTAAAAAAGACTATTGCTAACACTATTTAAAACTTAGTGTTATTTAGTGCTTAATCAAAACAGATAACTACTCATAACCGAAACCGTTACCAAACAGCTGAATTCAGAAAATATCAATTAATGAAACAAAACGAAAGAATCATCATCATTGGTGCTGGACTTAGCGGTCTTACCTTGGCATATTTATTATCAAAAAAGAATGTGTATGCAACAGTCTTAGAAGCTTCGAATAGATGTGGTGGGAGAATACAAACCATAAAAGGAGAAAATGAAACACCGATGGAATTAGGGGCAACTTGGTTCTCTGATATACATCCCAACTTAATTTCCTTATTGGATGAATTAGAATTAAAAAAATTCCCCCAATACTCTAAAGGAAAATCTTTATTTCAAACCAAATCATTTGAACCCGCTCAGGAATTTTATATACCTGAAGCCGAAACGCCATCTTATAGAATTGCAGGCGGAACGGAGCATTTAATAAGCACTCTATATGAAAAAATAGATGCTGAACACATTAAATTAAAAACTAAAGTTGTTTGCATTGAAGACATTGAAAATGAATTAATAGTGCATTCCAATAAAGGAGAAAAATTTATAGCTGATAAAGTTATCTTATGCTTACCTGTTCAGTTGGTGGGGTCGCAAATTAAATTTATCCCTGAACTGCCTAACAATATTTCAGCTGTACTTCCAACGGTTCAAACTTGGATGGCGGGATCCATTAAATTTGTTTTAGAATATTCGGAACCATTTTGGAGAAGAAACGGATACTCCGGAATGTTGTACAGTCATGTAGGAATTGTTTCTGAAATGTACGACCATACTAATTTTGAAGAAGATAAATTTGGTTTTACAGGTTTCTTAAATGGTAGTTCATCAACCTATACTAAAGCACTCAGAAAGGCACTTGTATTAAAGCAATTAGAGGAGCTTTTAGGAGAAGATGCCTCGACTCCCTTAACTTACTCTGAAAAAATATGGACAGACGACTTTATTCTAAATGGTAATCGATTAATTAATATACCACATCAAAATAACGGACATCCGGTATTTAAGGAAACCTATATGGGTGATAAATTATATTTTTCTGGGACAGAATCCACCGATGAATTCTCTGGCTATATGGAAGGAGCAATACTTTCTGCGCTAAACACTTTAAAAAAAATACGAGAATAAGAAATCCAACAGCTAACTATATATAACCGCTAATTATTCAGTATTATATAGTTTAAAGGCGTTCACCTGTCGCCATGCTCTAGTTGGTGGATTCGGCGACGTCCGAACCCACTCCGAATGACTAAAGCAAATGCTAAACTGTAATTTAGTGTATATTAACTGCCAACTTAAAGTTACACAAGACCGCAGTACTGCATTTTCGAATCTAAATCATTACAAATTAATCACTAAATCATTTAAAAAAGTATTGTAATTATTCAACTCCGTAGGCACATCTGCATTTTTTTCCATATCGTGAAAATGATGTGTGGCTAATAATTCCATTCCTGTAAAAGCATTCATTCTGTGAAATCCAAACATAGCACCTTCATCGACACTTTTCTGATTAAAAAATTCATTTTCTAAAGTAAATGAGGTTTTAGGTGCATTCCAACTTGTAGTTAGTATATATTTTTTTCCGTGCATTAAACCACCCGTCCCGTAATTGATTTTTGGATTTGTTCTACTTCTACCATCATTGGCATAAATTCCATTTTGATGGCCTTCCGTAAAAACTTCATCTATATATTTTTTAAATCCAAATGGTATTTGAAACCACCAAATTGGCGTATGATAAATCACTACATCTGCCCACTTAAATTTTTCAACCTCTTCTTTTACGTTATAATTTTCACCTACTTGAGTATATTTCACTTCAAATTCTTCACGCGTCTCAAAAAATGAAATCGTATTGTTGAAAAGTGTGTCGTTAAATCTTCCACCAGAATGCGCAAATGGATGACTGCCGTTAATTATAAATATATTTTTCATTTGTCTCTTATTTTATTTGAAGCAAAATTAAAGCAATACTTATTATTGTAAAAATAATACAAATCATACCTTTGTATCAAAATTTTGATAGTTATGGTGAATTTAGAATGGTACAGAACATTTAAAGAAATATATGAGAATGGAACGTTAACCAAAGCTTCTATTGCTTTATATGCGTCCCAACCTGGAGTTAGTGTACACTTAAATGCTTTAGAAGCGTATGTTGGCAAAAAACTATTTGAACGCACTTCAAGAAAAATGATTCCAACAGAGGATGGGAAATTCCTATATGAATATATTATTGAATCTTTAACTAAACTTGAAATAGCAGAACAGCATTTTAAGAAAACAACACAAGAAAAAAATCCATCTTTAAATATAGGAATGTGTTCAGAAATGTTTCAACTCATTATTGAACCTGAAATCCCTAAACTAGACTTTGACTTAGTGGCTAGATTTGGATCACATATAGACTTAATAAAAGACCTAAACAATGGCATTTTAGATTTAGTAATCACACCTAAAAAACAGAATGAAAAAAAATCGTTAGTGGAGTATATTCCGTTTTCAAAAGAAAGAATCGTTTTAGTAGCTGGCAATAAAACCGATACAACCCAATTACAGGAACACCTAAAATCTAATGATTTAAACAAGTTAGAAGACGAACTTCTTAAAAACATTTGGTATAGTTCATCTAACGAAATGGAACATTTTAGACGTTTTTGGTTTGAAAATTTTAATAAGAAACCTGCTTTTAAACCCAATTACATTTTACCAAATATTACTTCTATAATTAGATGTTTAAACCATGGTAACGGACTTGCATTAGTTCCCGATTTTTTATGTCGAGAACAAATTTTAAAAAACGAAATACTTTTAGTTTGGGAAGGAAAAGTTAAAACAGAAAACACCTTGTATTTTGCATCAAGAACAGATTTGAAATACAAAAAAGAATTAGAAACCATTAAGACTATATTTAAATCAAAAATGAAATAAATGTAGTACAATAACCTTCGGTAGTTCAGGATAAGTAAAAACGCATAAGTTTTTAATGTAAGTAGTTCTATATGTATGCACTGCTAACTCTAGTGTTTACTAGTGATTCCGAATGCAACTTTAAAGCTATCCGATAACGGTGTGTTTTTGGTGTAGGATTTGTGTTTTTTTATCTCAATACATTTAAAAAAACAGTTTTAGAACCTTAAATTGGAATGGTGTGGGGGAGCGGTAAACTAATAAAACTTCTAAAAATGAATAAATTATAGATGTGGATTTGTAGAGATGTGTTATATTTAATACATATAGTGCATTTGTGTTATATGTAATAGCTGTAAACAATACCGAAAAGCTGAACGAAAATGAAATACGTCGAATTTAATGTTGAAAATAATAAAATAGAATTTATAAATTCTGTATTCGGAATTGAAAGTGTTTTGCTAAACGGAAAAACGGTTTCAAAAAAATTCTCTTTCTCAGGTTTCAAACACAACCTGAATCTGAATTCCGAAAATTTTATTTTGAAATCTAAATACAAACAATTCGATAAAAGAGAAATTCAGTTGGAATTATTAAAAAACGGAGAAACAATTGAAAAGCAAATTGTTAGAGCCGACAAAAAACAAATAATTTATTGGATGCTGATTGGTACTGGACTAGGAATTGGAGCTTATAAATTATTGAATTTATTAGTTGAAACTCTGAATTAATGAAGAGAATTTATATTTAATAATAATTATTGCAAGTGCAATTTTAATGATTGGGAATTTTATAACATCCGAAAAAATTGACAGCATATTTTAGTGTTTATTTTATCGAGTGTTTTAATTATAATATCAATGATGTAGAGAATTAGAGACTACAACAAAAACAACTATTAATAATTTGAATACAAATAACGAACCACTAACTTAAGACGTATATAAAAATTTGCTATTTTTAGCTTCATCGTGTAAGCTATTGTGTTTACTTACATCTGGTTTTCCTTCGGGAAATCCTATAATGCAACCGGTTCACTCAACATGGTCGTGATTGTTGGCATTAATATATTATTTAATCGGATAAGATAATGAGTCCATCAGCAAAAAGTGTTTTTATTTATGGTATCTATTTGGCACTTATCGGATTAATGCTATTGTTAGTGCCTAATGTATTGCTTAGCTTATTTGGAATTGAACCCACTCATGAAGTTTGGATTAGATTTGAGGGCATTTTATTAATGGCTACTGCTGTTTACTATTTCATCGCTGCTAAATATGAGCTTATTTTAATTTTGAAGACAACTGCTTTTATTCGGTTTACAGTAATTGTTTTCTTCAGTGCATTTGTGTTGCTAGATTTAGTATCTCCTAGAATAATAATAATTGCAGTAATAGACTTTTTAGGAGGGACTTGGACCTACTTATTGTTAAAAAAAGAAGGCCATTTTTATCGAAATAAAAATAAATTACCCTGACAATGAAATAATAAAACAGTTACTACTGTCGGCATTGTATTTTAAAAACAACACAAGTCTTTGTTAACACAAGGGTTTGGATGTAATCTTAAAATTCAGTGTCTTTTTACACGCTACGTTTCATACACAAGACCAGGAGGTCTCGCTAAAACCAACTGCTATCCATGATTAAGTTCTTTAGACAAATTAGACAACAGCTTGTTACCGAAAACAAATTCAGTAAGTATTTACTTTATGCCATTGGTGAAATCGTTTTGGTGGTTATCGGTATTTTAATTGCGTTACAAATAAATAACAGTAACGAGAACCGGAAAAATAGGATTAGAGAAATGAGTTATTTAGAAAACCTAAAAGTAGATATAAAGTCCGATTCAATATTTTACGAAAGAACTTGGTTGAAAAATGGTTCTAAAAAAATAGCAGCACTAATAAAAGCTAAAGACTATTATAAGACTAAAGTAATTCCAAACGATACGCTTCAATTTTTAAACGATATCTCTTTTGGTGGAATTTATGGTGTTGGACGATTTATTAGTAATAACCGAACATTTAAAGAATTAGTAAGTACTGGTAATATAAGCCTGATATCTGATGAAGTTATTAGAAAGCATATAGGTGATTATTACCTCGGTCAAGATTTTTCAGTACAATATGCAGCAAATTTACAAAGTGGATATGCTGATTATCTTAACTCTATTAAAGTGTTTAATCCTAAATTTCCAAATACTATCAACCGTTCTGAAATTCCGATGATGTTGAAAATGATGCAACGGGACGAATTTTATTTGCTAATAAACAAAGAGCTCACTTATGCATATTCTTATATAAATCGTGTAGAAGGTTATAAAAAGGATTCACATCATTTGTATACAGAAATTGAAGCGTATTTAAATCAAAAAAGATAAAATTACCAAAACCTTAGTGATTGAAAAACATAACCCTTTATAAAAAAAGCTATTGTAATACAACCTTATCGTTATACTGATAAATACTATTATATTAATGCTTCAACATTTAGCAGTATGAATGTGTAAGTATTTTTTTATGCTTTATTTTTAAAAAATGGGATAACCAAGGTGTTATATACAAGATATTTACCGCATATATTTTATATTTGATAGATGGGTTTTAAAGTCGTATGTTATTCCATCTTCTTAAGCCGTATCTAATTAAAGTAATGTACTAAAAATAAGACCTAATGAAAAATGTTCATCCGTATACAGAAGTCAATGAAGCCTTAAAATCTTTAGACAATGGAGGTCGGTTTTACAACCTACTTACTCAAGCCGAAGACGGTGTAATCAGTCAGGCAGAATTGGGTAAAACAGGAGGACTTTTTAGTGATATACAGCGTATGATCCTGTTTTTAGAAGTATCGATTTCTAAATTAAACCAAGATGAAAAGGACCTCGTGGTTTCAAAATTAGATGATGACTTAAAAGCTAATTATTTAAAATACAAAACCCAGCATTTGCTTCCCTCAGAGGTAGAGGAGCAGGGAATAGTATCTTCTAATTTAATATTGACAGGTGTCCCTAAACTCATAGATTCTAAATCAGATTTTAATGGATTTATTATGGTGCCCAATATGGTTGGAGGCGTAACTACGTTCTCGTTAATTCCGTTAATAGACCAATATGATGTTTATGAATTGAGGGACGAACAAACGTCTGAATCCTTTATAATTGCACATTCTAAAACTTCGGAAAAACTACCAAATAAAAAAATTATAGTAGCTGGCGTATTAAAAACTCTTGAAACAGATAAAACAGTATCTAAACCTCGCTTCTTAGAAACCCTTTATACCGTACAGGATTAAGGCTTGTTGCGTCCCTAGATTAGACCGCATGAATTTTTATAATGAAATTGATAGAATCAAATAAGTGATATATGTGATAAAGTTTTATATTAGATATATAGTGCATATGTGCTATATATAATAGTTGTGCTTCATGTAAAAAACTACTGAACTAAAAATAAATTAAACTGAATGACACATTTTGACCCAGCAAGAAACAAAGTTCTCTTTGGAAGTACAGATAAGTTAGCTGATTGGATAGCTGAAGATTTAGACCAAGGTAAAATCATTGATAAAATCAAATTAATGCTGAAGAATTATCTTGAATTAGATAATGTTAGTTTTCTTTTTGGTTCAGGCACTTCAATTCATTTAGGAGCAGTTGCAATTCGAAATTTCCCTTTAGAAGTAGAAAATTATATAAAAGAACAAGATCCTGAAGGTAATGGTATTTATAACCATTTTATTTTCGTTATTAAACAATTGCAAGGGGACGTTTTAAAATTTGGTAAAGAACATTTAATTCCAGATACTCAAACTTTTGAAGATGAAAGAAAATGGAAATTTGAAATTACAGATGACATTGTACGAGATATTGATTCAAAGGAAATCGCTATAGAATATGAAAAAGTTTTAAATTATTTAATAGCAATGGATTTTGTTTTTAGTGAGGACAAAAGCAAAGCAAGAACAGACAAATATGCTGAATTAATTACAACTATTAAAGAAGGCTTATTTAATGTGTGTAACTTAGAAAACAGACCTGTTTCTCAAACAATAATTGACAGAAAAAAGGCAAGTCAATTCACCAAAGAAAAAGCCCAAGGAGAATTACTTGAATCGAAAAGCAAATATATTTTTCACGAAAAATTCTTAAAAGCTCTTCTTCAAAGACCATTAAATTTAAGACGAGCAAATATATTTACTGCAAACTATGATTTAGCTTTCGAATATGCTTTTGATAAGCTTGGAGTTCATTATATTGATGGTTTTTCAGGGTTTCATAAAAGATTTTTCAAACCTGAAACGTTTGAATATGATATTTTTTATCCAGGCTCTACTACTTCAGGCAAAGTACAAAGAATAGAAAAAGTAGTAAGGTATTATAAATTACATGGTTCATTATCTTGGGTAAATTCGGAATCAAGGGATGCAAACAATCTCTATGGTATTGAAGAAAAACCTTTAGAACTAATAGATTCTCTAAAGAAAAAAGGAGAAATAATAATTTATCCTTCTGCTGTTAAGAAGTCATACACTCTTGACTTGCCTTACTCAGAACTTTTTAGACAGTTTGCATCAACAATAACTCAATCTCAATCAGTTTTACTAACAGTAGGTTATTCATTTGGTGACGACCATTTTAATGATATTATTTATCAGGCTTTATCAAACCCGACTTTCACTCTTATTGTAATTGATTTTCAAGGGACTCAAAATGAATACATAAAAAACCTGAAAGAACTTAATGACCCGAGAATAATCATATTAGAAGGAGCTTTTTTTGGTGACTTTTTAACTTTTTCAGATACACTAATGCCAAATTTCAATAATATCGATAATAACGAAAAAGTTGCAAATACATTAAATGAACTATTAAGTACAAAAACTTCTAAAGCTGAACCAACTAAAGACAAAGAATAATGAGTGAAAGAAGTATTGGAAAGGTAATTTCTGTTGATAGCTTTAGGGCATATATACGACTTGATGATGATTTAAAAAGTCTTTATAAAAGTGGTTATGAAGATATATTTGAAGTCGCTAGAATTAATTCCTATGTTATTATACCAATTGGCTCTGATAAAATTGTAGCTATGGTTACAAGTGTAAGGTCTATTGATGAAACTGAAATTGGAAAAAATAAAGAAGCAATATTTCTGACGAAATCCGCAAGATATTTGGTAGCAACAATGATTGGAACAATTGAAAATAGCGGAAAATATATTCAAGGAGTTTACAATTATCCTATTCTTGACAATCCCGTTTGGTATGTAACCAGTCAAGATTTGGATAATATTTTTGACCAAAAAGAAAAATCATCAATCAACTTTGTTGATGATTACTACCTACCTATTGGAACATCTCCTTCGTTTTCAGATTATAAAATAAAAATAAATCCTGATAAATTTTTTGGTAAACATGCTGCAATATTGGGAAATACAGGCTCTGGTAAGTCATGTACATTTGCTTCTATTATTCAAAGCATGTTTGATTTTGACTATAATGGGAAAAAGCTCAAAAATGCTCACATTATAATATTTGATACAAACGGAGAATATAAACAAGCATTTCAAGGCACTAAAGATACCCCATGTAAAAACTTAGAATTAGTCAACCCATTTCACATAGATAAAGATGGTCTAAAAGTTCCTTTTTGGTTTATGAATTTTGCTGATTTTGATTATTTATTTGAGCCAACTTCAGGAACACAAGCTCCTGTATTTAAAAGAGCAATTGGACTAGCAAAAAATCAAGCTGAAATTAGTGATAAACCAATTCTTGATAAATTTGTTGAAAAAGGAATTCTAAATATTATTGAAAGTTCTCCTGATGATATAAAAAAAAGAAAGTGTACTCAAAGTTATGGAAATTGGAACTACAATGATGAAAATGAAATTCTAGGTTTAGCTGAAGCAATAAACACAAACGATAATGAAACAATAGAAAACATTAAAGAATTAGTACAAGAACTTGGTGAAGAAATTTCAATAAAAAGGGTGTCTGAAATATTGAAGGAATTAAATGAAAGCTACCTAGAGTATATTAGTAAACAAAATGAAAAACAAATTTCAATTGAGAAAAATATAGATTTACCTGTTCGTTTTAATTTTCAAGAATTAATTACAAGGTTTTTTGATGAGGCAATAAACGAGCAAGAAAATTCAGGCAATAGATTAAGAGAATTTGTATCAACGTTAAGACTGCGACTACAATCCTATCTAGGTGATGAAAGAATTTCGAAGCCTTTACTATTGAATGAAACAGGAGAAATCACAAATGCATTAGCAAAATTCATTTCATTTATTTTAGGAGACTTTTGTAAAGTTTATAACTCAACAGACACTGACTTATTTACCGAATCATATAAAGCTAAATTAGGTAAAACTGAAATAGAAAAATTACAAGAAGACAAATCTAGTCAAGTGACAATTATTGACATGTCTTTATTACCATTTGAGGTTTTAGAAACAATTACAGGGTTAATTGGACGACTTATATTAGATTTCACTTCTCGTTTGTCTGAAAGTAATAGAGGTAAATTACCAATTGTAATTGCATTAGAAGAGGCTCAAAATTATATTCCCGAAAAAAATAGAGGTGATAGAGAATCAATAGCTAAAAAAGTTTTTGAAAGAATTGCTAGAGAAGGTCGTAAATATGGTATTTCTTTACTTGTTTCTAGCCAACGTCCATCAGAATTATCAAAGACTGTATTATCTCAATGTAATTCATTTATTATACATAGACTTCAAAACCCAGAAGACCAGAAATATGTTAGACAATTAGTTTCTGCTGCTAATGAGGATATTCTCCAACAGTTACCTATTTTACCACAACAACATGTTGTAGTTATGGGTGATGCTGTTAGAACGCCAGTTCAAGCAAGAATGAATAATGCAAATCCAAGACCCAATAGTAATAACCCTAAATTTGTAGAAAATTGGACAGCAGACTTGGATGAAAATTTCCCTAATTATGTGAAAATTGCAGAAGCTTGGGAAAAAGGTGAAAAATATAATCCTTCCAATATAGAACCTAATGAATAAAACACGAAAGCACAACAATGGCTATAATTAATACGGGTTTTGGTGCTTAAACAAAAGTCTGTGTATATTTACTAAGTCCGCCAAATCTTTTGATTTGGCTTTAAAATAAAAAAGATAAAAACAAAATAAAAAGCTTTGGCTAAGTGCAAATCCGAAAATTATGCTATTTTTAATCCCGTACTAACCATAGCCCAACCGTTGTAAACAATGCAAAAAAAACCATAACAAATGAAATATGCTGAATTTGACATTGACAATAACAAAATAGAATTTCTGAATTCTGTGCTTGGATTTGAGATTGTTTTAATAAATGGAAAGAAAATTTCGAATAGATTTTCAATAACTGGAATTGAACATAAATTCGAACTGAACTCTAAAAATTACATTTTAAAATCTAAAGCTAAATTATTTGCAAAAGATGGAATTAATATTCAACTCTCTGAAAATAGAGAATTAATCGAGACCATAAATCTTGAATATAATAAGAAACACAGGTTATATTGGATGCTTTTTGGAGTGTTTTTTGGTTTGCTAGGTTTTAAACTTGGAAAGATATTGGTTGAGAATTTAACTCACTAAAAAAATATAACTAAACTGAATTTGGAATTGAAACATATTAACTCTTGAATTTGAAGTTGAAAACCTGAATTAATAAAGGGAACTGATAAAAGCATTGTTTACAATACCGTATAAAAACAATTGCGGTTTAGTGCTTAATCAAAGGTAGTTGCGTGTTTGTAACGTCTGATTTTCCTTCGGAAAATCCTCGTAAACAAACCCGCAACTATTCTTATACGAGACCGTTAGCTTTAATTATGAAAAAAACACTCTTCATATTGATTTTAGGACTTACTTTTTATAATTGTAAAAAGGAATTAAAAAATCAGAACGAAAAAGTTGAGATTAAAGCCGAAAAAAGCGAAACAAAAAAGGAATTAAAATTTAGTCTTTATAATTCAACAGAATTTGAATTAAGAAACATAACAGTCGGATTACCATATACTTCTTTAACATATGATAAACTCGAAAAACAATCTCAAACGGAATGGACAAATGTAAAATCTGCATATCATTACGGTTTCGTAAGATTTTATGATATAAAAAACAGAAAATATTATATTCAACCTATTGATTATGTCGGAGAAACACCGTTTGAAAAAGGAGAATTGAAATTCCTAATAAAGGACATCGACTCAATAAATCAAAGGTTTGAACTTGACTTTGAATATAAAAATAACTAAAGCTAACTTAAGCCGTATAAAAATAATGCTTAGTTTAGAGCTTAATCAAGAGTCCGTGCGCTTTTGCTTGCTTCTGATTTTCCTTCGGAAAATCCACGCACACAAAACCACACTAATTTTTTACAAAATCGTTGTGCATAATGTCCCAAAACCGCAGAAAATAAATGAAAAACCTGAATGGAACTTGGTTAAAGATTAAAACAGGAGACGACTATTGTCGACCAGAATTTATTGAATTCTATAACAATCAAATTATACATTTTGAACTTGAATTAAAAAGCGGAAATGAATTATTAAAAGTTCGAACTGAATGGAGCGAGAAACTTTCCGAATCAAAATATGAATTTATAAATGACAATCGAATAAGAATATTCAGAATGGGAAAAACTCACACTGTGTTGAGCGAAACTGAATCGAAAATAGAGGATACTGAGTTTGCGACTGACTATGAGAGAATTGAACCAACCAAAACGAAACTTGAATCTAAAAAAATTGAGACGCTCGAATTCAAAGCAGCGTGGAATAACGAGAAAATACCATTAACGTTCAACAAAATTTTGGATAGTCCAGTAATCCAAGAAATAAATAAAAGAATGAAAAGAAATGGACGGAAATTAGTATTAGAACATTTGCAAGGAACTTATTTCGCATCAATTTTCGAAAATGATGAACGAAAGACACTAATTGGAATAAAGGAAATTGACGAGGAAAAAGCAATTCTATTCGGATTCCCAGAAAAACCATATGAAATTAAAGCTGAATAAAAACACTATGTACAACAATGGCTATTAGTAATTGCTTGTTCTCGTATACTTCTGAAAATCCTGAGGATTTTCAGTTCGGTGTGTACTTGCAAAGTTAAGTGCTTAAACCACGCAATGAAATCATACACAAGCCCGTTGAGCTTAATGTGGAAAAAACAAACTGAAATGGAAATAAGTTACTTGAAAAATAAATCGACCGAAAAACTGAACATCGAATTAAAATCTATTAAAGAAATTAAACTAACTCTAATATTACTTATAATATCTTTATATAGTTTTTCTATTTATGGACTTTTAAATATGGAAAACAGACCTTTATTTTTGGAAATAAGTATAATTGGACTTGTCTGCATTTCGATTTTATTCATACAGTTAGCTAAAATTAAAAAATTAAAAACCGAATTAAACAAGAGAAAAGTATAAAGATACTACGGATAATTTACCTGAGCTTATGTCAGAAATTGAATTTGTACTAGTTTGTGTTTGGGAATAGTTTTTTTTATATGTTTCAGAATTTAATAAACTTGATTCAGACTGTTTGTTAATGTATAGATTATTAGTTACGTATAATAGTATACAGCATGTTGTCTTCTGTGTTTAGTATTCCCAATTAGTCAAACGATTCACTCTACAAACAAATTGATTTCTATTGATACCGTTTAATAATTTTTATTATTTTTGTTGACTAATCAACATATATTCCATGGAAAAGTATGTATTTACGGATTCGGTTGGCTTTTTAACCACTACCATATCTAGAATATTACAGCAAAAATTACAAGCTAGATTTAAAAACACTAGATTAAATACTACGCCCGAACAATGGCGATTATTGGTTCTTATATCTAATGAAGGGGAGATGAATCAAAGTCAGCTTGCAGAACTTCAGCATAAAAATAGGGCTGCAATTAAACGATTAATAGATCATTTAGAAAACAAAAAACTAGTAACAAGAAATTCAGGAAAAGATTCTAGGTCGTATACCATATCACTAACCCAAGAAGGTAAACATGTCGTACAGGTATTTAATAAAGCATCTCATGAAACTGTAAAAGAAGCATTAAGCTGTTTTTCTGAGGCCGAAGCAAAAGATTTAAATAAACTGCTTAACAAATTACTTAATAATATTAATTAAAAAATTTCCCATTATTGTTGATTAATCAACAGTGTGATAAAATACAAATATGAAAAAGTTAAACCAGAACTCAGGTAATATATCTAAAACACGCGTTATTCTAGACTTGTTATTTTTATAGTAATGATTCTTGTGCTTATACCTCAAAGTACAGGAATAGCAATACATGAATGGTTGAGTTTTATAATCTTAATCCCATTTTTCTTACATCTAATCATTAATTGGAACTGGATTACAAAACATTCCAAAAATCTATTCAAAAAAAAATTACACAAAACCAAGTTTGATTACGTGTTCAATTGGATTTTATATATAGTCATGCTATTGGTAACTGTTTCAGGAATTGTAATATCTGAAGCTGCTTTACCTGCTATAGGCATCCATTTTAGTATAAATCCGTTTTGGACGATGTTACATAATGCTTCGGCAACACTATTTATAGCACTTTTAGGAATTCACTTGGCACTACATTGGAACTGGATTGTAAAAACACTTCAAAAATTAAAGTTTGTATCCGAATTTCATAATATAAAACAAATCTCAAATATTCTTCGTAATCGTAAAACAGAATTCCTAATTCTTATCGCTCTAAGTATAATACTTTCTCTAGGTATCTGGCTTATAGAGTTTACAGACTGGGCAGAAACTATAACACGTAACAGCACTAAAAACATAACAGCATCAGGACCTAAAAAGGCAGGAATACAATGGTTAATGTATATTCTTCCATTAGTAAAAGTAACTGTCTTTTTATGTATTCCTGCTGTTTTAACACGAGTAATAATTTATTTAAAAGTAAAACTGAAAAACTAAAATTATGGCGTTTATAGAACATATTATTAAGAAAATAATGGATAGTGGCGTAATAACTTCTAAAACACAACTCTCTAAAAGTGTATTTAAAATTGAAATCCATAGTGAAGCTGTAAAACCAATGGATTTTATACCGGGCTGTTTTATTCGCTTAGGCGTAGGTATTGGTCAAGCAGCCAGCTCGAAAAAAGATATGGTAAGAAGCTATTCTATTTGGAGTATAGATAAAGATAACAACACATTTAGTCTTGCTATAGCTACGCATAGCAATGGAATTGGCGCCCAATGGGTTAAAGATTGTAAGGTTGGCGACTCTGTTTATTATAAAGTAAAAAGAGGGAAATTTACCGTAGATACTACTGCAGATAGCTATTTAATGCTTGGCGACCTATCTGCATTATCGCATTTATATATCATCAATAGATATTTACCAAAAGATAAACATGTGGAAAGTATTATTTATAACAAGAACATTCCAGAATTATACGCCGATATAGATGATGAAAAACCATTTAACCTTTATAGTATAGAAGAAAACAATATAAAAGAAATTATAGCTAAAATAGATGAAGTAATCCCTCATCTTAAAGGCGTTAAAATGGCTTATATTGCTGGTGACAGTAGGGTTTGCATTGCTGTAAATAACTATCTAAGAAAAGAGCTAAAATGGGATACGAAACACATTAAAACTAAGCCGTTTTGGAATCCTGATAAAAAAGGATTGGAATAACAAGCTTTAACCACAAACTAAATAAATTGGCGTTTTTGATTCTTAATCGAAAATGCTTTAACATCATAAAGTTTCCACTTCCAGATTCAATTTATCTAAAAGCAAAAGGTATAGAGTATGCCGATAATTTAAGTACAGATATTAACGTTTGAACAGTTTCAACACATTGGGGACCAAATCCAGACGAATTAAAAGTTGGCGATTCAATCTGTTGGGGTGCTGCGTCAAGCCATCTAAATTATTTAGTAACCAATAATATGGTTTTAATGTCTACTTATATCGATCAAGGCTCTTCCTATGAAAAAGAAGCACTTGCCAAGACAATCATGAAAGATGTTTTTCCTAATAGATAACTTATACTTTTAGATGGCATGATTGTTAATTATAATGGTGGTGGAACACATAGTTTGACACAGTAAGAACCTAGTGTAAAAACTAAGTTATGCCATTACAGTATAAAAACCATTATCTATTTAAGAACAGCAATTGGGACGTTGTAAATTTACTATTTAGAGAACACTTGCGAATAAAGTGGTAAACAAGTAAAGTTTAAGGACTAATTTGTTATAAAGTATTATACAAAAACAACCTGTATGGCGTTAAGATTTATCTTTAGGCTTGTACATTACAATAATCTGAATTAAAATAGCCAAGAACACCAGTATGTAAATCTCAATCTGTGTAAACAATTCAACAGTATTTAAAGCACGTTTACTAATAGACATTTGCTTGCTGCCTTCACTAAGCTGAATTTTAGAGAGGTCGTTAAGATTTGTTTTTAAATTTTCAATGTAATTCACCACCTGCGTGCGGTCACTAAGTGTAGAGTTTATATAGTGATGTTCAGAATCGATTAATAATCCCACATTACGTTTTAAATCTGTAAACACGGTCGCTTCGTCTGAAGTCAGTTTAGTTTGTTCATATCTGCTAATTAAAGTTTCTAGATTAGCATCTACTTTTGAATTCTCTCCTTTAAAAAAAGTGGTATCAGATAAAGCTACTGCCAATTCCTTTTGTTGCACAGATTTTAGCATTTCAAAAATTAAATCGTTAGCGATTAATCGGTCTTCATAAATGGTAACTACAGAATCACGAACCTGAACAAAATTGTTCTTATCGATTAAATTTGTGGTAATGATTAGAACAAAGATCATTAAGATTCCGAGTATCCATTTTAACTTATTGTAGAACGCCATAGGTAACGATTTTCAGAGTTTTAAAACTATTTTCAAATATATAAAAAACGTTTCAGAACACTGAATTAAATTAATTGCTTAAATTAGTGTTTACCCTGTATAAGTAATTTTATTTATGCGTTTTCTACGGAAAACACCTAGTCTATACATCCCTATTTTTGCTTATGCATTAGCGTTTTAAATAATATTAAAACAAATTAAATGAAGAGAACAGTTAGCTACATTAGTTCGTTAAAAACGATTTAATTAAAAAAACGATTGTTACAAACGCAACTTTTTATACCAATGCGCATCTATTAGAAAAGATGTATTATGAATATAAAAACACTACTTTTAATTGGACTTTTAGTTACGGCTTTTGCGTGTCATACTGATGACGATATGCTATCCGATTTAGAGGGTACATATGTCGGCATTTTCGAACGTGAAGGAATCACATCGCAAGTGGAATTGGATTTTGATAACGGTACATATATTGGTGAAAGTGATACCGATAGATTTCCTGCAATATGTCATGGTACATATAACATTGCTAATAATAGCCTACATTTTGAGAATTTATGTTATTGGACTGCAGATTTCGATTGGACTTTAATTTTATATAATAATTGGACTTTCACTTTAGAAGATAATGTTCTAATTTTAACCAACAGTATTGGCGATACCTATACATTAACAAAACAATAAAAGCCTTAAGCGATTATAAGGAAAAACGTAGCAATCTGGCCATGTTACTTAGCAAATTACAGTCCTAATCAACACCCTAGCATCAGCTATGCTAATGTATAATACAAATGCATTGATTTTTCGTACGGACTAGAATGAAACATACTGTATTTATTAGATTAAAAACGTAAAGGTAATTTTGGAGAACTTATATTTTACGTTAATTTCATGCCAAATTTTTATTTCATGAAAAGCCGTACCTACCTACTTTGTTTTATAATTTCTATTCTAGCTTATCACACCGCTTTTTCTCAAGAGGACTTAAAAGACTCCAAATTAGTGACTAATGTGTTCAATTCATTAAAAAAACAGAACGAGAAAAAATTCTTAAAAAGCTTACCTACAAAAGCCGAAATCGATTATCTCATTCCTATGGTAAAAACGGCTCAACCGGATCAAAATATTCCTGAAGCAGATTCAATAATTTCGAATTTTAGAAACAAAGCGACTGATGATTTTAGAAAAGTCATTCAAAGAGGTAGCAATTTTGGAGTGATGTGGGGCGATATCGTTTTACAAAATGTGAGCTATAAGGATAATCCGGACCCTAATGTACAGGTAGAACGCCGTGATATTACTTTAGAGTGCTCTAGCCACGATAAAAAATTCCTTATCATTTTAAAAAAATCTTCAAAAATACTTGATGAGTGGCGGGTAATGGATACCATGAAATTTACCCTTTTGTAATGTACTCGAGGTAAGTCCTAGATAAAAACTAACTTTTTAGATAGGATTGAGAGTTAATCCGAAACCTAATTATAGTTATCAGAATAGCATACCAAGACTAGTTTTAATTATGTGGATGTTTTTAAAGGTGAAGTACTATATTTGAACATCGTCTCATGCTGGATTAATAAACTGAATTATGAAAAAAATATGTGTGCTTTTCCTTATCGGAATTTTAATGTCAAGTTGTTCTGATGATGATAAAGAGTGCATTGACTGTGCGCTTTTTGATCCCGCATTTCCTGATTTATACATTCGCCTTGTTGATGAAACAGGTATTAACATTATTGAAAATGGTACGATTGACCCAAAAGACATAACGGTTGAAGGTAACTTTTCGAACCCAAACTTTTATTACATGCCGCCCAATGAATATGTTGAACCTGATGCCGATATTAGAGTTTACGATAACACACTTTTATTGTATATTCCTAGAGCCTCAGCATTTGAGTATACGCTTCATTTAAACGATTCGACCGCTATCGTTTTAGAATTTGAAGCTGATTATACTGAAATACCTTGCAATATTTCATATTATAATACGACGCAATTAATATACAATAATCAAAATATAGAATCAGAACTTGGAGCGTCTAATACACTAACTTTCTTAGCGGAAATTGAATTATAAATCGCATAAAACCCGAGCTATAATATATTATTTACGGTAGTTTACTTCGCTCGAATCATTTTAATATTAAGTTATTCATGTATTTAAACCTGTAAGTAATAAACCAAGTAATTTATGCAATACCTTTTGAAGCTATGAAATTGATACAAAAACTATTTGGAATGCATACAGATACAAATAGGCCATTTCCTAAAGAAGAACGAGAAGGAGCGGTGTCGATTGTTGGTGATAAAATTATTGTTAAAGGGAATAGTTATCACAACAGCGAAGTTAATATTAAAGACATGCAATACGCATACGTGCTTGTAAATGTGCAAGGCGAATCTTCGTTATTTATTTTTGATCATCATCAGCATGTTTTGCCTGCCAATTATATTGGGTTCTCTAAAGTATATAAGCAATTGTCTTCTGAATTCGGATTTAAAGATGATGTGTTTTTTGAGCATGTCAATCAGACTTCAGTAATAAAAAAACTAATTTGGCGCAAAGTACAGGAAGCAACCTATTCAATTCTTGATACTAATTATACCGATTACAATTTGGGATTTGAAATACAATCTGAAGAAAAAGTGTTTATTAGTTGGGATGATACTTACGTTGATTTAAATGAACACGAACATACGTTTATTGACGTATCTCCATACGGTCAAAAGATTTTAAAATTTAAATACCCAATTCGGATTGGGAATGTTATTTTAAACAATTTTACAGCATATTTCGACAACGCTAGAACAGATATTCCTGTGTTACATTATTATACACATGCTATTAATGCGTCTAGTTCCGATACAAGTTATTATGAATTAAAAACCAGATTACAATCAGATTTTTCTAATGATAATCAGTTCTTTGGATACGAACGGGAAGATCAAAATAGTTTTTCTTTTCGAGCTAACGACATCGTCTTCTCATTGGTGTACACTTACGATAGTACCTACCAGTTTAATGGTGGCTATACATCATTCTCGGTTAAAAATGAACGGGAATATCCTGAGTATTTAGTCGATTTAGATTATGAGAGCAAGATTGAAGTTAGTGATTTTATACAAATTAATGAAAACATAAGAACCGTTTCAAATTACAAAAGTAATAGTAAAATTAAACGTCGACCTGAGAACCTTAAATCTCATGTTGGTGAAGCTCCAACGCTATGGATTGATCATAAAAATTCAAAAATAGGATTTGCAGATCAGTCTTATTGCCAAGTATTCGACAAGTCTGAAATCCAATCTTTTACAATCCAAAATATATTGCCTGCAAAAGGTGGTGGTGGTAGTTATTTAGAATTGGATTTTAAGGATAACAAAAAATCCATCGCTATTTTTTCAGGGCCTTGTCACGTATTTAATGCCTATCAAGATAAACTCTCTAAATTAACAGGTTTAAAAATCAACATAGCAGCAGAATTTTATGATTGCTAATGTTCGTGTGTGAGTTTATAATTGAGTGTATTTTGCTGATTTTTTGTAACTTATAGGTGTTAATTAAAGCCAGAATTTATGAAACTCTTAATCTTACTGAGTGTTTTCGTTTTAAGTTCATATTACGTTAAGGCTCAATCCTTCGAACTCGTACATGACCATTCTACCATTCAGGTTGAAGATATTGAAGTCAGTGCAAAATTTTATGCAGACATATTAAATTTAAAGGAGTTGGAAACACCCTGGCCAGATTATAAATTAATCCGATTCTTTGAAACAGGAAAAAACCAACAACTACACATTGCACAAGCACAGATTTAACAGTATGGCACTGTACATGTTAATAAAGTACTTCATCTTGCTTTTGCTGTTCAGGACTTTGATGCTTTTTTAAGTTATTTAGAAGCCAAAGGCATTGTCTATACTAATTTTGCAGGAGCACCTAAAACCATCCAATCCAGACCAGATGGTGTAAGACAAATATATTTTCAGGATCCAGACGGGTATTGGATAGAGATTAATAATAAGAAACATTAACTTTTTCTGAACTTAAGTCAGTACCTGTTTTTTACTACGGTAGGCGAACTAGTTTATATAAGAGATATAATATAGATATCTTATATTTGGACTGTGTAGCCCAATTGTGCTATATGGTATAGTTTAGCACAATTAAATACAAAACTGCGAAAATGAAAAAAAACTTGTTATAGAATATAATCTTGTTAGTTCAAATACAGAAACTGACGATACGGAATTATCACCTTTTTTAATTGTTTGAGTTCCGAAATCTAAAAAAGAAATAAAGTTTATTGTCAACGGAACTGAATTAGGAGAAGGGACTAAACTTTTTACGTAGATTAAAATAATTGCGGCTTAGTACTAAAACAAACCCACAACTATTCTTATAGATAAACATTAGTTGTAATTCACATAAAATCATATAATAAATATGAATATAAAATACAATGACATAGATAAAACTATCGAAATTAAAGATGGTATGAAAAACTATTATTTTATAATGAAAATACTTATGGTTTTGAATTTATTAAATGCTATGCTAAATCTATTCGATGTGTATAAAACCGGATTTGGATTTATAGAAATAGTTTGGCTTGTATTAGGTTTAATATCAATAGTGGTGTTATACCTTTTCATATTTAAAAAATCGACATCAGAGAAGATTCCAATAGATACTATAAAGGGATTAAGTGAAACCTCTATTTTTGGAAGAACAAGATTTTCAGTTGAATTAAAAAACGGGAAAAAGCGGGACTTAAATGATATTAAAACTCAGAAAGAGTTTAATGCATTGAAAAAGATGTTTAATAAAAACAGAATTGTTAACTTGAAATCTTAAGGTATAGATTTGATTGTATTTTAATACATCACACAAAAATCACCATCCATACATACAAATAACAGTACGATTACTATGAAGAGGTTTGCCGTTTTATTAATGACTTTACTAACTACATTTACATCTATTGCTCAAGACATTACAGGCAAGTGGCATGGTGTTTTAAAAGTACAAGGCACACAGTTAAGGCTTGTTTTTAATGTAACAAAAACTGACGATGGATTTAGTACCACAATGGATAGTCCGGATCAAGGGGCAAAAAATATTCCTGTAACTTCTACCGTTTTTATTAATCCTAAAATTAAATTTATGGTGAGCAACCTGGCTATTGTTTATGATGGCGAATATAAAGATGGCGAAATAACTGGAGTATTTGTTCAGGGAGGTCTTGAGTTTCCAATGAATTTATCTAGAGAACCTATCGAGAAAGACATCGTAAACAGGCCACAAGAACCTAAAAAGCCGTATCCGTATAATTCGGAAGCGGTGACTTTTAAAAATACCAAAGCTGATATTACATTATCGGGTACATTAACATTGCCTAAAAATGGCACCAATTTCCCAGTGGTTATTTTAATTTCGGGAAGTGGTCCGCAAAATAGAGATGAGGAACTATTAGGGCATAAACCCTTTTTAGTAATCTCTGACTATTTAACGAAACACGGCATAGCAGTGTTACGTTATGACGATAGAGGTGTAGGGCAATCTAGCGGAGATTTTAAAACGGCTACCACTGCAGATTTTGCTACAGATGTAGAAAGTGCAATGGCATATTTAAAAACACGACAAGATATCAATTCTCATAAAATTGGTTTAGTTGGGCATAGCGAGGGCGGTTTAATTGCCCCTATGGTGGCGTCGAAATCTAAAGATGTTAACTTCATGGTGTTATTGGCCGGACCAGGAATTTCTGGTTACGATATCTTTTTACTGCAATCCGAATTAATTAACAAAGCCAACGGCTTAGACGAATCTGCTTTACAACAGGAATTAGCGTTTCTTAAAACAAATTTAGATGTTGTTGTAAAAGGCAATGATTTAGATGCTATTAAATCTGTTTTAACCGATACGTTACATAAACAACTCCTTTCTCAACCCGAGCTGTTACCAAAAGGCATGGAGGCAAAAGATGTCGATACATTTGCAGATACGTTTACTACACCTTGGTTTCATTACTTTTTAAAATATAATCCGAGTGTTAGTCTAGAGCAAGTGCAATGTCCTGTTTTAGCTATAAATGGCGAGAAAGATTTACAAGTTCCTCCAAAAGAAAATCTATCGGCCATAGAGCAAGCTTTAATTAGAGGCGGGAACAAAAACATAAGCATTAAAGAACTTCCAAATTTGAATCATTTGTTTCAAGACGCTATAACCGGGTCACCAAACGAATACTCTACTATTGAACAGACATTTTCTCCAGATGCTTTAGAAGAAATTACAAATTGGATACTACTACAAACCAAATAAAATAGCTTCTAATAGTGTGTTATAAAGTTGCTAAATCATGTCATGAATACACAGATATAGCCTTTGAGCATTTTAGTCATACCACGTAAATATTTCAGATATTGAATCATAAATTTTATAACAAGCGTAAAAAAGAGCAACAGAGAGTTACAGCTATAATAGCAATTTGTGCACTTGCCTTTATAATTTTGGCTATTGGGATTTCTATCTATTCGGAAATTTATGGATTTGGATTTTTAGTGGTTATTATCACTTTGTCTATAATCGCTCCTTTTTTCGATATGCCTGCACTTAAAAAAAGCGGACGCATGGTTTATTATTCACCGCTATTCATATCCGAAAAACCAAAAAATGGTCTGATTAATATACACGGAGGTACTTTATTTGATTATTACTTTGTAATTGATCGAAAACTGAATGGAAAGCAACGCACAGACTTTATAATACAACAGTATTTAGAAGGCTTGTTACGTTTTATTGAAGCTAACGAAGCAAGTCCGTACCTTAAAATTCGTGGAACAAGCTATATAATTAATGAACGAACAGCAGAGAAAATAGGTTTTAAAATTGTTGAAACAGACCTATTGCAAAACATCATTCTTGCGTATAATTATTTTAATATTCTACTATCAAATTCTATAGCCAAAAATAAACTAGCATGGCCTAATTTGAAAAATACCAAAACATTTGAGGCTGATATGAGTCAGTTACTTGAAAGAAAAGAATATATAGCCTCATTAAACGCTTCTTTAAAACGAACTATGGCTAAGAGCGTGTAAACTGTAAATTTGATTTTTTTTCGAATCCGTTTAAAAACGTTGCAGTAATTACTAACGGCTGCGTTTAAAAGAAAAACGATGTATATTTATCCGTATTTTACAGTTAGTTTCTAATTCAAAATAAAATGATAACATTACCCGTTATAGCCTCAACCATTTCAGAATACGAATTGGGCGAATTTGCAAAAGATAAATACGGACTTCATAAAGGGTTTAACTGTAGGCTTTTTAGAACAGGAATGAATCATACGTATTTTCTTTCGGATACCGATACAAAATATGTTTTAAGAGTGTATAGTTACAATTGGAGAACGAAATCTGAAATTCAGGCAGAGTTAGAAGTGTTACACCTTTTACATGATAATAATTTAAGTGTCTCTGTACCTATTCAAGATAAAAATGGCGTATGTATTCAAGAGGTCCAAGCTCCAGAAGGATTACGGTATGTAGTCCTTTTTTCGTTTGCAAAAGGTGGAAAGATTAGATTTACAGACAGTGATACTTGTTTTGAAATTGGTTTATTAATGGCTAAAATGCATAAACTTACTTCTAATACTACCATTAATCGAGACTCTTACAATAGGTCGTTACTTTTAGAAATTCCTTATGAAGCTTTAAAATCTCATTTCTCTGAGCAATTACCAGAAATGGAATTCATTAAAACTATTGGTCAATACTTTAAAAACACAGATTTTGAAACGGGAAGACGTGGAGTTGTTCATATGGATATTTGGTACGATAATATGGCTATTACCAATGACAAGGCTATTACATTTTACGATTTTGATTTTTGTGGCAATGGCATACAAATTTTAGATGTCGGTTATTTTTGTAAACAACTATTTCACATAGAAGCGGATAAGAACACCTACGAAATAAAAAAGAAACATTTTTTAGAAGGTTATCAAAGTATCAGACCATTATCAGATTCAGAATTAAAACTAATCCCTAAAGCAGGATTAGCAGTTTTTGTTTTTTATCTTGGTGTACAAGCCCAAAGGTTTGATTGGTCGAACATCTTTTTATCTGAAAACTATCTAAAAATGGTGTTTGTCGACAGACTAAAATCTTGGATTGCATATAACTCTATTAAAGACACAACAGCGGCTACTTCAGCAGGTATAAACACGCGAGTTCAATAAAAACAGATTGTATATAGTGTCTATAATGAATACCTAAATAAAATTTATCTGTCAGAACTTCTAGTGTTTGAACAAGAGATCAGGCACGAATAAGTTTATAAAAAAAATATTCAGAGACTTAAAAAATACCGTTACTAACATTTCCATTAAATATTGGAAAAGTAAACGTAGTTTGGTGAGATACTCAACTATGAGCAAACCGAAGGTATAACATCAAAAGCCTTATAAAGTAAAATCATTTAGGTACTGTTTCATTTTATCACATTAATAGAAATCAAACGTAAAGGGTGTAAAAATAATTCCTTAATTTTAGGCTAAACCTAGATGTATTATCGGTTTATAATATTTAATGATTTATAGGAATCATTTAAGATATATAGTTACAACGATAATTAGAATTGATGGATAAAAAATGAATAAACCGGTTGGCATAATATATTCTTCTACAGACGGACAAACGCTTAAAATTTGCCGACGCATTGCAGTACATCTTGAAGATTTAGGTTTTAAAACAGATGTGATTGATATCGCGTCGTTTCATACTAAAATTTCTATGTACTCTAAATTGATTATTGGAGCAAGCATTAGGTATGGAAAACATCATAAAAATGTAAGTGCGTTTATTAAAACACACCAGCAAGACTTAGAACGTATAGACACAGCATTCTTTTCCGTGAATTTAGTCGCAAGAAAGCCTGATAAAAATACTTTCGACACCAATCCTTATGTGATAAAATTCTTTAAAAACCAGGATTGGAAACCTAAACGAATCGCGGTTTTTGCAGGACGACTAGATTATACTTCGTATTCTTTTTTTGATAGACTAATGATTAAATTGATAATGAAAATAACAAACGGTCCTACAAAATCTGATCACCCGATAGAGTTTACAGATTGGGAACGTGTAAAAGATTTTTCAACAAAGATGAGTCTGAATTAAAGACCTAAAACAATGATTAAACGTTTAAAGCTTAATACAATTAAGGTACATTTTATAGTCATGGTATTTTTATCGTTTCAAATGTTTTCTTGCAAAGATCAAGTGAGCGAAAAATCAGAAACTAAAAGTGTAGAACCTAAAGTATATAATCATCCTTTAGTATTTAATCAAACTACAACTTTTCCGCAAATTCATACCAACTTAAATGGTATTGTAAGCGAGTTTGTAAGAGTGATGCATCAGGATAAAACAGGAAGCTATTGGTTTGGAACAAATACAAAAGGCATTATACTTTACGATGGCAAAACTCTTGAAAATATAATACTTGAAAATCAACATAACGGAGTGTCTGTTAGAGAAATTGTTGAAGATAAAGTTGGCAATATTTGGTTTGGAACCTCTTCAGGACTTATAAAATATGATGGAGAAACGTTTACCACATTTGCTACAGAACTTGGTTTACAACATGAAGAAATATGGGGTTTAACAATCGATTCAAAAGGACTAATTTGGGTTGGAACGCTTGGTGGTGTAAGTACTTTTGATGGAAAAACTTTTACACCATTTGCATTACCCAATATAAGCGTTGAAAAACCGCAACATATGCTCTCTGATGTACTGGTTAAAAAATTTATAGAAGACGGAAACGGCACGATGTGGCTAGTTACCGATGGAAATGGTATCTTTAAATATAGTCACGATGAATTTACTCATCTCACAAAAAAGAATGGACTAACAGACAATAATGTTGCTGATATTATAGAAGATAATCAAGGTAATATTTGGATTGGGACTTATTATGGAGGCGTAAGTAAATTTGATGGGAAAACATATACTAACTTTACAAAAGATGGGATTATTGAAGGAATAGAAACCTATAATTTTTGCAAAGACCGTAAAGGAAATATTTGGTTTTCTGCTGAAAATTATGGCGTATATCGCTACGATGGCACTGAATTTACTCACTTTACAACCGAAAACGGATTAACGACAAACACGGTGCAAAGTATACTCGAAGATAACAAAGGACAACTTTGGTTTGGAACCTGGCAAGGTATAAGTATTTACGATGGAGAAACATTTAGTAATGCGATAGACAAAGCACCTTGGACTCAGTAAAAATAAACGCATCACTACCAAAATCAGATTTAAATTAATTACAATCTGCTTTCAATTTGTAGGATCTCATGCTTGTTTAACTGAAATGAATAAGAACAGTATAACAGAAACAATGTGTGAAAATTATTCCTTAATTTTAGAGTAAATCAAAGATTAAGTCTAGAAATCATATTTTGTATCATGTTAGGTCGGTTCGGTTTCCAAGACTATTTATTTTAAACGAAAAGTTATACAAGATATACTAGAATTACACTTTTATAATGTAAAACTAACAGATCAAACGGGTTGCATTTAAAATTGAATATGATCTTGACGTTTACAGATGTCTAGTATTGCTCGCATAGCACATTAAACCTTATGTAAGATGACACACCTATTAAAATTTTTCAGCATACTAGCTATTTGTTCTTTGCTAGGTTGTAAACAAGATAAAACCCTTGCAAGCATTGAAACAGCAGTTGCAAGTAAAAAAGTTGCTCCAATACCACGAGATAAAGCGTTTAAAGACTATTGGTATTCGGGAACCGCAGAACTAAGTAGTTACACTTTAAAACAATCACGGTATGGTGAAGTTCGTGAGGGTGAAGTGGTGCTTGTATTTGTAACAGAACCATTTTCATTAAGCAAACAGGTTAAGTTGGACCGTCCGAAAGACGCAGGCACAGACAACGTTTCTGTTATGAAACTAAATAATATTAGGACGTTTAATACAGGGATTTACGATTACTCTATAGTAACATCTTCATTTACGCCTATAGATGTACAAAACCATCCCAATACCTTAAAATTAAATACCAGTATTCAAGAGTGGTGTGGGCATACGTTTACGCAACTTAATTTGGCAGATACGCATTATACGTTTAAAGAATTTTCTTATTTTGAGTCTGAAGGCGATACAGAAAGAGATATTCCGAAAGCACTTTTAGAAGATGAACTTTTAACACGAATTCGCATCAACAACGGACAATTGCCTTTGGGAGAAACCGACATGATATTATCTACCTTATACAGTCGCTTTACACATAAAAAAGTAGAGGTTGCTAAAGCTGATATCAGTAAAACAGAATCCGACGGCACCCTGCATTATACTATTGCTTACAAGAATTACGATAGAACGGTGACGATTGATGTTGAGAATTCATTTCCTTATAAAATAGTGTCGTGGACAGAAGATAACGGCGACGGATTAATCACTGAAGCTAAATTGAAAGCAAGCCTAAACGAGCCATATTGGAATCAGAAGAAATTAACCGACGAAAGCAAGCGCGAAGAATTACATCTTAAAAAGTAAAATAGCGCGTTAATATTACGTAGCCCAACTGTAACACTCTGAAACCGCTACAGTCTTTAATGAAATCCATAATATGTGTAGAATCCCGTTTAGTCTTGTCTTAGTTTTATTTTGCTTACAAACTCATGTTGCACATACACAAAATTTAGAAGCGGAAATAGATAAGTTATATCAAGTAGATAACAATTCACCTGGATTTTCTGTAGCCGTGTATCAAGGCGATAAAATTAGTTTTGAAAAACAATATGGAAATGCAAATCTGGGTTATAATATCCCAATTACTCGAGAAACTGTATTCGATATTGGCTCCATAGGTAAACAGTTTACAGCAGCTGCTATTTTATTATTAGAAGCAGAAGGTAAATTAGCGATTAATGAACCCGCATATACTTATATTGAAAACTTACCGCGTTATAAAAAAGGAAACCCGACGATAGAGCATTTGTTAAATCAGACGAGTGGTATAAAAGAAGTCGATTCTTATCTTGAGGTGTGCGATATTCACTGGAGAGATTACATTCGGCCTTCAATGCTAACTCATATTATTACTAACATTGAAACGCTTAACTTTACACCAGGGACTATTTTGACTACACGAATGCCAATTATATTCTATTATCGGCTATCGTAGAACAAGCCTCTGGAATGCCTTTTGAAGATTATCTGCAGGAGCATATTTTTAATCCGCTTAAAATGCGACATACTGTTCTAAATGTCGATGTTTATAGAACAATCCCTAATCGAGCTATAGGGTATACCGAGGATGGAGGCGAGTTGTACAAAACACATCAATACGGTTTGTTTTTTGCTGGCGACGGACAAATTATAACCACCGCTGAAGATATGTTTCAATGGCATCAGAATATTAAACATGCCACAATCGGTACAGCAGACCTATGGAAGAAAATGCACACCAAGGCCTCTTTAAATGATGGTACAATAATCGATTTTGGGTTAGGTGTAGAGTTTGAAACCCATAACGGTTATAAGGCTATGGGATTCGACGGCATGATTAGTAGCGGATTCGTATCGAAATACCTGTATGTACCAGAACTAGATTTAGCCTTCTTTACCACACAAAATACTTTTGATTGGGATTTTAAAGAGCGTTTTTTTAAGCTTGTTGATTTATATGTGCCGGTTAAAAAAGAAGTAATAACAAAAGGGGAGAAGCCAGTCGAATTATCACCTACAGAATTAAAACAATACGAAGGTTCATATTTATTTTATCGTTACGATGAAGACCGAAAAGCCAATACTATAAAAGTGAAAAACGGTGCACTTTATGCACAGACTTTAGATGGAGATGATATTGCGAAATTAATTCCACTTGGTAATCATACTTTTTTATTTGGTGAAGCAGGAAATGCTAAGATAACGTTCAGTTTTAGTGAAAACGAAACACAATACACTTACGATGAGTTAGCATATGAAAAACCTTGGGTATTTAAAACGTATCAACCTTACGAGCATTCACAGCAAGAACTTCAGGAATTCGAAGGACAGTATTTTAATAGCACGTTTCAAATTAGTAAAAAACTTCAGTTAGAAGATGGTAAATTGTATTTCTACTACAGAAATGGAGCATGGAAAAATAAAATGGATTCGCTCGCTAAAGATGTACTTGAAATTTCTATTAGTCCCATTGAAATTATTAGAGATTCCAACAATCAAGTCACCGGATTTAAACTTATGGGATTAGTTTTTGATAAAATTTAATGACAATTAATAAATACTGATACTCCTACAGACTAATTGAATATCATTTATATTTGTTTACTATAATATTTAACCCAAACTTTTATTTATTACAGATTCCAAGAACATGTTTATAGATCAAGATCAAAAATTTAAAGACGTACTTTCTAAAATAGAAGGGACTATTAGTGAACAAAGTTTTTTTAATACATTCTTAGAATTGTATCCGGAAGTTTGGAAAAAACATAAAGCTAACTATTCAAAATTTACTAGAAGCAAACAGTTCGGACAAACCATTCCGTTGCCAAAACCAGAAGTGTCTCTACGAAAGGAAATTAGGTTGTGGCTACAGAAAAATTATTATAAATCTTAAAACGTATTGCTATTTATATTTTACTCATGTTTATGTAATCAGGTTGCATTTAAGTCTAAAATAAATTAGTTTTTTAACATTTGTTAAATAGTTTCTTTAAAAAGTTTAAGAGTTTTGCGCTATAGTAGTATGCATTTATCCTTTAATAGCTATACATACTCTAAACACTCATTTTAAAATTCATTCAAATATGTTATATACTTTAAATATCAAAAACACCTTAGTCGTATTATTGTTTGCTATTCTTTTGGTCGGCTGTAATAGTAAAAATAAATCTGATAATTCAATAGTTAGACCTGAAGTACCGACAGCAGCAAAAGCATCTAAAAAAATATTGTTTGTTGTTACAAGTCATAGTGAAAAAGGAGATACAGGAGAGAAAACGGGGTATTACTTAGGAGAAGTTTCTCATCCTTGGAATGTACTACATACTGCTGGTTACGACATCGATTTTGTAAGTCCTAAAGGCGGAAAAGCACCAGTGGATGCCTTTGATTTGACAGATAGTATCAATAAGAAATTTTGGGATAACGATGTATATCGTAACAAAATAGAAAATACCAAAACCCCTAGTGACGTTAATCCAAATGAGTATGTTGCCATTCATTATGCAGGAGGTCATGGTGCGATGTGGGATTTTGCAGACAATACAGAAATAGCAGAAATAGCAAAACAGATTTACGAAAATAACGGTGTAGTAAGTGCTGTGTGTCATGGTCCTGCTGGTCTTGTAAATATTAAATTAAGTAATGGAAGCTATCTTGTAGATGGTAAAAAGATAAATGCTTTTACTAATGAGGAAGAAATAAAAGTAAAACTAGAGGATGTTGTACCATTTATGCTAGAAGATAAATTGAAAACACGTGGTGCTATTTTCGAAAAGTCGGCACCTTTTAATGCTCATGTTGTAACCGACCAAAGGTTAGTAACCGGACAAAATCCGCAATCTGCACATCGTGTTGGTGAAGCCACTTTAATTGAATTACAAAGATTAAATAAAAGCACGAAATAAATGAATGGAGAAAAAGATTTAGAGACGCTTTTAAAATCAATGAAACCGAAACTTAATGATGGCGAATTTGTGTTTTGTAAAGCTGAAAACTTGGAGCACATAAATTTGAGCCAAGTTATTATGACTTTTAAAGAAGAAGAAAGCATTACCGTAATTACAAAACAGGTAGTTGCAGACCAACTCCATTTAGATTATTCTTTTGTTGCTTCTTGGATTACATTAACGGTGCATTCATCATTAGAAGCAGTGGGGTTAACAGCTGCTTTTTCGAATGCATTATCCGAAAACGGAATCAGTTGTAATGTAGTAGCTGCATATTACCACGATCATATTTTTGTCGATGTAAAAGATACAGACAAAGCCATGGAAATTTTGAATGCATTTTCAAAATAGCACGTAGCTTTTTTAAGTGTTAATGTCCGTTTATTTAAATATTGGTAGAATCTTATTCAACTCAATAAGAACAAGATAATTTTAATGGCTATATTTTACCTCAACTGTACTTGTTGAATTGGGCATGAAAAAGTTATACGATGGTTCTGCATAAGGTGCTTTCGGATTTTCGTTTACTTGTAGCACTTCACCTTTGTTGTTTCTTATAATAAAAATTCAAACTTAAATGTTCTGCTTTATGAAATTCGGCCTCATCTAATTTATATACAGATGAGCAATTTCAAAAACGGTATGCATTTAAAAATCTCATGTTTATTACAATTTTTCATTGATTCAAAACCACTTTCTATTGATAATATTTGAATTCTATAAATAGAAATGTCACCTTTGATTTATTACCAATTGGTTTTAGCATAAACGGGTTTAAATGAATAAAACAATCTTAAATACACAACGGTCTCGATTTTTCGAGTCTACTTTTATCTTTCTGTTTTGGATATTATTGTTCGTTTTACCGCTATTTTATCAGTGGATTAATAGCCATACCATCCGGTGGAATGTCATCTTTAACGTTTGGATAGATTACTTACCACTATTACTTATTTTTTGCATTAACAGATTTATCTTAACGCCTTTTTTACTTTTCAGAAATAAGAAAATTCTATATGTTACTTCTGTAATTGTTGTTATTGCACTTACCGTAATGGGGTCTAGGTCGCTTAGAAGCAACATGCCATCTCAGAATAGAAATCAGACGCAAAAGCATGTCGGACTTCAATTTCCAAATTCAAACAAAGTTGGAAAGCCACATGGTAGTTTAGAACGGCAAGCAGGAGCAGGAACGTATCCGCCTTATGTCAATTTAATTTTGTTATCTATCTTATTGGTTGGTTTTGATACGGGAATGAAACTCTCTGTAAAGTGGGCAGAAACCCAACAGCAAAAAGCAGAAGTCGAAAAAGAAAATATTAAAAACGAATTGGCTTTTTTACGTAATCAAGTCAGTCCTCATTTTTTAATGAATACGCTTAATAATATTCATGCTTTAGTAGATTTTGACACCAAGGAAGCCAAAAGCTCCATTGCAAAATTATCTGTTTTAATGCGCCATTTGTTATACGAATCTAACAAAAAGCCTATTGCATTGTCCAAAGAAATTAAATTTATAGAGAGCTACGTAGAACTTATGAAATTACGTTTTCATGAAGATGTGAAAATTGAATTGAACCTTCCTGTAAATCCGCCTTATATTTCGATTCCAACATTGTTATTTACTAATATTTTAGAAAATGCTTTTAAATACGGTATTAGCTACGAGCAGAAATCGTTTGTACATATTACACTTTCTATCCACGATAGTGTACTCGAATTTACGATTCGAAACAGTGTACACGATAAATTTAAGACCACAGAAGCATCCGGAATAGGTATTCAAAATACAGAAAAACGTTTAAAATTATTATATAATAATAACTATACGTTTACATATTCCGAAATTGAAAATGTGCATTATTCAACCATAAAAATACCGATATGATAACGTGCATCGCTGTAGACGACGAGCCTTTGGCGCTTAGACAAATAGTGTCTTATATAGAGCAAACGCCATTTCTTCAACTTAAAGAAAAATTTACAACGCATTAGGTGTTAGTGATTTTCTGAAGGAACATCCGGTAGATTTACTTTTTCTAGATATTCATATGGCCGATTTAAACGGGTTAGAATTAGCGAAAACTTTAGAGCATCCGCCTCGCATTATTTTCACCACCGCGTATAGCGAATATGCGATTGAAGGCTATAAAGTAAATGCGATAGATTATTTGTTGAAACCAATTGAGTATGTCGATTTTTTAATGGCTTCTAATAAAGCATCAGAAACCATAACTAAGGAGCGACAGTTTGTAACCGAAGTGAAAAAGAATGACGAGTTCTTATTTATAAAATCGGGACAGCAACATATCCGAATCAATTTTAAAGACATTAAATATATCGAAGCTCAGAAAGAATATGTGTCCATAAACTTAATGAATGGCGAACCGGTTAAAACTTTACTTCGTCTTAAAAACATAGAAGACGTTTTACCTAAGGAACATTTTATGCGCATTCACCGTTCTTTTATCGTGAACTTAAATCATATCGTAACTGTAGAGCGGAATAGAATTATTTACAGCAGAAAGGAGTTTATTGTGGTTAGCGATACCTATCAGGATGCGTTTAAAACGTTTCTGAATAATAATTTTTTTAGTTAAATCTCAATAAACTAAAACTTTAATAAAACCCAAATACCATCATGCTGAATTCATTTTAGCATTTCATCTTAGCGTAAACAGATTAAGTATTGCGTTAGACCTTGAAGCTTATTCAGGGTTACGATTATAATATAGTCTTGTATTCATGAATTCCGTTGAAGGAAATCCGTCTTCTATTGATTCTCTTCGTTTTCAAAGACATGAATGTAGACCTTTACATACGTTAAATGTTAAGTTTATAATTATGGAAAAAAGGATAAAAAATACATTGGTTACGTAAGGCATGTGTATGGCGGTTTGGTATACGGCAGTAGGACAAATAACATATCCGATAGTAGATACAGGTGTAACTGAATTTTATAGTAACAACAATGTGATATCCGCTCCGCAAAGTGGTGACGATTTCTATGGTCAAGATGCTACTTATACAGGGAACCAGCCGTTGTATACAGATAATGGCGATGGCACCATTACCGATAATGTTACAGGTTTACTGTGGGAGAAAGATATGGGCGAAAAAATGTCTTTTGAAGCGTCTTTTGCAAAAGCCCAAAACTCTAATTTGGGTGGATATTCAGACTGGCGAGTGCCAACAATTAAGGAGCTTTATTCTCTAATCTTATTTACGGGTCAGGTAAAAGGGGCGAAATCTGGCAAGTTATTTATAGATACGCATTATTTCAATCAGTTATTAGGAGATACCACTATTGGAGAACGCGAAATAGATGCACAAACGTGGTCGTCTACAGTATACGTAGGACAGACAATGAACGGAGATAAAACCATTTTCGGAGTTAATTTTGTGGATGGCCGTATAAAAGGCTATCCTAAATTTAATAAACGAAAAAATAGTGAGAATACCATGTATTTTAGAATGGTTAGAGGCAATACGGACTACGGAAAAAATAACTTTATAGACAATGGAGATGGTACCGTGAGTGATTACGCTACAGGCTTAATGTGGCAAAAAGCAGATGATGGTAAGGGGCGTGATTGGGAAGCGTCTTTAGCGTATTCAGAACATTTAGAACTTGCTGGTTATTCCGATTGGCGTTTACCAAATGCCAAAGAATTACAAAGCATAGTAGATTATTCTAGGTCGCCACAAACCACAAATTCACCAGCTATAAATCCTGTATTTTCGACTTCAGAAATTAAAGACCCCGAAGGGAACTCTGGGCAATATCCATTCTTTTGGACCAGTACTACACATTTAGATGGTGTAAATCCAACTTCTAGTGCGGTGTATATTGCCTTTGGCGAAGGTCAAGGGAAAATGAGAAATCAGCTTATGGATGTGCACGGTGCAGGATGCCAAAGAAGTGACCCGAAAAGTGGTAGTAAAAATAAATATCCAACGTATTTCGGACCTCAAGGCGATGTGCGTTATGTATACAATTATGTACGAAGCGTACGGACCATCGAGATGTAAATTTTGCTAACGCTTATCTAAGATGAAGCGGGTTAGTCTGATTCTTTTTTCATTGATTCAATGCACGATTCTATTGATAGCGTTTTCATTAAACTTGGGTATTAAAGACCTTTAATTTATCAATACCAAAAAACAAAACAAAATGAATTTTGAATATTTAAAAACAACATTCAGTTTACTTGCTGTATGCTCTATAATGTCTTGTGGAGACGATACTATCGATACTGCTGATAATGGCGAAGACGGCGGAGGAGAAATCGGATTTACAGGGTTGAGTTACGAGATTGTAGATACGGGTGTATTAGATTTTTATGATAACGATGCCATAATTACGGCATCAGGTGTTGGCGATGCTTTTTATGGACAAGATGCTACATATATGGGGAATCAGCCATCGTATACAGATAACGGCGATGGTACAGTGACCGATAATGTTACGGGATTAATATGGCAACAAAATATGGGCGATAAAATGTCGTACGCCGATGCTGTTGCATTTGTTGAAACGTTCAATTTAGGAGGTTATTCAGATTGGAGAATTCCTACAATTAAAGAATTGTATTCGCTATCTAATTTTACCGGTCGTTGTTTCGGAGATGATGCTGTAGATATGTTTATCGATGTCGATTATTTCGACCAGCCTATTGGTGACGAATCTATTGGTGAACGAGAAATTGACGGACAAACATGGTCAATCACAGAATATGTTGGACGCGTAATGAATGGAGATGAAGCCGTTTTTGGGTTTAATTTTGTCGACGGACGCTTGAAAAGTTATCCTAAATACAGTCCTGCTACTGGAGCACCAAATACCATGTACTTTAGAATGGTAAGAGGAAATACAGCTTATGGGGAAAACGATTTTACAGATAATGGTAATGGAACAATTACAGACCACGCTACAGGCTTAATGTGGCAACAAGCCGATAATGGAGAAAACTATGACTGGGAACATGCCTTAGCCTATGCCGAATCATTAACGCTTGGAGGTCACAGCGACTGGAGAATGCCAAATGCCAAAGAACTACAAAGTATAGTAGATTATACACGTTCGCCACAAACCACAAATTCTCCTGCGATAGCCCCCTTATTTACCTGCACATCAATTTTAGATTATAACGGTAATCCTGGGCAATACGGTTACTATTGGTCAAGTTCTCCTTTGCAAGACGGACCAACGCCTTATACCGATGCGGTCTATTTTTGTTTTGGAGAAGCCGAAGGCTTAATGAACGGTCAGTTATTAGATGTACATGGAGCAGGAGCACAGCGTAACGACCCTAAAGCGGGTAGTACAGATAATTTTCCCGATACCTTTGGTCCGCAAGGCGATATTCGAAAGGTGTATAACTTTATAAGATGTGTGAGAGACACGAATTAATAGGATATCAAAACTTGATTTACCTCAAGAGAATGTTAGTAAGTGATTCAGGAATATATTAACATCAACAGTACTTAATAATAAAACATTTTAAAAAAGATACCAATGAAAATCAACTACCTTAATATATCATTACTACTTGTATTGCTGTTTTTAGTGAGCGCCTGCGAATCGGATGAGGTAGGACCTACAGAAACGGAAATTGATACGGAATCATCATCGAGTATAACAGACGGTTATGTGTTGTTTTCCTATATTGGAGACAGTACAACGCATCTTATCGATTCTTTGGGAGTAGATGTAAAAACATGGTCGTCAGAATACACATCTTCAGGAGGTAGTTATTTGTCGGAAAACAATACTTTATTACGTATGGCTAAATCCCCACTTGTAAATAATAGTTCATTCGCTACAGGTGGTTTAGTTGCCGGAAGAATTGAAGAATTAGACGACGACAGTCAAGTGATTTGGTCTATTGAAAGAACTAGCGACGAAGCAACGTTTCATCATGATTTTAAACAAATAGATGATACCACTATCATTGCACTAACTTGGCAACTTCGCGAATATAATAATTCGGATTATTGGAACGAAGTTGTGGTTATAATCGATAAAACGGATAACGCTGTACTTTGGGAATGGAGTGCAATGGACGACGGAAACATTGTTCCTAATAACACCAACAAAGCAGACTATTTACATTTTAATTCGGTTGACTATAAAGATGGGAACATTCTTATAAGTTCAAGAGGTCAGAATACATTATATGTTGTAAATAAAGACAGTAAAAGCATTACGCAAACTATTACGGCTTCTGGGGCTTTATCGGGACAGCATG
Source organism: Formosa agariphila KMM 3901 (assembly GCF_000723205.1). NCBI lineage: Bacteria > Pseudomonadati > Bacteroidota > Flavobacteriia > Flavobacteriales > Flavobacteriaceae > Formosa > Formosa agariphila. The sequence goes on along the minus strand of NZ_HG315671.1, from coordinate 2,018,702 downwards.
ATGCGACTTTTTTAGATAATGGAAACCTCCTTGTTTTTAATAATGAAGCCGGTACCAATACATCTGCGGTTTTAGAAATCACGCTGACTGATGAAGTGGTTTGGTCGTATTCAAACACTTTTTATTCCGACCATATTTCGGGAGCACAGCGATTGGAGTCTGGGCATACCTTAATCTGTTCTGGAGTAGAAGGACGTTTTATAGAGGTTACAGAACAGACGATGAGGTTTGGGATTTTACGCCACAAACTACAAATAAAAAGTCTGAAATTTTTAAAGTGCGTAAGGACTCTAGTTATTAGTTAACTTCAAAGTGAATAAAAAATAAAACGATTCAAGTCAAGTGTGTTTTAAAGAGACTTGATTTGAATCGTTTTTTTTATGAGGGATAAATGGACCTAATCTTTCAGTCCCAATAAACTTGTATTGAATAGTTTGAATATTCTACTGTATTCGTCTATCCAACTACTAGGCTCTACAAAACCATGACGCTCTACAGGATATACGGCCATTTCCCAATTTGTTTTTTCTAATTCAATTAAACGTTGCGATAAACGTACCATGTCTTGAAAATGAACATTGTCATCTACCATACCATGAAGAATTAATAAATCTCCTTTTAAGCCATCTGCAAAATAAATAGGAGAACTTCTTCTATACGCTAGACTATCTGTTACAGGTGTATTTAATATACGAGCAGTATACCCGTGGTTATAAGCAGCCCAATCTCCAACAGAACGGATTGCAGCACCGGCTTTAAACGTATCAGCTTCGTTAAACATACCCATTAACGTTATAAATCCGCCATAAGAACCACCGTAGATTCCAACTTTATTTTTATCAATTCCAAGTTCATTTATTAAATATTGGGCACCATCCACTTGATCACTCAAATCTTTTCCTCCCATATGGCGGTATATTCCTGTTCGCCATTCACTACCATATCCTGCACTACCGCGGTAATCGATATCTAAAACTGTATATCCATTATCTACTAATAAATTATGAAACATATATTCACGGAAGTATGAACTCCACCATTTATGAGCGTTTTGAAGATATCCAGCGCCATGTACAAAAATAGCCGCAGCTTTGTTTTTTACATCAGGCGACGGATTATATAGCCTTGCATGTACTTCTGCACCATCTTCTGCCTTAAAGGTAATGACTTCTGCTGCTCTCCAGTTGTAAGTGTTAAATGCATCGGTAGTGGAATGGGTGAGTTGTGTGGCTTTAGAATTTGTTTTACTAAATAGAGGATTGTCTTTCAAAAATAATTCTGTAGGTTTATTCGAATAAGAGTAGAGAATGGCCATTTGGGTCTCATCTGGAGAAAGCGTTACATCGTTTCCTCCAACATCAGTAGTGAGTTGTTTAAGTTGACCACCGTTAATAGGCATACTATAAAACTGACGGTCTCCAGGATGATTTTTATTGGCTGTTAAATACCAATGCTTTTTATCGTTAGAAATAAAAGGATTATAAATTTCGAAATTTCCAGAAGTCAGTGCTTTTGCTTTTTTAGATGACGTATTTAAAGTGTATAAATGCGAATATCCAGAAGCTTCCGATTGATACCAAATGCTTTTCTGATCTGGCATCCAACCTAAAGCACCACCACGATATCCACCAATTCCAGGTCCTGCAATCCATGCCGCATTATGCTGATGATCTAAATGGGTTACAGTTCCATCTTCTGCGTGTAATAAAACAATCCAGCGGTCTTTATAATCGTTAGCATTTATGTCTAATACGGCTTTAGAACCATCTGCATTCCAAATGGGGCCGCTTATGTAACCAATTCTATTGTCGTTTTTATAGTCTTTGTCGGGATACGCTTTGGTGTATTCTGGAATGTAATCTAGGCCTTCTAAATTATCTAATACTACAGGATAGGTCTTTCTATTGGCAATATCATATATATATAATTCATAGGTGTCTGGCGTATCCCCAACTTTAGAACGTGTGTTTTGGTCTTCGGTATATCCCGACTCTGTAACATAATGCGGTGTAATGGTGCCTTTATTATCTTCTCGTTTAACCGTGAGATAAGTAACGTATTTACCGTTCGGACTTACTTGCTGGTTGTATACAGATTTTCCTTTTACATATATAGGAAGTGGCTTGTTTAAATCTTCTTTATCATTAAAGTGCTCTTTTTGGTCTTGTTTTGCTTTACGTGTTTTTAAAACTTCAAATAGTCCCAACTGATCTTGATACAGCCATTCATCTTTATCACTTCGTTTGTCATCTTTAACTTTTTTATTTGTGAAGTCGGTTAGCTGTTTTGTTACACCCGAGCTTATATCCCAAGTATAAAGATTATCATTTAGCACATATGCAATTTGTTGCTCATTATGTGTAAAATGAACATTGCGTTCTGTTGCTTTTGTATTTGTAATTTGAGTAATTTTTTCTGAAGCAATATCCATTAAAAACACATCGCCATGTTTGCTGTATATTTTTTTGGTCTTGTTGGTATTATAGGTTCCACGAGCCGCAGGTAAATGATAGGCCGTTTCAAAATCAACTTTCTTAATATCTTTTGTATGGGTATTAAAAGCATATAGAGAATCGCTAAAGGCTTTTTCAGGATTCCAGTTGAAGTAAATTGTATTACCATTTTCAGACCAATGTGCGCCTGATGGTAAATGACCAATATAATCATCGCCTTGCATTATTTGTTTAATGCTAAGTGTGGAGGTATTATTGTTTTGTGCTTTAGAATAGAAGAAGCTGCCTAATACGATTAGGCCTAGGAGAATTTTTTTATGCATGTATTTGAATTAAGTGATGTGAGAATTCAAATATAATCAATTGTAACAGTGTAGGGAAATAGTTACTAAAGTAAGACTGCAATTTTTGGATTTGTGAGATTGTAGATTTACTTATCTCTAAACAACCATTTTCTGAAAATTAGAAATCCGTTGGTGATTTTTTTCTTTTTTGAAAACACCACGGGTATAGCCATAGTTGCTAAAATGGCTATAAAAGCAGAAGTTCCTAGTGCGCCTCCATAACCTCTAAAAAACAAACTTTTATTAATATAAATAATACTGAATATAATACCAGCAATTATTAACCAGCTGTAATGCGATATGGCTTTAGAAGATACCATACCAACAAAAGAAGCTCCAATAAAAGCTGTCGGGATGTTTTGTGTTAAATATGGATTTAAAAGGTCTGGAAAGCAATAAAAAAATAAACTAACCAGTAAAGATAACAAGGCTGAAGCTCTAACGGCTCCTTGCTTTAGATTTTCGTTTACGTAAAAGGTTGAGGTGGCACCCAAGACTCCGGTTAAAATTATAATTAAACTGTTCATAATCCCAACCATACATAACACCAATATACAAAAGATACCATAAGCACACCGCCAAAAGCAACCATACCAAGTTTACCACCAATACCCATGAAAATGTTTTTAGATAACAGTAAAAAACCACCGGCTAAGATTCCTGCTACGATAACAAAATTAATTGAAGGAGCAATTTCTACACTAGACATGCCTACAAACGAGCCACAATATATAGCTGGAGGAAGTTTCTTTAAATATTCAGATTTTTTATTTAATAGCGGAATAAAAGACGCAGCCGTACCAGTGATTGCAGTAGATAATACTCCTCCTAAATTAGCATACATATTTAAGGCATAACATACAATCGCTCCAATAGGTACCCAGATAACGACTAAAAGTTCTTCGTAAGTATAATCGTCTTGATGAAGATCTAAATATTTATACCCTAACCACATGATGCCGGTAATGACTAAAATAATAATCCCTGAATGAACAGCTTGTGTTTCGTATTTTTCTAAAACCATCATTATAGAAAATATAGTTAATACACCCATGATGGCCAATTTCGAAAACACTTGTACTGCTTTGTGTGTTTTCTGAATGGTTTTTGTCTTTGGAGTTTTATCTTTATTTTTCATTTTATATTTTGAGGCATAACATAGTATTCAGAAGCCTTATTTTTAAGGTTATACATGTTGTAATCTCAGTGAGGTAACGTTTTAAGATTTTTAGTAGAAATACCTGTAGTGTTTATATTGTGGTGTGAGTTTTTTTATTTAACGAGATGTTGAAACAATAACCGCACTATTTTTTATGGATTATATATGTATTATGATGAGTTTTAAATTTTTACAAATATAAAAAATATAGCGTAGGTTAATCATGCATAGTATCGGTAATTTTGTTGAGGTTAAGACTATTGGCCATGGCATTAAAGATATCGTAATACACACTTTCATTATCGTATAAATCCTCATGAGTGCCTTGTTCTATAACCTTTCCTTTTTCCATGACAATTACATTTTCGGCATCTATAATTTGTGATATACTATGAGATATTATAATCACAGTGCGTCCTTTTTTTATTGAATCTAAACTTTTCTTAATTTGTTCTGTCGAAATGGCATCTAAGCTTGCCGTGGGTTCGTCAAGAAAAATAATAGGTGGATTTTTTAGAAATAAGCGTGCAATAGAAACACGTTGTTTTTGTCCGCCAGATAATAAAGTCGCCTTAGAATTGTAGCCATCTGGTAATTCTATAATCTGTTCGTGGATATGGGCTTTTTTGGCTGCTTCCACTATTTCTTCGTGTGTAGCATGTTCTTTTCCATATAAAATGTTTTCGGCTATAGTACCATTGAAAATATGGTTTTTCTGTAAGACTAAACCGATGTGGTCTCTCAACCAAAGTGTGTCGTATTCTTGCAAGTCGACACCATCTAAATATATGATTCCAGCGGATGGTGCATAAAATTTATCCAATAAATTAACTACAGTACTCTTTCCCGCACCACTTAATCCGACTAATGCATTTATGGTATTGGGTTTAATAGTCATAGATACATCGGTTAAAGCACTGGTACCATTTGGATACGCAAAATCTACATGTTTTATCTCAAAATTTCCAATTACCTTTTCAGGACTATAGGTTCCGGTAGATTCAGTTTCATCAGCATCTAAAATGTCGAAAAATGCTTCGGAATAAATCAAGGCATCATTCACTTCATCATAAATTCTATGTAATTGACGAATAGGAGCAGAGACATTATTAAACAATAAAATATGAAACATGATGGCGCCAATACTCATGCTGCCATTTAATACAAAGTATGCGGTTAATACAATAATTATTACAACCCCAAATTGTTCGATAAAGGTTTTAACACTATCAAATAAAAAACTTAACTGTCGCGTTTTCATTTGGTTTTCTGTCATATCAAGTTGTATGGCTTGGTGTTTTTTGCTTTCTAAATCTTCTCTGGTAAACGATTTTATAACGGTTATAGAATTTATTAAATCAATAATACCATTGTTTCTCGCTTCTCTAAAACCTCTCATTTTACGTCTAAAACCATGAAGTTTTTTTGCTTGTAAACTGCTTATGTAAAAGAAAATAGGAATAATACCTAGACTGACTAACCCCACGTAAACATTGGCTTGAAACATGAAAAATAGCGCTATAATTGCCGTTGTAAATAGCGGCAGTATATCGATGAAAAAATTCTTTATTAATTGGGTTAAACTAGAAACCCCTAAATCAATTCGGGTTTGTAATTTTCCGCTTTCATTCTCAGACGAGCTGTAAAATGCCATTTTATAAGTCAGTATTTTATCGACCACTTGTTGCGCAAAATCCCGTGAGATATAGATTTTCATTTTTTCGCCATAATACTTTTGCCCAAATTGAATGAGTCCATAAAACAATTCTTTCGACAATAAAATCACACTAATCAATATCAATAAAGATGCACCGTCCTGTAAGGTTTTGTTACTGTCTTTTAATACGGTAAGTTCGTCTACAGTGTATCTTAAAACCAAGGCATTCACTTGAGCAAGAAATGCTCCAACAAGTGTTAAAACGAGTGTCCCGATTACTAAAAACTTGTAAGGTTTTATATAGTTTAACAACTTTTTAAATAGCTGAAACAAACTTATACTGGAAGTGTCTTTAGACTTTTTAGGCATAGATTTTAAAGGAATATCTTCAGAGTTTTATCTGTTAAAAAGCGATGATTACGAATTATCTCTTCATTCTGATTTTAAAGATAAATCTAATCTTATGTTATTGTATAAATTATTTCTATTTTTTGTTAATCTACGTTTTGATATTAAGAATTTTTTGATTTTTACAATGTGTGTTAATCTATATAAATACAGTGTTTTAAAGTGATTTATGTAAAGTGATATTTTATACATAATTTCTTTAAAATCATCTCTAATAAACACCATTTTGTGAAGGCCAATTGGATTAAGTTTACGCCAATAAATAGGGTAAACCATATCAAATTTTCGTTCATGTAAACAGTAAGCATAACGCTTAAAATAAATAAAAATTACAGCGCTTAAATTTATGGATGTATGGTATATCTATTTCAGTCAAATAGAAATACAATTAGTGTTTCTGAATTTTAAAAAATAGTTCTTTTCCTGATCTAGATGGATGAGAATTATAAGACGATTCCATCAATTTAATATTAAAGTTATTTTCAAAATAAGAATAATATTCTGCTCTATGTCCGCCAAATGGTGGACGGTCTTTGTGTAAGGGCACATTAAAAAGGAGACCGACAACCTTCCCTTTAGGCTTTAATAATGCATTTACTTTTTTTGCGTATTCGGGTCTTAAACTAGGCGTTATGGCACAGAAAAACGTTTGTTCAATTATTAAATCGAAAATTAAATCTAAGTCAAAAAAGTTCTTATGCATGAGATGAGCCTTTGGAAACGTAGGTACACGATGTTTGAAATGTTCTAATGCAATTTTAGAAACATCCACAACATATACATTTTATAACCGTTTTGGTGTAAATATTCTGCTTCATGAGCATGTCCGCCACCAGGAATTAAAATTTTTAAATCTTTATTTGTTAGTTGATCGAAATACGATTTTAGGGGCGGCGAGACTGTACCCAGATCCCAACCTATGTCGTTGTTTTTATATTTCTCGTTCCAAAACGTTTCAGAAAATTTCATAACCTAATTTAGTTATAGCCCATAAAGCCGTTTTTTAAATCGTAAATCTCAGTAAAACCTAAAGCCGATAGTTTTTTACTGCTCTGTTTGCTTCGCGCGCCGCTTCTGCAATACACATAAATCGCTTTATTCTTGTCTAATTTACTTATTTCATTCGTGAAGTTAGAAGAAAAGAAATCAATGTTTTTTGCATTTTTTATGTGACCTGTTTCTTACTCTCTTGCCGTACGAACATCTACAAGTTGAACGTTTTTATGCTGTACAGCCGTTCTAAATTGATTTGCATTTAAAACTGTAATGGCGTCGTCTGTTGCTGTGTTTATTCCGAAAAGTGAACTTAATATTGACATGATTATAATGTGTTTAAAGTAAGTGATTTATTTATAGGTGTAAGGTTTTAATCTAATTTCACCATGCTTAGTACTGTTTCATTTATTCTTTTAGCTTAATTGTTTTCAACTTCTCTAAAAGTGCTTATCTGTGTGTTCCGACCCCTTATTTAGAATTTTGAATGTAAATCTAATAGTTTCAAAACGTTAGTTTAGAAGATGTTGCTATTACTCTTCTTTTTTCTCATTCAGTTTATAAATCAACCAAGCAAAACCTATTACAAAATGAAGAATAACCACACCAGCGATGATGTAAATCATAGTATTATTTCCGTCTCTCATCTTATATAGAGTTTAAATTTGTTTTGTAAAAGTATAACTATAATTATTTCTGTTTTGTAATGAATGTTACACTACAATTTTATGCATTGCCTTATATTTTAATTTGAGTATTCATTAACACTCTTGATGTTAAATAGGTGTAGGGTAAGTATTAACCACTTATTATTTTTTAATTTTTTATATAATTTGAATGAACGTTCATTCAAATTGCATAACTTTGTATTATGCAAAAGGAAGTAACATCATCAAGAAAGTTAAAAAAGGCAGCAAAGCATAGTGCCATTTTAAATGCTGCTCTCGGACAAATTACTATGTATGGTTTTCATGATACAAGTATTAAAAGGATTGCTGCATCTGCTCAAGTTTCGGCCGGAAGTATTTATAACCATTTTGAAAACAAAGAAGAAGTTATAAAAGAACTTTATTTACACATTGGTAACGAAATAAACACACTTATAAATGCCACGCATAACAGTAATATTCCCTTTGAAGAAGACTTTTTCAATATCTGGAAAGCGATATTAAAATTTTACATAAACGATCCGCGTAAGCCAGAATTTGTAACTCAGTTTACCTATTCTCCATATATTATTTCTCAAGCAGATAATCAGGCAGAGGAGTTGTTAGAGCCTATTCAAGAAATATTTACACGTGCTAAAGAAGATGGGGTTATAAAAAATCTTTCTAATGCCGCATTAATAGCACTGTCTCACAGTCCTATTACCTCCATAGTAAGAATGGCAAATTATGGCCGATTAACAATTACCGACACAGAAATTGAAGCGTATGCACAAGCCTGTTGGGATGCTATTAAATTATAATATGATAAAAATGAAAAAACAAGCCTTGGTCGTTTGGAGTTTACTCGTATTGCCATTATTTGGCTTGGCACAAACGGAAAGCGATTCGTTGAGTTTACAAGCTCTAGTGTATAAAGCGATGCACAAAAACACGGGATTAAAAAATGCTCAGCTAGAAATCGAGAAAAGCGAGAAAACAAAATCTCAAATCAATAATACGTTTTTACCAACCTTAGAAGCCGATGGGAAATTTGCTTATACTGCAGGGAAATTTAATATCGATACCCAATCGGCAAGTCTAGAATTTCCTGGTATTTCACTTCCTACGAGTATTCCTGCGTTGCCCGTTTTTACTATTCCTGGTTTTCCGGTGACTATTCCCGCGATAGATCAAACTTTAGATTTTGATGGGAATTTGTGGATTGCTGGAATAACAGCTAAGTGGACCATATTCACGGGGTTTAAAGCAAGCAATTTGTCTAAGGCCATGACGCATAAAATTGAGGCACAAAAACACATGTTTACTCAAGAAGAAGCCGATTTAATTAGTGAAATTGCGGCGCTTTACGACAAAATAGCGCTTTTAGCACAGACCCAAAACGTGTTAGATATTCAATCGAAACGTTTAGAAAAAGAAAACGAAACGGCTACCAAAGCATTAGGATTGGGACTGATTACCAAACATGAATATCAGAAAATAGAGATTGCTCAATTAAATATTGCGTCTAAAATATTAGAATTTGAAGGCGCTAAAGAATTGTTGTATTTAAAACTGCATCAGTTAACGGGAGTAGAGATCGCAGAATTAGAAACTATTGAAGTGGATATTGAAATCCGTTTAGAAAGTGAAACTTCTAACAAAAGCTTTTTAGACCGCCCGGAATTATTAGCCTTAGACGAGTCTGTTCTTGCTAGCGAATTCAAATACAAATCTGAAATAAGTGGTTACCTTCCTAAAGTACAAGCTTTTGCTTCTCATCAATATTTAGGATTGACTAATGGACAAGCTGCAGGATTCGGATTTAATGAAATTAGCGGCTACCCATTAAATATGGTTGGTGTTGGTATGAAATGGGAAATTTTCGATGGATTTCATACCCGAGACGAACGTCAGAAAATAAAAATAGAGATGCAACAAACTCAGAACCGTAAAGAAGAGGTGACCGAATTATTAGAACTGAATTATAGAAATTGCGTCTCTCAATATGCAAATCTTACCGCCCAAACCGAACTGAAAGCAAAGCAAATGGAGTCGTCTAAAGAGTCTTTAGAAATCAGTTATAAAGAATATAAAAATGGTTTGGTCGATGTCTCAGATTATTTAGAGGCACAATCTGAATACACAACCACTACTTTAGAGTACTATAAAACGGTTTGCGACCAAAGAAATAGCGCATTAGAATTATTAAAAGCTACAGGTAGCTTACAAATTGAGAAACTTTAATTTTATGAAAACAAGAAACATTATTATTGCAGGTCTAGCCATTGTTTCATTAACTGCCTGTAATTCGTCTACAAAATTAGAAGGCGTAAAAGGAAAAGCAAAACGTAATGCATTAACTGTAGTCAGTAAATATCCAGGTCGAATCTTAGAACATTATGTCGAAGAGGGAGCGCAAGTAATTAAAGGCGATACTTTAGCCATGTTAGAAGTTCCTGAAGTAGAAGCCAAAATGCAACAAGCTCAAGGAGCAGTAGATGCCGCTAGAGCCCAGTACGATTTGGCTTTAAATGGTGCGTCTTCAGACCAATTGGCGCAAATTAGTGCGAAACTAGATGCGGTAACCGAGCAATACGAATTTGCCGAAAAATCGTATAATCGTGTTAATGCCATGCATCAAGACAGTTTGGTGTCTGATCAAAGTCATGACGAGATTTATATGAAATATCAAGGAGCCAAAGCACAGTATGTTGGTGTAAAAGCTAAGTATGATGAAGTAAAAAAAGGAGTGAGAAATGAAAAAATAAAAATGGCTCTCGGAACTTACGAGCGCGCGCAAGGGGCTTTGCAAGAAGCTAATGTCGCCTACAAGGAGCGCTATATTGTTGCACCTCAAAACATGACTATAGAAACCATTGCGCTTAAAGATGGAGAGTTAGCGTTGCCTGGATACGGGATTTTTACAGGGTATCAGTTAAATAGCACATTCTTTAGGTTTACAGTTCCAGAAAGTAAAATTAATAATTACAAAATAGGAGAGACGTATACGGTTGATTCCCCATTTACAGACACATCGTATCAAGGGAAATTAGTGTCTATAAAACAATTAACACACTATGCCGACATCACTTCAGCATTTCCGGATTACGAATTAGGTGAAGCCACTTACGAACTTAAAATTGTTCCTGAAGGCACATCGGCTAACGATTTGTACGCGAACATTACAGTGATCTTACCGTAAATAATTGATATGAAAAATTGGATTTCATTACTTAAAAGAGAATTCCGTTTGTTTTCGAGCAACTCGGTAATTATGGCCATATTTATAGGAGCGCCTTTAGCTTACGGTTTACTATTTGGTGCCGTTTATAAAAAAGGTAAAGTCGATAATTTACCCATTTTGGTAATCGATTTAGATAATACACCTATGAGTCATAATCTAATTGATATGTTGGACGACAATGAAGTGGTGGTGCCAAATGTAGTACACAATCAGAACAATATTAGGCAATTAGTTATCGATACAGAATACAGTACGATCCTTACGATTCCTGAACGTTTTGAAGCCGATATCATTCAAAAACGCCATCCAGAAGTACAGGTTGAAGTTAATACAGCCAATATTCTTACAGCAAATTATGCCTCTAAAGCCATTCAAGTGGTGTTAGGAACACTCAATGCAGGGATAGAAATAGAAGGTTTAAAAAAACAGGGCGTGCCAGCTATTACAGCTAGTACTCAATACGAGTCTTTTGGCGTGAGTTATGTGAAATTCTTTAATGCTTCTGCCAATTATATGGAGTTTTTATGGCCTGGAATGATAGGTGTTATTGTGCAACAAGTTTTTATGCTAGCTTTAGCCTTAAGCTTTGCTCGAGAATTTGAAGAACATACCTTTTTCACCGAGTTTATGCCAAAGGCTAAGAATGTAGTGAATGCCATGTTTTTAAAAACCATTCCGTTTTGGATTATGGGCATTGTTATTTTAGCATTGATTCGCGGTATGTTTACGCTATTCCGAATACCATTCGATATTAATCCAGTAGCAGCTGTAGCTCTAATAACAGCCTTGGTCGTTTCGGTAAGTTTCTTAGGTGTATTGTTTAGTGTTGCTATTCCTAGTCAGTTAAAAGCCACCGAAGTTTTAATGGTTATTGCCACGCCTAGTTTTGTGGTAAGCGGATTTACTTGGCCGCTGAGTCAGATGCCAGAGTATGTGGTGGCATTTGCAAATACGATTCCGCTTACACACTTTTTAGAAGGTTTAAGAAAATTGATGTTATACCATGCGAATCTTTCAGATTTAATGCCACAAATAAAAGCCATGATGATTCTAGCTGCGATTTTTGCAGGCTTATCGTTTATATTATTGAAGCTGAAAATTAATAGACATAAAGAGAAGGTCGCTTAGGTTAAGATAGAATTTAGAGCTACTGTTTTACTATAATTATTTCCATTTATTCTAAATTTAAAAACTAAAATAGCGGTTAAGTATTACAACTTAACCGCTATTTTGATTTTATACTTAAAGTGATATATCTACATCTTTTTTACAGGACAACCAATAGCCTTGGTAAAGTTAGGGTTTGGTTTTGTACCATTTTCTAACGCAGCAATAGCATCTTCAACATACTTGATTTTAACGTCTTCAGCAGATTTGGCATTATCATCAATTGTACCAATATATTGTACTTTTTTGTCTTGATCAAGTAAAAACACATGAGGCGTTCTTACCGCTCCATACTGAGGAAAAATCTTCTGACCTTCATCTGCTAAATACACAAAAGGAAATGCTTTCTCTTCTGCACGTGTTTTAATGGCTTCAAAGTTTTCTTTAGGATTACTTTCTGTATAATTTGGATTAATGGCTACAACCGAATATCCTTTTGGAGCATAGGTATTGTGTAAGTCTATTAGACGATCTTCGTACATTTTAGAAAACGGACATTCATTGCATGTAAATACAACAATATAACCTTTAGCATCTTTAATATCAGATAAAGAGAACATGTTACCATCCACATTTTTAAGTTTGAAGTCTGTAGCAACATCTCCAATTTTGTAACCACCTATTTCTTCTAAACTTTTAGATTGTACAGGATCATGACCACCACCAGGAGGAGGCCCTTTTCTATCACCTTTACCTAATGGAGGATGCTCTGGTCTTGGATGATCAGGCTTTTCAGAATGGTGTTCTGTTAAGTTTGCTTCTTCAGGAGTTTCAGATTTGTTTTTACAAGATGTTAATGTTCCAGCTATTAAAACCATAGCTGCTAAAACGATATTTATTTTTTTCATTTTAATTAATTAAAGGTGTTATATACTTCAGTTTCTAAATCTTTAAGGTTTTTAAACTCGCGCTCATGAAACGAACGCTTTGCATTATTAAATATTATTGTAAAAGGAATCGAGCCTGACCAATCGGGGTTAATCTTGTCGATCCAAGTGTTAGAGTCGGGGTCGTCTAACAATACAACTTTAGAGTGTATGCCTTTATCTTTTATAAAAGGTTTAATTTTAGTTTCCATATCTTTTGGAAAATCAAGACTGACTAAAACAACATCTACATCAGGATTGTTTTTTGCAAACTCTTGAATAATTGGAAGCTCTTTAACACAAGGAGCACACCACATGGCCCAAAAATTTACAATATGAATTTTATCACTTTCGGTATAGAGTAGTGGTTCAAATGCTTCAAAATTATAAACAGGGATAGTATCGTTTACCGATAGTTGTTGGGGAGTTTGTGGTTCTTTCTTTTTATCTACACATCCAATGATTATCGGAGCCATGCAAATCAGTATCATTAAAAATCTCTTTGGTAGTGTCATAAATGCTCTATTGCGACTTTTGAAGAATTAGACTATTAAATATAAAGAAGGTTTAAAATTAGATTTATTTTTTTTAACCTTCTTGAATATTTAAATATATTGAAAATTAATAGGTCTAGACATAATGGATACGCGAATTGTAATAATGGATTATTCATGTTTTGAAATCGATTAAGATGTCATGAAATCCTTCATGACAAACTTACAGCAGTAATACGTTTTGTAATTTAAAAGAAATAACTTCTATAATTGTTTTGTGCTTTAGACTTAAAATGATACTTTGATAAGGTCGAGAAATCTTTAAGTTATATTTTTTGAAGTTATATTAAATTAGTTCTATGTATCAATTAAATTACTACTCTAAATCGCAACCAGGTTTATCTCTGGAGCATTTAGATAATATATTAGAAACAGCTGTTTCTGTGAATGCTAAAAAATCCATTTCAGGTTGTCTTATATACCACAATAATAGTTTTGTTCAAATTTTAGAAGGCGAAAAGAAAGATGTTTTAGAAATATTTGAAAAAATTAAAACCGATGACCGCCACCATTCTATTCATCTGTTGTGGGAAAATCATGTAGATAAAAGATATTTTAAAAAATGGGATATGGCGTATTATAAGCCTAATGACCAATTTGCTACTCAATTTGTAGATAATCTATTATTGTTATCTGCTTTTTCAGAAAAATCTTCTGGATCTTTAATGAGTTTTTGGGGACATGTGCGTAGAGTATTAGAATCGGGATCTAAACAAGAACTTGAAAATGTTTAAGGTAATACATCTACACACTGAATCTATCTGATTCTTTTTATTTAGTTTGTTAAAATGAAAAGCGACCATATTTAGATAAAATATGGTCGCTTTTTATATTTAAAATAGATTAATTTATTTTTTTAGGTTCTTCTACACTTTGATCAGATACACAACTGAATAAGCATTTTTGCTTAATTAAGTTAGAGACACCTTCTGGTAGCATGGTTTCCCATCCAGGTTCGTTATTAGCAATCATTCTAAGCACTTCTCTAGAGAATACAGACAAAATTGTTTGATCGTAATCTGTAATGTCTACTACTTTTCCGTTGTATTTAAAGAATTTGTAAAGTTCTTTCATTCGTGGGTGAACTTTTAAGTTTTCACTATCCATTAAAAGTCCGTTTTCATTAGTCATTGGGTATAAATACACACGAAGATCTTTAAAGAATAATTTTCCGAAGGCTTCTAAAATTCCACCACTTAAATGACGGTAGTATTTCTCATCGAAGATATCTACTAAATTATTTACCCCCATAGCTAATCCCATACGGTTCTTAGTATATTGAGAGAAATATTCAACTAGTTTATAATATTCCTGGAAATTAGATATCAATACTGTTTGTCCTAGAGAACACAGTAGCTTGGCACGATCTAAGAAATCTTGTTCATCAATTTCACCTTGGGCACGTAAGTTAGACAAGGTAATTTCGAAGATTACTTTTGTGTTATTTTCATCGACTTTATTTTCCTTTATAAACATGTCGTAAGATTTATGGAACATGTCCATATTTACCTTAGTAACCGGTCTATAACTTCCGCGTAAAGCTAAAATGTTTTTCTTGTATAACACACGAGCAGGTAACACGTTGTTTCCGTCTGGATCAAACATTACCGCATCGGTCATTCCATTTTTAACCAACTGTAAACTCATTAATCTGTTGTCTACATTTTCGAAGATTGGTCCAGAGAAATTTATTGTATCAATTTCAATTTGGTCTTTATCTAAGTGGTCGTATAAATAACGTAATAATTTTTTAGGCTCGTTATACTTATAAAATGCACCATAAATAAGATTGGTACCTAGTACTCCAAGTGTTTCTTGCTGTAATCTTGCATCGGTTTCTTTAAATCTTAAATGGAGTGTAATTTCATTATAATCTTGATCGGGTTCTACTTGATAGCGTAATCCAACCCATCCGTGACCTTTAAATTGCTTTGCAAAATCTATAGTTGTTACAGTATTTGCAAAAGAAAAGAACATTTTATTAGGGTGCTTATCACGAGTAATACGCTCTTCAATTAAGCTAATCTCGTACTTAAGCATTTTTAATAAACGTGCTTCGGTTACATATCTACCATCTTTTTCAACCCCATAAACGGCATCACTAAACGATTTGTCGTAAGCAGACATCGCTTTTGCTATAGTTCCTGAAGCCCCACCGGCCCTAAAAAAATGACGAACTGTTTCCTGTCCTGCACCAATCTCGGCAAATGTACCGTAAATGTTTTCGTTTAGATTAATTCGAAGTGCTTTCGTTTTTAACGACGGAATGTCATCAATTTTTTTGTCTCCTTTTAGGGTGATATCCATGTTTAAATGTAGATTTGTATGTGTTTAACAAAGATATTAAAATAGCCTACTTAACAAAAAAATAACCATATTTTTGTATTAAATCTTTACGCTTTTGAAAATTACTTTTTTAGGTACTGGAACATCTCAGGGTATCCCAATTATAGGGAGTACACACCCCGTTTGTTTAAGTAAGGACCCCAAGGACAAAAGACTACGTGTTTCTGTTTTAATAGAATGGGATAAGTATTGTTATGTAGTAGATTGTGGTCCCGATTTTAGACAACAAATGTTAAGTAATCCTGTTGATAAACTAGATGGTATATTGTTTACTCACGAACATGCAGATCACACGGCTGGCTTAGACGATATTCGTCCGTTTTTTTTCCGTCAAGGTGATATAAGCATTTATGGCCATGAACGAGTTTTGGCTTCGTTGTCTAAACGATTTGATTATATTTTTACAACCGAAGATAAATATCCTGGTGCTCCAAGTGTAGAGTCTAACACCATACAAAACGCACCATTTACAATAGGTAATTTAGAATTGATGCCTATTAATGGTATGCATTTTAAATTACAGGTTTTCGGATTTAGATTTAAAGATTTCGCTTATTTAACAGATATGAAAACTGTTGAAGATACTGAAATTGAAAAATTAAAAGGCGTAAAAGTATTAGTTGTAAATGCCCTTAGAGTAGAACCTCATATTTCTCATTTTAGTTTAGATGAAGCGCTAGAATTTATAAATAAAGTTAAACCAGAACGTGCCTATTTAACCCATATAAGTCATTTACTTGGCTTTCATGAAACTGTACAAAACCAATTACCTAACAACGTATTTTTAGCATACGATAATCTCCAAATTACAATATAATGAAGCAGAAAATTTTTATGTACCTGTTTATTTTTTCATTACTCTTAATCATATTTCAATATGTAAATGCAAAAAATGTCTTTGAAGATGATATTAGAACTATTGAGAAAAGTAAAGCTAAGGTTGAAATGCTAACCGATTCTATTGCTGTTTTAAATGATAAGAATTTAGACTTATCGTACTTTAATATAGAACATAACGAAGATGCATATACTTATTTTGAGAATAAAGGTTTAGATGTACCTGCTTTAATTCCGTTTATTAAAGATGAAATTTATAAACAAAATACTGTAAAAGGCGGGAACCCTCTAATTCCGTATGCAGCAAATGAAGGACGATCGATGTTGGTGAATTCTATAAAAATATTGAATCATAAATGGTTAATTACAGATTTTTCTGATGGCGTATTCTGGGGAGAAATTTTAGTGCGTTATGAAGTCATTAATCAGAATGAAGTGACTTTTGAAGTTATAGATTCTTTATTATACCCAATGCAGTAAAAAGTGGTTTAAATAAAAAAGTGTCTTAAACAAAAATATTTCTAGTTTAAGACACTTTTTTTATGAGTAAACGTTTGGAATTAAATCAATTTAGATAACCACGTTTTTAAATCGTAAAAATTCTGAGGTGCAACTCCATGTCCTACAGGATATTCATGGTATTCGTGTTTAATGTTTAAACCTTTTAATATTCCAGGGGTTTTTCTAGCCCAATCTACAGGAATTACTTGATCCACACTACCGTGAGAACAGAAGAAATTTAGATGTTTATAATCTTCTAAATTATTATTTTTAGGTAATAATTCGGTGTTAATATATCCGCTTAAAGCGATAATATTATTTACTTTTTCTGGATATGTTAACGCTACTGCATAACTTAAAATACTACCTTGACTAAATCCTAACAGTGTAACATTGTCTTTATTAACTGGATAACTGTCTACAGCTTCATCTATAAATTTTGAAATTAAATCTCGAGATGTACGTGCTTGGTCGTCATCGCTCCATTTACCATTTTCTTCATCAAAATTAATGGCATACCATGCATTGCCATAAGGTTGCATAGCAAAAGGAGCGCGTACAGAAAGGACGAATAATTCTTCAGGTAATTCTGATGCAAATGAAAACAAATCGTTTTCGTCGCTACCATACCCATGAAACATGATTAATAATGGTGCATTTTCCTTCAGCGTTGAAGGTCTTGTAATATGATATAAACTTAAGTCTTTCATTTATCTAACGTTTTTAAACCATTCTTGAAAATGTTCTCCTACATAGGGAACCAGTTTTGCCTCACCTTTAATAACATGAAAAAAGGCATAGAACCAACAGAATGCAGTAGCCATCCAGCACAGTGTACCAACCCAGCTGTTTAAATATTCTTCAATTAAGTTTGATACTAATAACATAATTAGTAACCCTAACATTTGTCTGATATGAAAAGTCGTAAACGGATTACGTTTTTCAAGATTCATTATTACGGCTATAATTAATCCGATAAAAGTTAAATAACATACAATAGCTAAAGTTTTACCTTCTTGGACAGTTTGGTTTATCATTAATTTTGATTTAAAATAAGTTGATTATTATTTAAAATACCATAGGTTTTTCCTTTTAATGTAGCACCTTCAAAAATGGCATTTTTAGATAGAGACAGCATATGTTCTCTTTCAAAAGTGTATTTAGAATCTGGATTAAACAGCGTTATATTCGCAGAATTTCCAATGTTTATAGGATTGTTTTCTGCTCCAAACCGTAGTTTTCCTTTAGTTAAAATATCTATTGTTTTCTTTAACGAAAATAGGGTTTGTAATGCACCAAATGCACTTTCTAAACCAATAGTTCCGTAGGCAGCATAATCGAATTCTACTTTCTTTTCTTCAATATTAAACGGATTATGGTCGCTGGTTACCATATCTATAGTACCATCTTTTACTCCCTCTATTAAAGCTTCTATATCTGTTTTAGTACGTAACGGAGGTAAGACTTTAAAATGCGTATTGAAGTCGTCTAAAACACTGTCGTCAAAAAATAAATTATGAATTGTTACACTACAGCTAATATCTAATTTTTTAGATTTAGCTTCGCGAATTAATTGTACAGATTTGGCAGTAGATATGGTAGGAATATGAAGTTTTCCTCCAGTATATTCTAATAAAAATATATCGCGTGCAATTTGTAATTCTTCCGCTAAAGCAGGAATTCCTTTTAAACCTAAAGTTGTACTTGTAATGTGTTCGTTCATGACACCTTTACCAGCAATTTTATTGTCCTGAGGAAACGAACATACCAAGCCGTCAAAATTACTTGCATATTGCAAAGCAATTTTCATTAAGTTGGTGTTTTCAATGGGTTTCATATAATCGTAAAATGCCACGGCACCAGCGCTTTTCATGTCGTATAATTCGGCTAAATCTACACCTTTACTTTCGCGAGTTAAGGCACCAATAGGTAACAATTTTACTGCATTATTAAAAGATTTACTCGTTACAAAAGTAATGTTGCTATTGGTATCGATTACAGGGTGACTATTTGCATTTAAAGCAACGGTTGTAAACCCTGAATAAGCTGCCGTTTTTAAACCATTTGTAATAGTATCACGTTCTTCTAAACCCGGCTCACCAAAACTTACACTACTATCAAACCAGCCTTGAGAGACATGCAGATTGTCTAGTGTAATTTCATCGTATTTATTTGGGTTTTCTAAAGATTTTCCGATGTTGGAAATACTGCCTTTTTCTACTAAAATATCGAGAGTTTGGTTATGAAACTCACTTTTAGTATCAATAATAGTCGCAGATTTTATAAGTACGTTCATTTAAAAAATTTTAAGATGAGCATTTCAATAATCAAAAAGGCTAATGCAAAAATAGTAAACCATTTCCATAGCTCATTAATTTTTGTATTACTTTTTAAAGTGTCGAAAAGACTCGGTATGGAATCGCTGATAGTTACATTTTTAAGGGGTGAAAGGTCTTGATACATCAAATCACTTTCGGATCTATTATAATTATAACTGATATTTTTAATGGGTTTTAACTTGTTTTCAATTGAAAATATTCCTGAGGTTTCTGGTCTGTCTGTTGTAATAACGCTAACCTTATTATTGAAATACTGTTGCTGTGGAATAAATTGTTCTTGTTCGTTTTTTATTGAAATAATATCGTCTTGATTTAAAGATATATCAATATCAAATGTATTTTGTGTTCCTATAGTGTAATAGAGTTTTGGATGCTGTAAACTCTGTACTGCCATTTTATAAAAAGTAGGTACAATTAACGCCCAGCTTTTAAAATTTGAGCCTTCAGAATTTATAGGTGATGAAAATAAAAATACATTTGAAAATTGTGATAAAAAGGATTTTCCATCTTCAAAACTCAGTGCAGAACTGCCCGAATTTCCAGTCAAATTAAAATGTTGATTCACTTTTGGATATTGAAAATTTTGAACTTGTTTTTCAAATACATCATCTTGGTAAATAGGATGCGAATAATTAATCATTGTAATACGTTTATCAGATTGGACGAGTTGCCCCAATTTACTATTGTAGTTAAGTAGTAAACTATTATAAGCGTTAATATTCGATTCTTCCGATGGAATAATTATTAAAGTACCGCCTTGGTCTGTAAACGATTTTAGCGTATGTATTAAAGTAATAGGAATGTCTTTTAATGCGTTTAAAACAATGGTATTCTGATTTTCAATGATGTTATAATCTAATTGATTTGCAGACACAGAGGTGAATATAAACTCGTCTTCAGTATAAATTTTTCTTAAAAAAGTATCGTCATTATCCGAAATACTTAGCACATTAATTTTTGATGGTGTATTGATATTAAAATACAATGTATTGTCGAATTGCAACGCGGCATCTTCAATACTAAAGGTTCCGTTAATAATATCCTGACTAGGAATTGTGAATAGTACTTCTGCTTTATCTGTAATAGAAACTGCCGATTTAGCAATGAGTTTGTTGTTGTTATGTAAAGCTATGGAAAGATTATCTACAGCCTGACCAGAGTTTTTTAGAGTAAGTGTTAATTCGGTTTGTGTTGGATTTACTTTAGAAATATATACACTGTCTAAAGCGATATTGTTGGTGTTGGCAGGTTTTAGTTTAACAAGGTTTACTTGTATTAAAGAATCTTTTTCAATCGAAAACGGAGTTTCTTGTTCTTGAAAATCTGAAATAAACACAAGTTGTTTATGTGCATCCGAATTCGAATTAAACAACGATCTACTTTTTAAAACCGCAGCATTATAAGATAACGGATTAGACGTATATGGCAGTTGTAGTAGCTCGTTTTTAATAGCTTTAATAGTAGTGTTTTTAAAAACGGCATCGTGCGTAACTATAGATATGTTTTTTTCAAAATCGATTTCAGAAATTAAATCTTGAACAGCGCGTTTTAAAAGTTCTCCTTGAGCACCTTTTTGTTGTAAACTAAAAGAATTATCTAAAAAAACAACAGTTTCTTGAGGTGCGTCTTGGATGTTTTTCTTGGTAGTAAATGGCTGAGCAAAGGCTAAAATTATACACCCTAAAAGTAATAAACGAGTTAACAGTGTAAGCCATTTTTTTATTTGAGAACTTTTACGAGTTTGCTGAGATACTGTTTTTAAAATAGCAACATTGGTAAAGGCTTCTTTCTTAAAACGACGTAACTGAAATAAGTGAATAATTATTGGAATGAGTAATAAAAATAGAGTGTAAAGAAGTTCGGGGTGTTTAAACTGCATTCCTAAAATATGTTTGTCAAAGATAAGAATTGCATGCAGATTTAATAATAAAATTTTAAAAATTGGTTAAAATATTAAATCGGTTTATAATCTATTGGAATTCTTTTAACATAATCTTATATTCATTTTTTGTAACAGATTGTAAATTTGAAGTACAAATAGAAAACCAAAAATTAATTCATGAGAAATCAATTTCTAGCCTTGGCATTTACAAGTGTTGTACTTGTAGGTTGTGGCTCTACCAAAACCGTTTCTAAAGATGATTCGGCATCAACTACACCTATTGCAACATCTATTAATTTAACAAAAGTTGTAAACGACAAAGCTCCTGTAACTATAAACCCTGGTCGATTTACTCAAGACACAGTAACATATAGATTGCCACGTGTTATTCAAGGTACCTATTCTGTTAGTGATTTTGGAAAATATGTAGATAATTTTAAAGCCTTCGATTATAATGGTGAAGAAATCGCTACAACTAAATTAGACGTTAACTCTTGGAGCATAGCTAATGCTACAAATTTAGATTATATTACTTATAATGTTAACGATACGTTTGATATTGAGGAAGAAGGCGGAATAGGAGGCGAGCAACCTTTTTCTCCAGCAGGTACCAATATAGAACCTGATAATTATGTATTGAATTTACATGGATTTATTGGTTATTTCGATTCTTTAAAAAACAATCAATATACTTTAGATGTTACGGCTCCAGAACGTTTTAAACGTACATCTGCTTTACAAAATGTAAAAGAAACTAAAAGTGAAGATGGCAAAGTTATTACAACAAGTTATGTAGCTCCCCGTTACTTCGATATTACAGATAACCCAATGATGTATGGCGATCTAGACGTTGAAGAGTTTCAAGTTGGTGATATTAAAATTGTTTTAAGTGTATACTCTCCTACAAAAGCTCACAATGCTAAAAGATTACGTCAGACTATGGAGAAAATGATGCAAGCGCAAAAAACATATTTAGGCGATATTAATACAACACCACGATACGATATCTATTTATATTTAGCTGGAGAAGGTGAAGATCAACCTAAAGGTTTTGGTGCTTTAGAGCATAATACTTCTACAGTAGTGGTGCTTCAAGAGTCTTCATCAGAAGAAGATTTAGACGAAAGTATGATAGATGTAGTGTCTCACGAATTCTTTCATATTGTAACGCCATTAAGTGTACACTCTGCAGATGTTCATTATTTCGATTACAATCAACCTACATTTTCTAAGCATTTATGGATGTACGAAGGGGTTACTGAATACTTTGCAACCTTGTTTCAAGTAAATCAAGATTTAGTTACAGAAGATAAATTCTATTCTACAATCATGGATAAGATTAACTTATCTATGCGTATGGATGATAGCATGAGTTTTACTAAAATGAGTGAAAATGTTATCGACGAACCGTATGCTTCTAACTATTATAATGTGTATCAAAAAGGTGCTTTAATAGGCATGTGTCTAGATATTATTATGCGTGAAGAAAGTAATAATCAGCGTGGCGTTTTATCTTTAATGAAAGAATTATCGACTAAGTACGGAATTAATAAACCATTCGACGACGATACCATTATAGATGAAATTACAACGATGACGTATCCTGCTGTTGGCGAATTTTTAAAGACTCATGTAGAAGGAACAACTCCAATAGATTATAACATGTATTTTGAAAAAGTGGGATTAATGGAGGCTGAAGCTAAAGTAGAAACAAATATTTTACTTAATAATGGAAATTTAATTTTAGGCGGAGATCCTATTCAGAAAACAATATTTTTCAGTGATTTAGTTTTAGATAACAGTTTCTGGAAAGATAATGGTGTGCTACCTAACGATGTTATTAAACGTGTAAATGGTGAAGAGATGACCATTTTAAATGCAAACGATATGCTACAAAAATTAATAGCTATTCAGCCTGGTCAAGATATAGAAGTTGTTTTAGATAGAGATGGAGAAGAAGTTATAGTTAAAACTAAATTAACTAAAACCTATACTACAGGAAAGGTGTTACAATTAAATCCTGAAGCGACAGCAAAACAAAACGAGTTGCGTAAAGCTTGGTTAAAAGGATAAATTATTGATTTATGAGATACTAAAAGCGTATCTTTTATACATCATAAATCATGTAAAATAAGGTTCAGATTATTCTGAACCTTATTTTTTAAGGGATAATGTTTTTAGAACGTTCTAGTAGTAAGTTTAAATCGTTTTCTTCATTTAAAGATGCTTTCCCAACGTTTATAATCATTTTAGCATGTTTATTTATAGCGTGTTTGTGAGCTTCTTTTTTGGCGAATTTATCAATAGTGATTAAAGCATCCATTAATTTTAGAATGACAGACGTACACCCAGCAGAATATTGACGAATCTGATTAAAGGATGAATCTAGAAAGTCTTCAAATGTTAAATTTTCTGTTATTATTCTTAAGTGATTATCATCATCTAATCTGTAGTTCGAAGGAAATGTAACTTGCGAAAGTCTACACATCGTAGCAGTTAAATTATCTATACATGTAATTGCAGTAAATGGATCATTAACTCCGGGCGATAATGCTCTCGATGCAATTTCAACCATTTGTAAAATTGAAAACTCAAGATCCTGTTGTGCATTCTTAGTTTTTCCAAATACAAATTGATCTGTAATATCTTCAAGTTGTTCTTCACTTATAGTTTCATTCGTAAATAACTGACCAATTTCAAGGCCCTCAACCATATGGTCACCAGGTTTAAAGTCTAAAACAAGCAATCCGTTTAACTCACTTATTGTCTCTAAAAGTGCCTCATTATCTATATATTGTGCATATCCGTTTGTATTCGATTTTATACTTTTTTTAATCTTGTACTTCGACTTTATAAAATCGGCATTTATCGTGTATTTATCATCCAGTTCATCACCCATCTTCTCAGGGTATAATGTTTTAAATTGTTTAGAGATGATTGCAGAAATATCCGAAATCACTTTATCTGCCTGAATACTAGTTGCGATTTGATGTATAAATACAATGAGCAAAATAATATTTACAAAAGCAGCAATTATGGCCACAAGTATAGATAAAGATGGCATGAACGTATATCCGTCGGTTTCTTTAATGGCATTTAATACAAATAGGCAATATAAGTATGTTGAAACATACGAGCCTAATACAACCTGATTGAGCCTGACGTACATAAAATTACGAATTAGCCTTGGACCAAATTGCGTAGAAGCCAATGTTAGTGCCACCAATGTTATTGAAAAAACGGTTCCCGCAACACCTATCATAGCCCCAGAAATAGTAGATAGAATACTACGTGCAGAATCGGCACTGTTAACAAAAAAGAAACGAGCAAGACCCTCTTTTGGTAAACTAATAACTTGATCTAATGATACGAGACCGATGGATATAAGAATGGTTATTAAGATAATCAAAACAGGAATAAACCAAAATGTGGATTTCAATTTTTTAAGAAAGAATATTATTTTTTTCATAATTGGAATTTGTATTGAGCGTAATTACTATCATTTAAATCCGATAAAAAGGATGACTACAAATTAAGTGCTTAAGAAAAACTCATTGACTGAAGATACTATAATTAGAATATGCTTCAAAATAGGTTATAATGAATTACTCGAGTACAGATTGTACAATATTGTGAATTTCTACTGATAGTTTTAATCTAAATCAATTATAAACGTGTGCAATCACATTTACAGAAAACATTAAATGTCCTATTAATTATTTTCTAGGATGAAATTTTTCGACCACCTCGGTTAAGTGTTTCTTATCTAAATGCACATAAATTTCGGTTGTGGTAATACTCTCATGGCCTAATAGCAATTGTATAGACCTTAAGTCGGCATTATTCTGTAGTAAGTGTGTCGCAAATGAATGTCTAAAGGTATGCGGTGATATTTTTTTATTTAAATCAATTTTTACTGCTAATTGTTTTATAATGGTAAAAATCATGGCACGCGTAAGTTGTCTTCCACGCCGATTTAAAAATACAGTGTCTTCATGTCCGGGTTGAATATTTAAATGAGGTCTTATCTGTTCTAAATAAATGGTTATATATTTTATAGTAGATGCAACAATAGGTACAAAACGTTGTTTATCACCTTTACCTGTTACATTAATAAAACCTTCATCGAAATACAAGTCAGAAATTTTTAAGTTGGTTAATTCACTTACACGTAGGCCACAACTATATAAAGTTTCTAACATTGCTCGGTTTCGTTCGCCTTCGTTCGTCGATAAATCTATGGCACCTATTAATTGGTCTATGTCTTCTTCGCTTAAAGTATCTGGTAATTTTCTACCTATTTTAGGAGATTCAATTAACTCTAAAGGATTGTCTGCTCTATAATCTTCAAAAATAAGATAATCGAAAAAACTGCGTAAGCCTGAGATTAAACGTGCTTGAGATCGGGTGTTTAATGATTTAGCCGCTTCATAAATAAATTGCTGAATAACTTCAGAAGAAATTAAAATAGGAGAGATGCTAATGTTTTGAGTTTCTAAAAATAAAATAAGCTTCTTAACATCTAAAGTATAACTGCTTACCGAATTTGACGATAATCCGCGTTCAATTTTTAAAAATAAACCGTAATCTTTTAAAGCATTTTCCCATTTCATTGTTTAAAAATAGAATAAATAGCACAACTGTTGATTATTAATCTCATAATTTTATTGCAGTTTATCGATAATTTCGTACTTTAATCGTCCCAAATTTATTAATTAACACTTACATGTCATGAAAAGAACTATTTTCAATGCAATTCTTTTGCTGTTTATTGTTTTTAATATTAACGCACAACCATTGGCTTTCGATAATGCAACATTCAGTTTTGATGAATGGAAAACCAGAGCAGTGCCCGGTATATTTGGAGGCACAAATGTTCAAGATGGTATAAATGTAGGTCTCAGTTTATCGACACCTGTAAATAGTGCTAATAAAGTAGTCCCGTTTGGTTTTATGTTAGATGCCAATTATTTACATCAAACACGTAGAATTATGGCCTTCGGATTCGCTACTGGATATGGTTCGTATTTTGGAGAGGATAATAACGATCATTGGGGACCTATAAATAAGGAAGCCGAATTTAGATATATTCCTGTTGCTGGAGCAGTACGATACGCTTTAGAAAATGGTATAGTTTTTGGCGGCGATTTAGGCTATGCTTTTGGACTTCATAGTAATTGGGATGGTGGATTATATATAAGACCAATATTTGGTTTTAATATATCCGAGATCACACAACTAAATGTCTCTTATACAAGTATTTCTAAAAGTTGGACATGGTCTGCCGTAAATATTGGCTGTACTTTTAATTTAAATAAATAACTGATTATCAGACAAGCATTATCGATAGGGTTTAAAAAATGAATAAAAAATAGCTATTTATTTAAAATACACTATTTTTGTTGCGTTAATGACATTTAATGAACCTAATAATTTTAAATGTTTAATTATTAATCGATAAATTATTTATTATGAAAAAAATTTACTTTGCTGCTGTGTTTACAGTACTAATGTCTTTAGGTGCAGTTGCACAAACTGTAGTGCGTACAACTACTACTAGCAATCAACAAACTGTTTACAGAGCGTTACCAAACGGTCATGATGGATTAAATGTTGGAGCAAGCTTTATGCTACCAATCGCAGATTTATCAGATTACTCATCTGCAGGTGTGGCTTTAGATATTAATTATTTATATCCAATCGCGCCTATGTTAAATATGGGTATTGCTTCTGGTTATGCTGTTGTTTTTGGAGATGATTATCAAGGACCTATTTTTGAATACGAGGGAGAAGACTTTCAATATATTCCAGTTTCTGTAGCAACACGTTATGTACCTACCGAAAAAGTTGAGTTTGGAGCAGATTTAGGATATGCTATTGGGGTAAGCAATGGTTTTGATGGTGGATTTTACTACAGACCAGTTATCGCTTTTAACTTAACAGAAATGGTGCAATTAAACTTTTCTTATACAGGAGTTAACAATAACAATAGTTGGGTAACTTGGTCTACATTAAACTTTGGTGTAATGTTCAACTTGAACTAAGAATAACCGTATTACAATATATTTTGAAGAGCGATTTTTACAATCGCTCTTTTTTTATGCCTTAAAGTTTTATACTTTTACTTTATGAAGAAAATTTTAATAATAAATGGTCCTAATTTAAATTTATTAGGAAAACGAGAACCTGCTATTTATGGTAGTTTAACGTTTACAGAATTTTTTGAAACTGTTAAAGAACGCTATAAAACGGTAGAGTTATCTTATTTTCAATCGAATGTAGAGGGCGAAATTATAGATAAAATGCACGAAGTGGGGTTTAGTTTTGATGGTATTGTATTAAACGCTGCGGCATATACACATACGTCTGTAGCTATAGGTGACGCTGTTAAAGCTATAGAAACTCCAGTCGTAGAAGTGCATATTTCGAATACATTTTCTAGAGAAGAATTTAGACATCAATCTTTTATTTCACCAAATGCTAAAGGTGTAATTCTTGGTTTTGGTTTACAAAGTTACGAATTGGCCATCACCAGTTTTTTATAACATACAAGCATATCGTATATATTAAAAAAGAGCACTTTATTGGTGCTCTTTTTTCGTTTTATTAGTAATCTAAACTTATAACCATTCTACTTTGCTTTCAATAGAGCTAGGAGTACGTTCTGGTGCAGCTGTATCGTAATAACCTAAATAGAAAAAACCTAAACATTTTTCATTAGGTTTTAAGTCGAAAAATTCGTCCATAGTCGAAATTAATCCTGGAGAACTCCAATAGGCACCAAGTCCTAAATGTGTAGCAGTAAGCCACATATTTTGCACCGCCATGGCTGTAGCCGCCACTTCTTCCCATTCAGGTATGCTTTCGTCTAGATCTCTTTCCATGCAAATGGCAATAATAGCACCTGCATTTTTAGTGTTTCTTTGAATTTTGTTATACTTAAATTCTGAAAACTTATCCGCGGTCGCTTTAAATTTCTCCGATAAAAATACACCTAACTCTATTTTAGATTCTCCTTGTAAAACTTTAAATCGCCAAGGTTCTGTACGTTTATGTGTTGGTGCCCAATTAGCAGCTTCTAAAAGTTGTTTAATTAGGTCTTCAGAAATAGGGGTAGAGTTATATTGATCTGGAAAAACTGAGCGTCTGTTTTTTATTAGGTCTTTTAATTCCATGAATGTTCTTTTTTTTCAAAAGTAAGAATAGAGTGGCTTATAATTACATTTTTTGATAAAATATCATATAAAAAGAAAAATCTGAATCCCCCTTTTAATACAATTTAGGTTGTGGGATTTTAAAAGTTTTGGTCATTAATTTAGGGTTTATATAACGTTTTTTCTCTTTGAGATGCTTTTAAGATTAGTCCTGATTTACGTTCGTTTTTTAGAAATTATTACAAAGGAGTTAACAATTTATTTGATAGAGTTGACCAATAATTCTATTAATTCCGATTGATTTTTGGAAGAAAGAATAATCTTGTTAATATGCTGTTAAGCCCTATTGTCAGTTGATTCATGGCCTTTAGATTTGTCTCAATAATCAATAAAAAATCAATAAAAATCATGAAAAAATTAATTGTATTTACAGGAGTATTATTATTTACATTAACATCGGTTTATGCGCAATCAGATTCTAAAGCCGTTCAATTTGGTGCTAAAGCAGGAGTTAATATTTCTAAGCTTAGTGGAGATGATTTTAATGATGTAGATTCAAGAACTAGTTTTAATGCCGGTGTACTTGCCGAAATTCCTATTTCAGAACGTTTCTCTTTTCAACCTGAGGTTTTTTACTCTGGTCAAGGCTTTGATGTCTTAGAAATAGATCAGGATAATATTTTCGATACAGATCAGAACTTAGAGTATCAATTAGATTATATTCAAGTACCACTATTACTAAAAGCGTATTTAGTTAAAGGATTAAGTGTAGAAGTGGGTCCACAATTTGGATTTAAAGTACATGAAGAATTTGACTCAGAACCAAATTCTGATGCTGGTGATTTTGAAATCGATACTGATGATTCTTATGTTAAAGATTTCGATACGAGTTTAGCGTTTGGTACATCTTATAAATTTGATGGTGGTTTATTTTTAAGTGCACGATACACTTTAGGATTAACCAATATATTTGAAGACGATACTGTTTTTGAAAATGTAGATGGTAAAAATGATGTTTGGCAGTTTGGAGTAGGTTATATGTTCTAAACCCCAATTCTGATAACATATTAAAGGTCTCAGATAAGTTCTGAGACCTTTTTTTATGCTTTAAAGTTTTCTAATTGATTACGTTTATGAGATTAAGCGCCATTGTAGTGTTTATGCAAAAATGGTAATTAGTCTATAAAAGAAAAAATCTAGGTTTCTTAAACCTCTAAATTAGATTATGAGCGATTGTAATTTTTTATGTTCTCGACTCCACTCGAACACCATAGAAAATATGGGATTTTCACTATTTAAAATACAATCTAGAAGAGTTGTTAAAAGATTAAATTTTAAGAATTTAAACGGCATTAGAGCGAAGTCGAAAATCACCATGATAACAACTTTTGAGAATGATTCCATTTATGTACAAATGTAAATAGCACAAAAAAAGGAGATTCAAATTGAATCTCCTTAATATATTGTAATAAAATTTGAGTTTTATTAGATGTGAATTACTTCGTCATAAGCCGCTGCAACAGCTTCCATTACCGCTTCACTCATTGTTGGGTGAGGGTGAATCGTTTTTAAAACTTCATGACCTGTAGTTTCAAGTTTTCTACCTAAAACAGCTTCAGCAATCATATCGGTAACACCAGCACCAATCATGTGGCATCCTAACCATTCGCCATATTTAGCATCGAAAATTACTTTTACAAAACCATCTTTGTTTCCTGCAGCACTTGCTTTACCAGAAGCAGAGAATGGGAATTTACCAATTTTTAATTCGTAACCTTTTTCTTTAGCTTGCTTTTCTGTTAAACCAACACTTGCAATCTCTGGAGATGCATAAGTACAACCAGGGATGTTTCCGTAGTCGATTGGTTCAACGTGCATTCCTGCAATTTTTTCAACACATAAAATTCCTTCAGCAGAAGCTACGTGAGCTAAAGCTTGCCCAGGAGTAACATCTCCAATTGCGTAATATCCAGGAACATTAGTTTGGTAGAAATCGTTTACTAAAATCTTATCGCGATCAACAGCAATTCCAACATCTTCTAATCCGATGTTTTCAATGTTTGTTTTAATTCCAACGGCAGAAAGAATAATATCAGCTTCAAGAACTTCTTCACCTTTAGCCGTTTTAACTGTGGCTTTAACACCTTCCCCAGATGTATCGATAGTTGTTACTTCTGCAGATGTCATAACTTTGATTCCGATTTTTTTGAAAGAACGCTCTAATTGTTTAGAAACGTCTTCATCTTCAACAGGTACTACGTTTGGTAAATATTCAACAATAGTAACATCTGTACCCATAGAGTTGTAGAAGTAAGCAAATTCAACTCCAATTGCTCCAGAACCTACAACAATCATTTTCTTAGGTTGTTCAGGTAATGTCATTGCTTCACGGTAACCAATTACTTTTTTACCGTCTTGAGGTAAATTAGGTAATTCACGAGAACGTGCTCCAGTAGCAACAATAATATGATCTGCACTGTATTCAGTACCATCAACATCAATTTTCTTACCAGTTTTTAAAGTACCGTAACCTTCAATAACATCAATTTTATTTTTTTTCATTAAAAATTGAATACCCTTGCTCATTCCATCAGCAACACCACGGCTACGTTTTACAACAGCACCAAAGTCTTTATCAAATTCTTTAACAGATAAACCGTAGTCGTCTGCATGTTTTAAATATTCGAATACCTGCGCTGATTTTAAAAGGGCCTTGGTAGGAATACATCCCCAATTAAGACAAACACCACCTAAGTTTTCTTTTTCTACTATAGCAGTTTTAAACCCTAATTGAGACGCTCTAATAGCGGTTACGTAGCCTCCAGGACCACTTCCAAGAACAATAATATCGTATTTACTCATGATTAATTCTTTAAATCGTTTACAGCTACGAATTTACGAAACCTATTTCAAATAATAAATTTAGAGCGTATAAAAAATCTATCTTTTATTACCTTTGTTTTGTAACTTACTATATATGAATATAAACAGAACGAGTAATCCACGCATTGTCATTGTTGGCGGTGGTTTTGCAGGTGTTTCTCTAGCAAAACAATTATCTAAACAAGAAGTACAAGTCGTTCTTTTGGATCAACATAATTATCATAATTTCCAACCCTTACTATATCAGGTTTCTACAGGTGGTTTAGAGCCCGATTCTATTGCATATCCCATTCGAAAAATCTTAAAAGATTATGACAATTTTCAATTTAGATTAGCTAAAGTTCTAGAAATTAGTCCAGAACAAAATTCTGTAATTACAGATATTGGAACACTTAAATTTGATTATTTGGTGATTGCTTCAGGTTCTGAAACGAATTATTTCGGGAATAAGTCTATTGAAGCACATAGTATGGCCATGAAAACCATTCCGCAGGCGTTAGATTTAAGAAGTTTAATTCTAGAGAATTTTGAAGAGGCCTTATTAACAACCGATTTAGATGAACGTAATGCGTTAATGAACTTTGTAATTGTAGGAGCAGGACCAACTGGAGTAGAGCTTGCAGGCGCATTAGCCGAAATTAAAAAAGGGATTCTTCCTAAAGATTATCCAGATTTAGATACACGTTTGGCGCAGATCCATTTGGTACAGTCTGGAAACCGGATTTTAAAAGAGATGAGTGAGAAAGCTTCTGAAAAAGCAGAAGCCTTTTTAGAGGATTTAGGTGTTAACGTTTGGAAAAATTTACGTGTTTCTAATTACGACGGAAAAATAGTGACCACAAATTCTGATGTTGTTTTTGAAACCGCTACCATGATTTGGGCAGCAGGAGTAAAAGGGGCTAATATAAAAGGTATTGCTGGTGAAGATTTAGTATCTAGAAGTAATAGAATCATTGTTAACGAATTTAATCAATTAAAAACGTACCCGAATATTTTTGCCATTGGCGATGTTGCGCAAATTGAAACAGAAGCGCATCCGTATGGCTATCCTATGATGGCCCAACCAGCCATACAACAAGGTAAGCAGCTAGGTTACAATTTAGAACGTTTGCTAGCAAACCAACCCATGCAGCCTTTTACATATAAAGATAAAGGTGCTATGGCAACTGTTGGAAGAAATAAAGCGGTAGTAGATATGCCAAACTTTAAATTTCAAGGTGTTTTTGCTTGGTTTGTTTGGATGTTTGTGCACTTGTTCTTTTTAATCGGATTTAGAAATCGGATGATTGTATTTGTAAATTGGGTATACAATTACATCCGATTCGATAGAGAAGCCCGATTAATTATTCGTCCGTTTAAGAAGAAACTAAAATCCGATAGCTAATTAAGATTTTGGGATAAATTTTAAAGCCACGCCATTTATACAATGTCTTTTACCTGTAGTGTCTCTTGGACCGTCGTTAAAAACATGCCCTAAGTGGCCGCCACAAGTAGCACAATGTTCTTCCATACCATACATACCACCACCACCAGGTGATGTTAATACGCTACCCGGAATAAATTTATCGAAACTTGGCCAACCTGTACCGGAGTCAAATTTATCTTCACTTTTAAATAAAGGGGTTTCGCAAGCAGCACAAACATACGTTCCTGGTTCATAATTTTTGTCTAATGGACTAGAAAAAGGACGTTCAGTCCCTTCTTGGCGTAAAACACGATATTCAGTAGGTGTAAGTTGAGCTTTCCATTCTGCTTCAGTTTTTGTTACTTCAAAAGTTGTTTGGTCTTTAGAGTCTTTTTTTTGAGAAAAGCCTTGACAAGAAAATAAACTAAAAGCAAGGCATAATAATAAAATAGGTTTCATAATTTATTTGTTTTATTTAAATTGTCGTTTTATATGATTATACTTACACATTAAAAATAATTTGATTTGAGTTAAAGTCATTTATTGTGTTTTTTTAAATTGCTTTAAAAATTAAAAAATAATTATGAGATTAAAATTAGGTATACTCTTATCTATATTAATGTGTTATGGGTGTGCAACCAATCCGTTTACAGGTAAACAAACCATGGCACTGGTTTCTAATGATCAATTATTTCCGACATCATTCCAACAATATAACGAATTTTTAAAATCTAATAAGGTTGTTGAAGGCACTTCCGCAGCCCGTATTAAACGTATTGGTCAACGTATTGCTAAAGCTTCAGAAACATATTTAAACGCTAATGGCTATGTGGGCTATTTAGATGGTTATAAATGGGAGTATCATTTAATAGAAGACGAACAAAAAAATGCGTGGTGTATGCCTGGTGGTAAAATTGTGTTTTACACGGGTATTTTACCTATTGCAGAAAGCGATGCTGGAATTGCCGCAATTATGGGGCATGAAGTTGCACATGCTTTAGCAAATCACGGACAACAGCGTATGAGTGCTGCATATATTCAACAAGGTATTGCTATTGCTGGAAATGTAGCCATTACAGACGAGCAGAGCCGAGATATGTTTAACCAATATTATGGTATTGGATCTGAAGTTGGAGGCATGTTACCATTTAGTAGAAGTCATGAGTCTGAAGCCGATAGAATAGGAATTATTTTAATGGCTATTGCAGGGTATAATCCTGCTGCAGCACCAGCATTATGGACTCGAATGGAGTCTGGTAACACTCCTGAACTTTTAAGTACACACCCTGCAAACGCTAGTAGAATTGCCGAATTAAGTGCTTTAGTGCCTAACGCCAGAGCAGAAGCTAAAAAGTTTGGCGTAACTACGTTTACTGAATAATTCTAATAACTATTTTTTAATTTAATTCTGAATTTTAACACATTTAAAATTCTTATTTTTCAAGAATGAAAATATATCCAAAAGGGAGTAAAAAACTCTTAAATGCTTGGGCGTTTTACGATTGGGCAAATTCTGTGTACACATTAACTATTGCCTCCACTATATTTCCCATTTTTTATGGTGCTCTTTTTCTAACCGATAATAAACAGGTGCATGTTTTTGAAATTGATATAAAAAACACAGCACTGATTTCGTTTGTTACTGCTTTTGCGTTTTTAGTGATTGCTTTTATGTCTCCAATTTTATCTGGTATCGCCGATTATATTGGAAATAAAAAAGTGTTTATGAAATTCTTCTGTTATACAGGTGCTTTAGCGTGTATTGGTTTAAACTGGTTTAGTCTCGATTATATTTATATAAGTTTAACATTTTATTTTCTTGGATTAATAGGGTATTGGGGAAGCTTAGTCTTTTACAATTCTTATTTACCAGACATTGCGTTTCCAGAACAACAAGATAGAATTAGTGCCAAAGGCTTTTCGTTAGGCTATATTGGGAGTGTTTTATTACTGATAGTAAATTTAGCTATGGTAATGAAACCAGATCTTTTTGGTATTACAGGAACTGAAGGTGAAGCGGCCATGAAAGCCATGCGGTATTCGTTTATTATGGTAGGAATCTGGTGGATAGTTTTTAGTCAGTATACCTATTATATTTTACCTAAAGGCATAAAAACGGGGCATAAAGTGACTAAAGATGTGGTTTTTAACGGGTTTAAAGAATTAAAATTAGTTTTTGCTGATATTAAAGAAAACATAAGATTAAAACGATATTTAAGAGCGTTTTTTGTGTACAGCATGGCGGTACAAACCATTATGCTAGTCGCAACATATTTTGGAGAACAAGAAGTAGAGTGGGGCGGCGAACAAGAAAAAACCATGGGACTTATTGTGAGTATTTTAGTAATCCAAATCGTAGCTATATTAGGTGCGTTTTTAACCTCTAGAGCATCAGAGAAATTTGGAAACATTAGGACACTTATTGTTATTAATTTTATATGGATGTGTTTATGTTTCTATGGGTATTTTGTAGAAACACCAACGCAGTTTTATATTACGGCAATGTTTGTTGGATTAGTTATGGGCGGTATTCAAGCCTTGTCTCGATCAACATATTCTAAATTTTTACCAAATACAGACGATACAACTTCATATTTTAGTTTTTACGATGTTGCTGAAAAAATTGGTATTGTGATTGGAATGGTGATTTATGGAAGTATCGATCAAATTACAGGAAGTATGCGAAACTCTATATTGTTCTTATTTATCTTTTTTCTCATCGGAATTATACTGTTGTACAGAGTTCCTAAAGATGAAGCACAGCAACTTTAAAGCATAAAAAAAGCATCCTACTATGGATGCTTTTTAGTTTTACGTTGTACATTCTATTCCATTTCTATACTTCCTGAACCCGACACTTTAATGTCCTCTTTTTTAGGGTTTCCTTTGTAATTTATATCTCCAGAGCCAGATACTCGACCTTTAAACATTTCAGTACTTACAACTTCTGCATCTCCAGAACCTGTAACAGAAGCATCGGTGTTTTTAGCCTTTAAACCAAAGCCATGAAAATCTCCTGACCCTGTGACTTCAACATTTAATTGTTCCGTTTTACCTTTTAGTGTTAAATCGCCTGAGCCTGTAACACTACCTTTTACAGATACGGTTTCAATATCTAAAATAATATCACCAGAACCTGTAATACCTACACTTAAATTTTTAGACGATATAAGATTTTTATTCATTAAATCTCCAGAACCCGTTAATGAGACTTTAGAAATATCTTCAAAAGGAATGGTAATAATTATATCTCGATTATTACTTGGGTTTAAGTTTACACCGTCTTCAGTTTTTACTGTTAACGTATTGCCTTGAACTTCTGTTAATATATATGGGACTAAGTTAGATTCTCCTTCAACAGTAATTTGTCCTTCAGTACCTTTTATTAAAATATAATTCATAGACCCTGTACAACTTATATTGTCGTAGCTAGAGGTTGATCTTTTGTCGGTAATGAATTCACCATTACCTTGAATTCCTTTGTTGATGCTAACACAAGAATTTAAACTTATAAGGGCAAGGATTAGTAAACTGGCTTTTTTTAAAATAATGCTTTTCATATGTTGAGTAAGTATTTGTGGTTAATTTTTTATAAATGATACGCTTCCGTAATCTGAATTAATTTTTATGGTGTTAGGTGTATTAGCACTTCCATAAAAACCTTTATAATATTTGTCGCTAGATTCTATACGTTTTGTACTGAATTCAAAATCGTCTTGATCTCTTAAATCGGCGTAATCTAAATCTAATTCGAAGTTAAAATGATAATTAGGGTCGTAGCCAATTTTAATTCCCACATAATCGGAATCGATGTTTACATTATTGGCATTGGCTGTCATGTTCTTTATTTTAATAGAACCATAATCGGCTGTAATATCTACCGATTTATACACATCGCCAATTACTACAGTTAAGTAATCTCCATCGCCTTTAAAATAGTTTACTTTATCTACAGTTATACTACCGTAATCGCAATTGTAGTCGACATTTTCACCAATTTCTACTTTACTATTGGTATAATCTGCTTCAATAAAAAGTTTTTTTGTTTTAGCGACTGTAAATCCACTATAATCGGCATTTATTGTTCCACTTTTAATATATTCAAAATACGAATTAGAAGTATAATCAAACTCAATATCGTTATTATCGGCCATTAATTCTTTGGTTGTAATCTTTCCGTAATCGCAATTAATTTTTGCATGACCTTCTAATTTATCTAAATTAATCGCGCCGTAATCATTAGTTAAATCGACGTTATTGGTGATTGGCATTTTTACGATGTAATTTATTTTCATATTTACATTATCGGCACCATTCCAATCCCACCATTTCGATTTCGTTTTACTGAAAATGGTTTTTGCAGAAACATGATTAGGTGATCCGCTAAATTCTACAGTTATATCTTTTAGTTTGTTCTGCACAGTTTCCGAATTTTTACCATTAGTAGTTATGGTAATTTCAAAAACAATACGGTTTTCATTCCAAGTAATAATATCTAAATTCCCGTAGCTATTATTAATGCTTAACGTGGCATTGCTGTTTACAGAAAATTCTTTTTTAATAACACGTTCTTCTGTATGTTTTTCTTTAATAGGGTTTTTTGCTAGCGCTATAAAAGGCAGGAGCAAGAGCAGAAATGTGATGTTATATGATGTTTTTATTTTCATGAGAAATATATTTTAATTGTTTTACATTGTCTATAGTTTCCATAACACTTTCTAAAATTTCAATTCGACTCTGAAAATTTGCAATCATGGCATAGATTACGCGTTTATCGTTACCACTTTTGGTTAAGTCTAATTTTAATTTTTCGTAATTAGCTTCAAGTACATTGAGTTGTTTTAAAGCATCTTGTATTAAGGGTTGCACTTCTGGTGCATTTTCTTTTTTTAATTGTTTTAATTCTTGAGCAATGGTAGCTGTAAAAAAACTTTGTGTTTTCGCCATTTCTGGAGATACACTTGCTAAATCTGCTGTGTTATTTTTTTGGGTTTTAATTGTAAATGTTAAGGTTATAAGTAAAACCACAGTTGCGGCTACAGCAAGTAAGGGCTTTAAAAACGGATATGTTTTTTTAGTAGGCTTAACTGTTGTTTTATTATTTTTTAATTTCGCTAAAAACCGATCTTCGTGATGTGCATTTGGCGTTTCAACATCAAAATCGTTTTGTAACGTTTTAAAAAGATGGTCTAAATGATCTTCTGATTTCATAATCTTTATTTTAAACGACGTGTTGTAATTTTTGTCTTAAACTTTCTTTTGCTCTAGAAATGGTTGTTCTGCAATTGGCGTAACTCACATTCATAATGCTCGATATTTCTTCATAATCGTAACCTTCAATTAAATGTAAAGTGAGTGCAATTCTATAATTGTCTTTTAATGTATTCATGGTTTGTAATACAAATTTAGCTTGTGCACTTGCATTATCATCTTGTGTAGAATCTACATGTGTATCTTCAACTTTGTACATTACCGCATCAAACGGAACATCTTCATATTTACTGTTTTTATTAAAATGTTGAATACTGTTATTAACCACAATACGTTTTAACCAGCCTCCAAAGGTTTTAATATCCTTTAGAGTTTCTAATTTTGTAAAAGCTGTTAAAAACGAATCTTGCATTATATCTTCGGCCTCAAAACTGTTTTTTACAATTCTGAAAGACGTATTATACATGGCTTTATAGTATCTGTTATAAACTTCTAATTGTGCCGATTGGTCTCCAGTTTTACAGCGTGCTATAAGTGTGTCTATATGTTGGTTGGTTAGTGACAACTACAAAAATATCTATTGGTTTATTATAAGGATGAAGTTATCACTTTATTGTTACACTTTGTATCATAAAAGTTTTTCGAAATACAGTTAGCTTGGCATATTAATTGAAAAATATATGTTAGCTATTTGGAAAAATATGACTGTAAAAAGCTAATTTTGAATAGTCTAATAGATTTATTGAAGAATTTTTAAATCAAAACAATCTGTAATTTTAAATTTATTATGACAGATTGACCTAAATATATATATGAAAAAAGCTAATTTTTTAACTCTAGACAATATGTCACTTCAAGAGTTTGATGAGAATTCAGAATTAATTCCTTTAATGACTCCGGAAGATGAAGAGAAAATAAATAACGAGGAGCTTCCGGATACTTTACCTATATTATCTTTAAGAAATACGGTGTTATTTCCTGGTGTTGTTATTCCTATTACTGCAGGTAGAGACAAATCAATCAAATTAATTAACGATGCTAATAAAGGCGGAAAAGTTATTGGTGTAGTCTCTCAAAAAGATGAAAGCATTGAAGATCCAACCGCTAAAGATATTTTTGAAACAGGAACAGTTGCACGTATTTTACGTGTTTTAAAAATGCCTGACGGTAATACAACTGTTATTATTCAGGGTAAAAAACGTTTCAAAATAAACGAAGTGACTACAGAAGAGCCTTATTTAACGGCTACAATTTCTGAAGTTCCTGAAGAAAAACCTGCAAATAAGAATAAAGAGTTTGCTGCAATTATAGATTCTATTAAAGAATTGTCGCTTCAAATTATTAAGGAAAGTCCAAGTATTCCTAGCGAAGCATCTTTTGCCATAAAAAATATAGAGAGCAATTCGTTTTTAATCAATTTTGTATCTTCTAACATGAACTTAACGGTTCAAGAGAAACAAAGTCTTTTAGAAAACAATTCGCTTAAAGAACGCGCTTTAGAAACATTGCGCTATATGAATGTTGAATTTCAGAAACTAGAACTTAAAAACGATATACAGTTAAAAGTTCAGAGTGATATGAATCAGCAACAGCGTGAATATTTCTTACATCAGCAAATGAAAACCATTCAAGAAGAATTAGGTGGTGTGAGTTACGAGGAGGAGTTCGAAGAAATGAGACTGCGCTCAAAAAAGAAAAAATGGAATGAAGACATTGCTAAGCATTTCGAAAAGGAATTAGCTAAAATGCAACGTATGAATCCGCAAGTTGCAGAGTATTCTATACAACGCAATTATTTAGATTTATTTCTAGATTTACCTTGGGAGGAGTTCAGTAAAGATAAATTCGACTTAAAACGTGCGCAACGTATTTTAGACCGTGATCATTATGGTTTAGAAGATGTAAAACGTCGTATTATTGAATATCTAGCAGTTTTAAAGTTACGTAACGATATGAAATCTCCAATTTTATGTCTTTATGGACCTCCAGGAGTTGGTAAAACGTCTTTAGGGAAATCTATAGCCGAAGCTTTAGGACGAGAATATGTGCGTGTATCTTTAGGAGGCTTACGCGATGAGGCTGAAATACGCGGACATAGAAAAACGTATATCGGAGCCATGTCTGGACGTATTATTCAAGGCCTTAAAAAAGCTGGAACTTCGAATCCTGTTTTTGTATTAGATGAAATTGATAAACTATCAAATTCACATCAAGGTGATCCATCTTCAGCGTTATTAGAAGTACTAGATCCGGAGCAAAATAGTGCATTTCACGATAATTTCTTAGAGTTAGGTTACGACTTATCTAAAGTAATGTTTGTAGCAACTTCAAACAGTTTAAATACCATTCAGCCAGCTTTATTAGACCGAATGGAAATTATTAACGTTACGGGATATACTATCGAGGAGAAGGTAGAGATTGCAAAACGTCATTTACTTCCAAAGCAAATTAAAGAACACGGTTTAACCGATAAGGATATTAAAATAGGAAAACCTCAATTAGAAAAAATAGTTGAAGGGTATACTAGAGAATCTGGTGTTCGTGGACTTGAAAAGCAAATTGCAAAAATGGTACGTTACGCTGCCAAAAATATTGCTATGGAAGACGAGTACAATGTAAAAATTTCTAATGAAGATATTATTTCTGTACTTGGTGGACCTAAATTAGAACGCGATAAATACGAAAATAATAACGTTGCAGGTGTGGTTACAGGATTAGCTTGGACACGTGTGGGGGGAGATATTCTGTTTATTGAATCTATTTTATCTAAAGGAAAAGGAAATTTAACCATTACTGGGAATTTAGGAAAAGTAATGAAAGAATCTGCAACTATTGCTATGGAGTATATTAAAGCAAATGCAGAAGAATTAGGATTAGATTCAGATATTTTCGATAAGTATAATGTACACATTCACGTACCAGAAGGTGCAACACCTAAAGACGGACCTAGTGCAGGTGTTACCATGTTAACATCGTTAGTGTCTTTATTTACACAACGTAAAGTAAAAAGTAGTTTAGCCATGACTGGTGAAATTACATTACGTGGAAAAGTTCTACCTGTTGGAGGAATTAAAGAAAAAATTCTTGCAGCTAAACGTGCTAAAATTAAAGAAATCATGTTATGCGAAGAAAACAGACGTGATATAGAAGAGATTAAGCAAGAGTATTTAAAAGGATTAACATTCCATTATGTGTCTGAAATGAGCGAGGTTTTAAAAGTCGCAATTATAGATGAAAAAGTAAAAAACGCAAAAACTTTATAATTTAGTACGCAGAGTATTCACTTATAAATTATTTAAAAAGCATCCATTAACATTAGTGTTTTGGATGCTTTTTTATGTTAAAAAACCATTTAATCCGATAGCGTGTAAAAAGTTTAAAAACATTGATTAACTATGAAAATATAATTGATAAATGCGCGTTTTAAATCTAAGATTTATTTAATTTGCACCCGTATGAGGCAAAAATTAGCATTATTTTTTATTGGTTGTTGTAGTTATGTTGCATCCGCTCAATTGGGTGGTGAGACAACTTACCAATTTTTAAATTTAGTGTCTTCGCCTCGCCAAGCAGCTTTAGGAGGAAAAGTTATTACAAATGTCGATTACGATGTCACCCAGGCACTTTATAACCCGGCAACTATTAACTCCGAAATGGATAATCAGTTGGCTTTAAATTATACCAGCCATTTAGGTGTAGTTAGTTATGGTACTGCGGCATATGCGTATACTTACGACAGACGTAGACAAACCTTTCACGCCGGTATTACCTATGTTAATTACGGAGAATTCGATGGTTATGACGAAGATGGGAATGCAACCGGTAATTTTAGTGGTGGCGAATCGGCTTTATCTTTAGGGTACGCTACCCGCT
This sequence comes from Formosa agariphila KMM 3901, assembly GCF_000723205.1. Classification (NCBI taxonomy): domain Bacteria; kingdom Pseudomonadati; phylum Bacteroidota; class Flavobacteriia; order Flavobacteriales; family Flavobacteriaceae; genus Formosa; species Formosa agariphila. The sequence continues at coordinate 1,976,779 of NZ_HG315671.1, read as the reverse complement.
TAGGACGCTCTGATATTTATATAGGTGCTAACCTAAAATTAATCACTTCTAAATTAGAGCAGTATTCGTCTTTTGGTGCTGCTGTAGATTTTGGCGCGATTTACATAAATGAAAAAATAAATTTTAATGCCGCTTTGGTGGTTCGTAATTTAGGAACGCAAATCAAAACATATGCAGGGCAATACGAACCCTTACCTTTAGAAATTGATTTAGGATTTTCGCAAAAATTAGAAAATGTTCCTATTCGTTGGCATATTACTTTAGAAAATTTACAGGAATGGCCCATTGCTGTGGCAAATCCAGCACGTGTTACAAGCGATTTAGAAGGGAATCAAACCCCGGAAGATGTAAGCTTTTTATCTAATGTTATACGCCATACCATTATTGGTGCAGAATTATTTCCAGATAGCGGATTCAATATTCGTGTAGGATATAGTTTTAGAAGGGGAGAAGAGTTACGTATTATAGATGAACGAAATTTCTCGGGACTTTCTGCTGGTATCGGAATTAAAATGAATCGCGTACGATTTAGTTACACTTATGCCCGATATTCAAGCTCGGCGAGTTCAAGTTTTTTTGGATTAAATATAGACTTACTATAATGAAAGATATTACCATTGCTATCGACGGATTTTCATCGACAGGAAAAAGCACAATTGCTAAATTATTAGCCAAAGCGTTAGGTTACGTGTATGTAGATTCTGGTGCTATGTATCGTGCTATCACTTTTTTCGCCATGAAAAAAGGACTGATTACTACAGAATATTTTGATAGAGAAGCTTTAATATCTGCTTTACCAAATGCACATGTATCCTTTAAATTTAATAGCGACTTGGGGTTTGCTGAAGTGTATTTAAACGATGAAAATATTGAAAAGAACATCCGTACATTAGAAGTTTCTAATTTAGTGAGTATTGTTGCTGCAGTTCCAGAAGTGAGAGCACAATTGGTTAAAATACAAAAAGCAATAGGAAAACATAAAGCTGTAGTTATGGATGGCCGTGATATTGGCACGGTAGTGTTTCCGGATGCCGAACTTAAAATATTTATGACTGCTTCCGCAGAAACACGTGCCTTAAGACGTTATAACGAAATTAAAAATAATGGCGAAGATATAACTTTAGAAGCAATACTTGAAAATGTGCAAAAACGAGACCATTTAGATAGCACACGAAAAGACTCTCCTTTATTAAAAGCAGAAGATGCAATTGAAGTCGATAACTCTAATGTTACTATCGAAGAGCAATTTCAGAATATACTAAAACTTGTAAATTCAGTTTTAAACGCATAAAAAAAGGAGCTACTTGTTAAGTTGCTCCTTTAAATTTAAAAAAAGATATATCAATTATAAGTTAGGAATAACTAATACTTGATCTGGGTGAATGACATCTGGATTCTTAAGAATATCAGTATTTGCTTCAAAAATCTCTTTGTATTTAGAAGCTTCACCATAATATTGTTTAGCTATTTTTCCTAAAGTATCTCCGCTCTTTACAGTATGTCTATGAAAAACGCTAGTGTCTGCCACAGTTATGTTCGCTAAGATATCGGTTGGGTTTTCACCTCCAATAGCTTTAATTTTATCCCACATTATATTTTTTTCGTACTGAGTTTGCGCTGTACCTTTAACTTTTAATACGCCATTTTCTTCAGTTACATTTCCGTCTTGAATATTAAGTGATTCTCCTAAATCAAGTACGTCTTGATATTTTGCTTTTACTGCCATAATTAAATTGATTTTTTATGATTACAAGATATTAATTTTCTTTAAAATAGTTGTCAATTTTAAAACATTTCGAGAATAAGAATAAAACCTTAATATTCAGTATTTTAATTTAAATAATATTTATTAGGCTATTTTAAAAATAATAATTAATTTTGCACTCCTTTTAGCGACAGTTGGAAAGATAAGAGGAACTGAAAAAATTATATATAACACTTCTATGTGTTTGTCGTTTAAATCTTCCAAGAACATATAGGATACAAGATGTAATGTAGCGAGTTTACGCGAAAGCAAAAAACAAGTACATTATTAATTTATTTTTAAATGGCTGAAAAAGCAAAACAAGCTGAAGTTGAAGCAACTGAAGCACAATCTGTAGAAGCTCCAAAAGTATCTGAAGCTCAAGCAAACCCTGAAAAATTCTTAGCAGACTTTAACTGGCACAACTACCAAGAAGGTATTGATGAAGTTGAAGATTCTCAATTAAAAGAATTTGAAAAATTAGTAGCAGAAAATTTCGTTGACACATTAAACGACGAAGTAGTAGAAGGAACTGTAGTACATATTTCTGACCGTGATGCTATTATTGACATTAACGCTAAATCTGAAGGTGTAATTTCGTTAAACGAATTTCGTTACAACCCTAACTTAGCAGTTGGTGACAAAGTAGAAGTATTAATTGATGTTCGTGAAGACGCAACTGGTCAATTAGTATTATCTCACAGAAAAGCTCGTGTAATTAAAGCATGGGATCGCGTAAATAATGCTCATGATACTGGTGAAATCGTTAACGGTTTTGTTAAGTGTAGAACTAAGGGTGGTATGATCGTTGACGTATTTGGTATTGAAGCATTCTTACCAGGTTCTCAAATCGATGTTAAGCCAATTAGAGATTACGATCAGTATGTAAACAAAACAATGGAATTCAAAGTTGTGAAAATCAACCACGAATTTAAAAACGTTGTTGTGTCTCATAAAGCGCTTATTGAAGCTGATATTGAAGAACAGAAAAAAGAAATTATTGGTCAATTAGAAAAAGGTCAAGTATTAGAAGGTGTTGTTAAAAACATTACTTCTTACGGTGTATTCATCGACCTTGGTGGCGTAGACGGATTAATTCACATTACAGATCTTTCTTGGTCTAGAATTAATCACCCTAACGAAATCGTTGAGTTAGATCAAAAATTAAACGTTGTTATTCTTGACTTCGATGAAGATAAATCAAGAATCCAATTAGGTCTTAAGCAATTATCTAAGCACCCATGGGATGCTTTAGGTGAAGAAGTTAAAGTTGGAGACAAAGTTAAAGGTAAAGTTGTTGTAATCGCAGATTACGGTGCATTTATCGAAGTTGCAGAAGGTGTTGAAGGTTTAGTTCACGTTTCTGAAATGTCTTGGTCTACGCACTTACGTTCAGCTCAAGATTTCGTATCTGTTGGAGACGAAGTTGAAGCAGTTATCTTAACTTTAGATAGAGAAGAGCGTAAAATGTCTCTTGGAATTAAGCAATTAACTCCAGATCCATGGACAGATATTACTACTAAATACCCGTTAAGCTCTACGCATACAGGTATTGTACGTAACTTCACAAACTTTGGTGTATTTGTTGAATTAGAAGAAGGTATCGATGGATTAATTTACATCTCTGATTTATCTTGGACTAAGAAAATCAAACACCCATCTGAGTTCTGTGCTGTTGGAGACAAATTAGAAGTTGTTGTACTTGAGTTAGATGTTGAAGGACGTAAATTATCTTTAGGTCACAAACAAACTACTCCTAATCCTTGGGATAAGTATGAAACTGAATTCGCTGTAGGAACTGTTCACACTGCTGCTATTGCAGAAGTTGTAGATAAAGGTGCTACAATCGACTTTAACGAAGATATCGTTGCTTTTGTTCCTTCTCGTCACTTAGAGCAGGAAGATGGTAAGAAACTTGGTAAAGGAGATTCTGCTGAATTCAAAATCATTGAATTTAACAAAGAATTTAAAAGAGTAGTTGCTTCGCATACTGCTATTTTTAAAGAAGAAGAGATTGCAAATGTAAAAGCTGCTGTTAAAAAACAAACAGCTCAAGCTTCTGAAGCTAAACCAACTTTAGGTGATGCTAACGATGCTTTACAAGCTCTTAAAGACAAAATGGAAGGAAAATAATTTTTTCTAACTGTTTATAATTTAAAAGCCTTCCAATTTTTGGAAGGCTTTTTTTATGTTTTGTATTAAAGGCAATCTTAATTATTAAAATTTTACATTACCTTTGTTTACCACATACGTTTGGAAACAATATGAGTCAAAAAGTATTACTTAATGCAACAGAGGTAAATATCATTCTTCATCGATTGGCTTGTCAACTTATTGAAAAACATAACGATTTTTCAAATACCGTTTTGGTTGGATTACAGCCCAGAGGGAAATATTTAGCACAACGGATAGCCAAAATTCTAAAAGAAGAGTATAAAATTAAAGACCTTAAATTGGGACTTTTAGATATTACGTTTTATCGTGATGATTTTAGAAGAAGCGACAAACCTCTGGAAGCCAATACCACTGAAATTAATTTTGTAGTAGAAAATAAAAATGTCGTTTTTATAGACGACGTTTTATATACAGGACGTAGTATTCGTGCTGCGCTTACTGCAATTCAATCTTTTGGAAGACCGGAAGAAATAGAATTACTAACGTTGATAGATAGACGTTTTAGCAGACATTTACCTATACAGCCCAATTATCGTGGCCGACAAGTAGATGCAATTAACAAGGAAAAAGTAATAGTACAATGGCAGGAACAAGGTGAGGAGGATGCTGTGTACTTAATAAATAATTAGACTAAGATGAGCGAATTAAGTGTAAATCACTTACTAGGTATTAAATATCTTAATAAAGAAGATATTCAGTTAATTTTTGAAACTGCCGATCATTTTAAAGAAGTTATCAATAGGCCCATTAAAAAAGTGCCTTCACTTCGAGATATTACCATTGCCAATCTATTTTTCGAAAATTCTACACGAACGAAATTATCTTTCGAATTAGCCGAAAAACGATTATCTGCAGATGTTATTAATTTTTCAGCAGGACAATCTTCAGTTAAAAAAGGTGAAACTTTAATCGATACGGTAAACAACATTTTATCTATGAAAGTAGATATGGTTGTTATGCGTCATCCAAATCCTGGAGCCGGTGTATTTCTATCTAAACACGTTAACGCAAGTATTGTTAATGCGGGCGATGGTGCGCACGAACATCCAACACAAGCGTTATTAGATTCGTATTCTATTCGCGAACGTTTAGGTGAAGTGAAAGGTAAAAATGTGGTTATTGTAGGCGATATACTTCATAGTAGAGTAGCACTTTCAAATATATATGCATTACAACTTCAAGGTGCTAAAGTTATGGTTTGCGGACCAAAAACATTAATTCCTAAGTATATAGATAAACTTGGAGTAAAGGTTGAAACAAATTTACGTAAAGCATTAGAATGGTGCGATGTAGCTAATATGCTTCGTGTACAAAACGAACGTATGGATATTAGTTATTTTCCATCAACTAGAGAATATACGCAGCAATTTGGAGTCAATAAAGCCATGCTAGATAGTCTAGATAAAGAGATTACCATTATGCATCCTGGACCTATAAATCGAGGTGTAGAAATTACGAGCGATGTCGCCGATTCTAAACAAGCCATCATTTTAGATCAGGTACAAAATGGAGTAGCAATTAGGATGGCTGTAATATATTTATTAGCTTCAAAAATAAAACAATAATTATGATTTTAAATACAGAAGGTAACACCACAATTATTACTCAAGAAAATGCGACATCGATAGAGCTTGTTAAAAAAATTGAAGCGTCGTATCCGAAATTTAAAAACGATAATGTTATTGTAAATCTATCGTCTTTAAATAAAATGACTTTAGAAAATATTATTGAATTTCTTCAAATATCAAATACGCACAGAAAAGCAAAACATTCGTTTGTTATTGTTACAGATAAAATAAATGTAAGTGAAACTCCAGAAGAAATTGTTGTAGTTCCTACGCTAAAGGAAGCTTACGACATTATCGAGATGGAAGAAATGGAACGTGATTTAGGGTTTTAATTTATGGAATTAACTATTCTAGGTTGTCATAGTGCAACACCACGAATTTCAGCACACCAAACATCTCAGGTTTTAGAAATTAAGAATCATGTATTTTTAATTGATTGTGGAGAAGGCACACAAGTACAACTTAGAAAATATAAGGTTAAATTTAACCGCATTAAACATATCTTCATATCGCATCTTCATGGTGATCATTATTTCGGATTAATTGGGTTAATATCAACATTTAGATTGTTAACTCGAGAAACCGATTTAAATGTTTACGGTCCAAAAGGACTCGAAGAAGTCATTAGGCTTCAAATGAAATTAGGAGGCTCTTGGACAAACTTCAACTTAATTTTTCATGAATTAAGCTCTAAAGAGTCAGAATTAATTTATGAAGATGAAACGGTAGAAGTACATACAATTCCGCTTAAACACCGCGTCTACACAAATGGGTTTTTGTTTAAAGAAAAAGCAGGAGAACGTAAGTTAGACATGAATGCAATTTTAAACGACGACATTGATGTTGCCTATTACCGAAAATTAAAACAAGGTGGAGATGTTATCAATGAAAAAGGAGATTTAATAAAAAACGAAACTGTAACTACTGCTCCTGTAAAACCAAAAAGTTACGCATTTTGTAGCGATACGGTTTATAACGAAACTATAGTGCCTATTATTAAAGATGTAGATATGTTATATCACGAATCTACTTTTTTAGAAAAACACGAAAAAAATGCATTTCCTACTAAGCATTGTACGGCTAAGCAAGCAGCAAGTATAGCCAAACAAGCACAAGCTAAACAACTTATTTTAGGGCATTTTTCTACGCGCTACGACGATTTAAATGAATTTATTACCGAAGCTCAAGAAATTTACGAACCCGTATCGTTAGCTGGGGCAGGTAAAGTATTTAAAATATAATCTACAATTATATTAAACTATGGAAGAACAAGATTTAAGTAATTATAGAAAAGTTTACGAAAAAAGAGAGCTACTTACCGAAGATACTCCAGAGAATCCGTTAGAGTTATTTAGAAGTTGGTTTTTAGAAGTCGACCAACACTTTCTTGAAGATGAAACCAATGCTATGACGGTTTCAACCATAGGCTTAGATGGTTTTCCAAAGAGTAGGGTGGTGTTGTTAAAACGGTATACTTACGAAGGTTTTATTTTTTACACCAATTACGAAAGTGAAAAAGGAAAAGCTATTCTTGCTAATCCTAATGTGTGTTTGTCATTTTTCTGGCCAAAAGCTGAACGCCAAATTATTATAAAAGGGAAAGCAGAAAAAATTCCTGCGAACATGAGCGATGGTTATTTCGAATCTCGCCCTAGAGGAAGTCAATTAGGTGCTATTGTATCGCAACAGAGTGAAGTTGTAGATAGTCGCGATGTTTTAGATCTGAATTTAAAAGCCTTAGAAGAATCTTTTGTTGGTAAAGAAATTCCGAGACCAGAGTATTGGGGCGGATTTATAGTTAGACCAGTAGAATTAGAATTTTGGCAAGGCAGACCAAACCGTTTACACGATCGTATTCGATACAAACTTCAAGATAATTACGACTGGAAAAAGGAGCGTTTATCCCCTTGATTTTAGAAAATCAATTTATCTGTACATGTTTGAATACCATTAGAATTAGCTATTAAGTGTTAGTGAAATTAGAATTCAGAGGACCATATTTTTAAATTCTTCTGATTTTTTTCAACTTCAATATTTAATTTTTAACTAAATTGAGTTCTGAAATTTTTATAAAAGCATACATATGATTCGTTTTCACAAACCCTATTTTATTGCTGGTCTCCTATGTGTTTCATTAAGTATAACATCTTGTAATGAGGTTAAAAAGAGTAACACTGTAGTTGAAGAACTGGCAGCATCTAGTGCTTCTACAATTTTTGTTTCAAACAATAATCAAAACGAATATATTGTAATTGCCAACCCAGGAAGCGACGATGGTAAAATTACAGTTCACGATACCAATGCCAATACAGATTATTATTTACAACGTGTAGAAAGTGCGAGTGGTGTTAAATATAAGAGTGAAGACGGCTATACACTTTGGACGAAAGGGAGTGCTTTTACTTGGGGAAAAGACGATGATGTTCTTGCTAAAGGACAATTAAAAACCACAGAGATTAGCGACCAAAAACCTCCGGTACAATCAGAATTCAATATAACGCATTATGGAAATTACGTAGATGATGCTTACACTTCTAAGGATGAAGGGAACGATTGGGTGGCTATTATTGTCAAGCCTATTGACAAGTTTAAAGCTAAAATTTCTGTACGTTCTCGAGGCGATAAAAAAAGAGCGACTTGTACTTATGATACTATTGGAAACGTAACAGACGAAAATACATTAACAATTTACGAGAACGGAATTACCATATTATTTATTTTTAAGGATAACACAGTATTGATTACTACAACTCCAGAATCGGATAAAGATGGTCTGTCTTATATTTGTTCAGGAGGTGCTAATTTAGCAGGTACATATTCTAAATTAAATGGTGAATTAGATGCTGAGCAAATCGATAAAACGGGATATTCAAAATCTATTACTTATAATGACTTTTCATTTCTTATTGAAGAACAGCGTGGTAAGGTTACAGTTACTCCAATAGGATTAACAGAGGATGAGAATCCGCAAATTGTATCAATACAAGCAGAAATAACAAATGTTGAAGTAGATGATTTAAATAATGATACGTTTCCTGAACTCTTAATTTATACGAAATCTGGAGAGAATAATACAGGTGAAATTTTTGGATTTACAGTGAATGATGGAAAATCTATGAGTGGCATTAATATTCCTAAAGTTTCAGAAAATGCTGAAGCGAATTCAGGTTATGCAGGTCACGATGAGTTTGCTATGGTAGAAGGAACACTTATTCAACGCTTTCCGCTTTACGAAAACAATGAGCCAACAGGTAAAACAAGACAGATTCAATATGTTTTAGAAGATGGAGAAGCGATGAAACAATTGGTCGCCGATAAGATTATGGATTATTAATCTGATTTATTAGAACTTTAAACAAAAACTCTCGAGACATTCTTCTTGAGAGTTTTTGTTTTTATACAAGCCGATATAGATTTATTTGTTTCCTCTAAGTACCAAGTCATACCACATCATTTGGTTATAAATTAATAATAGTTATTATGGATTGTAAACTTGGTTTTCTTGTTCGGCAACTCTAATAAACGTAGTTCGTTTAGTTAGCTCTTTTAAACGTTGAGCACCCACATAGGTACATGTACTTCGAATACCGCCTAAAATATCTTGTAATGTATTTTCTACAGCGCCTTTAAAAGGGACTTCTACAGTTTTACCTTCGCTAGCTCTGTACTCTGCAACACCACCAACATATTTATCCATAGCAGTTTCACTACTCATACCGTAAAATTTCTTGAATTGTTTTCCCTCATGTTCAATCAATTCGCCGCCACTTTCTTCATGTCCTGCAAGCATGCCGCCTAGCATAACAAAATCGGCTCCAGCCCCAAAGGCTTTAGAGACATCTCCAGGAACAGCACAACCACCATCACTAATTATTTGTCCGCCTAAACCATGAGCAGCATCTGCACATTCGATGATAGCAGAGAGTTGCGGATAACCCACACCGGTTTTAACACGTGTAGTACACACCGAACCAGGGCCGATACCTACTTTAACAATATCTGCACCAGACAATAATAATTCTTCAACCATTTCTCCGGTAACAACATTTCCTGCAATAATGACTTTATCAGGAAATTGAGCTCTAGTCTTTTCAACAAATTTTACAAAATGTTCTGAATAGCCGTTAGCCACATCAATGCATATAAATCTTAGTTTTGGATGTTTTTCAAAAATCAACTTTAATTTTTCTCCATCTTTAGAACCAGTTCCTGTGCTAACAGCAATATAATTTTCAATATGTTCTGGAGCTTCTTGTAGAAAAGTATCCCATGCTTCAAAACTATAATGTTTATGTATGGCTGTAAAGAGATTATGCTTAGCCAATGCTAAAGCAAGAGAAAATGTACCAACAGTATCCATATTTGCTGCCATTATAGGTACGCCAGTCCATTTTGTCTGACTATGTAAAAAAGTAAACTCACGATCTAAACTGACTTGCGAACGACTTTTTAAGGTTGATCGTTTTGGACGAATCATAACATCTTTAAATCCTAATTTAATTTCATTTTCAATACGCATTGTAAAGGGGTTTGAGTTATTATAAAAATACGTTTTTAAGTCTTAATAAAGGGAAAGGATTCTAAAAAAATAGCCCCCTTTTAATTAACATTGCTAATTAAAAGGGGACCTAATTATTAAAACTATAGTCGTCTTACTTAGACGCTATAAAACTGATTTCAACATTTACAAATTTAGGTAAATTTGCAACTTCAACTGTTTCTCTAGCTGGTGCTGTTGCTTCATCGAAATACTGACCGTATACTTCATTTATATCGGCAAAGTTATGCATGTCGCTAATAAAAATAGATGTTTTTATAATATCTTCGAACGTCATGTTGGCTTCTTTTAAAATCGCATTTATGTTTTCCATAACTTGCTTGGTTTCCGTTTTAATGTCGTCTAAAACCAATTCGCTAGTTTCTGGATTAATTGCTATTTGACCTGAAGCATATAACATACCATTCTTTAAAACAGCCTGATTGTAAGGTCCAATAGGAGCAGGCGCATTAGGTGTTGTAATTATTGTTTTCATATCTATAATATTAAAGTTGTTGATCGGGTTGTAAACGTTTATCGTATTTAAGATCGCTTAAGATACTTGATTTAATTCCTATAAAGAAGTACCAAGATTTTCTAGAGCTAAAAGGTACCCAACTAAAATTCATTCTCCAACTTTCTAAATCACGTTCTAAACGCAATTGTGTATAAGTGAATCCCATATCTTTAAAGTCGTAACCAGATGATGCACCAACACTCCAACGTGGCGAAAGGGTTACATCTCCAGAGAACATTAAAGAATGTGATGAAATCTCGTTTTGACGCTGGGTATTCGAATAATTAACAGCATACGCTAAGTTAACTGTCCAGGGAATTTTAAATTTATAAAATTCATTGTCCTTTTTTTCTTCATCGTCTTCATCTTTATCATTATCAAAGAAACTTTGATCAGAGAAATCTTGTCCAACTCCAAATAAATCATCATCACGTCCACCTCCACGTAAGTTTTCCTCAATACCACGTTCTTCTTCTTTGTCTCTTTCTGCTTTACTACCAAACATTTTACTTGATAAAGAATAGCTTAACGTCATGTTTGCACTAGTTAATCTAAATAAACTACCATTATTGTTAATGTTATATACATCAATTTTATTGTTATTGTTATCCAGTGCATATGGATCTAAAGTTGCCCCAAAATTAATGTTCATTTTGTTGTTTAAGATTTGTGTACCACCAGAAACACGAACCGGACTCCATTGTAAAGAATCTCCCGCAATATTATAAGACGTCGAGAAGTTTAAGTTGTTAAGTATTGTAACTTTTTTAGCTTCGGTTGCGGTACTATCACGGTCTTTAACTTTCGCTTCAAAGTTATTAGAAAGCGACATTCCTACAGACGATGAAAAGGTTTGGTTAGGCGATCCAAAAAGAGTTTCCTCAAACCTAGAGTATGTGTCTTGAGTGGTTCCATCTGCAGAAATTACTTCATAAGTGTCGTAATATTGATCAAAAGAAGGATTAATATTATAGCTTACAGAAGGCCTCATAACATGTCTAATGGCTTGAATTTTTGGATCCTTACCCTCGCGCTTAAAGTCGAACATACCATAAATAGTTGTTCCTATACTAGTACTGAAATTATAGGTTCTAAAGGCGTCGAAACCATTTACCGTTTCTGTTATAACTTCATCTAAATCTTGGTCGTAATAACGATCTATAGTTTTAAATGTCCAGTTTTCTTGAAAACTAGTTCCTGCAGTTACACTTAAGTGCTTAAACAATTTAAAGTTTGTACTAAGCGGAATGCTATGTTGAACTCCAGCTCGAGCATCTTCAAACATTTGTGGTTTAAAGAATAAAGAGTCTGTAGTTTGTATTTGATTTTCTGCACGTACTGAATATTGTAAATTCACATTATGAATAATTCCTTTCTTAGTTCCCGTCTTTGGAGCAAATGGAAATATTCTACCTACACTTCCTTGAAAGGTTGGTAAAGTCATGTTTATTTGTTCGGTTTGTGTGTTTTGTGAGTGCGTTGCTGTAACACTTAAATTTACTTGTGGTTCTCCAGGAAACGATTTTGAATACGATACAGATGATGATAAGGTATTGTTTAAGAAGTTACCTGTATTGATTTGATTAACAGATTGTTGATAGTAAGAACTACTACCTAGGTTTACCGATGCAGAAAAACTAGAATTAGGATTCGATTTAGAATCTTGGCTATGCGACCAACGGATATTATAAACTGTAGATTTAGAATAATCTGGAAATCCTTTTTCACTGTTTATTAAACTTTCGTATCTAAAAGCGGCGTTTCCTCTAAACTTATAATTAACCGCATAATTGCTTTCGGCTCTAAAACCATAACTTCCGTTAGTGTAATAATCTGCTAAAACGGCTAAGTCTACGTAGTCACTAATGGCAAAATAATATCCTGCATTTTGTAAAAAATAACCACGAGTACTATCTTCTCCAAACGTTGGAATAATAATTCCAGAAGTTTGAGTGTCTGTTAAAGGAAAGAATCCAAAAGGTACGGCGATAGGAGTAGGCACATTTGCAATAACCATATGTGTAGGGCCTACAACAATCTTTTTACCAGGTACAAATTTTATCTTACTTGCTTTAAAATAATAATCGGGGTCTTCGGTATTTTCTGAAGTTGTAAAACGGGCTTTTGCCATAAAAACAACAGAATCATTTTCCTTTTTTACAATGGGTGCAATAATATTAAATCCGCTTTGTTCCGTTTTGGAATTAAAAATTAAAGCTTTTTGGGTATCAAAATTAAATCGAATAGAATCGGGTTCTACCACACTTGCGCCTTGAGTAAATACAGGTTTCTGAGTTAAAGTCCCTGTAGAATCTTTTATTCGTCCAGCGTAAACTTCATTTTTAGTGTAGTCTATAACAATGACTCCTGCTTTAATATTCATGTCTTGATAATCCACTTCGGCTTCATTATATAAATATAATTTCTGCTCAAGTCTATTAAAAGACGTGTAGTCTTTAGCGTTATATTTAACTATGTCCGTTAAGAACTCTTTTTTAAGCTTTACACTATCAAGTCTAATTGTATCGTGTACAGATTCTGAAATTTCTTTAATCGCTAAACTGTCTACAGTAATTTCTGGGCTATATGTAGGCAGGCCTTGTGTAGCTGGTATCGCGACTTTAGTGACTTTAGGTATATCTTGAGAGAAGACAGTCGTGTTGATAAGCACTGTAAAACTTAAAGTTAAAAGTATTTGAAAGTAGTTTGTACGCAATGCTTTTAAATGTATTTTTGTAAAGTAATATTTTAGTGTATGATCCGCCAAAATTACATATATTTTTTTGTGATTGATTAATATTCACTAAATTTTAATAATAATCCGAGGCCTTAAGTGTTATAGTCTATATGAAATCTAAACCTATATTAATTTACTTTTCTTTTATCTCAATAATTTTACTAACCTCTTTTACCAATGATAAGCCACTCAGTACGAGTAAATTTGTTGTTGTATTAGATGCTGGTCATGGTGGTCATGACCCCGGAAAACCTACAAAATTTGGTTTTACCGAAAAAGAAGTTGCTTTAAAAATAGTTTTAAAAATTGGAGCTGAACTAGAAAAGAATAAAGACATAAAAGTAATTTACACGCGTAAAACAGATGTCTTTGTTACGTTAAGGGGGCGTGCTAAAATAGCAAACGAGGCAGATGCCGATTTGTTTGTATCGGTACATTGTAATGCTCACCACTCACAAGCTTCAGGAACCGAAACCTATGTGGTAGGGGTTGCAAATACCAAGCGTAATTTTGATGTTGCAAAACTGGAAAACGAAGTAATTCTTTTAGAGGACGATTACGAGACACATTACGACGGGTTTAATCCTAATGCTCCAGAATCGTTAATCGGATTAACATTAATGCAAGAAGACTATATTGATTATAGTATCATGCTTGCGGGAATGATTGAAAATAATTTTGCGAACAAATTAAAACGTAAAAGCCGTGGTGTTAAACAAGCCAGTTTATGGGTTATGCATAATACTTATATGCCAAGTGTTTTAATTGAAACGGGGTTTATTACTAATACAGAAGAAGGACGTTACTTAAACTCTAACAAAGGACAAACAGAAATTTCTTCGGCAATAAAAGACGCTATTTTAGAATATAAAACATCTTTAGATTTAAATGTTGGTGAAAATCTTGGTACAGCTCGGGTACAAGCTATAATAACAGATGAAGAGGATGATCTTGAAGATGAAACTAATAATCCTGATGTGTATGCAGATGTTGAATTTAAAATTCAAATTGCGGCAAGTTCCAAGAAACTAGAAACAAAACCTTTTAATTTTAACGGATTAAGTCCAGTATCTAGAGATCAAGTAGGGAAAATCTATAAATATTACTACGGAGCAACATCTAATTATTCTGAAGTACAAAGCCTGTTATTACAAGCAAAAGCAAAAGGATTCGACACAAGTTTTATCGTAGCTTTTCGCGATGGAGCACAAATTCATTTGGATAAAGTGCTAAAAACTACATCAAATTAAGTGTATTCTAACTTTATTATTTCTAATTTTGTTTATAAACTAAATTCATTACTTTGAAGATATCAAGAGAAGTCAAAACCGCAATCCTAGTTATTGTTGGGATTATATTTTTAATATTCGGAATCAATTTTCTTAAAGGAGAAAATTTATTTTCATCTTCTAGAACATTCTACGTGGTTTACGAAAATGTTGAAGGTTTAACACCATCTACCCCCGTAACCATAAGCGGCTTACAGGTGGGTAATGTAAAAGAAATCACTTTACAAGAAGACGCTAAATTATTAGTAACACTTATAATTAATAACGAGTATACGTTTTCAAAAAACAGTAAAGCCGAATTATACGACACCAGTTTAATTGGTGGAAAAGCCGTTTCTATAGTACCTGCTCTAGATAATGCAGAAATAGCAAAAGACAACGATTATTTATTGGCTGCTAGAAAATCTGGACTAACAGATATTGTTGGCGAAAAATTAGCGCCTTTGCAAGAAAAAATAGAATCGTTAACGCATAATGCAGATTCTTTAATGCTAAATATAAATAGTATTTTTGATGAAGAGACTAAAGCAAGTTTAAAAAATGCAATTACATCTTTAGATCAAACCATTTCGTCTTTTCAAAAAACGTCTAACAGTTTAAACGGCGTAATAGAAGATAATAAGGAGAATTTAAACACAACCTTATCTAATTTTAGTAATGCATCTACAAACATTTCTAAAATATCAGATTCGTTAGCAGCTACAAATTTCTCTGCTGTTGTGTCTAATTTAGAGCAATCATTAGAAAGCTTTAATGGGGTATTAGCAGATGTTAATAATGGTGAAGGTTCTCTAGGAAAATTATTAACAGACGATAAATTATATACTAATTTAGAGGGCGCATCACTTCAATTAGAGCAATTGCTTCAGGATATGAAATTAAACCCGAAACGTTATGTACATTTTTCATTATTCGGAAAAAAACCAAATGATTTTGATGCAGAAGAGAATCAAGTCGACGATAATGGTTTAAATGTAGACTTACAGGACACAACAACTAACTAGAATATGAATATAATTCCTAACATAATATTTGCAATACTTTTAGTTGCCGGAATCGGTTACTTTGCTAGAAATGTAAAAAAATTAGTTCGCAATATAAAACTCGGTAAAGATGTCGACGTGAGTGATAATACCGCTATACGTTGGAAAAACATGACCAGAATTGCACTTGGGCAAAGTAAAATGGTACAGCGACCAATTGCAGGTATACTGCACATTGTTGTATATGTAGGATTTATTATTATAAATATTGAAGTCTTAGAAATTATTATTGATGGTCTTTTTGGAACACACAGAATCTTCTCTGGAATAGGAAGTTTGTATGGTGTTTTAATTGGGACTTTCGAGATTTTAGCATTTTTAGTTTTTGTTTCTGTTATTATATTTTGGATTAGAAGAAATGTAATTAAACTTCAAAGATTTTGGAAATCAGAAATGAAAGGTTGGCCAAAAAGTGATGGAAATATCATTTTATATATCGAAATGGTATTAATGGTATTGTTTTTAATTATGAATGCTACAGATGTTCATTTTCAAGAGATGAATAACGGAAATGTAATCAGTCAATACATTGCACCTTTATTTAGTAATTTTTCAGAAAGCACTTTACATCTTATTGAAAGAGGAGCTTGGTGGTTGCATATTATTGGAATATTATGTTTCTTAAACTACCTATATTATTCAAAGCATTTACATATTCTATTAGCATTCCCTAATACATATTACGGAAAAGTTAGGCCTAAAGGTCAGTTAGATAATCTTGAAGCTGTAACTACAGAAGTGATGATGATGATGGATCCTAATGCCGATCCATTTGCAGCACCTGCAGAAGATGCTTTCGAAGAAGAAGTTGCTAAGTTTGGTGCTAGCGATGTACAGGATTTAAATTGGGTACAATTGCTAAATGCCTATACATGTACCGAATGTGGACGATGTACTAGCGAGTGTCCTGCAAATCAAACAGGAAAAAAATTGTCGCCTCGTAAAATCATGATGGATACCAGAGACCGTTTAGAGGAAGTTGGTAAAAATATAGATGCAAATAATGGAGTGTTTAACGACGATGGTAAGCAGTTATTAGGTGATTACATTACAAACGAAGAACTTTGGGCGTGTACCTCATGTAATGCTTGTGTAGAAGCTTGCCCTGTGAGTATAGACCCGCTATCTATAATTATAGATATGAGACGTTATTTAGTTATGGAACAGTCTGCTGCTCCTGCAGAACTAAATAATATGATGACAAATATAGAAAATAACGGTGCGCCTTGGCCTTACAACCAAATGGATCGTTTAAATTGGAAAGACGAATAGGTTTTAATATGCTTAAAATTTATAAAAATAATAAATCAAAATAGAGAGAATGAGCGAACAAATAAAAGTGCCAACAATGGCCGAATATATGGCTCAAGGAAAACAACCCGACGTTTTATTTTGGGTTGGTTGTGCTGGAAGTTTTGATGATAGAGCAAAAAAAATAACAAAAGCATTTGTTAAATTATTAAACAAAGCGAATGTCGATTTCGCGGTTTTAGGTACAGAAGAAAGTTGTACTGGTGATCCCGCAAAGCGTGCAGGGAATGAGTTTTTATTTCAAATGCAAGCGGTTACTAATATAGAAGTACTAAATGCTTACGAAGTTAAAAAAATTGTAACAGCTTGTCCGCACTGCTTTAACACCATTAAAAACGAGTATCCTCAATTAGGTGGTAATTACGAAGTAATGCACCATACACAGTTTTTAAAATCGTTATTAGACGAGGGGAAACTAACGATTGAAGGTGGACAATATAAAGGCAAACGTATAACGTTTCACGACCCTTGTTATTTAGGGCGCGCCAATAATGTTTACGAAGCGCCTCGCGATTTAATTCAGAAGTTAGAAGCCGAATTGGTCGAAATGAAGAACTGTAAAAGTAAAGGGCTTTGTTGTGGTGCTGGTGGCGCTCAAATGTTTAAAGATGCCGAAAAAGGTGATAAAGAAGTCAATGTAGAGCGTACGGAACAAGCCATAGAAGTTAAACCAGATATTATCGCAGCTGGTTGTCCGTTTTGCAATACCATGATGACGGATGGTGTTAAAGCCAAAGATAAAGAAGCCGAAGTAGAAGTTATGGATATCGCCGAACTGATAGCAAACGCTCAAGATTTATAAGAATTCAATTCTGAATTCTGAAATATATTATATAGATTAAAAAACAGACAATACAAAGATGTTAGTAGATTTTAATACATTACCCGAAACTTCGAAAGTTTGGATTTATCAAGCCAATCGTTCTTTTAATGATCAAGAATTAGAAGAAATAAAATCTAAAATAGATGTCTTTATTGAAAATTGGACCGCTCATGGTGCAGATTTAAGTGCTGGATACGAGATTAAATACAAACGTTTTATTGTATTAGGTTTAAATCAAGAAGTGAATAATGCTACAGGTTGCTCGGTAGATGCCTCGGTACATTTTATTCAACAATTAGAAAAAGATTATAATGTAGATTTATTAGACAAGATGAACGTGTCTTATAAACAAGGTGAATTTGTGGCGTATAAAACGTTAACCGAATTCAGAAAAATGGCAAAAGATAAGGCAGTATCTAAAAACACGATAGTTTTTAATAATTTAGTGACTAATATCGCCGAATATAACGAAAACTGGGAAGTACCTGCTAGCGACAGTTGGCATAATCGATTTCTTAAATAAACGGTATTCTACGATTTAAGAAGATATTACCAATATGACTTTCAACACACATATACTAATCATTAACAAGGCCATTATACCAAATAGGCCTTTAATTTTTTCAATTTAAAAACCAAAAACGATTATGGGTAAGGAGATTTTCTTATTAAACATTTCGGGACAAGATAAACCAGGATTAACGTCAAGTTTAACTGGTGTTTTAGCAGAGTATGGCGCCAAAGTTTTAGATATTGGACAAGCAAATATTCACGATACACTTTCTTTAGGTATCATGTTTGAGGTTAAGACAAAGAAAAAATCGGCTTCAGTTTTAAAGGATTTGTTGTTTAAATCGTATGAACTTGGAATCAATGCTAAGTTTACACCAATTACTTTAGACGACTATGAAAACTGGGTAACACTTCAAGGAAAAAATCGCTATATCATTACCATTTTAGGTGAAAAATTAGCTGCTGAGCAAATTTCTGAAGTCACTAAAATCATTTCAGATAAGAATTTAAACATAGACGCTATTAAACGTCTTACGGGACGCTTATCATTAGTAAAAGAAGAAGAGTATCCTAGAGCTTCAATTCAATTATCCATTCGTGGTAAAATTGAAAATAAATCGGAATTCACTGAAAAGTTTATGGAAATCTCTAGAAAGTTAGATGTCGATATCGCTTTTCAAGAAGACAATATATATAGACGTAATAGACGTTTAGTGTGTTTTGATATGGATTCGACTTTAATTCAAACAGAAGTCATCGACGAGCTAGCAGAATTAGCAGGTGTTGGTGCAGAAGTTAAAGCCATTACAGAATCTGCTATGCAAGGAGAAATCGATTTTAATGAAAGTTTCAAAAAACGAATGAAACTTTTAGAAGGATTAAGCGAAGAGGTGTTACAACAAGTTGCTGTAAATTTACCAATTACTAAAGGTGCAAGACGTCTTATTAATACACTAAAAAAATACGGATTTAAAACGGCTATTTTATCGGGTGGGTTTACTTATTTCGGACATTATTTACAAAAAGAATTAGGTATTGATTATGTGTATGCTAATCAATTAGAAATTAAAGACGGAAAGCTTACCGGAGGCTATCTTGGCGATATTGTTGATGGTAATAAAAAAGCTGAATATTTACAAGAAATTGCAGAACGTGAGGGAATTAACATCATGCAAACTATTGCTGTAGGAGATGGTGCTAACGACCTACCAATGCTTAATCTTGCAGGATTAGGGATTGCGTTTCATGCCAAACCAAAGGTAAAAGACAATGCGCAAAGTTCTATTTCTAGTATCGGATTAGATGGTGTGTTATACTTATTAGGATATCACGACAAATACATAGATTTAGTAGATTAATTTCTAGATAAACATTACTTTAAAAACTTCACGTTATTCTAGAATACGTGAAGTTTTTTTATTTTAATTTCTTGTTTTTTTCGGTTGTTAATTAATTCTTTATAAATCTATCTTAAAGTCTTTTCAACTTCATTTTAAATATGGTATTTTGCCTACTCATTTGCCGTATACAAGCATTTGCAACCAAATTATACTTACATGCGATATAACCTTTATATAGTTTTTATACTTTTTTTTAGTATTCAATTTTCTTTTAGTCAGAATTCCACAAATCCATTAGTTACAAAAGATGCAGCTGCGCAACAAAAATGGGTAGATAGTGTGTATACAAACTTGTCACTTCAAGAAAAAATTGGGCAATTATTTATGGTTCGCGCCATGACATCTGCAAACACAAGAGATGTCGCGGGCATTAAAAACCTAATTAAAAACAATCATATTGGTGGTATAATTTATTCAAAAGGTGGACCTGTAAAATTGGCTAAACTGAATAATGCCTACCAAGGCTTGTCTGATGTGCCAATGTTAATTGGAATGGATGCAGAATGGGGATTAAGTATGCGATTAGATTCTACTTACGCATTTCCTTGGAACATGACTTTAGGAGCAATAAAAGATAAGGCATTAGTAGAGCAAGCTGGTAAACACATTGGAGAGCATTGTAAACGTATTGGAATTCATTTTAATTTTGGTCCTGATGTGGATATTAATACAAATCCTAAAAATCCAATTATAGGAAATCGTTCTTTTGGTGAAGATCGTGATGAAGTTACCGCACATGCTGTAGCGTTTATGAAAGGGCTTCAAAGTGCCGGAGTTATGGCTACTGGTAAACATTTCCCTGGTCATGGCGATACAGAAACCGATTCGCATAAAGCCTTACCAACAATTACTTTTTCGGAGAAACGTATAGATTCTATTGAGCTGTATCCGTATAAAAAAATGATTAAAAACGGGATGGAGAGTGTTATGGTAGCTCACTTAAATGTACCGAGTTTAGAGTCTAGACCAGATTTTCCATCGTCTTTATCTAAAGCTATAATCACCGATTTATTAAAAGAAAAAATGGGCTTCGAAGGATTAATTTTTACAGATGCCTTAGAAATGAAAGGTGTTGCAGATTTTAGTAGCCCTGGAGATATTGATTTAGCAGCCTTTTTAGCGGGAAACGATATTTTATTAATTTCTGAAGATGTGCCAAAGGCAATGGCTAAAATTACTGAAGCGTATAACGATAAAACCATTACAGAAGAACGTTTAGCATATTCGGTTAAAAAGATTTTAATGTCGAAATACAAAGTGGGATTACATAAATACAAGCCCATAGACACGAATAACTTGGTTAACGATTTAAACCGCCTTGAAGACGACATGCTTAACGAAGAATTGTTTGAAAATGCAATTACGGTTGCTAAAAATGAAAACGATATCTTACCACTTCGTGATTTAGATAAAAAGACAATTGCTTACATTAAATTTGGAGACGATAGTGGTTCGCCATTTTTAAACGAATTAAAAAAATACACTAAAGTACACGAAGTAAAATCGGATTCGTATGGCTATATAAAAAGTAAATTAGATAGTTATAATACAGTTATTATTGGTTTACATCGCTCGAACGCTAATCCTTGGAAGAGTTATAGTTTTACATCTGAAGAAATTCAGCTTTTAGAAAGTATTGCAGCGACACACCATGTAATTTTAGATGTTTTTGTTAAACCTTATGCGTTATTAGACTTACCATCAATTGGTAATATAGAAGGTATCGTAGTCAGCTATCAAAATAGTGTAGTGGCTCAAGAGAAATCTGCTCAAATTATTTTTGGTGCATTAGGCGCTAAAGGGCAACTTCCTGTTTCTGTTGGAAATGGTTTACATGTTGGTGATGGCATTACTCTAAATTCAATTTCTAGATTAGGGTATACTGTTCCAGAACGTGTCGGCATCGACTCTAAAAAGCTTCATAAAATAGATGCTATTGCTCAGCGAGCAGTTAATGAAAAAATGACACCTGGAATTCAGCTATTGGTGGCTAGAAAAGGTAAGGTAATTTATAATCAGAATTTCGGACATCATACATACGATAAAAACTCGGAACCAGTTAAGTTCGATGATGTTTACGACATAGCATCCATAACCAAAATAGTTTCTAGTTTACCATTAATTATGGAAATTGTAGAACAAGACGATGAAATTTCTATTAATACAAAACTATCTCAACTACTTCCGGAGTATGCCGACTCTAATAAAGCCAATATTACCCTCAAGCAAATATTGTCGCATTATGCTCGACTAAAACCCTGGATTCCTTTTTATGTTGCAACACTCGACTCGGCTAAAATGCCGAGTTCTGAATATTATAGAAAATCGCATAGTGAAGATTTCAATATAAAAGTGTCTAATAATTTATACTTAAAACGAGATTATCCAGAAACTATTCAGAAAATTATTAAAGATACCGATTTACTTACAACCTTAAAATATCGCTATAGCGACTTACCTTATTACATTTTAAAGAAATTTATCGAGACTTATTACGACAGAACATTAGACCATCTTATTCAGACGCATTTTTATGAATCTTTAGGGATGAATTATTCAACATATAATCCGTATTTAAAATTTCCAATGAAAGACATTGTACCAACAGAAAACGACACCTATTACAGGCATCAAGTTGTGCAAGGTTATGTTCATGATATGGGAGCAGCTATGCAAAATGGAGTAGGTGGACATGCTGGTGTTTTTAGTAATGCCAACGATATCGCTAAAATCATGCAAATGTATTTACAAAAAGGATTTTATGGAGATAAGCGTTATTTTAAACCCGAAACGGTAGATATGTTTAACAAAACGTATTATGCCGACAAAGATAATAGACGTGGTTTAGGATTCGATAAGCCTCAATTAGGTAAAAGCGGTCCAACATGCGGATGTCTGTCTATGAAAAGTTTTGGTCATTCAGGATTTACTGGAACCTATGCTTGGGCAGATCCAGATGAAGAATTAGTGTATGTGTTTATGGCAAATAGAACATATCCGTCTGCCGAAATTAACATGTTATTACGAGAGAATATTAGAACAGATATTCAAGAACTTATTTACGAAGCAATTATAAATTAAAATGATAATAGGACTTGTTTGTTACCCAACATTTGGAGGGAGTGGCGTTGTTGCAACAGAATTAGGATTAGAGTTGGCGAAACGCGGACACGAAATTCATTTTATTACTTATAATCAGCCGGTACGGTTAGATTTATTAGGTAACAAAGTGCATTTTCACGAAGTTAACGTACCCGAATATCCGTTGTTTCATTACCAACCTTATGAGTTGGCATTATCTAGTAAATTAGTAGATACAGTAAAACTTCATAAAATTGAAGTATTACATGTACATTATGCTATACCTCATGCGTATGCAGCTTATATGGCTAAAAAAATGTTGCAAGAAGAAGGTATTCACCTTCCAATAGTAACAACACTTCACGGTACAGATATTACTTTAGTAGGAAGTCATCCGTTTTATAAACCCGCAGTGAGTTTTAGTATCAATAAATCTGATGCAGTAACAGCTGTTTCAGAAAGTTTAAGAGAAGATACGTTTAGGTTATTCGATATTAAAAATGAAATTAATGTGATTACTAATTTTATCGATATCGATAAGTATAAATTCTCATTCACCGATTGCCAGCGTGGTATGATGGCGCCAGACGACGAAAAAATTATTACTCACATTAGTAATTTAAGACCCGTTAAACGGATTAGAGATGTTATTAAAATTTTCTATAACATTCAAAAAGAAGTACCAGCAAAACTGATGCTTATTGGTGAGGGGCCAGATAAGGAACCTGCTGAAAAGCTTTGTCAAGAATTAGGAATTTTAGATAAAGTCGTGTTTTTTGGAAGAAGTAACGAGATCGATAAAATTTTATGCTTCACAGATTTGTTTTTGCTGCCTTCGGAAACCGAGAGTTTCGGATTAGCAGCTTTAGAAGCTATGGCTTCAGGGGTTCCCGTAATATCTAGTAACACGGGAGGGATTCCAGAAGTTAATGTTCACGGGATTACAGGATTTTTAAGTGATGTTGGAGACGTTGAAGATATGAGTAAAAATGCCATACATATTTTAAGTGATGAAGCCCGTTTAAAGCAATTTAAAAACAATGCTAAAGAACGTTCTTACTTATTCGACCTACATAATATTGTACCACAATACGAGAAGTTATACGAAGAGACCATCGCTAAACGTCCTAAAGTATAACCAATTTAGGGTAAAGTATATATTTAAACGCTTCAGATGGCCATGTCATTTGAAGCGTTTTTGTTTTCTAAAAAGTCAACTTATTTCAATAGTAAAACAATAGTTTATATTCTACGTTGCTTGTTCAATCAACTATTCTTACATTTAGTCAACTTTAACGCGAGGTTCTTTATTATAAATTATTATGACAAAATCTGTTTCTTTCGATTTACAAACACTAAATAATGCCTTAGAAGGCGAATTGTTTTACGACGATTTAATGAAATCTATCTATGCTACAGATGCATCTGTATATAGACGTTTGCCTTTAGCTGTTGCTTATCCAAAACATGAAACAGATTTAAAAGTTTTAATTGCATTTGCTAACACCAATAAGGTGACCTTAATTCCTCGTACAGCAGGAACATCGTTAGCTGGACAATGTGTAGGTGAAGGTATTGTGGTAGATGTGTCTAAACATTTTACAAAAATTATTTCTATTAATAAAGAAGCACGAACGGTGACTGTTCAGCCTGGAATTGTAAAAGATTATTTAAACCTTCAATTAGAGCCATACGGACTCTTTTTCTCACCAGATACATCTACCTCCAACCGCTGTATGATTGGAGGTATGGTTGGTAATAATTCGTCTGGAACAACCTCTATTCAATATGGAGTAACTCGTGATAAAGTATTGGAATTAAAAACCATTTTAAGTGATGGGAGTGAAGCTGTTTTTAGCCAGTTGACTTCAGAAGAATTTCATAAAAAAACAGCTTTAAACAATCTTGAAGGAAAGATTTATAACACAATATATAACGAATTACAATCTGAAACCGTACGGGCTGAAATTCATAAGCAATTCCCTAAACCAGAAATACACAGAAGAAATACGGGCTATGCTTTAGATAAATTAATGGATGCTGATGTTTTTGGAGAATCTTCGAAACCATTTAATATGTGCAATTTGTTATCTGGAAGTGAAGGTACATTAGCGTTTTCTACAGAGATTACATTGCATTTAGATGTTTTACCGCCTACAGCACGCATTATGGTAGCTGCACATTTTAAAAGTGTAGAGGATGCTTTAATAGCAACGACAACCTGTATGCAACATCATTTATATATGTGTGAAATGATGGATAAAATCATTTTAGATTGCACTAAAAACAATTTAAAGCAACAAGAAAACAGACAGTTTGTAGTAGGCGACCCCGAGGCTATTTTAATGTGCGAACTTAAAAGTAATGACAAAACGGATGTTATACGACAAGCAGAAGCGCTTATAAAAGATTTAGAACTAGAAGGGTTAAGTTATGCTAATGTTGTATTAATAGATGACGATATTGATAAAGCTATAGAATTAAGAAAAGCCGGATTAGGACTTTTAGGTAACATTATTGGCGATAAAAAGTCGGCTGCTTGTATTGAAGATACTGCGGTTGCATTACCCGATTTTGCTAATTATATAAATGAATTTACCACTTTAATGAAAGGCTATAACCAAAAAGCAATTTATTATGCACATGCTGGTGCTGGCGAATTACATTTGCGTCCGGTTTTAAATTTGAAATTGAGTGAAGATGTTGTGCTGTTCAGAAAAATTACCACAGATGTTGCGCATTTAGTGAAAAAATATGGCGGCTCAATGTCTGGAGAACATGGAGACGGTATTGTACGTGCAGAGTTTATACCGTTAATGATTGGAGATACTAATTACCAAATTATAAAACGTATAAAAGCTGTTTTCGATCCTAATAACATTTTTAACGCAGGCAAAATTGTAGATGCATTTCCTATGGATGAAGGTTTACGTTATGTTCCTGATAGAACAGAACCGGAGATAAGTACGTTAATGGATTTTTCTGATTCTGAAGGCATTCTAAGACAAGCCGAAAAATGTAATGGGAGTGGAGATTGTAGAAAACCAGCAGAATTGGGCGGAACCATGTGCCCAAGTTATCGTGCTACCCGAAATGAAAAGGATACTACTCGTGCACGAGCAAATGCACTACGTGAGTTTTTAACGAATACAGAAAACGGTAAAAATTCGTTTAATCATGAAGAATTAAAAGACATTCTAGATTTGTGTCTAAGTTGTAAAGGGTGCTTAAATGAATGTCCAAGTACGGTCGATATTTCGAGTATGAAAGCTGAATTCCTATATCAATATCAGAAGGAAAATGGCTTCAGTTTACGTTCAAAAATGTTCGTGTATAACAACAAGGTAAACGAAATAACAACACATATTTCTGGAATTACTAATTTCTTTTTCAAGACGAAACTAACTTCTGATTTTATGAAAAAAACATTTGGTATTGCTGAAAAACGAAGCATGCCTTTTGTTTCATCTAAAAGTTTAAATAGATATATTAAAAATGCTAATAATAAGGTTGTTAATGTAAAAAATATTAAAACTATTTACTTCTTTGTTGATGAATTTACTAATCTATTAGACACAGAAATAGGATTAGATGCTATTGCTCTACTTCGTGGATTAAACTACGATTTAAAGTTTGTAAAACATGAAGAATCAGGGCGTGCATTTATCTCGAAAGGATTTTTAGAACAAGCAAAAGATTGTGCCACTAAAAATGTAAATGTTTATAAGGATTTAATTTCAGAAAAAACGCCTTTGGTAGGTTTAGAACCTTCGGCTATTTTTACTTTTAAAGATGAATATTTAAAATTAACAGACGATAAAGAGAGTGCAAAACGTATTGCAAAACATACATTTTTAATAGAAGATTTTTTATATTCAGAAATTGAAAACGGAAACATTAAATCTGAGCAATTTCATACCGAAGAAAAAACAATAAAAATTCATTCGCATTGTCATCAAAAAGCGATGAGTAATCAATTATCTACATTTAAATTACTCAATCTTCCAAAAGGATATAAAGCAACAATTATTCCGAGTGGATGTTGCGGGATGGCAGGAAGTTTTGGATACGAAAAAGAACATTACGAGGTGAGTATGGCTATTGGAGAACAAACCTTATTTCCTGCAGTCAGGAAAGCATCGAAAGACGTTATTATTTCTGCGAATGGAACCAGTTGTAGACATCAAATTAAAGATGGTACAGATAGAGTTGCTCTACATCCTGTAACCATTTTAAGACGTGCATTACTCTGATTTCTTAGCTTTTTTATCTTTTTTCTTCTTCTTCTTTTTGTCGACTATCGTTATTGCGGCTATTAAATCTTGCATATTCATGCCTTTTAAATCTTCATCAACAAAAAATGGAGAAAGTTTATCATGATTGTAATTGTAAATTTTCCAACGCTTAAACTGATACTCTAAAGCTGTAAAATTTTCAACCCAATCGCCAGAATTTAAATACATGGTTTTTCCGTATTTGTTCTCTTTTATAAGCATTTTTGGCTGATGTATATGTCCACAAATCACATAATCATAACCTTGTTCTATAGCTAAATCTGTTGCTACATCTTCAAAATCATTAATATATTTAACGGCCCCTTTTACGCCATTTTTAATACGTTTAGAAATAGAGTATTTTTCTTTTCCCATTTTGTCTAAACCCCAATTCACCATTTGGTTTATTAATATTAGAAAGTCGTAACCGTATCCACCTAGTTTAGCTAGCCATTTTGCATTTTGAATGGAGACATCGAAAATATCGCCATGAAAAAACCAAGCGGTTTTCCCGTTTAATTCGGTAACATATTTATCAACTATTGAAAAATTTCCAATTGTAGATTCACTAAAACGGCGCAACATTTCGTCGTGATTTCCGGTGATATAAATTACCTCGACACCATCTGAAGCCATATCCATAATTTTTTTTATAACTTGCATATGGGATTTTGGAAAGTAACGCTTGTTAAATTGCCAAACATCAATAATATCTCCGTTTAATATTAGTTTTTTAGGATCAATGCTATTCAAGTACGAATACAACTCTTTTGCATGGCAGCCGAAAGTACCTAAATGTACATCTGAAATGACGGCAATCTCTATTTTTCGTTTTATTTTCAAAAAAGTAAATGAGTTTATGGATTGTATTTAACAAATAACATAAACAGATGTTACTTAAACTTAAACAGCTAATTAATTAAAAAATAGCTTATTGTAAAATTAATGTTACTTAGGTTTCATCATAATATTTTACGATTCCTAACATTCTATTTTATTTTTAATAATAATACGTTTAAATTAGCAAAAAAATACAGTTTGTTATGGCGGGAAATTCCTTTGGAAAAATATTTAAACTTACCACTTTTGGTGAATCACATGGCGTTGCACTAGGTGGAGTATTAGATGGATGCCCAGCGGGTATTTCAATAGATTTTGATGCCATTCAAAATGAAATGAATCGTAGAAAACCAGGGCAATCAGCGATTGTAACACAAAGAAAAGAGCCAGATGAAGTTAAATTTTTATCAGGTGTTTTTGAAGGTAAAACTACGGGAACATCTATTGGATTTATTATTGAAAATGCCAACCAGAAATCTCACGATTATTCTCATATAAAGGATTCTTTCCGTCCGTCGCATGCCGATTATGTTTACGAAAAAAAATACGGCGTTCGCGATTATAGAGGTGGAGGACGTAGTTCTGCTAGAGAAACAGCTTGTCGCGTTGTGGCAGGTGCCGTTGCAAAACAATTCTTAAAAGATATAGAAATTCAGGCATTTACATCTTCAGTGGGCGATATCTTTATGGAAAAACCATATCAGGATGTCGACATTAGTAATGCTGAAAATAACATTGTGCGTTGTCCAGATACTGAAACTGCGGATAGAATGATTTCAAAAATTAAAGAAATCAGAAAAGCAGGAGATACTATTGGAGGAACAGTAACTTGTGTTATTAAGAACGTACCCATAGGATTAGGTGAACCTGTTTTCGACAAATTACATGCCGAATTAGGAAAAGCCATGCTGTCTATTAATGCTGTAAAAGGCTTTGAATATGGTAGCGGATTTTGTGGAGCAAAAATGAAAGGGAGCGAACATAACGATTTGTATAATACAGACGGCACTACAAAAACCAATCTTTCAGGTGGTATTCAAGGTGGAATAAGTAACGGTATGGATATATACTTTAGAGTTGCTTTTAAACCAGTAGCGACAATTATGCAAACGCAAGATACCATTGATAAAGATGGTAATATTGTGAAAATGGAAGGAAAAGGACGTCATGACCCATGTGTTGTGCCAAGAGCTGTACCTATAGTAGAAGCTATGGCAGCATTAGTATTAGCCGATTATTTTTTACTAGATAAAACATATCAATAAAAAACGTACATACTATACTACTTAAAGGGTTTTCTATTGGAATTCATAAATCGATATTGTTTCGATCAAATTCTAATAGAAAACCTTTTATTATTTTATACAAACGGCTAACTTAACAAACAATATTAAAAAATATACAAAATTACACATATGAAGAAACTCGCATTGCATTGGCAAATATTAATAGGAATGGTTTTAGGAGTTGTGTTCGCATTAATCATGACACAATTTGAATGGGGAAGTACTTTTGTTAGCAATTGGATTAAACCTTTTGGAAACATCTTTATAAATTCATTAAAACTCATTGCAGTACCTTTAATATTAGGGTCGTTAATAAAAGGAGTTTCAGATTTAAAAGACATTTCAAAACTCTCTCAAATGGGGGGACGTACTATAGGAACTTATATTTTAACCACATTAATAGCCGTTTCTATAGGTTTGGCTGTAGTAAATATTATTAAGCCTGGACATTCTATTACCGATGAAACGCGACTGCAGTTGGTAGAAAATTATAAAGGTGATGCAGATTCTAAAATTGCTGCTGCCGCCAAACAAAAAGAAGCTGGCCCCTTACAAGCACTAGAAGACATTGTACCAAGTAACATTTTTCAAGCTGCTAGCGATAACGGAAATATGCTTCAAGTGATTTTCTTTGCTATTTTCTTTGGTATAGGTTTAATTCTTATTCCTGAAGAACAATCGAAACCCGTAAAAGATTTTTTTGACGGATTTAATGAAGTGATTTTAAAACTTATAGATATTATTATGCTTGCCGCACCTTATGGTGTATTTGCTTTATTAGCGGCTTTAATTGTAGAGGCACCAAGTGCCGATTTATTTAAAGCCTTAAGTTGGTATGCATTCAGTGTTATTTTAGGGCTTTTGCTTATGATGGCTGTGTATACAGCAATCGTATTTATTTTTACTAAAAGGACACCTAAATTCTTTATAAATGGTATCTCTCCAGCACAACTATTAGCCTTTTCTACAAGTAGTAGTGCGGCGACATTACCACTTACTATGGAACGTGTTGAAGAACATTTAGGCGTAGAAGAAGAAGTGGCAAGTTTTGTATTACCAATAGGTGCTACAATTAATATGGATGGTACAAGTTTGTACCAAGCAGTAGCGGCTGTATTTATAGCGCAAGCTTTTGGTATGGATTTAAGTTTAAGTGCACAGTTAGGAATTATAGTAACTGCAACTTTAGCCTCTATAGGAAGTGCTGCAGTACCTGGAGCAGGTATGGTTATGTTAGTAATTGTTTTAGCACAAGCTGGAATTCCAGAAGCTGGTTTAGCGTTAATTTTCGCAGTAGATCGCCCATTAGACATGTGTAGAACTGTTGTAAATGTTACTGGAGACGCTGCTGTTTCTATGGTGGTTGCAAAGTCGGTCGATAAATTAGGGGAGCCTAATGTAAAAGATTGGAACGACCATTATAAAAACTAATTACAACTAGTGTTAGTGAAATAATTTATTTTAACTTATTGATATGTTGTGTATAACATATGTCTACCTAATTCTGTTGTTTAAACTATTTTAAGGATTGAATCGATTTTATATTTATTAACCTTTCACTTTAATTCTAAATGAAAGGTTAATTTTTTGGCTATTACTAAACGATTGGTTAGTTTTGTCATGTATTTAAAGACAATGGCTAGAAAAAAGGAATATATAGAAGAAGAAGTAATCGAAAAAGCAATGCAAGTGTTTTGGAAAAATGGTTATGAAACAACGTCTATGTATATGTTGGAACAAGCTATGGGTATAAACAAGTTCTCAATTTATTCTAGTTTTGGCAGTAAAAACGGGCTGTTCCTTGAAAGTCTTAAATGTTATAAAAAAAAATTAAATACACTGATAGTTATCTTAAAATCTTCGACTAAGGGTATAGAAGGTTTAAAAGCTTACTTCAAAGATTTTATAGTATTTAGTAAAGTTAATGACAGCGGAAGAGGTTGCTTAATTACGAATACAGCTAATGAAGTTGGCGAAGATACAGACCAAGAGATTAAAACGGTTTTAGAATCGTATACTAATGAAGTTAGAACAGTATTTAAATCTGTTTTAGCACAGGACACATCTAAAAACGAATTTACATTGGAAGCGCAAGCAGATTATTTATTAATTTCTATGATTGGCTTATCATCCGCTTCAAAATTATTTAATAGTACACAATTAGAACATTATATCGAACACGTTTTTAAAAACGTATAATATTTTTTTACAACATAACTAAACGATTGTTTAGTTAATATTAACACTTAATAACATAAATTATGACAACATTAAAAATTCAGAATAAAGAAACAGCGCCAAAAGAAAGTATTGCATTAATGGAAAGTTCAGAAAAAGCAAACGGTATGCTACCTGGTTTACATGCTGTATTAGCTGGTTCTCCTCAATTATTTGAAGCCTACCAAACTTTACACGGTTTATTTTCAAACTCTTCATTTAACAACGAAGAATTAACCGTAGTGTGGCAAACGATTAACGTGGAACATGCATGTCATTACTGTGTACCAGCACACACAGGAATTGCAAAAATGATGAAAGTAGACGATGCAATTACTGAAGCTTTACGTAATGAAACACCACTTGAAGATGCTAAATTAGAAGCATTACGTACATTAACGTTATCTATGGTTCGTAATCGCGGACACGTTTCTCAAGAAGAATTAGATGCGTTTTATGCTGCAGGTTACGGTGAAAGACAAGTATTAGATATCATTTTAGGATTGTCTCAAAAAGTAATAAGTAATTATACAAATCACATCGCAAATACACCTGTAGATACACCATTCAAAAAATTTGAATGGACTAAAGATAATGCGTAATCCCTATTTACGGATTGATTAATAGCTTGTGCACCTTTTGTATCTTTACAAAAGGTGTTCTAATTTTATAAAACATGAAACTATGATAAAAGTATCTGTAATGTATCCAAACTCTGAAGGTGTTAAGTTTGATACAGATTATTATAAACACACACACTTAGCCATGGTGTCTAAAGCTTGTGGCGAGACTTTAAAAGGTATGGAGTTAGATTTAGCAAGTAAAGTGTCAAACGTACCTGCTCCATATGTTGCAATAGCGCATTTAAGATTTGAAAACCTAGAGACTTTTCAGAAAGCCTTCGGACCACATGCCGAAACGTTTGCTGCAGATTTAAAGAACTATTCTAATGTAAAAGGAGAACTTCAAATTAGTGAACTGATAACATTTTAAAAGATGACAGAAAAATTAAAAATAGATATAGTATCAGATGTTGTATGTCCGTGGTGTGCCATTGGATATAAACGTTTAGAAAAAGCCATCACAGAATTGGGGATACAAGACCAGGTTGAAATTGAATGGCAACCTTTCGAATTAAATCCGAATATGCCTATTACAGGACAAAATGTTCAGGAACATATTGAAGAAAAATATGGGGCGACTTTAGAACAACAGAAAGAATCTCAACAACATATGACAGACGTAGGAGCAGAGCTTGGTTTTACGTTCGATTATTTTGATGATATGCGTATGGTTAACACTTTTGATGCTCATGTTTTATTGGAATATGCGCATAAATTTGGGAAACAAACGGAGTTGAAAATGAAGTTAATGACTTCTTTTTTTAGTGAAAGAAAAGATGTTTCAGATCAGTCAATTTTAAAACAAGCATTATTAGATGTGGGTTTAAATGCTGAGGAAGGTTTAGCTTTATTAGATAATTCTGAGGCTAGAACTGAGATAAAAAACAAAGAAAAATATTGGCAACAAATGGGAGTTTCATCTGTGCCTACAATAGTTTTTAATAGGAAGAGTGCTGTAACAGGAGCGCAACCTGTAGATGTGTTTAAAAGTGTGTTAAAAGAGATATTAGAAACCGCTTAAAACTTCCATTTAATAAATCATCTAATAACACAAAAAAGCCTCATAATAAGTTATGAGGACACTATCCTAAAAAGTGTGTAAGTTCAAAATTTCAGGGTTAGGTTATTTATAACTTAATCCTGTTTTCAAATATAGCTAAAAATTGATTTAGTATCACTCCCCAATTTCTGATTGGCATGGTCCATTTTTTAGTGCTTTCTCTCAAAGCTAAAAACACGGATTTCATAACTGCTTCATCGGTTGGAAACGAGAGTTTGTTTTTTGTGTATTTCCGTATCTTTCCATTTAGGTTTTCTATAAGATTTGTGGTGTAGATTATGGTTCTTATTTCAATAGGAAAATCAAAGAATACTGTAAGCTCATCCCAATTATTTTCCCAACTTTTAATGGCGTAAGAATATTTAGAATCCCATTTAGTTTTGAAGTCATTTAAAGCAGCTTTGGCAGCTTCTTTTGTAGGAGCAGTATAGATTTGCTTCATGTCACGAGTAAATTCCTTTTTGTCCTTCCAGACCACGTAACGACACGAATTTCTTATTTGATGCACAACACAAATTTGAGTCGTTGATTTCGGAAAAATAGTTTTAATAGTATCCGTAAATCCATTTAAATTATCGGTAGCTGTGATAAGTATATCTTGAGTTCCTCGAGCTTTAATATCGGTTAAAACACTCATCCAAAAGGCTGAAGATTCATTTTTACCTAACCATAATCCTAGGACTTCCTTTTTGCCATCTGTTCTCAGGCCTACTGCAATATAAATAGTCTTGTTTATGACTTTAGAGTTTTCCCTAACTTTAAATACGATGCCATCCATCCAAACAATTAGGTAAGTGGCCTCCAAAGGCCTGTTCCGCCAAGCAATAACATCTTCTGTAATCTTATCTGTAATCCTTGAAATAGTGGATGTAGAAATATTAAAATCGTACAGCTCACGTATTTGTTCTTCAATATCACTGTTACTCATGCCTTTGGCATAAAGCGATATAATAATATTTTCGATGCCTTCTGTTGTACTTTCTCTTTTCTTTACAATTAAAGGATTAAAAGAACTATCACGGTCTCGAGGAACTTGAATCTCTGTTTCTCCTAAAACGGATTTTAATTTCTTTTTAGTGTAACCATTTCGAAGGTTGGCTGCTTTACTTTTTTTGTGCTTATCGTAGTCTAAATGGGCATCTAGTTCCCCTTCTAGTAACTTCTCAATACCACGTTTGTGCAACTGTTCTAAAAAGGATGTTAGCTCTGGTGCATTCTTGAATTGTTTTAAAAAGTCTTCGTTTAATAAATCTTCTGGTTTCATAAGTGTGTAAAAGTTAAAATTAATGAATAAAAAAATCTCAGATTAATATTTAACCTGAGATTTTAAAACTTACACAGTTTATGAGATACTGCCGTTATGAGGCTTTTTTTATAAAAATTTAGCTAAGTTTTATTTAACCGCTAATGCTTTTTCGATTTTATCTGCATATTCAGCAGCATTTTTACTTACACTACTAGGGTCTTCAATACTAGACGTTACTACAGCTACAAGTTGTTTTCCTTCAGCTTCATCTAAATTATAAGCTACAGTTTCTAAAACAAAAGTTTTAACAGTTCTAGTTGTTGTAGTTGCAGGCATATAACTACCAACACCAACGTAACCCATTGGGTGACCATAATATCCACCAAAACCACCATAGTAACCAGGATACATTCCGTACATACCACCCATAGTTCCTCCAGCGTAGTATCCACCATCTGTCGTAGTTTGTTGTTGTTCAGAATAATCTTTAATTACACTTAATATCACACCATCAAAACCTTCTCTTTTAATTGTTTCAGTAAGTGCATTCACTTGAGCCTCATCTAATTTTTTATTTGGCTCGATATGAGGCATTTTTTTGAAACTTTCAGTCGCTTGTAAACCTTTATTACGTAAATGTTCTGCAATTTCTTGTTCGAAAGCAATACGTGCTTGGTTATTATCTGTTCTCGCAATTACAAGAATGTTTTTTTCTCGAATAGAAGATACATTATCTCCTTTCCAAGAGTCTAAAACTTTTACACTAGAACAGCTACTAAAAATTAAAGTAACCATTAATATTAAAAGCGAATAATTTGATGTTTTCATAAGATTATGATGTTATAAGTATTAATTAATTAAATATGCATTCAAATGTATAAGGTTAAAAGCTGATTTGAAAGAAAAAACTTTGAATAGTTGTTAAATTATTCTAAAAATTTAGCTTTCAACGCTTTGGTAGGAATCATACAAGCCTCTTTTTTACCATACCATTTATATCTGTTTCTAGCTATAAAGTCGTAAACAAAATCTCTAATAAATTTAGGTATTATTAAAAATACACTTAATAAATTAATTGGAAAATATAAATGTGCAGCAATTTTTAAAGCTGCGGTAGATTTCGTGAATAATTTGTTATCAGGGGTGTAAAGTAAAATAGAATCAACTCTTTGTGTATCTATTGTAAAGAATTCCAAAATAGGTTTAGCAGTTTCACCTTGTAAAGTTGTAAACTTAAAACGATTGTTTTTGTCATGTTTAATTACAAACTGAACAGAATGATCGCATAAATTGCAAACACCATCAAAAAGAATAAGTTTTTCGTTGTTATTTATTGGATTCATTATATGAATTTAAATTATAGCGTACGTTTTAAAACGTATAACCTATGGCAATTCCATATCTAAACGATAATGCCGAAAATTTAGAGCTACGATTCACTTGAGAAAATTTAAAATCAGAATTTATAATATCCAATATACTATGATTCTCAAGCGTATTATTTAAGTCATCGTAAAATTCATCTGGTAAATCTCTTTTGTTTTCAAATCTGAATTTATAATTCCCTGATCCAGGACCTGCAATCATAAAATCGATATTGAAGTGTTTTGAAATCGGTAATTTATATCCAAACATAAGTCCAACCGAAGTAATCGTAGTTCCCATATCGAATTCCACATCATAACTTGTATTAGTTCTATCAATATAAGTTCCGTTTAAATCGCTGTTATAATTTGAGTATTTTAAATAGGCTCCAAAATAAAACCCACTTAAAGGTTTACGAGCTGTACTTTTTAAATAATAGCGTATTTCTGGTATTATTTGAAATCCGGTATAAAAAATTTCATCGGTTTTAATATGGTCACCATCCAATCCAGAAAATTTTACCAAACCTTCCTTTCCTTTATACCCCACACCTAAATTAGCTGTAAAATTATTCCAGATATAGCGTTCGTAAGATAATTGATACAGTCCATTAATTAGTTGAAGGACTTCTAATGAGACTTCATTTTTGTAATTTGAATACGTTTTTCCTGTATCATAATCGAATTCTTGGGCTTGTGCAAATTGACAAAAGCAGATTACACTTATAAAGGTGGCTAATAGCGTTTTCATGGTTGATTCTGGTTTTCAATATAAATTACAAAATTTCTAGCATATATATGAAGTGTTGCTGTAACTTTTCGCGATTTATGGCTTTATTTTTTAGCTTCTACAAGTTCTAGTTGATCCAAATTAACATTAGTCGTAAAAATGCCATAATTTACAATGGCTTTATTTTTCTCAATCGTATCAATACTTCCAACAGCTTTTCCGTCAATCATTCGTACGCGATCCCCTAATTTTAAAGTCACTTTAGGTTTGGGGGCTTCTATTGCTTTTTGTTTCGCAATTTTTTTCTTTTGTCTAATAACTTCAACTTTCTTTTCAGCTTCCTTAACGACTTTTTGCGCTTTGGCTTTCTGAATTTTATTTTGTTTAGCAGAAACGCGTTTCCTTTTAGAGTTTTCTATTTGTACAACTTTAAAAAGTTCGTCTAACATTTCCTTTTTACGCTTATTGTTGAAATATTTTTCAGAAATATCATTCAGTTTTTGTCCTAAATAAATGTAGCGTTGATTGCTATCGTAAAGCTCTTGATAGCTTTCTAACTTCTTCTGAATTTTAGTGTTAATTTCTTCTAATTTTTCTGCTTCCGACAGTTTTTTCTGTTCGTTAACTTTAAGAGAACGTTCTGTTTTCTCTAACTTATTGCGTTCTTTTTGAAGTTTCGCAATAGTGGCATCAAAACGTACTTTACTACCTTCAATCTTTTTTTTCGCTTTGTTTATTAAGCTATATGGAATACCATTTTTCTGAGCCACTTCAAACGTAAACGAACTTCCTGCTTGACCTAAAACCAATTTAAAAATGGGTTCTAACGTTTTGTTGTTAAATTGCATATTGGCATTTTGCATATACGGCAATTCATTAGCAAGAATTTTAAGATTGGAGTAGTGGGTTGTAATAATCCCGTATGCTTCTCGTTCGTAAAACTCTTCTAAAAAAGTCTCAGCAAGTGCACCACCAAGTTCTGGGTCTGATCCGGTACCAAATTCATCGATTAAAAAAAGCGTTCTACTGTTGCACTTTTTCAAGAAGTAATTCATTTGCTTTAAGCGATAACTGTACGTACTTAAATGATTTTCTATAGATTGATTATCACCAATATCACTTAACACACGGTCAAAAATATAAGTTTTACTACGTTCGTGAACAGGTATTAACATCCCGCTTTGTAACATAATTTGAAGTAAACCCACTGTTTTTAGAGTAATACTTTTTCCACCTGCATTCGGGCCAGATATTACAATAATTCTATTGTCTTCGTTTAACGTTATGGTTTGCGGGTAAGTAGTTTTATCCTTTTTAGAATTTGTTAAATATAATAAAGGGTGATATGCATCGCGCAAGTACATGCTGCGTTCTTCTGTTATTTCAGGGAGAATAGCATTTAAAGATTTAGCATATTGAGCTTTGGCAGCAATTAAATCGATATTTATTAGAAACGATTGATAATCGTTTAACAAGCCGATATAAGGCCTGATGTAATTGGTTAAATATTTAAGAATTTTAACAATTTCCTCTTTTTCTTCGAATTGTAAATTATGTAATTCTCGTGTATATTTTAAAGTCGCTTCAGGTTCAATAAATACAATACTTCCTGTTTTACTGCTTCCCATAATAGACCCTTTTACTTTTCGTCTATACATGGCTTTAACGGCTAAAACACGTTTGTTTTCTACCACAGATTCTCGAATATCGTCTAAATATTCTAAACCTTGATACATGTTTAAAGCCGTGGTAAAACTTTGGTTAATTTGACCTTTAAGCTTATTCATGGTTTGCCTTATTTCATAAAGCAGGGGCGAAGCGTT
Organism: Formosa agariphila KMM 3901; assembly: GCF_000723205.1. Lineage (NCBI taxonomy): Bacteria > Pseudomonadati > Bacteroidota > Flavobacteriia > Flavobacteriales > Flavobacteriaceae > Formosa > Formosa agariphila. The sequence continues at coordinate 1,938,578 of NZ_HG315671.1, read as the reverse complement.
ATTTTTTATATCTCCAAATCGGTCTACTTTGGCATTTATACTTTCTATAAGTACCTTGGTAATTTCTATATGAGACGCACTTTGATATAAATTAGGGTAGTATTCTATAAATTTTTTCAAGAATACAATAATCTCATTAGTAGCTTGCGAAATGGATACAATCTTCTTTAAACTATGTACTTCTAAATAAGTGTTTTCAATTTTAAGAAGTTGGAGTTCTTTGGTAATATCATCGAAACCATGATTAGGTATACGGTTATCGTTATAAAACGATGATACATATTCATGAGTTAATTGAAGTGCGTTTAAAACGTCTTCTTTATGTTTAAAAGGTAAAATTTCTAGTGCAGCGTTATGTCCTAAATTAGTGATGCAATATTCACTAACTTGTTCTAATACGGTTTGAAATTCTAAATCCTGTAAGGTTTTCTGGTGAATGTTTATCATTCTAAATTTTGAAAATTTTTAAAGACAACAAATTTAAGTAAATAAAAAGGTTTAATACGTCTAAATGTAAACTGAAATTGTTAATACAATCATGATGAAAATAAGTAAAATCCCCACCAGAGGCATTACAAATCGTAACCACTTATCGAAACCAATTTTAACAATGGCTAAAGAAGCTAAAATTAATCCTGTAGGATTTATAAAAGCAAAAATACCCATTCCAAATTGATACGCATTTACTACCATATCTCGACCAATACCAACGCCATCTGCTAATGGTGCCATAATGGGCATGGTTAAAACAGCCATTCCAGAAGATGAAGGAATAAAAAATGAAAGTCCGCTATAAATATATAGCATCACATTTATAAAAACCCCTTTATTCATACCATCGGTTAACGAACTGGCATAAAATAATAAAGAGTCGCTAATTAATCCATCTTCCATTAAAACAGTAACCCCTCTAGCAATACCAATAATAAAAGCAACACCCAATAAATCATTTGCACCTTTTATAAAGGTATCTACAAAAGTAGTCTCTTTAATTCGTGCTATAATACCAATAAGGATTGCGCCAATTAAAAATACAGTTGTCATTTCTAAAAACCACCAATCTAATTGCGAAACACCATATATCATAACTACAAAACACATCATAAAAACAATTAAGATGAATTTATATTTAGCAGTTAAAGTTAAAGCTGAGTCTAAATTAGTTAATGGAAACTGACTTTCAATAGCTTGTTTTTGTTCGAAAATAATAGATTTAGATGGATCCAACTTCACTTTTTGTCCGTAACGAATAATGTATACTAAGCAAATAATTAAACCTAGAAAAAACACAATTAAACGTGTTGTTAATCCGGTAGTCCAATTAATTCCTGCAGCATCTGAAGCAATGATAGTACAAAACGGATTTACGGTAGATGCTAATGTTCCAATACACGAACCAATATAAATAGAGGCTAAGGCGACCATAGCGTCGTATTTTGCAGCCAAGAATACTGGAATTAAAATAGGGTAGAAGGCAATAGTCTCTTCAGCTAAACCAAAAGTTGTACCTCCAATTGCTATTAAAAAAGTAATAACTATAATTAAAATGTATTCCCGTCCATGTAATGTCTTGGCAAGCGAAGAAATTCCAGCTTCAAAAGCACCACTAAAATTCATAATGCCTATAAACCCACCAATAATAAGCACAAAGAGAATCACATCGATAGCTTCCATAATTCCTTTTATTGGCGATTGAATAAAAGCGGTTATGCCCTGGGGTTGAGATTTTAAAGTATGATAAGTATTTGGGATGCCTATAGGTTTCCAGATATCACCGTCCTTAAATTTTTCAATCGGAATTTTAATATTGAATTGATCTAAAGTTTCCTGAGTTGCTGCTAATACCACAGTTTTAGTTTCTTTTTCTTGAGAGAACGTATCTAATTCTTTATTATATGTTAACCTATCATATTTACCAGCAGGAATTATATAGGTTAATAAAGCAACAACTGCAGCAATTAGTAGTAAAACGGTAATCGCGCTAGGGAATTTAATGGCTTTCATAAAAGACATTTTTTTTTCAATTTATAAGTGGAAAGATAATACTATTTTTAAATTTGAGCTTTAAGAGCAAGTATTATGATAAAAAATATAAATTCGGATTGGTCCTCGTTTTTAGAATCAGAATTTAATAAACCTTACTTTAAAGGGTTATGGAATTATGTGGAATCTGAATACGAAACAAATACATGTTATCCGCCAGAACAAGACATTTTTAATGCGTTTAATACTTGTGAATTCAAAAATTTAAAAGTTGTTATTTTGGGTCAGGATCCTTATCATGGGCCAGGGCAAGCGAATGGATTGAGCTTTTCTGTAGCTGATGGTGTACCACATCCTCCATCGCTAAAAAATATATTTAAAGAAATTGAAACCGATTTAGGAATTGATTACCCGACTAGCGGAAATTTAGAACGTTGGGCAAAACAAGGTGTGTTATTGTTGAATGCTACTTTAACTGTTAGAGCTCATGAAGCAGGAAGTCATCAAAAAAAGGGTTGGGAGCAATTCACCGATAATGTAATTTCACAAATCAGTTTGAATACAAAGGGGATTGTGTTTTTATTGTGGGGTGGTTATGCTAAAAAAAAATCGAAAATAATAGATACCGATAAGCATTTTATACTTATTTCTGGGCATCCTTCACCATTAAGTGCAAATCGAGGATATTGGTTTAGTAATAAACATTTTAGTGAAACTAACTCCCTGTTGCAGCGTAATAAGACTGTTGAGATTGCTTGGTAGTTGTTTCTATTACCATTTGAATACGTTTGTTTTCATCAATTTTGTAGTCTGAAATTTTATTACAACTAAAAATCAATAGTAAAACATTAATAGCAACAAGCAATGCTATAATAATTGAAACGGTGATTAGCATAATTTAATTTGGTTAGGTCGGTGGTAATAAACTTAATAATAAGTTTTGATCTTAACAAATTATTATACTTTAATTTAACATTAATATTGTGTAATGTATAATTAACTTTAAAATAATTAAAAATTATATAATTTTCTGCCGCTATTTATATAAAAACCATAAATAGTGACAGTAATTAGGTTTTATAATTTTAAAATTTTACCTAAAGCATAGGTGATTAAATCTTCTACCAATTTACCTGGATTATTACTAAATTCTCCAGTAGCGCGGTTAGCAATTATGGCATTAAGCGATAGTGCATTATGACCTAATAATGCAGATAAACCATATATGGCTGCTGTTTCCATTTCAAAATTCACAATTTTTTTGCCTTCAAAATTAAAGGTGTGAATTTTATCGTTTAAATCTGGGTCTTGAGTTGAAAGTCGTAAAACACGTCCTTGAGGACCGTAAAATCCACTTGCTGTAGCCGTAACACCAAGTTTAGTTTGGTCTGAAGAAAACACTTTTTCTAATGTTTTATTATTGGATATTAAGACAGGTAACGCTTTATTAGCATTCCATTGGGTATGCACCACGAAAGCATCTTCAAAAGGGAAACTTCTAAAAGCTTCTATATTATAAAAGTGAAGCATTCCAGAAAAATCTAATCCATCTGTACTTATAGCAAAAGAATCTACAGGGATTTCTTTTTGAAGTGAACCGGATGTACCAATACGAATAATATTTAAAGTGGTAATATCTTTTTTAATGGTTCGCGTTTTAAAATCGATATTTACAAGAGCGTCTAATTCGTTTAAAACAATGTCTATATTATCGCAACCAATTCCTGTAGACACAACACTTATACGCTTGCCATTATAAGTTCCAGTTTCAGTTTTAAACTCTCTTTTTTGAATAGAATGTTCAACCGTATCAAAATGTTTGGTTATTTTACTTACACGGTCTTGATCTCCAACAAGTATAACTGTTGGTGCAAGATGTTCTGGTTTTAAATTTAAATGGTAAACACTTCCATCTGGATTTAAAATTAATTCGGAGTCTTTAATCGGCATAATTAGTTACGTTTATAAGCTTGTTAAGCTTAGTGTCAAAATAGAATTTATTTTTATGGATTCCGCCATAAATCATAGGGTCAGATAATCTACTTTCGAAATTTTCTTCAAAATTTAAAGCTTTTTTTCCATCCTCATTTAAAGTTAAACTGTGTTCTTCTTCTATATAAAATATAGATAATCTTTCTATTATACGTTCAAATTGCATATCGCTATATCCATAAAAACCTTGAAAGTTTAAAGCATATCCTAATAGATGATTTTTGGTATGAATACTTCTCGTGTCAATTATTTTAAGAATATTAAGTTCTAATTCATTTAATCCGTTTATAGAATTTGGGAACCGCTGAAGGTGGGCTTTTAAACAATTACTTAAATACTCGAAAGAGGAGTGTTTTACAATATATGGTTTAATAAGATTATGATCTTTACCATTATAAAGTTGCCATATGGTACGAACTAAATCTTTATCCTCGGCTGTTAAACGTACGCGAGCTTCATAATGATCGCTAAGTTGAGAGGAACTTAATTCGGTAAGACTTTTTAGTTCTTTTACACCATGAATTCTACCACTACAAACAAGAAACAAAGGTAAATCTATTTTCTTTTGAAGTAGTAAATTAATAACCCCAATAAGGTTTATATGGCAAAATAAATCATATTCAAACCATAAAATAATTTCATTATAGTGTTCAGTATTATCTAAAACACTAATGTCTTTTTTTAACTTATCTGTATCGGCTTCGATGTCGTAAAACTCTCTAAGAAATTTTAAGCGTGTATCTATAAATTCTGGTGAATTTATATGTTCTATTGTTGGGCCTTCGCAAAGCATTTCTTCCCATGTTAATATTTCGCCTTGGAATTCTAGTTCTACTAAATAGTTGGTTAATGCGCCTCCATTAGTAATGTGTAATGTTTTATTTTCCATATAATTAGCCCCCAACACGTTTTACATTAAACCCTTTTTCTTTTAAAATTGCCATGATTTTATCTCTGTAATCCCCTTGGATGATAATTTTCTCATCTTTAAAACTTCCACCAACACTAAGTTCTTTTTTTAAATCTTTAGCCAGTTGTTTAAAATCTTCGGTAGCGCCGGTATAGCCATCTAAAATAGTAATTGGTTTTCCTTTACGTTTTTCGTATTTACATAAAATAGGCTCGTCTTGAATCCATAATTTAGAATCGCCAGCTGTAGTTTCTTCTGGTGTTTCTTCATGTTCAGGGAACAGGTTTTTTAATTGATCTTTTAAATCCATAGCAAGGATATGTTATTTTTTAATTAAACCTAATTCTACTAAACGCTCATGTAAAAATTCTCCAGCTGTAATATCTTCAAATTGTTTTGGATGTTCTTCATCTATACAGTTTTCTAAAACATCTAATTTCATTTCGCTAATTGGGTGCATGAAAAACGGAATTGAATATCTAGAAGTACCCCATAATTCTTGAGGCGGATTTATTACACGATGTATGGTAGATTTCAGCTTATTATTGGTGTGTCTTGATAACATATCTCCAACATTAATCATAAGTTCGTCGGGTTGTGCAATAGCATCAATCCATTCACCTTGATTATTCTGGACTTGTAATCCGCGACCTTGAGCTCCCATTAATAATGTAATTAAATTTATATCGCCGTGAGCTGCTGCACGCACAGCTGCTTTAGGTTCAGATAAAATAGGCGGGTAGTGAATAGGTCTTAAAATTGAATTTCCATTCTTTATAAATTTGTCGAAATAAGTTTCTTCTAAATCTAAATATAAAGCCAAAGCACGAAGGACGTATTTTGCTGTTTTTTCAAGCATTTTATACGTTTCTTTTCCTGTAGTGTTAAATTTTGGTAGTTCGGAAACTTCTACATTTTTAGGGTATTCTGCTTCTAGCTTAGCATCATCTTCTACATATTGTCCAAAATGCCAAAACTCTTTTAAATCGCCTTCTTTTTTACCTTTGGCATGTTCTTTACCAAATGATGTATACCCACGTTGTCCGCCAATTCCTTCAATTTCGTATTTATCTTTTACCTCATTAGGCATTTCAAAGAAATCTTTAATTTGAGAATATAAGTCGGAAACTAATTGTTCATCTAGAAAATGTCCTTTTAAAGCAACAAATCCAATCTCTTCATAAGCTTTACCAATTTGGTCTACAAATTGTTGTTTTTTACTAACATCGTCAGATAAAAAATCTTTTAAATTTACACTAGGTATGCTATTCATTTGTCTGTTTATTTTTAAGCTAGGTATACAAATGTACAAAAAACAATCCTAGAATTTTCGATGATATTTTGTGAAATATGTGGTTTTTTATTGAAAATTTTGAATTATAATCACTTGTAGTAATTAAAATTAAAAATATCTAAAACAAAGTAAAACCATAGGCTTTATACGTCTTAAATTATATCAGGGGTTTTAATGTCTTTTTAATAGTAATGGTTTTACTCTTAAAGGTCATATTATAGGTGAAATAAGTTAGTGATTTAGACATAATTTACATCAACTTAATTATTCAAAATGGAAATGTATTGAATATAATAAGGTATTATACTCGTTTTCATAAAATTGTATAGTATATTTATAAATAACTACTAATCAATCAACTATGAAGTTATCTATTTCTTTACTATTCATGCTATTGATAATAGGATGTAAAACTGATCAAAAACGTATTGATAAAGACACATTAGAGCCACCAATAGCCAAAACTGAACCTAAAACATTATCCATTCATGGCGATACACGAATTGATGATTATTTTTGGATGCGTTTATCGGATGAGCAAAAAAATGCAGAACAACCAGATGCACAAACACAAGACGTTATAAACTATTTAAACGATGAAAATGCTTACTTAAAAGCGGTTATGCAACACACAGATTCTCTTCAAACGGTTTTATATGACGAGATTACTGGACGAATTAAAAAAAATGACGAATCAGTTCCTGTTACCAAGAATGGGTATTCCTATTATTCTAAATATAAAGCAGGCAATGATTATTTATTGTATTACCGATCGAAATTAGATAGTGAAGAGGAAGAACTTGTATTAAATGGACCAGAACTTGCAGAAGGTTTGGCTTATTTTAGTATAGGAAATCAAGAAGTAAGTAACGATAATAACATATTAGCCTACACAGTCGATACCATTTCTAGAAGACAATACACTATTTTTTTTAAAGATTTAGAAAGTGGAAATCGTTTAAGTGATGTTTTAGAAAATACTGCCGGTGATGTGGTTTGGGCAAACGACAATAAAACCGTTTTTTATTCAACTAAAGATTCAGAAACATTAAGAAGCAATAAAATCTTTAAACATGTACTAGGCACGCCACAGTCTGAAGATGTATTGGTATTTGAAGAACAAGACGATACTTATAGATGTTTTGTAATGAAGTCAAAATCTGAGGCTTATATATTTATAGGGAGCTTTCAAACCATTTCAACAGAATTTCAGTTTATTGATGCTAATAACCCCGATAGCGAATGGAAAATTATTCAATCCAGAGAAGCTAATTTAGAATACACTGTAGATCATTATGCCAATCACTTTTACATTAGAACAAATAAAGACAATGCAACAAATTTTAAACTTGTAGAAACACCAATTAATGCCACCGAAAAAGAACATTGGGTAGATGTTATACCACACCGTGAAGACGTACTTTTTGAATCGTTCGATTTATTTAAAAACTATTTAGTACTCACGGAGCGTCAAAACGGACTGAGAACAATAAGAGTTAGACAATGGAATGGGAGCGAACATTACTTAAAATTTAACGATCCCACATATTTAGTATACCCCACTTCTAATCTCGATTTCGATACCGATATTTTGAGGTATAATTATTCTTCTTTAACGACTCCTATAAGTACTTTAGAATATAATATGAAAACTAAAGATAAAGTACTCCTTAAACAAGAAGAAATTATAGACTCTAATTTTAGCCCTGAACTTTACACTTCCGAACGCTCGTTTGCAACTGCAAAAGATGGTACAAAAGTGCCTATATCTTTAGTTTATAAAAAAGGTGTTTCAAAATCTGGAGATAATCCGTTATTACTTTACGGATACGGCTCTTACGGATCTATAATAGATGCAAGTTTTAATTCGAGTATGCTTAGCCTTTTAAATCGTGGATTTATTTTTGCTATAGCTCATATTCGTGGAGGTGAAGACATGGGACGACAGTGGTATGAAGATGGAAAATTACTTAATAAGAAGAACACATTTACAGATTTTATAGACTGTGCAGAGCATTTAATAGCTGCCAAATATACTTCGCCAGAACATTTATATGCTATGGGTGGAAGTGCTGGCGGATTGCTTATGGGAGCAGTTGTTAATATGCGGCCAGAATTATGGCAGGGTGTAATTGCTGCAGTACCTTTTGTAGATATTGTATCTACTATGCTAGATGAATCTATTCCTTTAACAACATTCGAGTTTGATGAATGGGGAAACCCTAAAGAAACTATATATTACGATTATATGAAATCCTATTCTCCATACGATAATGTAGAAGCTAAAGCCTATCCAAATATGTTAATCACTACAGGATTTTGGGATAGCCAAGTGCAGTATTGGGAGCCAGCAAAGTGGATTGCAAAATTACGAGCAACTAAAACAGACGATAACTTATTAATTATGGACTGTAATATGGATGTTGGACATGGTGGCGCTTCTGGACGTTTTGAACGCTATAAAATAAAAGCCTTAGAGTATGCGTTTTTACTCGATTTAGAAAATTAATACTTTCACAAAAAAAAAGCCAGAACATGAGTTCTGGCTTTTTAATGACTAATTCAAAATTGTGTGTAATAACTGATTGTTTTTAGATTGATATAATAAAGACGAGTAAGAATTAAAAGTGTTACACTTTTCTATATTTTATTTAAAATGTAATAGAAAATGGTTAAAAATTAAAAAAAGTCTGTAAAAACGAATAATTGTTTCATAAAGCATTCGGATCTTAACAAATTTTAGGAATGATTTTTGCTCTCGTTAGAAATTTACATTTATTTTTGAGCAGTCTAATTTGTACTATGAAACACTTTTCTTTATTTATTATCTTTTTATGTATTTCAACAGCAGCTTGGTCTCAAATAGATTCTAGGCAAGGTTCTGGTTTTAGCATTCCTGCTATTGAGAGCGAGGAAGGTAAAGCTACAGAAACGAATAGTTTAAACATAGAACCACTTGAAACACCGAATTTAGAAACACCTGAAGCTAGTGATAAAATAAATGGATTAACTGTAACTAGACATCCAGATTTAAATGTGAAGGAGGAGTTTTCAATGTTCAATAAAAAGAAATACGCCAATCCAGCAGAACTTTATCAAGGGAATTTAGATCAACAATTAAAAATGCCAGATTCTGAAGCGGTTAATCCAGACGCCGTTGGGAGTTTAGTCGATCAGTATTTTGGTGATCATAAAACCACATCTGGTAGAGTCAACGTAATTTATAGAGATCATCAAGCATTCGATGGCGATCGAATTATGGTTTATGTTAATGATGATATTATTAAATCTAATGTTTTATTAACTAATGGATTTAGCGGATTTAAACTTGACTTACAGCCAGGACTTAATAAAATTGATTTCCAAGCCATAAATACAGGACGCTCAGGTCCGAATACAGCTCAGTTTCAAGTCTTAGACGAGGACGGGAACATAATTTCTGGTAACACATGGAATTTAGCTAAAGGCGTTAAGGGTACCATTATTATTGTAAAAGAGTAACCTTTATACTTCAAATAAAACGTATTTTAACTTCAATATTAGACTCGCTTAACTATTTATTAAAATAGTTTTTAGCGTAGCGTTTATCAAATCCAAATACTTACATTATATTTGTATTGAATTGTATTCAATTTACTCGAAATTTAAATCGGTAAATTCAAGCAAATCAATAAACTAAATCTTCAATTTAAAACAAGTAGTAATTTATGGCTAAGTCTCAACAGACGTACAATAAAATCGAAAAAGAAAAAGCACGACAAAAAAAGCGTGAAGAAAAGTTAAAGAAAAAAGAAGCGCGTAAAGCTGAATCTAAAGACAGTCAAGGTATTCAATTTGCCTATGTAGATCAATACGGAAACTTAACAGATACTCCACCAGATCCAGCAGATAAAATTAAAGTAGAAGCAGAAGATATTGTTATCGGAATTCCTAAGAAAGATGATAGTGATATTGAAGAAGTAGATCCAATCCGTAAAGGTAAAGTATCATTTTTTGATAGCTCTAAAGGATTTGGTTTTATTATCGATGCTGAAAATTCAGAAAAATACTTCTGTCACGTTAGTGGATTAATTGATACTATTATTGAAAACGATAAAGTTCAATTTGAATTAGAACGTGGTATGAAAGGAATGAATGCGGTTCGAGTTAAGAAAATCTAACCTTTCCCGCATTCAATATTAATTATTGTATCATTCGTTTCTGGAACCAACGTCCAGCTAAACTTATATTCAAGGTAAGCATGTGATAGTTTTCCTGAATGATACCATCGTAAATCTGGCCTTTTTTTCCATAAGAATAGGCCAAATTTAGCATGGATACAGTATTGTAACTTATAGGAATTCCTAATCCTAAACTTAACGCATAATTACTAATCTTTTTATCGTTAATCTCTAGGTTACCAGTGTCGTATGTTAAACCTGCTCTATATTGCATTCTGTTTTTATATTTCAGCTGGTTTCCGTTAGGATCAAATTCTACACTTAATCCAAAAAGATTCTGATCAACAAAAGTACCAAGTTGATCAGTTTGATTGGTGTCTGTCCAATATTTCTTTTTATAATCTAACGCTACATTTACCTGGTCTAAAAATCTGGTTTGTATACCAAAACCAACTTCTAAAGGCAATTTAAAATCATCTAAATTTTCTTCTGTTGAAATATCACTATCATATAATTGAGATACATCTCTAATTTGATCTCCGCTTAAGTTAGTTGGTAAAGTAACAACTGCTCCTAAGGTTACGGTTTCAAACGGTTTATATTGTGTTCCAAATCCAACTTGAAGTCCAGAGTAACTGTTAGATTCATATATATCTAGTACATTAGTGCCTATATAATTGGTTTCTTGCTCGATAATTTGTCCAAACAATACAGATCCCGAAACTCCTACACTTAAATTATCTAATAGAGCATAGCCGTAGTTTAATTTAAAATCGTTTAAACCTCCAGAACCTTCAATATCGCTAGTAAATGACGATGCAGCACCTTCAATATCCGATTCTAAATTTGAAATACTGTAACCTACGTTGGTATATGGTATTAATGTAATGCTTACTCCTGATTTTTTTGTTAATGGAAATGCGAGTGCAACATCAGAAAAATTTGCAATAAATTTAGATTCATTAGTTCCTCCATCTATTTGGAAACCATATTCAGATTTCATTCCCATGTCGAAAAAAAATGTATTTAAGGGAATACTCGCCATAGATGCCGGGTTCAGGTTGTTTATAGATTCTGAAGAACTGCTTGCAATTCCCGTATAGCCTAACGATGCCGTTTTTCCAGTATTGGTCGTATTAAAGGATCCCATTCCGTATAATGAATACGGAGAACTCGATAATGAATTACTTTGCGAAAAAGCAGTAGCAGACATTAATAGTGAGAGTGTTGCTAATATGTTTATTTTATTCATCATCGTATATGGCATAGGTTAATTCTAAATTTGCTTTTAAATCGGAGTGTTCTGAATCTTCACCTTCTAAGATGTAGCGATCCACAGACGAATTGTAACCTTGACTAGTAATACCAAGGAAGTAATCGTCTCCATTAGTGGAGTTTAATTTCAAGTCTAAAAAATATTTTAATGAAATGGTGTAGGTAATATAGTCCTCGTTAAATTCATTGGCTAATTGTCTTCCATAAACCACACTACCACTATAATCTACTAATTGTGTAAGCGAAACAGACTTATTATCTATAATGTAAACGTTAAGGGAATCGCGAATTGATAAGTCATCTGTATTTGTTTTTCGTTTAATAGACACATTTAAATAAGCATCCATTAAAGAACCTGTGCCATTTATGGTATTAATACTTTCTATAAATGGCACATCTATTCGTGTTGCCAATCCGCTTCCTGCCTGAATGTAACTGCTATTATCGGTAAGTGTACTAGACACTTCATCTTCTTGTTCTTCAAGGCCATTTATATATTCATTTTTAAATGTTGAAGTGATGTTATGAAAACTGCTAGCTGTATTAATGTTGAAATCAAAATAATATTCTTCAGCTTCATTTTCACCTTTAATAGTGTAATACACGCGTAATATAGAAGACGTTCCAATACCAATTATCGCTGTGTTAGAATCGTCTGGCACTATTTTAAGACCGTAGTATTTCTGATTAAAATCGTCTAAATTATTAACGATATCATTCTGAAAATCGTCAAAAAGTTGTTTCCCATAAGTATTATCTAGAGAGAATTGAATAGAATCTTCTCTTATAGGTGTCGGACTCATTTCTAAAAAGCCTATAGACGTTGTACTTGTAGAAAAATTAGAAGTGTTATAAAAGTAATCTTCTGTTGGTGTAAGCGTTTCTAGAACTTCGTAAACATTAAATTTTTGTTTCGAAATTGTATCATTATAATAGTAGTCGGTGTAATCTAATATTAAAGCTATAGAGTCGTAAACCGCATCGTCGTCTATATAATAACTGTTAGGAGTTAATTCAAAATAAGGACTTGCTTTTATTTGTCCTAACACAGGATCTACATAATTCCCCAATACATAATTACTAGTACTAGACACTGCAATCGAGTCAAATTTATAGGTAGACGTTTCAACAGTAAAGGTGTCTATATAAAATACTTTAGTACCATTATTTATCCAATCCTCGCCAGAAACATCGGTTGTATCGGTTTCACAAGACACTAAAAGTGTAAAAAAACAACACGCTCCTAAAAGCGCTCTAAGAAATATCGAATTCATATTTAATTTTTAAAATCGAACGAACTTAATGGCATATAATTAAGAAGAGAAAAGAGATATACAAACCTTCATTTTTTGTCTGCCAACCATACTTTTTAAACGATTTAAAGTGTATATCGCTTTCATCGTGTAAGTATCCGTGTTGGTATAGACTTTTAGGTAACCTATCTACTTTATTTTCTAAAGGTGTCTTTACAATGTAGTTTTGATCTTGTTATTTAAAACATACTGACAGTATTTAGTTCAGTAATAAATTATAATAAATGATAATTAATATGATTACAAATTCTACAAAAGTATTAGTGTTATGCGCTCTAGCATTAAGTCTGTTTAACTGTTCAAGCGAAGACGATACAGATAGAGGAAACTGGCAAGAACGCTCTGTATTCGATGGTGTGCCAAGAAGTAGTGTAGTTGGTTTTGTTATAGACAATTTAGGCTATATGGGAACTGGTTATGATGGTGATGATTATTTAACCGATTTTTGGGAATATAATATTGAGGGTGACTATTGGGTACAAAAAGCAGATTTTCCTGGAACAGAAAGAAGTGCTGCTTCTGGATTCACTATCGGAGGTTTAGGTTATTTAGGGCTTGGTTATGATGGTACAGATGAATTAAAAGATTTTTGGGAGTATAATCCTGGATCTAATGCATGGACACAAAAAGCAGATTTCTTAGGTGGTGTAAGACAAGCTGCTATAGGTTTTGCAGCGAATAACACCGGTTATGTTGGAACAGGTTATGACGGTGATAACGATAGAAAAGATTTTTATAAATATAACCCAACTACAGATACATGGTCTGAACTTGTAGGTTTTGGTGGAGAAAAACGCCGTTTTGCTACTACATTTAATATTGGTGATAAAGTCTATATAGGTACAGGCGTAAGCAATGGTTTGTATAAGACTGATTTTTGGGAATTTGACCCACTTTCTGAAACCTTCTCTCGTTTAAACGATTTAGATGAAGAAGACGACTATACAATTACTAGATCGAATGCTGTTGGGTTTAGCGTAGATGGATTAGGATATATTGTGTCTGGTTATAATGGCTCTGTTTTAGGAAGTACTTGGGAATATTCTCCTGGAACAGATTCTTGGGAAGAAATTACAGGTATTGAAGCATACTCTAGACAAGATGCATTAGCTTTCTCTAATGATAGTAGAGCGTTTGTATTATTAGGACGTAGTGGAAGTTTATACCTTGACGATAACTATGAGTTGTTTCCCCAAGATGATTATGATGATGAAGATTAATTATAATTCGAAATACTACTAGTTTTAAGTAATTAGTAAATCATTGTTTGTTTAATTCAGTTGTTTTTTTTTAATTCCCAAGATGTACTGAGTAGGTCTTGGGATTAAATTTTAATTTATGAAAAATATTTTAAAACTTCTATTAGGTTTGTCAGTAATAGCTGTTATTTACATAGTTTTTTCCTTGACAAAAGGAACTGATGCTGTACATTACAGCACAAATGTTTATGCTATTAACACAGGCTATGGTTATGAGGTTAAGTTGGGTGAAAAAGTTTTAATTAAACAAGATCATATTCCAGCGGTTTCAGAGCAACATACATTTTGTAATGAAGATGATGCGCAAAACATTGCAGAGTTAGTTGTACTTAAACTAAAAAACAAAGAAAACCCTAGAGTTACTAAAGCCGAATTACAAGCTAAAGCAATAACTTTAGACTGTTTAAATTAATTACAAATTTATAATGACTAAAAAAACACAACTTTTTAGAATTCTAAAACAGGAAGGCTTTATACATCTCGTAATATGGGCCATTTTTTTGTTTATGTTTTTTCTTCAGGTGTATTTTAACACAGGAAGAATACCTAAAGCTTTTCTTAATTTCTTAATTGTTGGTATTTTTAGTTTCTATATTAATTACCTGGTTTTAGTTCCGTATTTTTTACTTAAAAAAAAGAATGGATTTTACTTTGTAGCTGTTATTGGTTTAATCGTTATATGTGTTGTTCTGGTTGAGTTTGTCTTGCCTAAACCAGATATAATTCATCATTTACCACCACCACAAAACGATATGAACGCCCTTGGCGAACGTCCTAATTTTAGAGGTATTCGTATTGGGTTTCCGTTGTTTTTTAATATCATTTTAATTGTTATTGGAACCGCTATTAAAATGTACATAGAATGGGATAAAAACATACAACACCAAAAAGAAGTGGAGTCTCAAAAATCGTCTGCCGAGCTTCATTTTCTTAAAAATCAGTTGAGTCCACATTTTTTATTCAATTCCTTAAATAGTATTTATTCCTTAACCAGTAAAAAATCTAATGATGCTCCAGAAGCTGTAATCATGCTTTCCGAGCTCATGCGATATATGCTATACCAAGCAGATAATGAATTTGTAATGCTTAATGATGAATTAGATTACATTCAGAATTATTTAAAATTACAGCGTCTTAGGATTGCCAATAATCGCGATGTCACTTTACTGATTAGAGGTGGTATTTCACAACAAAAAATAAGACCTTTATTATTAATCGCATTTATTGAAAATGCATTTAAATACGGTACAGACTTTAAGGGAAATACATTGGTACGCATTGAAATTATTGTTAATGCCAACGAACTTAATTTTAAATGTGTTAATTTAATAGGTAACAGAAAACAAGATCCTGAAAATTCTGGTATTGGTTTACAAAACACCAAGGATCGTTTACAGTTATTGTACCCAAACTTGCATACGCTTAAAATAGACACAGTAGACAGTCAATATATCGTTAATTTAAACCTTAATCTTTCCGTATGAAGTGTATCATTATAGATGACGAGCCTTTAGCTATAGATGTAGTCGAATCGTACTTAAAACAAATGGGAGGGATGGATATTGTAGCGAAATGTACCAATCCGTTAGAAGCGATTACGCTCCTCAATAAACACAATGTAGATTTAGTGTTTTTAGATATAGAAATGCCTAATTTAAGTGGTATTGATTTAGTAAAATCTATAGAAAACTTACCTCAATTTATATTTACAACGGCCTATCCGCAATATGCATTAGACGGATTTAATTTAAATGCCACAGATTATTTAGTTAAACCCATCCCGTTTCACAGATTTATAAAAGCTGTAACGCGAGCAAAAGAAAAATACGAATTGGAACACTTACAACCCGCCAATGGAATGCCAACAGTATTAGGCACTATAAATAAGCCTGACAACGATTTTATATTTGTAAAATCGGAGTACGAAAACATCAAAATAAAAACGGATAGTATTACTTATGTTCAAGGCTTGAAAGATTATATTAAAATTCATGTTGAAGGCACCAATAAAGCCATAATTACTTTAATGAGTTTTAAAGATATTATGGAAAAGCTACCCAATAATAATCAGTTTATGCGTGTTCATAAATCGTTTATTGTAAATGTAAACTCCATTAAAGCCTTACAAAAGACTAAAATTGTATTACAAAACGATATGCGTATTCCAATTGGAGAAACGTTTAAAAAGGATGTTTTAGAACGTTTAGGCGTCTAAATTAAGTTCTTTTTTAATATCTAATAATTGCATGGAATCTCCCGGTTGTAAGTCGTCAAGATAAATAGTCCCAACGCGAACTCGGACTAAACGGAGTGTTGGAAATCCTACTGCCGAAGTCATTTTACGGACTTGTCTAAATTTGCCTTCGTTTAATATAATCGAAACCCAAGAGGTCGGCCCGTGTCTTTCGTCTCTTAATTTTTTCCAGCGTTCGGGTAAATTAGGAACCTCATCTAACTTAAAAGCAGGGCAAGGTTTGGTAGTGTATTTGGTGCCGTTTAATCCTATTTCAACACCATTTTGTAAAGCTTTAATAGCCGCTTCGGTTATGTCGCCATCTACTTGGGCATAGTACTCTTTATCTACTTTCGAGCTGTTTACAAAATCACTCATTTTACCATCGGTAGTGAGT
The DNA here is from genome assembly GCF_000723205.1 of Formosa agariphila KMM 3901. NCBI lineage: Bacteria > Pseudomonadati > Bacteroidota > Flavobacteriia > Flavobacteriales > Flavobacteriaceae > Formosa > Formosa agariphila. The sequence continues at coordinate 1,921,762 of NZ_HG315671.1, read as the reverse complement.
AATAAAAGCCCTTCAGATTTTTCATCTAAACGCCCAATAGACATAGTGCCTTCAGGGAATTCTCCCAACTCACCAAGCAACTTTTTACGATGCTGTTTTTGTCCGTTGTTTATAAACTGACTTAAATAGCCATAAGGTTTATATATTTTAAAGTGTTGATGCATAACTTTAAATCGATGCGTTTAATATTTTAAATACCAATGCTTTTGTAAGTTTTTCTCCAGCCGATTTTTCTCTAATCGTATCAAAAGTAACTTTAAAATCGCAACCCGATTTATAAGCACTACAACCATAAGCGGTCTTGCCTTTCATAACTGTGCCTTGCTTGCATTTCGGACACGTTAAAGTATCAGGAACTTCTGTTTTTGTTTCTTTTTTAACGGCGACTTTAGGTTCTAAAACCAGTTTAAAATCGTCGTCAAATCGCAACAAACCTTCAACAGTACCTTGCTCAGTTTTGAATCCTTTTAGGTTGACAGTAGATCCTTTTTGAAGTAAACGGATATATTGTTTTTCAGAAATCTTTTTATCGCTAAAACTGAATGGTAATACGAATTTACAACCCGATTTAAATGCGCTACAACCGTAAGCCGATTTTCCTTTTATCAGGTTGCCTTGTTTACATTTCGGACAGTTCTCAGATAAAATACCTGCCTGTTTCTTCGTTTCAGCTTTGGCTGTCTTTTTTTCGGCATTTGCTTCATAAGAGATATTGGCACGTTTGGTTTCACTACGTACTTCGTACACCAACTCGTCAACCATGCGTTTCATGTTATTTATAAACGTTCCCGCATTGTATTCGCCTTTTTCTATATCTTTTAATTGCTTTTCCCACAATCCTGTCAGTTCTGCAGATTTTAATAAATCGTTCTGAATGATATCTATCAACTGTATTCCAGTTGTAGTAGGCAGTAATTGTTTTTTATTACGGACAATGTATTTTCTTCGGAATAAGGTTTCAATAATATTGGCTCGTGTAGACGGTCTTCCAATACCATTTTCCTTCATGAGCTCGCGCAAATCATCATCGTCTACTTGCTTACCTGCCGTTTCCATAGCACGTAGGAGGGAAGCTTCCGTAAATTGATTTGGTGGTTTGGTTTGCTTTTCTAAAAACGAGGGTTCATGAGGTCCTTTTTCACCTTTAACAAACGTGGGTAAAATACCTGATTCTTTTTTCTCTTTATCAGGAGATTCAAATACAACACGCCACCCTTTTTTAAGAATTTCTTTTCCAGTGGTTTTAAAATTTACTTCGGCCGCTTTACCAATTACCGTGGTATTAGATACCGAACAATCATCGTAAAACACAGCAATAAATCGCTTTACTATAATGTCGTAAACCTGTTGCTGATTGTATTGTAAATTAATCTGAATTCCCGTTGGGATAATAGCGTGGTGATCGGTTACTTTTTTATCGTTGAATACTTTAGCCGATTTCTTAATTTTCTTGCCTAAAAGCGGTTCGGTTAAGGTGTTGTATTTTGTTAATTTCTGAAGAATGCCATGTACTTTTGGATACACGTCGTTCGGTAAGAACGTGGTATCTACTCTAGGATAGGTCACCACCTTTTGCTCGTACAGCTTCTGAACGATTTTTAAAGTTTCATCTGCCGAAAATCCAAATTTCGTATTACAATATACCTGTAATCCTGTTAAATCGAATAATTTAGGCGCATATTCTGTGCCTTTCTTTTTGGTAATCGAAACAATTTCAAAATCGTCTTCTTTAACTTTATTGGCGAGTAACTCACCATCTTCCATCTTTAAAAAACGCCCTTCTTCATAACTAAATAAGGTGTCCCGATACATGGTTTGTAACTCCCAATATGGTTGTGGCTTAAAATTTTCAATCTCTTTAAACCGATTTACAACCATAGCCAAAGTTGGTGTTTGCACGCGACCAATAGACAACACTTGCTTGTAACCACCATGTTTAACGGTGTATAAACGCGTCGCATTCATTCCTAATAACCAGTCGCCAATCGCTCTAGAAAACCCAGCGTAATACAAATTATCGTATTGTTCAGACGGTTTTAAATGCTCGAAACCTTCTTTTATGGCTTCTGTGGTTAAGGACGAAATCCATAAGCGTTCTACCTTACCTTTATACTCTGCTTGGTCTAAAACCCAACGTTGTATTAATTCTCCCTCTTGACCAGCATCCCCGCAGTTTATAACCACATCGGCTCTGTCAAATAATCCTTTTACAATATTAAATTGCTTCTGAATTCCGGAATCCGAAGTCACTTTGGTTTTAAACTTCTCGGGAAGCATGGGTAAATTGTTTAAATCCCAACTTTTCCAGTGTGGTTTATAGTCGTTTGGTTCAAACAATGTACATAAATGCCCAAAAGTGTAAGTTACCGCGTAGCCATTACCTTCGTAATATCCATCGTGTTTGGTATTCGCACCTAAAACAGACGCAATTTCACGGGCTACACTTGGCTTTTCGGCTATACAAACTTTCATTTTCTTTCCTTAAATAAGAGTCCGCAAAATATAACTTTTACGGAGTAAAAAGAAGTAGAGTTATCAGGAGTTATTAACGAATAATTAGGTCTTCAATTTTTAAGTTTTACACAAATTCCAGTTGCTTTTTTTTCATTTTAATCAGATTTAGATATGGAAATTGACTATCGAGCCCATATTTGCTTTCACTTCATTTAATTAGCTATATTTAGCCTAAACCTAATTTAACTTGATATACATTTTATGAAAACATGTAACATTACAAAAATCGCACTGCCGGTTTTATTTTTTCTACTAGTATTTGCTTCCTGCAAAGAAGAACCAAAAGCTGTCGTTAGTCAGAAAGCAGAACTGAATGCATGGTTTGATGTGAAGTACGAAGAGTTACTTCAAATGAGTCCGATGCACTTAACTTCTCTAGGTCGAAAAGATTTAAATGATAAAATCGACGACATGAGTAAAGAAGCGGAAGATAGAAAACTCGCTTGGTATGCCGAAAGTGCCAAAACGTTAAAAGAAACATTTGATTATGATAATTTGGATGAAGCAGACCAAGCTTCTTACGACTTATGGATGTATCAATACGAGATGTTAAAGGAAGGCATGACGTATAGAGATATGGAATATGTATTTGAACAAATGCGTGGAGCACATACGTACTTTCCGAACTTCTTAATTAATTATCATAAAGTGGATAGTCTGCCAGACATGACGGCATATATTTCTAGAATTAAAGGTGTAGGTGTTGCTATGAATCAATTATTGATTAAAGCTCAAGACCAAGCCGATTTAGGTATATTACCTCCAAAATTTGCTTTCGAAACAGTTATTTCTCAAACAAAAGGATTACTTGATGGTAAAACAGTATTAGAAGATATGCATAGAAAAACCGATGCGCTTTTAGCTTCAGAACAAATAACTTCTGAAGAGGCTGAATCTTTAAAACAAGAATCGGCATCTGTAATTCAAGAAGCATTTATACCTGCGTATCAGAATCTTTTAACGTGGTTAGAATCTGAAATTGAAAATGCAGAAGCAACACCTACAGGAGTTAGCAGGCATGAGAACGGTAAAGATTTTTACAATTATCAGTTAAAAGTTTTTACTACTTCCAATCTAACAGCAGACCAAGTGCATGAAAAAGGATTAGAAGAAGTGGCTAGAATTAGAGAAGAAATGCTAGCGATTAAGGATAAAGTTGGTTTCGATGGCGACTTAAATGCGTTTTTTAAGTTTGTAGATAGCGACCCTCAATTTTACTTTCCAAATACAGACGAAGGTAGACAAGGATATTTAGATGAATCCACAAAATATCTAGATGCTATAGAGAAAAAATTACCCGATTATTTCGGAATTCTTCCTAAAGCTAAATTAGAAGTTAAACGTGTTGAAGCCTTTAGAGAACAAGATGGTGCACCACAACATTATAATGCAGGAACTCCGGATGGCTCTAGACCTGGAACGTATTATGTTCATCTTTCTGATATGAGTATGATGGACAAAACCACAATGGAAGGTGTCGCGTATCATGAAGGTCTACCAGGGCATCACATGCAGATTTCTATTGCTCAAGAATTAGAAGGTGTACCACAGTTTAGAACACAAGCCGGTTTTAGTGTGTATAGCGAAGGTTGGGCTTTATATTCGGAAATATTGGCTAAGGAAATGGGCGGATACCAAAATCCGTATTACGATTTCGGACGCTTGGTTAATGAAATATGGAGAGCCATCCGTTTGGTGGTGGATACTGGATTACATGCCAAAGGCTGGACAGAAGCTGATGCTTTTAAATATTTTAAAGAAAACTCATCGGTGTCAGATGGTGCTATTACCGCAGAAGTACAACGCTACATGGTAATGCCTGGACAAGCGACATCCTACAAAATAGGAATGCTTAAAATTCAGGAATTACGTAAAACAGCAGAAGACAAATTAGGTGATAAATTTGATATAAAAGGATTTCACGACACCTTGCTTGGTGGAGGCGCTTTACCAATGGAATTATTAGAACGTCGCGTTAATATGTGGATTGATTCGCAAATGAAAAACTAACATTTTCATATATGCATTAAAGCATATGTTGAAGACATAAAAACGCCTTGTATATTTTTAAGATACAAGGCGTTTTCTATACATAAAGATGATATTTTAAAAAGAAATATCCCATTGTACTCTAAAACGTAAGCCGTTATCGTAAATTCCGGTCTGGTCTTGAAAGTTGAAGTATGTAACTTCAGACGTTAACTTATTTCTATGACCATTAAAAAACCAGTTAAATGCCAAAACAAATTCTTCTTCTAAATTATTAGACAAATGTGTATTCGGAATGTAATAAGCATAGCGCGCCGCAACCTCTAAGGGTTTTGGAAACTTAGGCCAAATACTATGGAAAAAATATCCAGACTGAAAATATGCACCTTTTAAATTAGTGGTTTGGTCATTTACATAATCGTAAATTTCTTTAGTATGAAATTCGTTTTGCCAAGATAATCCACGATACATAAAGGCAGTTTCTAGTAAAAATTGATTGACTTTATATTGTCCGTCTACACCATCTTCAAAACCAACTAATTGTCCGCCACCAGCTTGAGAAAAACGCGTGTATGGACTTCGGTTAGTAGTTCCCGCTACAGCAATTAATCCGGTAAAGTCATCATGATAGGCCAAATCTGAACCCGTGAAACTCAATTCACGCCCCATAAAATTATATTGTAAACGCCCCACATACATTAAATGTTCGTCGTCATTTTCTGTGGAACCACGTCCCGTACCTGTTAAAATGGAAGCGTGATATGTAATATCGGCAAATTTGCTCGGGTTAATTCTACCATAAAACTCAATACCTTGCTGTCTATCTAGGGTAAAAGGACGCGTTAAAATAGAACGGTCTGCCATTTGTTGTTTTCCAGAAGAAATTACACGTTCTCGATTGTAATAGGTTTTCCATTGCCCAACTTTAATTTTAAAGAACGAATACTTTTCAATCATAACCCTGAAATCCATAAGATTTCCAGCAGATACTTCGTATTCCCAGTAGTATTTTAACCAAGGTTTATAAGCGTGACCCCCTACTTTTAAACGTGCTCTGTTTATCTTAAAAACCGTTTCCTTTTCGGAATATATTTCATCGTAGGTTACCGGATTTAAATCACTTGGAGTGGAAAATCTAAATTGTAAACGCGATTCTATATGAAGGGCATATTTCTCATCAGAAGTTTTAAACTCAAAGCCTTCATCGGTATATTCAATTTCAATTTTTTGCTTCTTAACCGCCGTTGAATCTTTTAACGCAACAGATTTGTCTTGTCCGTAACTTAAAGCAGTCGACAAAAAAAGGCAAGACAGAAGTAAATAAAATAATGATTTGGTCGATTTTTTCATAAGGTCTAAATAGTCGATACGAATTTAATAAACTCTAAATTATAAAATAATTTTTATTAGTTTAAATCTACTCAAATGCCATTTATATAGCATTCTGTATGCTAATATATAATGGTTTATGGTTAGAAGATTTAGAAAACTATACGAATTTAGTTGTCAATAACACTTAGCGCTAAACGAATTTTGAAGTAATCTAATTGTTCATCAAAGTAATCGTAATATGCTTTTAATGAGGTAGAACCTTCTATGTTTTCTTTAGCTTTTTTCACATCTTCAACTTCCCGTTTAGAAACAAAATCATAAATATTAATATCTTTTCCGTCACTATGAAGCTTTGCAATGTGCGAGTAAACCGTAGTATCTCTCAATTTACGTTGCATAGAAATTTCTTCAATGGAGAGTCCTTTTTTATACAAATCGTAAGTCACTAAATGGGTCGAACGTTTTTTCTCTTTCTTAGGTTTAGACCCCAGAAACTTCATGATTTCTTCAATAAATTCATCACCATACGTTTCTGCTTTATGCTGACCAACACCGCTTACATCCATTAAATCCATGATACTCATCGGGCGGTCGCGTTCCATTTCCATCAAGGTTTTGTCACTAAAAATAAGGTAAGCCGGAATGTTTTCTTCTTTCGAAATTTTATAACGCAACTGACGTAAACGTTCAAATAACGAATCGGCAGTCGTTTTTGATGCACCACGTTTAACCTTCGTACGTTTTACTTTTTCTTTAACTTTTGGCTCGGCAATATGCACCGGTCGTGTTAACGATACTTTAGCGCCTTTAAACAATACATTATTAGAAAATTCGGTGAGTTGTAAGGCATTATTTTTATGAAATGCAATCTCGCAATACCCTTGATTCATAAGTTGAATAATAAAATGTTGCCAATCTTTCCAAGCCACATCTCTACCTATGCCAAAGGTTTTTAATTTATCGTAACCCTTCTCTAAAATATTAGCATTATGAGACCCTCGTAACACATCTAAAATAGTCCCTATCGCTTCTTTCTCTTTAAGACGATACACAGCAGATAATATTTTTTGTGCGATAATAGTACCGTCGAAAATTTGTGGCGGATTCTTGCACACGTCACAATTTCCACAATTTTCTTCTAATAACTCACCAAAGTAACTTAGCAAGATTTTTCGCCGGCATGTTGTAGCTTCACTAAATTGTTTCATACGTTCCAACTTCGCAATCTGAACCTCTTCATTAGAAGCTCCCGAAGCAAAACGACGTAATTGAATTACATCGGCATAACTATGAAACAGTAGAGCATGAGCTTTTAAGCCATCACGACCCCCACGACCAATTTCCTGATAATACCCTTCAATATTTTTAGGCATATTGTGGTGGATTACCCAGCGGACATTCGATTTGTCAATTCCCATTCCGAAAGCAACCGTAGCACAAACCACCTGAGTAGTGTCGTAAACAAAATCTTCTTGAACTTTATTGCGTTCGTTAAAATTAAGTCCGGCATGATAGGCTGTGGCAGGAATACCGTTGCTGTTTAATTTCTTCGCAAGTTCTTCAGTGTTCTTTCTACTTAAACAGTAAATAATTCCAGACTGATTAGGATGTTTTTTTACAAAACTGATAATCTGTTTTACTTTTTCAGTACCAGAACGCACTTCTAAAGAAATATTTTGTCTGTCGAAAGAGGATATAAATTGTTGCGCATTCGGAATTTGTAACTGATCTAAAATATCCTGACGTGTAGCTTTATCTGCCGTGGCAGTTAACGCTATAATCGGAATATTGGGTAGCGATTTTTTTAAGAAACCGAGTTGTTGGTACGACGGACGAAAATCATGGCCCCAAGACGAAATACAATGCGCTTCGTCAATGGCAATACAACTTACATACCGCTCGTTTAAAATATTAGATAAACCCGCAAGACTTTCTGGCGCAACGTATAGAAGTTTTAACTCTGCTTTTATAACCTGTTCTAAAATGGCTTGTTGCTCTTCAGACGACTGACTACTATTATAAAAATTGGCATCAATACCGTTGGCTTTTAATCCATCAACCTGATCTTTCATTAACGCAATAAGGGGAGAAACCACTATTGTTATGCCTTCAAAAAGCAAAGCAGGCACCTGAAAACATATCGATTTTCCACCTCCAGTAGGCATAATTACTAGGGCATCGTTTCCTTCAAGCACATATTCTATAATATCTTGCTGTTGGGTACGAAACTGGTCGTATCCAAAATGTTTTTTTAAAGTTGGAAGTAGTAATTTTTTATAATCGGGTAGTGGCATGCGTCTTTTTTTCGAATGGCAAAATTAAGAGAAACAACTCAGTAAACCACAAAACATTTTTTTTAATTTCTTTCACAAAAATTTGCTTTCATGAATTAAAATCCTTTAAGTTTGTAAGAACAAAAAATAAACTTTAGGAGTAACTACTATGTAGTTTGAGAAATATCCTTTGAACCTGACGCTGTTTATACAGCCGGAGGAAAAAGTTAGCACTTTTCAAAATCATTTCACTAAAACCGAGTTCAAATTCGGTTTATCCTTTAAAAGTTTATGGAAATTTATCTAAATCAAGATTATGATATCTATAAACGTAAACAATACAAAACATCAGGTTGCCGAAAACACTTCGCTTGCAACTATCGTTTCTAAACTAAGTCCCATTCAAAATGGTATTGCAGTGGCTGTTAATAATACTGTTGTGCCTTATTTTAATTGGGAAAAAACTACAGTTTTAAACAACGATAATATCCTGATTATTCAAGCCACACAAGGCGGCTAGAACTGTTTCTTTTTTTATATCACAATCTCATTTAACCTAATTAATTCGGTGTATACACAAGTTGTTTGCGCTTTAATTTAATGAATAACCATGAAGAAAAAAGACACAGCACCGCAAAATGGTGTGACTAGAAATCCGTTTCCAAATTCAAAGAAAATTTACGTACAAGGCGAATTATTCCCTGAATTACAAGTGGCTATGCGAGAAATAGCATTGAGTGATACCGTAGATTCCTTAACAAAATCTCGAACTCCAAATCAGCCGATTACGGTTTATGATACTTCTGGACCATACACCGATCCTGATAAGGATATTAATGTGCATCAAGGAATTGAGCGCATTCGTGAACCTTGGGTTTTAAAACGTGGAGATGTTGAACAATTAGATGCGTTCTCATCAAACTACTGTAATGAGCGTATGAATAATGCAGAACTCGATCATTTACGATTTGCAGATGTTAAAAAGCCATTTCGAGCTAAAGCAGGCAAAAATGTATCGCAAATGCATTATGCCAGACAGGGGATTATTACGCCAGAAATGGAATATGTTGCGATTCGTGAAAATCAAAAAATTGATGAAGCCATTCGCTTGTCTGAACAACATAAAGGTCAAGATTTCGGAGCGTCAATTCCGCAGAAAATTACAGCTGAATTTGTACGAGAAGAAATTGCTCGTGGACGTGCCGTATTGCCTTCAAACATTAATCACCCAGAAAGTGAACCGATGATTATTGGTCGGAATTTTTTAGTAAAGATTAACGCTAATATCGGGAATTCGGCTACAACATCTAGTATAGAAGAAGAAGTTGAAAAAGCAGTTTGGGCATGCCGCTGGGGCGCCGATAACATCATGGATTTATCAACTGGAGAAAATATTCATGAAACTCGTGAGTGGATTATTCGTAATTCGCCAGTACCAATCGGAACTGTACCTATTTACCAAGCTTTAGAAAAAGTAAATGGTAAGGCCGAAGATTTAACTTGGGAGATTTTTCGTGATACTTTAATCGAACAAGCCGAGCAAGGTGTCGATTATTTCACCATTCATGCTGGTGTGCGTTTACGTTATGTGCCTATGACGGCAAAACGTATTACAGGTATTGTGTCTCGTGGTGGATCAATCATGGCGAAATGGTGTTTAGCGCATCATAAAGAAAGTTTTTTATACACGCATTTTGAAGAGATTTGTGAGATTATGAAAGCTTACGATGTCGCGTTCTCATTAGGTGACGGATTACGTCCAGGATGTATTGCCGATGCCAATGACGAAGCACAATTTGCAGAATTAGAAACTTTGGGTGAACTGACTAAAATTGCATGGAAACACGATGTACAAACCTTTATAGAAGGACCGGGACACGTTCCAATGCACATGATTAAGGCCAATATGGACAAGCAGTTAGAAGCGTGTGAAGAAGCGCCATTTTATACTTTAGGTCCCTTAACCACAGATATCGCTCCGGGATACGATCATATCACATCGGGTATTGGAGCCGCTATGATTGGTTGGTTTGGTTGCGCCATGTTGTGCTATGTAACACCTAAAGAGCACTTGGGGTTACCAAATAAAGACGATGTACGCACGGGAGTGGTAACCTATAAATTAGCAGCACATGCGGCAGATTTAGCAAAAGGACATCCAGGAGCCCAACACCGTGATGATGCTTTAAGTAAAGCGCGTTTTGAATTCCGTTGGGAAGATCAATTTAATTTGGCTTTAGACCCAGAATTGGCTCGAGAATATCATGATGAAACATTGCCTGCAGAAGGTGCTAAAATAGCGCATTTCTGTTCGATGTGCGGACCGAAATTCTGTTCGATGAAGATTTCCCAAGAAGTAAGGGATTTTGCTGCAGTTAACGAAATAATTGGAGACGAAGTGTTTACAAAAGGCATGGAAGAAAAGTCGGAAGAATTCAAAAATAAAGGGAGTGAAGTGTATCTTTAAACCATATTACAGTTAGTAATGTATAGTTGGCTTGTGCTTGTCTTGCATTACTAATTGTTCACTTTTAATGATTTATAGAGATGATTGTACTCATAGCACCTGAAACAGATTTACCTAACGAAATTGAAATCTTACATCAGCTTTTTGAAGCCGGTCTGCAATATTATCATTTGCGGAAACCGAATAAGAATTACGAAGAACACGTGACTTATTTAAAAGAGATTGATACGCAATTTCACAACAGAATTGTGGTGCATTATGTTCATGAACTGGTTAATGTATTCAATTTAAAAGGCATTCATTTTCAAGAGCAAAAACGTATTGATCATATCGATAATCCAGGACAGTATTTTAAAGGTTTAAACATGTTTGGTAAAACCATAAGTTCCTCGTTCCATGAACCCGAAGATTTGGCTCATTGTTATTTCGAATTCGATTACCATTTGTTGAGTCCGGTGTTTTCATCCATTTCAAAAGCAGGATATGTAGGTCGAGGATTTGATGTCAATCATATCGATAAAATTGTTATTGGTATGGGCGGTGTGACAGAATTTAATATTGAAACCTTTAAAAAATTAGGTTATAAGGGTGTTGGTGTTTTAGGCGGGATTTGGAATAGCGAAAATCCTCTAGATGTTTTTAATAAGATACAAAGTCAATTTAAATAATAAGGCGCTGAAACAGGTTCAGGGTATTGGTATATTCAACTTTTAGAAATAGAATGTTGTTTGTGTCGTTATGCGGAACTTGTTTCAGCACATAAAGAACATAATTATCTTTAAACATACATATAAAATAGTTCTAATAATTTTGAGTCCACGAACTAAATTCAGGATAATATGAAAGAATTAAACAAACATTAATGAATAACAAAACATTCATATTAACAATTGCAGGACTCGACCCTTCAAGTGGTGCGGGAATCACATCCGATATTAAAACATTTGAAGCACATGGATTATATGGTTTATCGGTTTGTACAGCAGTAACGGTGCAAAACGATATCGATTTTAAAAATTGTGTTTGGATTGAAGCATCCATAATTATTCAACAAATCGAAACGTTGTTCGAGCGTTTTACTATCGATGTGGTTAAAATTGGAATTATAGAATCTTGGCAAGTGCTTTCTGAAGTTGTAGACACGTTATTACGATTTAACCCAACCATAAAAATCATTTTAGATCCTATTATGCAAGCGAGTTCAGGATTCGATTTCCACACCGATTCAGATTTTGAAACATTCAATAATGTTTTAGATACATGCTATTTTATAACTCCTAATTACGATGAAATTCAGAATCTATTACCAAATAAATCCATTTCAGAAACCATTGAGTTTATATCTCAAAAAACAAATATTTATTTAAAAGGGGGCCATCGTGCCGACAAAAAAGGTTGGGACGAAATTTACCACAGCGGTATTGTACAAATTAATTTTAGACCAGGTGTTCAGAAAATCCATGAAAAACATGGCAGTGGTTGTGTTATTTCGGCCGCATTAGCCTCTAATTTTATGAAAAACATGGATTTAGAAGATGCGTGTAAATTAGCAAAACAATACACAGAACAGTTTCTAAATTCAAATGACTCGCTGTTAGGAACACATAATTACAAAAACTTATGATAAGTAAATTACAGTATATCACACAAGGAGACACGGCCGAACAACATTTAGAATATGTTCAAGCCGCATGTAGTGCAGGAGCAGATTGGATTCAATTACGAATGAAGAATTTCGATGAAGCCATTGTATTAGATACAGCTAAGAAAGCACGAGAAATCACGATGCATTTTCAGACGCGATTAATAATTAACGATTTCTATAAAGTAGCTAAGGCTGTAAATGCCGATGGTGTGCATTTAGGGAAAGACGATGGTTGTCCATTAGAGGTTCGGGAGTATTTAGGTAAATGGTATCGCATTGGAGGTACAGCGAATACGCTTGAAGACTGTAAAAACCTTATCGAAAAAAAGATAGATTATATTGGTTTAGGACCGTTTCGCTTCACCACTACTAAATCTAAATTAGGACCTATTTTAGGAATTGGCGGCTATAAATCTATTCTAAATTCAGTGCAGTCGGACATCCCGATTGTGGCTATTGGTGGCATCACTCTTAATGATGTGCCCGAACTTATAGACACAGGAATTTATGGTGTGGCAGTATCTGGAGAACTCACACAGAATTTTAATGCTATTCCCGAATTTAATAAAATTTTAAACGGTCCGAGTACACAAGAACAAGTATATAAAATGAATAAAACAGATGAGGACAATGCAGGATAATTTAACGATTGCAGACAAAACATTTGGCTCACGTTTATTTACTGGAACAGGAAAATTCAGCAATTCTGAATTGATGCGTGAAGCTATTTTAGCTTCAGAAAGTGAATTGGTAACTGTAGCTTTAAAACGTGTGGATGTTTCTGATAATAAAGACGATATATTAACGCACTTAAATCATTCATCTATACATTTATTGCCTAATACTTCTGGAGTTAGAACAGCAGAAGAAGCTGTGTTTGCAGCACATTTGTCGCGTGAAGCCTTACAAACCAATTGGGTGAAATTAGAAATTCATCCCGATCCAAAATATTTATTACCAGATCCTATTGAAACTTTAAAAGCTGCCGAAATTTTGGTAAAAGAAGGTTTTGTGGTTATGCCATACATACATGCAGATCCTGTGTTATGCAAACGCTTAGAAGATGTAGGCGTGCAATGTGTCATGCCTTTAGGTGCACCAATTGGAAGTAATAAAGGCTTAAAAACCTTAGAGTTTTTAGAAATTATTATTGCCCAGAGTAATGTTCCTGTTATTGTAGATGCCGGTATTGGGAGTCCGTCGCATGCAACTCATGCTATGGAATTAGGTGCAGATGCAGTGTTAGTAAATACAGCTATTGCGGTATCTCAAAATCCTATAGAAATGGGAATAGCTTTTAAGCTGGCTATACAAGCTGGTCGCATGGCATATCACGCAAAATTGGCTCCATTACGACAAACTGCAGAAGCCAGTAGTCCGTTAACTAGTTTTTTAAATACTTAGCTTATGAGCTCTTTTAAAACAATTTTAAATACGTATAATTGGGATGACACCTTACAAAGTATTTACTCAAAAACCGAAAACGATGTGTTGCAGGCTTTAGGTAAATCTGTACGCGATTTAGAAGATTTTAAAGCTTTAATTTCTCCTGCAGCCGCACCGTATTTAGAGGACATGGCACAACTGAGTCAGCAGATTACTAAAAAACGTTTCGGGAATACCATACAAATGTATGCCCCTATGTATTTAAGTAATGAATGTCAAAACATTTGCACCTATTGCGGTTTTAGTATGACGAATAAGATTCCGCGTAGAACCTTAACGGATGCTGAAATCTTAAAAGAAACTGCGTTTTTAAAGTCGAAAGGTTACGACCATATTTTATTGGTTACTGGTGAAGCCAACCGCACAGTAGGTGTGGAGTATCTAAAAAATGCCATTCAACTTATACGTTCTCAATTTTCGAATATTACCATAGAAGTCCAACCGTTAGATCAAGAGGAGTACGAATTACTTATAGAAAATGGTTTGTATGCGGTTTTAGTATATCAAGAAACGTATCATCGTGACGAATATAAAAAGCATCATCCGAAAGGAAAAAAATCTAATTTTGATTATCGTTTAGATACGCCTGATCGTTTAGGAAAAGCTGGAATTCATAAAATAGGTTTAGGCAGTTTGTATGGTTTAGAAGATTGGCGTGCCGACAGTTTTTTTACGGCGCTTCATTTTAAATACCTTCAGAAAACCTATTGGAAAACAAAATATTCCATGTCTTTTCCGCGGTTACGTCCGTTTTCAGGCGGATTAGAACCTAAAGTTGAAATGACAGACAGTAATCTTGTACAGCTTATTTGTGCTTTCAGATTGTTAGATGAAGATTTAGAGTTATCTATGTCTACACGAGAAAGTGAGCTGTTTAGAAATCATATTGTTAATTTAGGAATCACTTCTATTAGCGCAGAATCTAAGACTAACCCAGGGGGTTATGTTGTTGAAAAACAATCGTTAGAGCAATTTGAAATTTCAGATGAACGTTCTACAGAATCGTTTACTGAAATGTTAAAATCTAAAGGATTAGAAGTTGTTTGGAAAGATTGGGAAAACAATTGGCAATAATTATTAAATTTACGTCATGCTAAATAAAGAAGAACATTTACAGTACAAACGCCATTTAACTTTAGAAGATATTGGCGAAGCCGGTCAAAATAAATTAAAAGCAGCTAAAGTTTTAGTTGTTGGAGCTGGTGGTTTAGGATGTCCAATTTTACAATATTTAACAGCAGCAGGTGTAGGTGTAATTGGAATTATTGATCATGATAGTGTGGATCAAACCAATTTACAGCGCCAAGTGCTATACGGTTATAACGATATTGGAAAGTTTAAAGTGTCTTGTGCGATTTCAAAATTAGAACAGCTTAATAAGTTTGTGAAATTTAAATCGTATATCGAGCGTTTAACAAAATCTAACGCAATAAAAATATTTAAGTCTTATGATATTATTGTAGACGGTACAGATAATTTTAACACCCGTTACTTAATAAATGATGCAGCGGTGTTGGCTGAAAAACCTGTTGTTTTTGGATCTATATTTAAATTTGAAGGTCAGGTTACAACTTACAATTATAAAAACGGACCAACATACCGATGTTTATATCCAAAAGCATCTCAAGACACTCTAAACTGCGAAGAAGCTGGTGTTTTAGGTGTACTACCTGGAATTGTAGGTTTATTACAAGCTAACGAAGTTGTTAAAATGATTTGTGAGATAGGCGAAGTGTTATCAGGAAAACTATTGGTATTTAATGCACTCTCTATGAGTCAGAACATTATTACTTACGATAAAACGGTTAATTCGCATGTAACCTATATAGCCGATGTCGATGAAGATATAAATATAAATTCGTCGATGAAATCCTTAACCTTCGATGAATACTTAAAACATAAAGACAATTTATTTGTGTTAGATGTAAGAACAGAAAAGGAACACAATATGTTTCATTTGTCTCACGACTATCACATACCTCTTAAAGAATTAGAAGAACGTTTTTTTGAAATAGATACTAAAAAACCAATCTTAGTGTATTGTCAGACAGGGAGACGTAGTTTGCAAGCTGTAAATATTTTAAAAACTTTAAACGTGAAAAATAAATTATACAATTTAAAAGACGGCTTACAGCAACCTATTTAAAATTGGGCATATAAAAATACTGGTGTTGATGCATTTAGTTCCACCAGACTACAAAACATTTTTCGGTGACACCATTTGGGCGTTTTATCCAGCATAATGGTGACGTTTTAGTATCTATTAATGGTTGAAGTTGGGTTTTAAAAGTGTTGAAATTCATCCAAGGTAATTGAATTTGAATCTCACATAACCAATCTGTTTTTTTAGGCATATAAAACTTGCAGTCTTGAAACAGCTCGAGTTCTGTATGCCTAATATAAAATCCTGTAACACAATCTGGATTTAATTCTGTAAATACATTTGTTTTTAATCCGTAAGGCAAAAATAATTGTGCTTTAAAATAGACCTGCTGTTCTATATGATCTGATGAAATTTCAAATGCATCTAAGTATTTTTTAGTTTCCGGGTTAAATAATAAGGGAAGTTGTTTCTCGTGTAACTTCGTCAGTTTATCCACCAGTGAATCTTTTCTGTTTGGACCAATCCAGTGATCAAATTCTGTGATTCCCACTTCGGGATCATATAAATAAAACTTGTAAATAATTTCTAAATGAATCAATTGCTCATCTCGTTTTAAGATGCAATCTATTTCTCCTAGTGTGCGTTTTTCTTTCTGAATTTGTAAATTTTCAGCAATAATTTCAATGTTATCATGGGCAGTCAATTCCACGTCAACAAAACGTTCTACAAGTTTACCCAACCTTAATTTAGTATCAAAAGCCCTATTAAGCTGACTGCTTTTTAGGTCTTTCATTTCAAATTGTTGCATGCCCCAACTGTTTCGCCCGTTCCAAAGTGGTCGCGTGTTTTTATATCCTTCGAAAAGGTGAAAATTAGATTTCAACAGAATTATTTTAGTTTTGTTATGGCTAAATATACTAAATTAGAATGCCTTTTTTAGAGGCACTTTAAAGTCATTTTCGGTGCTGAAATTTCCTAAAAACTCTTAAATTCAATTAAAATTTTAAAAATTAGGACTTGGTAACCATTTTTTTTTCATGAAAAAAAATCAAAATGGCTTACTATATTCAGTTGATGAAACAAAAACGTGGTACGATTATGCTCACGATTTCTTTAACTACTAGCAACTCTATTTATCGCAAGTTTTTCAACGGCTATTTGGGTTAACGAATCTTGGGGACGCTATTGGGCTTGGGACCCTAAAGAAACTTGGGCTTTAATAAGTATTATAATTTATGCTATCGTGTTACACTTACATTTCGTACCTAAATTAAATAACAGATATGTACTTAACATGGTAAGTGTCTTTGCTTTTTTCTCAATCATCATGACGTCTTTTGGAGTTAATTATTACCTGTCAGGTTTACACTCTTATGCAACAGGAGATCCTGTACCAATTCCAAAATTTGTGTATGTGTTAGTAGCCATTGTTTGTATTATAAGTGCTTTAGCGTATTACAAATATGACATAAATCGTAGGAAAGTAAAAAAATAGAAAAGAGTGGTTTCTTTATAATTTAATACATCTTATCATATTGATAATTAATCGCTTAATAAGATTAACGATTCTTATTTTTTTTTAATTATTTAACAATTGAATTGTAAAAACATGAGATTTAAATAATTTCTAGAGAATCATGCATAAAAACCCTAGAAAAGGCCTTATTTTTGCATTCCTTTAAAACCTATTTAAATGTCAGTTACAGCTACAGATTTAGCAGAAAGAAACGCCGGAAAAGATTTATATAGTTATCAGCAAGGAGCCATAAACAAGATATTTCAATGTTTTGAAGAAGCTCCAGAAGACTACCATTTATTATATCAATTACCAACTGGAGGTGGAAAAACAGTAATATTTTCTGAAATTGTAAGGCAATATTTAAAGCATCATAATAAGAAAGTGCTTGTAATGACGCACCGTATTGAATTGTGTAAACAAACTTCAGGGATGTTAACAGAATTTGGTGTTACCAATAAGGTTATTCATAGTAAAGCAAATTTAGAAGATCAAGCAGATTACAGTTGTTTTGTAGCCATGGTTGAAACGTTGAACAACCGATTAAACGATGGTAAGTTAGATATCTCAGATGTGGGTTTAATTATTATTGATGAAGCGCACTACAATTCCTTTACTAAGCTTTTTAAATTCTTCGATAAATCTTTCATCTTAGGTGTTACAGCAACACCTTTAAGTTCGAATATAAAATTACCAATGAATGATAACTACAACGAGTTAATTGTTGGAGAAACCATTCAGTCTTTAATAGAAAACGAATTCTTAGCACGTGCCGAAGTATATTCTTATAATGTAGGATTAACGTCATTAGTAGTTGGTGCAAATGGAGATTATACTGTAAAGTCTTCAGAAGATTTATATACCAATAGCGATATGCTTGGTAAGTTAATTCAAGCTTACGAGGAACGTTCAAAACATAAAAAGACACTGATCTTTAATAACGGTATTAATACATCTTTACACGTATACGATACGTTTAAAGCAGCAGGTTATAACGTTGCACATTTAGATAATACCAATACTAAAAGTGAACGTAAAAAAATATTAAAATGGTTTAAAGAAACTCCAGATGCTATTCTAACATCGGTTAGTATTTTAACCACTGGTTTCGATGAGCCTACTGTAGATTCTATTATTCTGAATCGTGCGACCAAGTCGTTAACCTTATACTACCAAATGATTGGTCGTGGATCTCGTATTTTGAAAAATAAATCGAAATTTAATGTAATCGATTTAGGAAACAACTTTCACCGTTTCGGACCATGGGGTGCAGATTTAGATTGGCAAAAAATATTTAGATCACCTAACTTCTATTTAGATGGTATTTTAAGTGACGACGAATTAGAAGAGAATTTTAGATACGAAATGCCAGACGAATTACGTGCTGAATTTAAGAAATCTAACTCGGTATATTTCGATGTTAAAAAGACATATATCGATTCTATTAGAAAAGGGGAGTCTTCTAAAGTGGTATTAGAGCGTTCTATTCGTCATCATGCTTATATCTGTACAGAAAACAGTGAAGACATGTATGATGCCCTAGACTTAGCTAAAAAACTAGGCGATGACATCGATTATAGAATTCAGCGTTACACCAAATGTATTAGTAAAAGTACATACAATTTTGTAGAGTGGTTACGCGACGATTATAGAAAAAAATTAAGAGCATATATTCGCGAAAATTTCGATGAATTATATGAAGAAATAAATGGTTATCCACCAGAAGAATAGACTTCTCTTGCAACGTTAGGGTGCTCGAGCGGAGTCCAGAGCTTTTAGAACTCATCTCGACTCCACGCGATGACCTTCATGAATAAATATAAAACACTAAAGCGTACTCAGTTTTATCTGATTACGCTTTCCTTTTTTGCAATGATATGGCGCTCGAGCGGAGTCGAGAGCTTTTTAATCTACATCTCGACTCCGCTCGATGACCTATAAAATTAAATATAAACCTAAAGGTCGTCACACTGAATTTTTTTAAATATCTCACAAGTAACAACATAATTTCACCTTAGATATTCAATTTGTAATTCCCTAAACCACATTCAAGGTGACGATAAGTAATTTACAAGAATACAATTACAGGGTGCTCGAGCGGAGTCGAGAGTTTTTTAATTACATCTCGACTCTGCTCGATAATCTATAAAATTAAAATATAAACCAAAATGGCGTCATACTGAACTTGTTTCAATATCTCACAAGTAACAACATTATTCTACCTAAGTTACTCAATTTGTAATTAGCTAAACCACATTCAAGGCGACGATAAGTAATTTACAAGAATATAATTACAGGGCGCTCGAGCGGAGTCGAGAGCTTTTTAATTACATCTCGACTCTGCTCGATAACCTATAAAATTAAAATATAAACCAAAATGGCGTCATACTGAACTTGTTTCAATATCTCACAAGTAACAACATTATTCTACCTAAGTTACTCAATTTGTAATTACCTAAACCACATTCAAGGCGACGATAAGTAATTTACAAGAATATAATTACAGAGCGCTCGAGCGGAGTCGAGAGCTTTTTAATTACATCTCGACTCCGCTCGATGACCTATAAAATTAAAATATAAACCAAAATGTCGTCATACTGAACTTGTTTCAATATCTCACCAGTAACAACATAATTTCACCTAAGATATTCAATTTATAATTCCCTAAACCACATTCAAGGCGACGATAAGTAATTTACAAGAATACAATTACAGGGCGCTCGAGCGGAGTCGAGAGCTTTTTAATTACATCTCGACTCTGCTCGATAACCTATAAAATTAAATATAAACCTAAATGTCGTCACACTGAACTTTTTTCAATATCTCACCAGTAACAACATAATTTCACCTAAGATATTCAATTTATAATTCCTTAAAGCACATTCAAGGCGACGATAAGTAATTTACAAGAATACAATTACAGGGCGCTCGAGCGGAGTCGAGAGCTTTTTAATTACATCTCCACTCCGCTCGATGACCAATATGTTTAAGTATAAACCAAAAAAGCGTATTCAATTTTATCTGAACACGCTTTTCTTTTTATATTTTCTTATAAATCTAAGACCCTGATTCCGCTTTAAACGTCCAAGCCAAAATTCTACTTTTCTTATTTCCTTGTTCCATAGAAATCGTCTTATGCGTCGCTTTTAATTTATCTAATTGCTTTTTTAACTTGCTTAAATTTTCTTGTTTAGAGACCAGTGTTGTAAACCAATTTACTTGATCTTTAAACGCGACACTTTGCTTAATCATACGTTTTATAAATAAAGCCTCACCACCATTACACCATAATTCATGCGCTTGTCCGCCAAAATTCAATTCTGCTGGTCCCGCTTTTTTAAGGTTCTTCAATTTTTGTTTCGTTGTACGAGTTGCTTCTTCTTCAGATCCGAAAAATGGAGGATTACACATGGTAAATGTAAATTTTTCATCAGGCTTAATAATACCTTCAAAAATATTAGCAGGTGTAGGTTGCTGACGGATGTCTATCTTTTTAAGCAACGTAGGTGTTAATCCTACATTATGCTTAGCACTTTCTATTGCACTTGCGCTGGTATCGCAACCCACCATTTTCCAATCGTAGATTTGCGCGCCTAGAATAGGGTAGATGGTATTAGCACCAACACCAATATCTAAACCTAAAACATTCTCAGTTAGTTTTTCAACAACTAATAAATCGTGGATATGATGAATATAATCGGCACGTCCAGGAATTGGCGGACATAGATACCCTTTCGGAATCCTCCAATCGGTTAAACCGTAATCGGCAATAAGAATGGCTTTATTTAAATGAAAAACAGCATCACTTTTTTCAAAATGAATAGTTTTTTGTTTTGTAAGTGGACTTGTAAATACAAACGAATTTAGTTTTGGATACGCTTGAATTAATGCATCAAAATCGTAGGATTTTTTATGCTTGTTATTAGAGTGCATAGATATAATTTGTGGTAAAGATAAACTAAATATAAGCAACAATTTAGAAATTGAAATTTGTATTAAACGGCACTCTAAATTACCATACCTTTGCAATCAGAAATAAACATTATGGCATCATTTAAACACTTAGGTGTAGCACCTGAATTTATACAAGCTTTAAAAGAATTAGGAATAAAACATCCGTCTGAAATTCAAGAAAAAGCAATTCCCGTTTTATTAAAAACGAAAACAGATTTTATTGGTTTAGCACAAACAGGAACAGGAAAAACGGCAGCTTTCGGATTGCCAATGCTTCAAAACATTGACCCGAAATTAAGCCACGTAC
The DNA here is from genome assembly GCF_000723205.1 of Formosa agariphila KMM 3901. NCBI lineage: Bacteria > Pseudomonadati > Bacteroidota > Flavobacteriia > Flavobacteriales > Flavobacteriaceae > Formosa > Formosa agariphila. The sequence continues at coordinate 1,900,215 of NZ_HG315671.1, read as the reverse complement.
AAACTTTAATTTTAGCGCCAACACGTGAACTGGTTCAACAAATAAAAAAGCAATTGTTTAAATTCACGAAATACGGTGAATCTAAAATCTTTGTTGAAGGCGTTTACGGTGGTGAAAAAATAGATATTCAAATACAGAATTTAAAACGTACAACACATGTTATTGTGGCTACTCCTGGACGTTTAAACGATTTATTAGATCGTAAAATTATCGATATTAGAAAAGTGAATACCGTGATTTTAGATGAAGCTGATGAAATGCTTAGTATGGGGTTTAAAGATGCACTGACTAAAATCTTAGACCATACTCCAAAATCTAAAAACACTTGGCTGTTTTCGGCAACGATTCCTTCAGGGATTCAGCAAATTATAGAACATTATATGTCGCCACAAGCAGTTCGCGTGGTAATAAATAAGAATGAACTTGTAAATGCAAATATTTCGCATACCTATATTACAACCACTATAGATCAAAAGCAGAATGTAATTCTGAGTCTTTTAGAAGCACGACCAGATGACCGTGGTATTATATTTTGTAGAACCAAAGCTGGAACAAAAACATTAACCGAATTCTTAAAAGAAGAAGGATTTTCTGTTGAAGCTTTAGAAGGCGATATGCAACAACGTGATCGTGAAAAAGTGATGCGTGCCTTTAAAAAAGGAAATTTACAAGTCTTAATTTCTACAGATGTATCTGCAAGAGGAATAGATGTTAGCGATTTAGCTTTTGTATTACATCATCAACTACCAGAACACATTGAATATTACACACACCGCAGCGGACGTACAGCACGTGCTGGAAAAACAGGGCAATCTATTGCTTTAATTTTAGGTAGTGAATTAAAACGTATTCACGAAATGAATAAAGAATTGGGAATTAAGTTTAAAGAGATTTCTATATAATCGTTACAAGGGTGCTCGAGCGGAGTCGAGAGCCTTTTTTAATCTTCATCCAGACGTCGCGCGATGACCGTAATATTGAAGTATCATGTTTTTCTAACCCAAAGAATATAATAATGAGACTCTAAACTATATTAAGGGTTACGGTATTAATCTATATACCTATAATACATTTACACGGTGCTCGAGCGGAGTCGAGAGCCTTATTAAATTCTCATCTCGACGCCGCTCGATGACCGTAATATTGAAGTGTAAGGGTAACAATAGTAATTTACATGTAAATAATGTACTTATAGGATGCTCGAGCGGAGTCGAGAGCCTTTTTAAGTCTTCATCTCGACTTCGCTCGATGACCGAAATATTAAAGTACCATGTCTTTCTGAATCAAAGAATCTAATAATGAAACTCTAATCTATATTAAGGGTGACGATAGTAATTTACATGTAAATAATGTACTTATAGGATGCTCGAGCGGAGTCGAGAGCCTTTTTAAGTCTTCATCTCGACTTCGCTCGATGACCGCAATATTGAAGTATCATGTTTTTCTAACCCAAAGAATATAATAATGTGACTCTAAACTTATATTAAGAGTGACGTTAGTAATTTACATGTAAATAATACACTTACAGGATGCTCGAGCGGAGTCGAGAGCCTTTTTTAATCTTCATCCAGACGTCACGCGATGACCGTAATATTGAAGTATCATGTTTTTCTGAATCAAAGAATCTAATAATGAAACTCTAATCTATATTAAGAGTGACGTTAGTAATTTACATGTAAATAATACACTTACAAGATGCTCGAGCGGAGTCGAGAGCCTTTTCTAGTCTTCATCTCGACTTCGCTCGATGACCGTAATATTGAAGTATCATGTTTTTCTAAACCAAAGAATCTAATAATGTGACTCTAAACTTATATTAAGGGCTACGATAGTAATTTACATGTAAATAATATACTTACAGGGTGCTCGAGCGGAGTCGAGAGCATTGTTAAATTCTCATCTCGACTTCGCTCGATGACCGTAATATTGAAGTGTAAGGGTAACAACAGCAATTTACATGTAAATAATATACTTACAGGATGCTCGAGCGGAGTCGAGAGCCTTTTTTAATCTTCATCTCGACTTCGCTCGATGACCGTAATATTAAAGTATCATGTCTTTCTAAACCAAAAAATCTAATAATGAGACTCTAAACTAAATTAAGGGTGACGTTAGTAAGTTACATGTAAATAATATACTTACAGGATACTCGAGCGGAGTCGAGAGCCTTTTTTAATCTTCATCCAGACGTCGCGCGATGACCGTAATATTGAAGTATCATGTTTTTCTGAATCAAAGAATCTAATAATGAAACTCTAATCTATATTAAGGGTTACGATAGTAATTTACATGTAAATAATACACTTACAGGATGCTCGAGCGGAGTCGAGAGCCTTTTTTAATCTTCAACTTGACTTCGCTCGATGACCTTTGTAATTACATACTATTGGCACAAAAAAATAAAAGCCTTCAATCTATAAAAGAATGAAGGCTTTTTTAATTAAATACGGGGATATTAAATTAGTCGTTTATTAAAGGTTTAATCACTTTTAAAAGTGTTTCAGCAACCAATTCAGACGATGCTGGATTCTGACCTGTAATTAAATTTCCGTCTTGTAAAACGTGAACGGCCCAATCGTCTCCTTTAGAGTAAATTCCACCATTAGCTTTCAACATATCTTCCACTAAAAATGGAACAACATCTGTTAGTTGTACGGCCGCTTCTTCAGAATTCGAAAAACCTGTTACTTTTTTTCCTTGTACTAAAGGTGTCCCATCTACATTCTTTACACTTTTTAAAGCCGCAGGTGCATGACATACAAATCCGATAGGTTTATTAGCCGCATTAAAACGTTCTATTAATTTAATAGACGTTTCATCGTTAGCTAAATCCCAAAGTGGTCCGTGACCTCCTGGATAAAATACAGCTTCATAATCGCTAGGGTTTATGCTAGATAATGGCACTGTGTTTTTAATTCTATCTTGAGTTTCTGGATCTGTTTCAAAACGTTTTGTTGCTGCTGTTGCAGTTTCTTCAGTATCACTATTTGGATCAATAGGGGCTTGTCCACCTTTAGGTGTTGCAATGGTAATGTCGGCACCGTTGTCTAGTAAAGCATAATACGGACTTGCGAATTCTTCAATCCAAAATCCAGTTTTTGCTCCTGTATCTCCTAATGTATCGTGTGATGTTAAGACAAATAATATTTTCATAATCTTTGATGTTAAGGTTAATAAAAACGACTTAAAACATTTAATTAATAAGCCATATGTACAATGGTTTCTACATCTTCTGGTTTAAGCGATTGGTGTTCTCCTAAACCTAACCAACCACGTTCTGTAAAACGGTTGGCAATAATTTCTGCAGTACCTTCAAATTCATTTGTGTATTTAGATAGTTTTGTATCTATACCCATATCATTAAAAAAGGATTCCGTTTTTTCGATAGCAGCATAAGCTTTATCTTCTAAAGAACCTTCGGTAACATTCCATATACGTTCTGCATATTGTGCTAATTTCTCTTTTTTAGATTCAAAATTATATTGGTAATGACTTGGTGCAATAATTGCTAATGTACGTGCGTGGTCGATACCAAAAAGCGCAGTTAATTCGTGTCCCATTGCATGTACAGCCCAATCTGTAGGTACTCCTTTTTGAATCAAGCCGTTTAATGCCATTGTGCAACTCCACATAAAGTTAGATGCCGCATCATAATCTGAAGGGTCTTCTAAAACTTTAGGAGCAACTTCTAAAAGTGTTTGCATGATACTTTCTGCAAAACGATCTTGTAGTAAAGCACCGGCAGGGTAGGTCATGTACTGTTCTAAAACATGAGTAAAAGCATCTGTAATTCCATTCACTAACTGACGTCTAGGAATAGATGTGATAACTTGTGGATCTAGAATAGAGAATGCAGGAAATAATCCAGCACCACCCATTGCTAATTTCTCTTTAGTTTCTGCACGTGTAATTACAGCTCCAGAATTCATTTCAGAACCCGTTGCAGGTAAAGTTAACACAGTACCAAAAGGCATCGCTTGTAATGTTGGTTTTTTATTAGTTAAAATATCCCAAGGTGTATCACCTTCAAAGACACCTGCGGCAGCTAAAAATTTAGTTCCGTCTATTACAGAACCACCACCTACAGCTAATAAATATGTAATCTCTTTGTCTTTTATAACTTTTAATGCTTCAAGTAATACTGCATATTCTGGATTGGCAGGAATACCTCCAAACTCAAAATGTTCAATATCCTTTAAAGCTGTTTTTACTTGATCGTAAATACCATTCTTTTTAATACTACCACCACCGTAAAGCATTAATACTTTTGCATCAGCAGGAATTTCTTCTGCTAATTTTGCGATTGTATCTTTTCCGAAAATGATGTTTGTTGGATTTTTATATTGAAAATTGTTCATGAGTTCTAATTATATATGTTTTTAATCCTACTTGTTTTTTAATGATAATGGTTTAGGCCTGTTGTATCACACAACTCAGTCTTTAAAATAAACTCTTTAACGCTTTAATAATATCACTTGGTTCAGAACGTTTTCTATAGTCTACATCGACAAAGCTCCATTTTACAACACCTTCACGGTTTAAAACAAACGTCGCTGGAATAGGTAACATTGTTGCATTACCGTTATTGATTTGTTCTAAATCTAATCCGCGATCTTCACGCATATGTTCTGCTAAAAATTCAGGGACTTCCCAAGCTACACCGTATTGAAAAGCAACTTTAGCATCTTGATCAGACAATACGCCAAAATCCATTTTACTAATCTCATCTATGGACAAACTCTCGTCTGGTACTTGCGGACTAATAGCAACTAGGTTGGCTCCCAAGTCATGAATGTCGCTTAAAATATCTTGTAATGCTTTAATTTGTAAGTTGCAATACGGACACCAATCCCCACGATAAAACGAAATTACTACAGGACCGTTTTCTAATAAATTGTCTAACGAAACAGATTTACCTCTAGCATTTGGTAACTTAAATTTTGGTGCTTTCTCTCCAACTTTAATGGCGTTACCACCTTGTTCAAAAGTTTTAGCCTCTTCAATTACAGCATCTACGCCTTTCATGAAGTCAGGATTTTTTAATCGGCCTTCTGCTATTTTAGCATCAGTTTGTTCTCTTAAATTTTTCATTATATTCTTTTAGTTGCTATTACTTACTAAAGCAATTCAGCGTTTTATTATTATAAGACTTGTAAAATAGTCGAAATACTTTAGTATCTTACTCTAATAGCACACTAATCTGTATTACATTTTTACAATCATTTTTCCTTTATTCTTTCCGCTGAATAAATCAATGAATGCTTGTGGAGTATTTTCAAAACCTTCCACTATAGTTTCTTTATATTTCAATTCGCCTTTACTAACCCATTCCGAAAGTTGCTTAATCGCTTCAGGGAATTTTTCAGCATAATTAGAAACAATAAAACCTTGCATTAATGCACTGTTTTTCACTAAAAAAGGTTGAACACTAACTCCGGTTGGAAGTTCTGTACTGTTGTAAACCGATATTGCACCACAAATAATTAATCGCGCAAATCTGTTAATACTAAACAATGCACTGTCTGAAATTGATCCACCAACATTGTCAAAATACACATCTACACCATCTGGACATGCTGTTTTAATAGCCTGCGTCATATCTTCGGTAGTTTTGTAATTAATCACTTCATCAAAACCGAAATCGTTCTTTAACATGTCACCTTTTTCATCTGTTCCGGCAATACCAACCACACGAAGTCCTAGAATTTTTCCAATTTGTCCTACCACACTTCCTACAGCACCGGCAGCACCAGACACTAATAAGGTTTCTCCTGCTTTAGGTTTTCCAATTTCTTGTAATCCTAAAAATGCGGTTAAACCTGTCATGCCTAACACCCCTAAATACGCACTAAGAGGAGCAAGGTCTGCATTTACTTTTGTTAACCCTTCACCGCTAGATACTTGTTGTGTTTTCCATGCTAAAGATCCAGAAACATAATCACCTTCTTTAAAGTTGTCGTTTTTAGTTGCAATAACTTTCGCAACAACACCTGAAGAAATAGGTTCGTTTAGTTGAAATGGTGGCACATATGATTTTGCATCACTCATACGACCTCTTAAATAAGGATCGACAGAGATATACTTAGTTTCTAAAAGCAATTCACCTTCAGAAATTTGTAATGTTTCATCTTGTTTTTGGAACTCAAAATTTGATAATTGAGGTGTTCCTTCTGGTCTGCTTTTTAATAATATAGTCTGATTCATAATCTTATGTTTAGTCTAATACGGTTATTAATTTTTCTGTACTTTTTCTTACTTTAACTTGGTTTGCTAACCAATCGTTACTTTCGTCTCTGTAACCAAGCGGAAGTATAATGGCACTTCCTAATCCTTTTTCTTTTAAGCCTAAAATGGTATCTACAGCTTCTGGATCAAATCCTTCCATAGGTGTAGCATCTACACCCTCGTAAGCAGCAGCTGCAATAGCTAATCCAAAAGCAATGTAGGCTTGTTTGGCAGCATGAGTAAAATTCTCTTCAGCAGATTTCTGCGGATAGGTATTTAATAACATTTGTCTGTAATTTTCAAACCCTTCGTTTTCGTACCCACGTACACTGTTTGTTAAGTCGAATACTTCGTTAATACGTTCTGCTGTATAAGTGTCCCATGCTGCAAAAACTAATAAATGCGAACAGTCGGTAACTACAGATTGGTTCCAAGCCACAGGCTTAATTTGTTCTTTAATTTCTTGATTGGTAATTACAATAATTTCAAAAGGTTGCAACCCGCTAGACGTTGGCGCTAAACGCGCAGCCTCTAAAATACGGTCGATTTTATCTTGCGATACCGGTGTACCGTTCATCGCTTTTGTTGCATATCTCCAGTTTAATTTATCTAATAATTCCATAGGTGTAGTGTTTTGTTTTTTATAATTTAATACTCGACCAAGCGGCTTGATACGCATCGTCTAAATGTTGTTTTGTAATTTTAAAATCCCCGCGTTTGTGGGCATTTAATAAAAAGGCTAAAGGGTAAATACTGTAAGCATACAATATGTGATGCGATACTGGTTTTATAATTTGCTCTGAAATACCGCGATCCCATAAGTCGAGTAGGGGCTTTAAATTCTGAATCCCTTCTAGTCTGCTTTCCGCATCAATCATCGGTGTGTTTTCGCATTGCGATAAGAAAAACCCTTTTTCAATATCCTTTAATTTATAGTCGGCCATCCGTCTCCAAACCAATTCAAAACCTGCTTCGATAGATAAATCCGATTTGTAAGTCTCGAAAGCAAACGTCATATATTCTGCTTTCACTTCTTTGTAAACCTGATTAATAAGGTCTTGCTTATTTTCGAAATACAGGTAAATAGTGGCTGGCGAGACATTTGCCATTTTAGCAATTTTAGCCATAGGAGCAGCGTGGAACCCTTGATTGTTCACCAAATTAATGGTGGCCTTTACAAGCGCAGCACGTTTAATTTCACTCTTTTTTAAAACTGGCATATATTCTATATTTATAGTACAAATGTATAAAAAAAGAATAAACATTCATTTTTTTGGAATATATTTAAGATGAGTTTAACGTTATTTTTAAAATCAACTCTAAAATTTTAAAACAATACTATATATTTAGGAATTAAACTAAAACAAACAACACACATGAATAAAATAGTAACCTTTGGCGAAGTCTTAATGCGCCTGTCACCATTAGGCAATAAGAAGATGAAGCAAACCAATTTATTAGAGTATTACTTTGGAGGCACAGAGATTAACGTCGGAATTTCCTTGGCCAATTTCGGAAATAAAGTAAAACACATTTCCTGTATTTCAGACGATTTTATAGGCGAAACCGCCATAGGCTATTTAAGACAATACAATGTAGATACCCGCGATATTTATCGAACACACCGCCCAATGGGCATGTATTTTCTAGAAGTGGGTGCGGTTATGCGCCCGAGTACCATAGCCTATAACCGTTCTAATTCTGCGTTTTCTGGGGTGACTCCAGATATGGTTGATTGGGATAAAGCCTTGAATAAATGCAACTGGTTTCATTGGACGGGAATTACACCCGGATTATCGCAAGGCGCGTACGATACCTTAAAAGCAGGTTTAATTGCCGCCAAAGCCAAAGGGATAACTGTGTCTTCAGATCCGACATACCGAAGCGGATTATGGAAATATGGTGTAGATGCCAAAGATGCCATTCAAGATTTAATGCAGTACGTAAATATCTTTAATGGTGGTATAGACGAAATTAACGGCATACTAGGAACAGATTATGGTTACGATAACGAAGATTTTATTTCAGCCAGTAAAGAACTGATAGAAAAGTATCCGAATATTGAAAAGGTATTCGATAAGATTAGAATCTCTATAAATGCCTCATGGCAGAAAATTAAAGGCCGTATGTGGAATGGTATAGAATTTAAAGAAACCAACGCCATAGAAATTACACATATTGTAGACCGTATTGGAACTGGCGATGCATTTGCTGCAGGATTAATTTACGGACTTTTAAACTTCGACGATTATAAAGCTATGGAATTTGCAAGTGCAGCCTGTGCATTAAAACATACATTTCCTGGCGATATCAATTATGCCACAGTAAAAGATGTAGAACATTTATTATCTGGAAATACTGGCGGACGAGTAAATCGTTAAAAGAAAAAGGGTACGAGCGTACTCTTAATTTTCTATTTTACATAATATAAATTATAGAACATATTATAATAATTAACGGAATGGCGCTATTTCGCGCTATTTGACATAATTACAGATATAACAACACCTAAGTGTTTTATAGCGTTAGTGATTATGTACAAATTAATTGTGGGTTCTTTCTTGAAGTTGGTTATACGATTACAACGGTGTTCGAGCGGAGTCGAGAACAAAAAATTATCCTAATCCATTCGTGCTATCATACTTAATTGCGCATTATTTCCAGAAATGATTTAAACGATTACAACGCGATAGATTGTACTTGCGTATAAATCGCGTATTTGGTAAAATGTATAGGGAATTTTGTTTTATGGGATTCTCGTAAATTGAATTATATATTAGATTTCGTGAAGTAAATGTTTAGGTAATCTTTACTTTTTCTTCTTCTTCTGGTTTTATTACATTCAATTTAACTTTTGAAGATTTAAATAAAGGAGTACTTGAATTTGGTGTTATTAGTGGCATTTTAACTTTTAGAATTACTGGCATTGGAAAATCTACTCCCATTAAAATTGCTTCACCAGCTCCTAAAACAGGTAGAAAAGCTAAAGTATCTCTACTTGCTGTTGAACAAGCATTTGCAACAGCTTCCTTATCTTGATAATTGATTAATCTATGAGAAATAAATGTTCCCATTTGGCTTAATGTTCCATTCGGAATGTCTCTTGGCATTTGAGTTGCTATACATAAAAACAAACCATATTTTCTACATTCTTTGGCAATACTATCTATTGAATTTAAGTCTGTTGATTCAAAATATTCATCTTTAACCTTTTTATTTAAAAACTGATGAGCTTCATCTATAAAAAAGATTAAAGGATTATCTTTAAACCTAATAGATCTAGCTTCTTCTAATAAATACTTGCCTATTGCATTTGATAAAATTTCTCTAGCTTGAAAATCAAAACCAACAAATTCAAAATTAATTCTTAATAAATTTTTGTCTGTATTTATAAAATTATTTATTGTTTCTATTAATTCTCCTTTATCATTTTTTTGCTTATTAAAACCAAATAATGACTCGAATTTAGAATTATGGACAAGATTATTTATTCTTAAAATAAGGCTAACACAATTGTTTAGATGGTTGTCATTGCGTCTTCCCCATTTCTTTTTGTCGTCAAAATCAACATCATAAATACATTCATTAACAATTTGATTTGACAAAGATTTTATATCAAAATCTGATTTAATACTTTCTATTTCATCTATAAACTGATTATAAACTCTATTAAAAGGTCTCATTAATTGCATAGACTTAAAAATAGTATCATCCTTTATTATTATATGTTCTCTTAATTGACCATCTATTTTTATTGAATAAGTATTTCTATCTACTTCAATAATAAAATCATTATCAACGTGTGTTTTTAAAATCCGAAGAATTTTTAATGATTTAATAGCTTCCAATAATTTAGGTGATTGAACCTGTCCAGAAGGCCTTAACAAAACAAACAAATCACTTATAGCCAAATTAGTATAATGGAAAAATGAATCTATAGATAATTTGGATGACTTCTCAGAAAAACTCTCTTTATCAAACTTGCTATACTCACCCGTAGAATCTATTATTATTGTTTTTGTTTGATTATTTACAACTCCTTCTATTAATTTACTTATAGTATAACTTTTTCCACCTCCAGTAGTTCCAACTATCGCACAATGCCTTCCAAATAGTGCTTGTTGTGAAAGCTCTACCGTAGTAGATTTATCATAGGTTAAATAACCAAAATCAATTGTTGGAGCATCTTTTTTATGCTCTTCTTTAACTCCAAAACCTTTAAAATAATTTTTAATAAATTCAGATGAACAAATAAATACTTTAGCTCCTATTACAGGTAATGAATTCAAACCTTTATCGATTTTTGAGGGATTGAATATCTCAAATGATAATAATATTTCAATCTTTCCTGTAGGATGAAACTCTTTAGTATTAAAAGATTTTTCACTTAATTCTAAACGTTCTTTTTCTGGTAAATTTAATTCTAGAATTTTCCCTAAAAAACCAAATTGCTCTCCCTCAATTACTACGTAGTTACCGACTAATCCTCCTTTTAATTGCTCTCCATAAAAAGAGAATGATTTCATAAGTACTGAAGAAGGGAAATGAATCTTTACAAACTGAGGTGTAACTTGATTTATATATCCTATAAAATGAGTGTGATTAAACGGACTTATATTAGACATTAGGAGATATATTATTATTTATTATAATTTTTTTAGTATCCTCATGATTATAAGATTTTAAATCTGGGTAGTGTTCTGCAAAATCAGCAAACTTTTCATCTACTAACGCTATATTATTATAATTTTTAGCAGCCTCAAAAAAGGGTTTGAAACTTTCAGACCAATCATCAATTCCCTTGTTTACAACCATAAGTTGAAAACTCGGATTTTGCTCTAAAGCCTCTATTATCGCAGAAACTATATGCTTATCATTGAAACTAAATCCAATACAAATTAGCAAAACATTGTCATTTCTTAAACTTTGCTGGAAACGTGACATCATTTCAAAGAAAGGCTGATCATATGAGCTTTCATACTTGCTGTCTTTTGGATAAATCATTAAAGGGGCTTCAACATTATCTTTTTGATAAATATCATCACCATTCTTTTCCCAATCAATTGAACCGTGTGGTTTGTATAGATGAAAAACCTTATTTATAAAATTATCTTCCTCTTTAACTCTACTTGAGTTTCTTGATACTATATCATAATCAAAGTTTCGTCCACTAAATTTTCTTGGAATAGAAAATGAAAAACCATCTATAATTGTGTAATTACTATTTCTAGCAGCTTGTTCAAATAAAGTATCATAATTTAAAGTAAAAATTTTAATTCTAGGGGCTGTTACTTTCCTTTTTGTAATTTTATCTAAAAAAAACTTATGAGGACTATTTTCAGGTAAAGTTAGTGTGCAATTTATTTTTATAACTGTCTCTACTGTTTTGATAATTTCATCTATTTTAATTGGATCGGTGCCTTCCTCTGGTGCATCAACCTTATAATTTTTTGCAATATTAGCTATCGACAATAGTTTCTCGAGATTTTTTATTCGAGTATCTTTCTTTTCGTTACGATCGGTATAACCAACTAAATCGCAAAACCTTTCTAGTATTGGTAATGTGATTTTAATTTCTACATCATCCCATAATTGAGATAGTAATCTTCCCTGATTTGTTTCTCCAATTCCTACAGAAGAACCTGCTCCTGTTAATACTGATAAATTTTCAAATTGATTGTTTAAAAATTGCTCATACATATTACGCTTAGACTTAATTGCGTAATCCATTTTGTTGGGATTATCTTCCTCTTTGAACTCATGTATAGAACCATTTATTAATACATTTTCAATCTCATTTTCTGTTCCATCTTTAATTTGAATAGCAACAGATTTTTTACCGTTTAGGTATAAATATTTCATTAATAAAATATATTAAATTATTAAGTGTAACTACTTTAAAAAAAACACCATAAGAGTATATTAATTTATGTTTGGGAGAATTTAAATATACTAAAATTTAACAAGTAATTCATTGTCAAATAATAAACGCAATAATATATGGTCAACAAATACCAAACGGAACCTCCTCCTACTCCTCTCCTACATTCCTTCGAGGATTCTCCATAAAACCCCTTATTTTACGAGGAATTCCCGAACAATCCCCGAAGCACATTCGAGTAAACACCTTGATAATCAACCCTTTTACCGCTTTAAAATCTGTTTCCCTTGATGATTTAGTTGTTTTTTTTCTTATCTTAGAATGGTGTAACACATTAAATATCAGAGATATGGCGACATTAAATCAAGGGATTCTGGGTGGCTTTTCAGGAAAAGTTGGTCCTGTAGTAGGTAGCAATTGGCGGGGTAAAAATGTACTGCGGTCGGCACCCACTAAATCTACTAAACCCATTAGTCCAGCCCAGCAACGACAACGCGATAAGTTTAAATGTGTACTTCAGTTTTTAACGCCCATAAAAGGGATACTTACCGAAACCTTTGGTGTTGCTGTGGGCAGTAAATCGCCTTTTAATCAGGCCATGTCTTACCATATGAGAGAGGCGGTACAACAAACACCTACAAGATTTTCCATGGACTATAATAAGGTGCTGGTGGGTATGGGCGGGTTATGCGGCTTAGAACAGCCAGTAGTGCAAACTGCTCCGGCACATGCACTGACTATCACGTGGCAAGATAACAGCGCCCAAGGACTAGCTTACCCAACCGATGCTTTTTTAGCAGTGGCCTACGCGCCTGCTTTACATCGTTTCGCATATTTTGAGGCGCAAAGCCTACGCGAAAACGGACAGGATGTGCTTGATTTTGAAACGGATTTTCATGGCGAAAGCGTACATCTATGGGCAACCTTTAGGAATACGAACTCTGGTAATACAGCCACTAGTAAGTATTTGGGGGATTATGTGGTGTGATGGGTGATTGAGGTGTGTGGTGTTCTCGAGGCCGCTCGAACTCCCTGTAAAACTCAGGACTTGATAAAACTGGTCTTCGAGCGGAGTCGAGAAGTATAGTGAGATGCTTACGAAGTTTTACTAGAAATTTTGTTATTTTAAAGGAAAATCATTAAAGAAAACGAAGCGTTATAACATAATTATTGTTCTCGACTCCGCTCGAACGCCCTGAAGCTTAAATTATGATTTTAATGGTCTTCGAGTAGCTTGTATTGAGTGCTGTTGAAGTAGTGTCGAGAAGCCTTCACTATATTAAAACGTAAAAGCATTGACATAAATACCAATAAAGAAAATGAATTGATATAACAACACTCTTGTTCTCGACAAACTTCGTTTGCTAGTTTCAAAAGAATCTTACTATTCTTTCTCACTAATGCTCGAACACCCTGAAACATGTGTTATGATTTTAACGGTCTTCTAGTAGCTTGTATTTTAAATAAACCTAAGAATTTAAAACAGTAACGAAATCATAGTTCTCGACAAATTTTGTTTGCTAGTTTCGAAAGAATCTTACTATTCTATCTCACTAATGCTCGAACACCCTGAAGTGGTCTTTTGAATAGTCTGAAGTACCATCAATCGGCTCCGGCATATACTATGTAGTTTATTTACGTAATACCTGATTCACAAAGGCTCTCGTCATAAGGTCTACATAGTGTGTTACACGCCGTATGGCATCATTTAAATCTTCAGCATGATTCGTAATCGCATCTGCATACGTAATGCCTAAGTCTTGCAAGTTATGTTGTTCCAAATCGATATGTCCAAAAAACGCCGCGACGTTTATATGCTGTTTTTTAGCCGATGTTAAAACACCTTGTAATGTTTTTCCAGAGAGGGTTTGGGTATCTAAATGTCCTTCACCCGTAATAATCCAATCGGCATCTTGTATTAGCGTATCAAACTGAGCGATGTCTTTAATCAGTTGAATCCCGGGTACTAATGTTCCCTTTAAAAAAGCGACTGCTCCTGCGCCTAGTCCGCCAGCCGCGCCCGCACCTTTTATATTTTGTACATTCAAAATAAAGTGCCGATTTAATACCGTGGAAAACCGTTGCAGTCCTTGGTCGAGATGCCGTATATCAGCAGTGCTTGCCCCTTTTTGCTTAGCATATACATAGGCAGCGCCATCGGGTCCGTATAACGGATTGGTAACATCGCAAGCGATTTTAAAGGAGATGTGTTTTAATCTGGAATCGACTAAAGTATCGTCTATAGTTGTTATATCCGTTAGGGATTTACCAATGGGTTTAAGCTCGTGCTTATGTTGGTCTAAGAACCGATACCCTAAAGCTGTAGCCATTCCGATACCGCTGTCGTTTGTCGCACTGCCTCCAATCCCTAAAATAATATGTTGTGCACCTTGGTCTATAGCATGAAGTATAAGCTGACCGGTTCCAAAAGTGGTGGTCTCCATGCAACGCTGTTCTTCTGTGGCTAAACACTTTAAACCAGAGGCTTCGGCCATTTCAATATAAGCGGTTTTAGAGGATTCGGCATACAGGTAATGGGCTGAAATGGGGTTTCCTATAGGGTTACTGACTTCAACACATATGATTTCACCATTTAAATAATAATTCACCACATCTATAGTCCCGTCACCACCATCGGCTAAAGGCGCCTTAATGACTTCGACCTGTTCTATGGATTCTAAAATGGATGCTACACCATGGCAAAATTCGAATCCGGTAAGCGAGCCCTTAAATTTATCTGGTGCTAAAACAATTTTCATAACGTGTATTAAAAAAAGAGACACTATAAAGATAACTTACATCTTTATCACATGCGCCACAACACCCTGAACTTTAAAATCGGTGGTTAAAATAATGGGCTGATGCTTCAAATTCGTGGAATGTGGTTTTAACACCACCGTGCTTCCGTTATGTCTGAATTCCTTTACCGTGGCTTCGTCGTCTATTAGGGCGAGAACCAAATCTCCAGTTTCGGCAGTCTGTTGGCGTTTAATGAGTAGTAAGTCGCCACTATCAATGCCTTTCGTATTCATAGAATCTCCTGTTGCTCTTAATAGAAAGTAATCAGATGGAGTTTTAACCAATTGTGTTGCTATAGGGATTTGCGCTTCAATATGTTCTTCGGCAAATACAGGCAATCCGCAGGCTACCGCTCCGATTAAGGGAATGTTTACGGTATCACTTTCAACCGTGTTGGGAAATACTGCTTTGTTTACATCTAATAAATCTCTGGCCTCAACGTGCAGAATATTAGCAATCTCGTACAATAATTCTAAGCTGGGTTGCCTCCTATTTTGCACGTAAGCATTCACCATATTATAACTCTTATTTAGCTTTTCGGCCAACCAGGTTTGCTTGATGCCTTTATCTTCTAATACCTCCTTAATACGATTCATAATCAATGGGTTGATTTCCAGATACAAATATACATAATTACACAATAGTATATCATATTATGAGATACTTATTGTTACTATAATGCGATTATTTTAATATACAACGCCTTTTTTATAAGATTAAGTTGTAGCTTTGCGCCTTAAACTTAAACACTTAAGTATGTCTTTTGAACGTGTACAAGAAAAGCTAAATATCCTTGCAGATGCTGCCAAATACGATGTGTCTTGCTCCTCTAGTGGTAGCAACAGAACCAATACCAATAAGGGCTTAGGAAATGCTTCTAATTCGGGGATTTGCCATACGTATACCGAAGATGGTCGTTGTGTGTCCTTGTTAAAAATACTACTTACCAACCATTGTATTTTCGATTGTGCCTATTGTGTCACCCGAAAAAGCAACGATATTAAACGGGCGGCTTTTCAGGTGCAAGAGGTCGTGGATTTAACTATAAACTTTTATAGACGAAATTATATTGAAGGCCTTTTTCTGAGTTCAGGGATTTTTAAAAGCGCCGATTATACCATGGAACGCTTAGTGTCTGTGGCCAAAAAATTGCGATTAGAAGAAAACTTTAATGGCTATATTCATTTAAAATCTATTCCCGGAGCCAGTGACGAGCTTATGCGGGAAGCGGGTTTGTATGCCGATCGCCTGAGTGTGAATATTGAAATTCCGACAGAACAGGGCTTAAAACTTCTGGCTCCAGATAAAAACAGAGCGGATTTTATTAAACCTATGGAAAAGGTTAAAAATGAAATCATTCAATATAAAAGCGAAAAGAAACTGATTAAAAATACGCCTAAATATGCGCCTGCTGGGCAAAGTACGCAAATGATTGTGGGTGCAAGTGGCGAAAACGACATGCAAATCATGTACACCTCCAATTACTTTTATAAAAACTTTAATTTAAAACGGGTGTACTATTCCGGTTATGTGCCTATTAGTTACGATACACGTCTACCGCAAATTGGAACACCTGTGCCTATGTTACGCGAAAACAGACTGTATCAGACCGATTGGTTGTTGCGCTTTTATGGATTTAATATTGAGGAAATTCTTAATGAACAGCATCAGCATTTAGATTTAGATATCGATCCGAAACTGGGTTGGGCATTACGCAATTTACACGAATTTCCGGTAGATGTGAATAAAGCCGATAAACGCATGTTGGCAAGAATTCCGGGATTGGGAATGAAATCGGTATTTAAAATATTACATGCAAGACGTTACAGACAGCTCAATTGGGACCATTTAAAAGCCATTGGCGTGTCTTTAAATCGGGCGCAATATTTCTTGATTTGTGCCTCAAACCAATTTGAAACGCGTGATTTAACTGCTGAAAAAATTAAAGGTTTAATCTTACAAAACACCAAGAGTAAATATACCAGCATGCTTAGTAACCAATTAAATCTTTTTGGATAGTCGCTTAGTATGGAAACCTCTCTAATATACGATAGCTCGTTCGATGGCTTCTTAACAGCGGTATTTACCGCGTTCGAGATGAAATTAAAAACAGTGACTATAGTTACTGCAACACGATTTCAGCACCCTTTATTTGGTAGTTCTGAAACAGTGATTACCGACCAAGAAAAAGCAAATCGGGTGTGGCATGGTTTAAAAAAGAAAATGAGTGCGAACGAGTTGCGTCGTTTTTATTATGCCTTTTTAAGTGAAAAATCCACGGTGGAAGACACTTTATTTCAAGCCATGATATACGTATTTGCATCTACTACCAACGTGGCATCAGATTTTACGAACGCGCATATTTTAGAAGTCTCAAAACTTACCAAAAACGTCGGACGAGAAAAACATAGAATGGAAGCGTTTGTGAGATTTAAACTGACCAAAGATGGGATTTATTTTGCGAATATTGAACCCGATTTTAATGTGTTACCACTCATCAAAAATCATTTTAAAAAACGTTATGCCGACCAAAAATGGCTGATTTACGATTTAAAACGGAAGTACGGTATTTATTACAACTTAGAACAAGTAGATATAATTACGTTGGAGTTTGATGCGGATTTCGATCCGTCTAAAACCTCCTCGGATCTATTCGCTGACATCGAATTGGAGTTTCAGCAATTGTGGAACGACTATTTTAAAAGCACCAACATTGCATCTCGGAAAAACATGAAACTCCATATTCAACATGTGCCGAAGCGCTATTGGAAATATTTAAGTGAAAAACAGTAAGTATTTACATTTTTCGATTGACATCCATTATATTAATAGAAGTAAAGTATTATATCATAATTCTTGTTCTCGACTCCGCTCGAACACCTTGGATAACGAAATATGTTTTAAACGGTTTTCGAGCATTAGTGAGAAAGCATAGTAGGATGCTTACGAAGCTAGCAAACGAAGTATGACGAGAAGTATGTATTATTTTAAAACTCTAGGACACATTAAATTATAGGCATCCATTATATTAAAAGATATAAGACAATATAATTAAATCACTGTTCTCGACTCTACTTCGACTGCGCTCAGTACAAGCTGCTCGAACACTATAGAAAACAAAACAAGATTTAAAACGGTCTTCGAGCGAAGTCGAGAAGCTTGTGTTGTCTTAACAAACTAAAATTCACTAAAGTGGAAAGATCTATAATTTTAAAAGATATAAGACAATATAATTAAATCACTGTTCTCGACTCCGCTCGAACATCCTTGGAACAAGACATGGGATTAATAATACAATCTGAAATCAAGTAACTTACAAGCGGCATAATGTTTTTGATGTAATTCTTCTACAACATCAAACATATTATCGTCTTCATTAAATAAATTAAAAAACGCTTGATCCAGGTTTAAGCTATCTATGCCATTATAAGCATTACCATAGCCAGAAAGCCCTTTGGCACCTGTTATATCTATAAAGTATTGCGCTTCTTCTTCGTCTAAATCTAGAATTTTCGCATTTGAAAAGTGTAAAATCTTGCCTTGTAAACGGCCTTCAAAAAGTTCGGCTATCTCTTGTAAACTATAATGGTAGTCATTTAAACAAATTGTGTTGGCTGCTCCAGACATCACCAGGTAAATGATTTCATAATCATTAAAATGATGATCATCCAGAACCAAAGTATTTAGGCTCTCCTCTAACCCTTCTATAGTATCGCATGTTTTATAGATACTGGCAATACCAAATTTCTGAACCAAATGTTCCAAGCTTTCTCGCGCCTTAGTACCTGTGTCGGTATCTATATCATCTACGCCTTCTAAGCAGTAAATAAAATACTCTGAATCTATTAATTGATGATGTGGATTTGGGGATTGTTTTTCTAACAAGATTTTTGAATTTATGCGAGGTATATGTGCTGCAAAATTAAAACAACGCTTTTAATCTTTGAAGAGTTTTTTAGATAAATTTAGGTATTGAACTAGAGACGACGCTGTTGTATACTTCTCGACAAACTTCGTGTACTAGTTACGTCACGTTCTAACATTTCCTTCTCAACTCCGCTCGAAGATTGTATAAATAACGTATTGGTTCTTCATGGTGTTCGAGCAGCTTGTATTGAGCGCAGTCGAAGTAATACCGAGAACAAAACATCATTATTAACACGTCTTAAATCATTAAATCAGCAGATGTATAACACAAAAAAAAGCCTACCAAATGGTAAGCTTTTTAAATCTTTAACTGTACTTAAGTTTATTCGTCTTCGTCTATCAATAAATTTAGAGTCACTGTAATATTATCGCGAGTGGCTTTACTAAACGGACACATTTCATGAGCTTTTTCAATTAAGTCTTCTCCGGTTTCTAAATCAACTCCAGGGATATAAGAATCTAAAGTAGCTTCAAGGAAAAATCCTTCTTTGTCTTTACAGAACCCGATAATAGCCGTAACACTTAGAGCCTCTTCGTCAATTTCAATACCTTCACTTTTGGCTACAGCTTGAAGAGCACCTCCAAAACATGCGGCATAAGCAGCACCGAATAATTGTTCAGGATTAGCTCCTGCTCCACCACTACCGCCCATAGATTCTGGAACTGACAAGTTAAAATCTACTGGACTGTGATCAGATTTTACATGTCCTGCTCTTCCTCCTGTTGCAACCGTAGTTGCTTCATATAATGTTTTCATTGTTTCCGTTTTTTAAATTTAAAGATTAAATATAACACCATATTCATTTTTAATTAAGAGAAATATCATAAAATTCTATTAAATTACTTGAAATCGGATGGATCTTCTAAGGGTTTTAATTTTTAAGCTATAAAACGTGATAGATTATATAATAGGTTTCAATACTTATATTTCTGTAAAGATTTCAGCTTCTGATAATCTAGACTTCGGTGTTTTATCGGTTACATTGAAATCGGATGCATCTCTATATCCTATAGACACAGCAACTAAGGCAGTATATCCTTTTTCTCTTAATCCGAATTCTTCATCCAATGCTTTTACATCTATCCCTTCCATAGGTGTAGCATCGATTCCTAAACTTGCAACTCCCAATAAAAAGTTACCAATATTTAAATACACTTGCTTTTCCATCCAATGCTGAAGGTCTTTTAAATCGTATTTATGAATGCCAGCAAATGCTTTCACCGCACCTAAGAATCCGTTTTTTATATCATCATTCGGGAAGCGTCCATCTTGGTCTTCTGTATCTGCTATATGCTGAAAGTATGCATCATCGGCATCTGTTTTTACGCAAAACAAAACCACAGCAGAGGCATTTGTAACTTTAGGTTCATTAAATTGAAAGAATCCTTGTGTTCCTTTTGCCATACGTGCTTTCCCTTCTGCAGTTTCAGCAATTATAAAATGCCAAGGTTGAAGGTTTACACTAGAAGGGCTCATTCTAAGTACATGTTTTACTTGTGCCATATCCGCTTCAGAAATGGTCTTAGTAGTGTCAAATGCTTTAGTGGTGTATCTCCAGTTTAGTGTGTCTTGTAAATTCATTTTTATAGGTGTTAAATAATACTATCATTTTTATAGTGACAAAAGTATGTATAGCATTTAAATCTCACAATAACGGTCGAAAATGATAGTATAAATATAAAAACTCAATTTACTGATTAACAGTGTTTTGTTGTGAAATATTTTTACTATAAAAAATATAGTTGTTTGCTTTTATATAGTGTTATACCTTTGCAGAATAAAAAAGAAAACGATGTATACATTTAAAGGTAAAGACTACCCGTGTTGCGCCAGTTTAACTATGGGCGTTATTGGTGGAAAATGGAAAACAGTTATACTATTCCATTTAATTAAAGGTCCGCTTAGATATAACGAATTACGCAAAGAGATGCCAACAGTCACCGAGCGTACCTTGAGTTTACAACTTAAAACTTTAGAAGAAGATGGTGTTATTAAGCGAAAAGTGTACACTACTAAACCGCCTTTAAAAGTAGAATATTCGTTAACCGATTTTGGTAAAACCTTAATTCCGGTTATTCAATCTATAGCCGATTGGGGCGTTTCTGTCGTGGATAACAAACACTTAATGGTCAAGTAAAATCTTGAAATTACACACACTTATACTATGAATACTCTAATACAACACATTCCTGTTATAGATTTAGACAGAGAGCCGGTAGATTTAATCTCGGCTTATAGAAATAAAATCTTGCTTATAATTATCTATAATAACGATTGTCTGGGTTGCACGGGTCGTGCTATTCCGTTGGCATACGAATTTCAGCAGACCTTCCCTTCTATTCAAGTGATTGGGATACATGCGGATTTTAAAAATAGAGAAGGCAACAAAGACACTATTAAAGCCGTGTTTACAAGTGGCGAAGTGCCGTTTCCTATTTATATAGACCAGCACCATAAAGTCTTCGACCAATTTAATGCTGAAGGCACACCACAATGGTTACTTATTTCCGAACAAGGTGAATTGTTTCGCTCTATTTTCGGCTCTCAAGATAATGCGCAGAATAGATTGCATTATGCGTTAGAAAGTCTTGTACATGGCGATGATACCAACTAAAAAACGCTCGAGGTAATCTAAATAGATAACCATATGACGTCCATCGTTCTTAAGCTGAAATATTTTTATTTCGATGTAAGGCGCCAAGGTGGATTCAGTCTGTTATCGCCACCGTAAAATAAAATCAGTTGATTTCCGTCTACATCTTTTAACCGCGCTTCTCGCCAGAGCCAACTTTGGTCTGTAGGGTCTTGGTCTATTTTAATGCCTTTGCTTTTAAGGTTCGCTACATGTTCATCAAGGTTTTTACACTCAAAGTAGACAGAAATACCGGGGCCTTCGGGTAGCGTTTCGGTACGGTGAATAGAAAATGTCGTATTCCCATCGGGACATTCGAACCTTGCGTAATCGGGTAACGCTTTTACAATTAACTTTAGTCCTAAAGTTTCATAAAACGGAATAGATTTTTCCAGGTTTAACGATGGAATAGTAATTTGATTTAAATTCATAGTCTACATTCTAGTACATTCATTTTCACATTTTAATAGTAAAATACACATTATGGTACGTCTATAATATACGTTTCAGATAAAGGCTCGTCTTGCCAAAACGCTAATGGAAAGGACCAATAAGGTGTGTCCTCATATATTATATGATAATCGCCCCAAGCATATTGAAATGTGTAATAGGCTTGAAGCTCTTTACTGTAAATTTTACCAAAAAGATAAGGCGTAGTGGTGCCACTCACTCTATTGGTATAGAGTTCTACCTTATCTATAGTTACCGCTGTTTCCACAGGAAATGTAGCAACAACTTCTAGTCCTGAATCCATGCCATAACTGCTACCGTCTTCTAGGTGATATGTGTAATCTTTATCTTGTTTAATGCTTTCATCATTCACTATTAAAAGCTGCTTTTTAGTAATGAGGTCTTTTTGTACAATATTAGAAAAGGGAGGTTCATTAGAAACATCACGAGTTTTAGGTAGCGAAAGCACAAAGAAAATTAAGACTACTAAGCCAACGCCTAGTAGTAATAACGTAACAAAACCTAGTAGTATTTTCTTCATGAATGCGTGTTGTTTTTCTCTTTATATTTTAGAAACTTGTAATTTTAAAGCTTTATCTGAATCTTCTAATATTATAAAGGTATACTGTTTCCAAGTTAGTAACAGTTTTTTTTTATCTGCACAATCTAGAGACGTAAAAGAAATATTATGTTGTTCATGCTCTTCAGATAGCGAAATGTTATAGGTGTTAAATGCACTGTGCTGATTACCATGAATATCTTCCGACCACTCGCCTATGCAATGTACAAACGTCATGTTTAAGTTTTCAATACTTGCAGTACGACCAAGCTCTATATAAAACGGCATTTCGAAGTCTATTTTTTTAACAACCAAAGCAATATCGTCTTTAGTAGTGAAGGTTAGTTTAAATATGTAATTCTGAAATGCTTTAGGATAGTTTATGCTTTGGTAACCTTCAGCGTCTGTATGATGCCAAAGAAAAGTTGAATAGGTCGTGTTGTTTGCTATGCTATTTAATTCTAGCTGAATGTTTGGTAAAACGTGTTGTGTGGGGTCCGCCTGAATAACAACGTTCGCAGATTCTACATGTAATGTTTCGAATTGAAAACTTGGATTTGTGCCACTTTTTAGAGGAATTGTAATGGAATGGGCTGTCATATCCTGTTTAGATTGGGCATATGCAGACACTTGAATTATTATGCATATTATCATCAATAGTTGTATTTCGATACGCTTCATTATGGAGTACGTTGTTTTAAAAAAGGCGATTTAAATTAAATGTAAACATAAAAATAAGCATACCTAGTGTCGCTAATATATGAAAACAAAACCCCAAAGTGTTTATTACTTTTACATAGATTGTATTCTTAAATCTTAGAATAACATAGAGCGCACAACTTAAAATTACGACTTCTATTGCTAGTATAACTACCGTTAGTAATTCAAATAGCTGAGGATTTCCACATAACAAATCAACACTACCAAAACCAAGTACACCAATAGCAAAAATGGCGTTTACATACGCTATAGATGCGGTTAGTGTTTTTGTTTTATAACCAATGGTTAGCGATGCTAATTGACAAATAAAAATCGTACACAGTAATATACTTACAGTTGTATCATTCATAAATATGAAACCATTTTTAAGCAGAGTACAACTTTATTATATGCTATTGAGTTGCCTAATTAAGTGTGTAAGTTAGCAAATAAACCGTAGCATGTTGTGTTATTCTATGTGTTGGTTTTTCATGTTTTCGAAGACCCAAACCATGCGGTCTAAAAACCACATTTTAGCCATATAGACTATTGATGCTCCTAAAATGGTTAAATACAGGTGAAAGTTCCATAAGCCAATAACTAAAAGTATACTACCTAGAGTTTGTAGAATGGTTAAAATATGAATTGGTGTATAGTGGTGTTTGGGAACGGGATTAGTCTTGCGTTCTGACCATAATTTTTCGCCTAAAACTGCCTTTGACCCCCAGTGATTAAGATGTTTGGGTGCTTTAAATAAAGTCGGGTTAACAAATAACCATATGATGAGAATTGCTATTGGAATAAGACAAAACCAACCTATCCACGCTCGAGACCAAATGGCTACAACCAAAAAGGGTAAAGTTGCAAACCTGGTCCATATAGACCACGGATTGGCATGTTTTAACCAACGCTCGTCCTTAAGGTTAAACGCTTCTGCTATCTTTTTTTCAAAACTTATAGATGACATTGTTTAGGGTGTTAAAAGTCTGTTTTAATCTAATTTTTTATATGTAAGACCAGGGCCATCACAAGCGCTCCAAGTACTTAAAAAAATAGTGTCCGATTGAAGAGTCATTGTTTCTTTGGTGTGCGACGTACAAGACCCAATAAGTTCACTTGCGCCATCGAACGTAAATTCTAGTATCGAATTGTCAATTAAATTATACGTTCCTGTAATTTCGATAATCACTCCCGCTCTGTCTCTTGATTTTAAAAAGGTACCGTCTGCTCGTAATTGATAGATTTCTTGCCAGTCCATTTCTGCACCTGTAGTTTCAGAGTCTGGAATGCTACCCGTCATTTGTATAAGGTTCCAATTCCCAATAAGTTTAGTTTCTGATTGAGTTGCATCATCATTTTGATTACAAGAACATAATAAGCCCATAAACATTAAAAGTAAAATGTATTGTTTCATATATTGTTTATGTTTTATAAAGTAGATGCCTTTTTTATAGTTTGGTTGCGTTAAGATGATGAGAAATAATCAAGTATTTAATTATTATGTCACAAACGTGCAAGATGTTCGATTATGATTGTTTAGGCTTAACGCATCCCATAATTAGCAATACAACACTACATACTTCCAAATATAAGATTTATGTCGCATATGCTTAACATCAAATTATTTAAAACAAAAAAACTTCACTTTATTTTTAATACGACTGTTTTAATGTTTACCAACAATTAAAGACGTGCTAATACACTAAAATATAGGATATATATTCTTTTTAAAAGAAACTATTCTTCTTAGAAAACTAAATGCAGTAGAATACTATCAGTCTGCAATATACCAGTTGTTTAAAGTCATAGTTTCGTTTTTAGATTGTAATTCTACGATACTTTTTTGTAAGTCGTCTACATTAATAATAATGTTAAAATGCACATCTGCTTTAGGTGTGGCTGTAAACATATTAAACTGATTCTGTAATTCCTTTTTATCGAACATAACTTCTATCCGGTCTTTAAATTCTCTATCCTTTAAAATTTTAATTTGGATGAGACTCGGTAAGGGTTTTGTGCTTTCTTTTCTTAAAAAATCAGAAGACCTTGTGTATTGATTCAAATAAAAATCGATGACTTTAATGTCTTGAGACATACTAAATCCTTGTTCTTTTTGTTGTAATTCAACCTGAATACCATAGGTATGTAGATTTTTAAAAGCCAATATCTCTTCTGGAGTTAATTTATCAACTGTGCCATTAGTTAATATTTTAAAATCACGATTTAGATTTTTGTAATCGATGTTTTCTGATGGAATCTGAGAGTATTGTTTGAAAATAGAATCTATACTCTGACCTTTTACATCATTAAATGCAACATCATAATAGGAATTTAAATGGCTATAATTGGTATATTCGTTCTTTAATAACTCTACATGGCCATTGGGTAATATATTAACTAGTAGGTCACTTATTGTTAATTGTTTATCATAATTTTCATCTACTTTTAATTTTTTCTGATCGATAGAAAAGGTATCTCTATAAAATTTTTCTTCGGGAACGGAATACCAGGACAATTCGAAAGTATCAAACTCAATTGGAATTAACATTTTAGGCAATCTAGTGTAGTACCTCTGACTCTGCAAAAATTCGAAAGCGTCACTTAAACCTTCTATTTGGTTCAGTTTTCTGTCGTTTTCAAGAAATCTAGAAGTTAAAGAAGATGATTTATTAGTTTTAGAATCGAAAAATCTTAAGCGGTCAATAAGAATAGGAAAATCTATGGGATGTGCAATTATAATTTCGGTTTCATAATTTTTTTTTGTGTGTTGTACAAACTACTCGCAGCGCTAATAGATAGATACATTGGATATCCTAATAAGATTACACCCCAAATTAATAGTTTAAGTTTATAGCCATCTATACCATAAGTTACCTGTTTTAAACAAAAACAACCATAAGCAATAAATGCATACAAGGCAGCATATGCTAAGACCATAAACATAAGATCCCAATCGAAAGATTTAGAAGAACCCCCACCACCATTAGCAAAAGAACTTCCTAATGCTTTTGCGTAGATTAGCAGAAAAGCACTAATTGCTGTTAGTATTATAGTTACAACTATTAAACTTATTTTACCACCAATAAAAGCAGTTGGAAGCAGGAATAAAAGACCTACACCAATCATAATTAATAGTATCGAGAGAAAATCTGACATGGGATAAATTTATTTTAAGGTTCTAAAGTAGTATAATTTATAAACTAAAAGGTGTAATAAGGCCTAATCTAAAACAGTGGATTTAAGCTTTAAAGTAAATCTGGAAAAATAAAAAAACACCTCTCTATTTGCCATAAAGAGATGTTGATTATCATTACAAATGTATGGTTTGATTATAGTCCTTTTTTAAGTTCTTCAATAGTTTTAGCCATAACCACACCTGGTAATTTTACTGGTGCAGCAACTTCGGCTAAAAATGTTCCATTAACTTCTCCTGTTTTATAGGTTGTAAATCCGATACGGTATAAACCAACAGTTAAAGCTTTTGTAGGATTTCCAACTTCACTTTCGTATCTCAATAAAGAATTGTAACTACTTCCGCTTGGTTGTTTTGGCATTTCACTACTGTCGTCGTTACTAGCAAGTGTTGTCCACGTAGCGCTTTTTACAGCCGCTTCAGAAATGTCTTCTTTAGTAAAAATAGTAGAACGTTCTAAAGTTATGTATGTATCAAAATAATCGCTAGATGATGCGTTGTCTTTGTAATCCGCAGATTCTATTGCATTTTTTACTTTTGTTTTAGCTACAGGCGACAACATTCTTACACCAAGTTCTGGTGCTACAGCTGGAATCCATAAGTAAATGTAATAGAATTTTTTACCGTCTACGACTTCATCTTCGTTACCTGCAGCCGCATAGCCTAAATAAGAAATAACGTCTGTGTAAGGCACTTGAATGGTTTTTGGTCCAACTTTTTTCTCTATAGAACTTCCAAACTTGTTTAATTTTTGTGCTTCTGCATTAAAAACTGAACAGATAGCGAATACTGATAATACTAGTAATTTAATTTTCATTTTTGTGTTTTGGTGTTATGTTAATATATAGACATTTGTAATTTTATAGTAATTCGAAAGACACAGATACACTATGGATTTGTGTAGGTAAAGTGCCATAACTTTGCACATATTGTTCGCTGCTATTTGTATCGTTAATGCTAACAATCTCCCCAATATTTTTATTTAGTGCCTTAGCCATAGCCTCTGCTTTTTCTTTTGCATTGGCAATAGCTTTTGTAGAAAGCGCTACCAATTCTTGACTTGTTAAATCTTTGGTTTCTACATCGACATTGACCACAGACATTCCAGCAGATTTTAATTTTACTATTTTTCTAACTTCAGCTTCGTCTGAGGTTTTTAAATAGTAACAGGCAGTTTCTCTGTTTTGTGAATACGACATGGCAAACTCATAATGTGTATTTTTTTTAAAATTGTTAAAATCTATGCCTGCTTCTTCTGTCTTTTTAATGTAATTTTCTCTTACCACATCTAAAGAGGTGGCTTCTACTTCGCCTTGTCCCTCGTAAACCATAACTTGTTGTAAGGCTATTAAAATGGTATAACTGTCGTCGGTCACATGTTTTTCTGTTTCTCCAACAACTGTAATTGTGTTTTTACTGTTTTGTGCCATACTTGGTAAAGCAAACATTAAGATGATGGCGTACATGATATTTTTCATAATAAATTAGTTTTAAAGTGATTATAATATTAAAAGAATAAAATATTAGCGACTATCATCCAAATCCCTACAACTATGCCAATAAGACCTAGTTTACCTTGTTTAGGCGCAAGTTTTTCTCTTAGAATGATTGCATTGTCTTTAACGGTATCGTTTTTAGATAATACATATTTGTTGATTAAACTAAAGCCCAACATAAATCCTAATACGGCTTGAATGATGTTTCCTGCTAATAAGGTTCCCCACCAGATTGGAAATGTTGAAATCCAACCCAAGTTTAAAATTGAAAAGACGATACCCCAAATTCCATAAAAACAAAAGATTAAACCAATCCATCCTTGGTAAGGTTCTATTTTTTCTAAGAGTTCTTTGGCATTAGGTTTTTTAGATAATAATAACGAGGGTACTGCAATAATACTTAATACGATGAGTGTAATTCCGAAAATCATAAGGTGTTTTTAAAGGTTAAAAGTTGTTTCGTTTTTCTTAATGATAACATCATCTAGTTTTGTGATGCGTTTCAAATTCTGAAGCAAATTTAGACGAATAGCCTCTGCTGTTTAACCCCTTATTTGGTGAAAGTGCATATCCCTGAAAACAGTGAGTGTTATAAATTTTACACTGATTTTGAGTAACTTAATGAATGCACTACATTTTATGGTTTTACTTTGAAGTCTATTATTTTAAAAATTAAGCATAACCATGATATGTTCTAGATATAGAACTCCGATGCTTTTTTATACAGATAGATAAAATAAAAAAGGTACTATTTTAAATAGTACCTTTTGGTGTATAATTTACGGTAGATTATTAAGAAACATACCCTTTTTTAATAGCGTATTTGGTGAGACCAGCTAGGTTTCTCACATTCAGTTTTGTAATCAGGTTTTTGCGGTAACTTTCTATGGTGTGTTTACTTAAAAACAGCTTATCTGCTATTTCTTGTGTGGTAAATTCTTCTGCGATAAGCGAGATGACTTCTACTTCGCGTTTTGTAAGTTTAATGTCCTGATCTTTTTGTTTTTCGAATTTGTTTTTAAGATAGATGTCTTTAATTTCTCTAGAGAAATATTTTTCACCACCTAAAATGGTTTTAATCGCTTTTAGAAACTCTTCTTTTTGTGCATTTTTCTGAAGATATCCATCGACATCGTTCGCAATAAGATTGTCTATAATCTCTGCCGAATTATGCATACTCACTACTAACGTTTTAATATCCCTAGAGCTATTTTTAATCCATTTATTAAGTTCAATGCCATCAATCTCTGGCATGGTCACATCGGTAATAACCAAATCTATTTGTTCTTCAGTATTGATAGAAATATATTTCTGAACGTCGCCACCGTGTTTTCCGGTGTATACAATATCGTAATCACTTTCTGTGCTTAGAATACTTAATAAGCCGTCTAAAAACATTTTATGGTCGTCGGCTATGATAAGATTATGCTTCATTTTAATTAGGCGTTTAGGGGAATTTCAATATTTATACTTGTACCACGATGTTGTTTAGAATCTATATGTAACGTTCCATTATAACTTGCTACCCGCTGCTTGATATTGGTTAAGCCTATACCTAAAGATGTTTTAGAAACATCAAAGCCAATTCCATCGTCTTCGTATACAAAAAAGATACAGGCATTTAGGAGGTCTAACTGAATGTCTATGGTTTTAGCTTTAGCGTATTTAAGCGTATTGGTGGTCAATTCTTGAAATATTGAAAACAATTCGTTTTGTAAATTTTTGTTTAGGGTGTTAATCTTAGCTTCGTCGAAAAACGACACGTTTATAGTGATGTTGCTAGCATCTTCTACCGTGTAAATATATTCCTTAATTAAAAAGACAAGGTGTTTTTCTCTTATTTTCTTTGGTAATAGATTGTGCGATAGGTTCCGTACTTGCTCGTAAGTATCGTCTAACTGACTGTAAATTAACGCCATCTTTTCTGGATGATTTGTTAGCTGACTGAATTGTAATTTTATAGCCGCTAAATTACCACCTATACTATCGTGCATTTCTTGCGCAATTTTTTTACGCTCCTGATTTTGTCCTTCTACAGAAGCTTTGATAAGTTTTAATTCCTGATCTTTTTTTAATGAATTGACGCGCTGTTCGTTAATCTCTTTTTCTTTTAAATTAAGTAACCCTTGTGCTTGTAGTTTTTGGTAATAGATAATTAAAAGCGCCACAATGGGAACCAATAGAATAAAAAACGCTACCAGCACCACATATTTAATGGTTTTTTCGCGGTCTAGTTCTACCGCCTTTAAGGCTTCTTTTTCTTTAAGTAGAGCAATCTCGCTTTGACGTTTTTCGGCTTTATTCTGAAATTGTAAAACCTGGTTCTCGTTTTGTTTTGCAATAATGGCTTGCTGCAGTTTGTACTTCTCTATATCTGCATCTTTATTTTTAATGTTTAAACTCTTATTTAAGTTTTCAATCTCTAATAACTTTATTTTTTTCTCCTTTTCAAGCGTTTCAAACTGAACTTCTAAACTATTTATTTCTTTCTCTTTCTGAGAGTTTTCTATAGAGTCTTTAATCTTATAATAGCGTTTCCCGTAGTGATACGCATTGTTGTAATCGTCATTTCTAACCGATAACTTTTCTAACATCAAATAGGTGTGCATTAAGACATCTAAAGACCCTAAACTCATTGCTTTTGGTAATGCACTGGTGTAGATTAAAAGGGCATCGGTATTGCGTTTTTCATTGTACAGAACAGTACCAATCTTGTCTGAAATAATAAGATCTAGATTATGAAACCCATTATCGAAACTTATTTTTTTGGCTTCGTAAAATTGATACAAAGCTTTATCTGATTCGCCTTTGTTTATATAGTTATCGCCTATATTAATGATAACGTTTATTAAGGCTTGTTTTTGATGAGGATCCTGTTCGCAGATCTCTTTAGCTTTCTGCAAATAGGTATTAGAGGTTTTGTATTGATTTAGTGATGAATAAATGGAACCTAAATTGATATAGCTTCCTAAAATAATTTCTTGATCGTTAGAATATGTAATACATTTTTCTAAAAGCTCTAAAGCTTCGGTGTTTTTACCCAACGCAATATAAGTACTTGCTAGTCCGTGTATGTGAGAGTAATATAAATTGGTCTCGTTATGGGCTTCACTAAGTTCGGCTCCCTGAATATGCCACTTTTTACTTTCGTGATATAAGCCCTTATTTTTATTATTTATAGCAAGTAATTGATAGGCTAAAATGGTTAATCGAATGCTTAAAGAATCGTTTACCGAGGCTCTACTTTTAAGTGCTTTTTGAGTGTAATAAATAGAAGAATCTATTGCTGCATAACGATTGTGATAGTAAGCCAATAGAAAATTTGTATTTACTATGGCCTTATTGGTTTTAAACTGAGGTAGCAAACGATGCGCCTCTTGATATGCTTTTTTATCGGAGCCATTATTGAAATAGTAAAACAGGGAGTCTATTTTCTGATTTTCCACCTCAATAACTGTCGTGCTTTGCGCCATACATATGGACGTGTAACAGATACAAAAAAATAAAAGTATGTTTTGGGACTTAAAACGCATGCGCAAATGTAGGCAATGTAGTACGACTAATTATCCCCGAAAACCGTGTTTTATGTGTTTTACGAAAAAACAGGACAATACGCAATTCACATGTTTGGGCTAACGGCATTGTATTTTAATATCAAATGGATTCTGAAATACTTAAATATATTAAAAATGAAATGCGGAAATACATTCAGCATCGCACTCAAAACAGGTTCAATGCGATTAATACGATTTTAATTTGGCTCTTCTTAGAGAATCCTTTTTAACGTCATTAATGCCATATGGGTTTTTATTATACAATCCATATTCCCAAGCGCCATACATAGGATTAGGAAATACAATATACGAAGCTCCGTATTTAGATTGTAAACTATCGGTTATCTTATGGCGTTCTGGGGTTGTTTTATGATCATATACACTGTCGAAATCGCCAAGATTATCTCCCAGATACATAATGAC
The DNA here is from genome assembly GCF_000723205.1 of Formosa agariphila KMM 3901. Lineage (NCBI taxonomy): Bacteria > Pseudomonadati > Bacteroidota > Flavobacteriia > Flavobacteriales > Flavobacteriaceae > Formosa > Formosa agariphila. The sequence goes on along the minus strand of NZ_HG315671.1, from coordinate 1,868,376 downwards.
ATGGTGTGTTTTTAGTACACTTTGTCGTCTTAAATCTTTATTTGAAGTATCGGTTTGAAGCAATACATGTGCTGCATCAGCAAAAGGTAAACCTTCTTTTTTTAAATTATTAATGGTTGCTTGAGTCTGTGAATATTCACGATTAGAAATGTAAAATATATCAACATTTTTACTCGCAGCATAATTTAAAAAATCGACTGCTCCGGGTACAGGCTCTGCAGATTCTAAGTTAACCCATGTATCCCAACTTTCAGCTGTAAACTTTATATCAGTTTCAATTAATTTCCCTGAGTACGGACTGTTATCAAGAACCGTTTCGTCTATATCGGTTATTATTGCTAGTGGCATATTGCTATCATGCTCTAACAGGTGTTGGTCTAAGCGCAGTCGAGCAAGATTATAAGACTGATAACACAACGCTTTGTACTCGGAAGCTAGTTGTTGCCACAACACAGCCAACATTAAATTCTCTTGGGTTGGTACGCTTAATTCTTGTTTTACAGCAGCTGTACCACTTTGTATTGCATGCGACGATTCAGAGATTTTAGGCGAGCAGCTAATTAAGATAGAAATAGCTAAAAATGGTAGTATACGTTTCATAACGATATGGATTGTTTTTTATGTCTGTTTATATGTGAGAGGAAGAATATTGTTTTAAGTGCCGATTTTTAGAAACACTTGATTTGCTTTCCTCCCTATTCTCATCCCAAACTTTTTGGTTTTACAACTGCTTTTTCTAGAAATAATCAGTTCATAAAATTAATAGTAGATTGCTGATTATATAAATACACTGTCAAATATAGTATATCAATAGAAAAGCTGTTAATACTACTGCGGATTCTTTACAGCTATAGCACCCACTGTTAAAAACAACAAGAACCCCAAAGCCATGTAACTTATATAAGCATAAGAACCGAACGTGCTAAAGCAATAACTAAACAAACTTGGTGCAATGGCACTTGCTACCACTAAAAAGCTCATTACTTTTCCGGTAATAGCACCTAAATGTAAACGACCATAATATCTTGGCCAAGTTACTGCATTAATTACAGCAAATAATCCGCTTAATAGTCCTAAGCCAGCCACTAATGCATACACGCCAAACGGATGCGACAAGCACATTAATCCGCAAGATGCTAAAATACCACCACCAATCATAACGTATAAATATATTTTATGACTGATGTAATCACTTAAAATATTACATAATGTAGATACTGATAACGCGATAATAGAAATGGGGATAAAAATAGCAATGGCATGGGTTTTGGAATACCCTTGACTCCCAAAAATAGACACCACGTGAAATGTAAATCCTGTAGTAAAAAAACTATTAAACGCTAAAATTAAACTAAACATCCAGAAACCGCGGGTTTGTTTTGCTTCGTGTAAAGTAAAGTGCCTGAGTACCTTTTTAAGTGGTTCTGTAATTGTTTGTACTTCATCACTGGTTTCGGGCGTTTTTACACCATCGGGAACCATATTAAAATCTTCTGGTTTATTTCTATACAATTGCAGGATACCAAAACTAAACACAAATAGACATACAGCCAGAATTTGCCAACTCCGCTCCCATCCATGATTATCAATTAAATAATTTAAAACTAAAGGCGAACTCGAAAATCCAAGAGAAACAGTTACACTACTTAAAGCATTAACTTTACCTCTATTTTTATCGAACCACAACATGATCATGTTTCTAGATGCCATTGTTAAAACACCTTGTCCACTAAATCGAATACAAAAAAACAAGACACACATAACACCAAACGGAACCATCCAAGTAGATATCTTTAAAAGCGTGTTAATAGCGTGACTAATTTCTACAGCAACAGAACACAATAGTAATGACATCCCTAATACAACAGTAGCACCAAAGGCCACATAGCGCGCACCATAGCGGTCGAATAAAATACCTGCTTTCGATACAAAAAAGGCACTTAGTATAGTTCCAATCATATACGCATTACTAAACTGATTTCTACTTAAGCCCAAAGCATCTTTTACCGGGTCGGTAAAAACAGACACCCCAACCGTTTGCCCCGGAATACTCGCAAGCACACCAATACTTCCTATAAAAAGCACAATGTAGCCATAGAAAAAAGGAACGTTTTTAGGATTAACAAAAGAGAATTTATTGGGCGTAGACATATTAAAATTTGAGGGTATAAAAGTAACAGTTTTAAATCAGTGCCATAAAATAAATGATTCTTTTTTCGCTTTAAACTTTTACTTAACAGTTTCTATTTTATATCTATTAAAATAGATCAATCGCAATACTAACGATAAGGATTAATAACTCATGCAGTATAGACGGAACATATTTTACCACTAAGAATGAAGATAACGCAAACCTTGTGTTTTGGGATTATTGAACGACCTAATGCTAACGACATTTACTTTATTAGAGCATCTCTGATTTACTTTTTTTTATAAATTCTGTAACAAAAACTGAAAGCCTATTGTAATATATTTTCAATAAATCAGTCAAATATATATATAGTTTAAATTATTTCGATAATTACATTTTAGAAGGGTGTTTTCTTAAAATTTCATATTTAAATTCAATCATTTTGCTCACTTAATAAATTTAACACGCCTAAAGCTTAAAACAAGCATACAGTATAATATTAAGGGTCTTATTCAAGAAAAATATTTAAATTTAAATTAACATTAATTTTATATATTCACGGCTAATTGTTATCTATGACCTCTTTTTTACTAAACAATAGCAAAAAAAAACATGCTAATTTTACACTGTTATGTAGTGTGTTTTTATCCAGTTTTGTTTTTGCTCAAACAGATTTTTCTACAGAAAGTTATTATAAAACTTATGATACTTTAAGTCAAAATATTAATTTAATTAATGGCAAAGAGTATTTGGACACTTATAGAAGTTTAAAAAAAGAAAACCATAAATTTTATAACTCCGATATATTTTTAAAAGGTTCTATAGTTTATAGCGAACAGCCTTATTACGGTGTTGAATTTAAATATGATATATTAAATGATTTAATTATTGTAGAATTAATTAATGAAAAGGTAAGTTATGTTAGTTTAAATTCTGAATTGGTTGCCGAGTTTACTTTAGCTGGAGACAAATTTATTCATTTACCTAATCACGAGGTATTAGAGCGCTATTACAGAAATGGATATTTTAAAGAAAGTTTTAAAGGAACAAATTATACACTATTTACAAAATACATAAAAGATAAAAATGAAGTAATTGACCAACTCAAAGTTTATTACACATTCAATTCTAAAGAAAATTACTTTCTGCAAAAAGACGATACTTACTATCAGATAAATAATATAAAAGACCTTACATCTATTTTTAATTCACAAAAGAAATTAATTCAATCTTTTTATAAAGAAAATAAAAACCTTTATAGAATAAATAGAGAACAGTTCTTTAAAACAATTTTATTCACCTTAGATAATATTAATGCTTAAAATAGTATGAATTCAAGACAAATATTTTTAGCATTTTTACTTTTATTGATAGTGCAATTTGGATTTAGTCAATCTGATAGAAAAACATCCATAGTTTTTGAAAATGTTACGCATATAGATGCGCTACTGCAATTAGAAAAAAAGATAGATTTCGTTTTTTACTTTGATGAAGCTTGGTTTGGCGACACATTAATATCAAAAACGTTTACCGGTGCAACTAAAGAAGAAATTATATACGGTATTTTAGAAGACACTCCTATTAATTACACTATTATAGATCGTAATATCATCTTAACAAAAAACAATAATATTAGAGAAGAATTACCGCTTAATTATTTTTCTGAAGACGATACTAAAACCGAAGTAATCTCAGAAGTTACTGAAGACGCCATTACAGCACCTGTGTTACAAAAACAATATACAACACACTATAATGAATTAGATAGCCGAGTATATTCAATAGGTAAAGAAAACGACCAAGCTTTAAAAAATAAGTATACTATTTCTGGAAATGTAGAAGACTTTAATACAGGAAAAGGAATAGAAAATCTATCCGTTTACGTTAAAGATAAAAATGTAAATACAACTACCGATGCAAATGGTTACTACAGTTTAGAGCTTCCTTCTGGATTTCACATTTTAGAAACATCTTCGCTATCACATGGAAAAATTCAAAAGCAAATTATTGTGTACGGAGATGGTACTTTTAGTTTTGACCTTAATGAAAATTTAGAGCAACTAGAAGAAGTTCTTATACAGTCTAACAGAGATGAGAATATTAAAAGAGTGGTTTCTGGTGTTACAAAAATAGATGTTGAAAGCATTAAAACTATTCCTTTGGTTTTAGGGGAACGGGATATTTTAAAGGTAGCGACTACTATGCCAGGTGTTAAAAGTGCTGGTGAAGGTGCACTTGGCTATAATGTTAGAGGAGGAAAAGCAGATCAGAATTTAATTCTTTTTGATGATGCTGTAATATATAATCCATCACATTTCTTTGGTGTATTTTCTGCTATAAATCCTTTTATTTCTGGGAATGTAGAAATTTATAAAGGAACAATTCCTTCGGAATTTGGAGGAAGATTATCTTCTGTAATCGATATTTCTACCAAAGACATTAATAAGAATGAATTTTCTGGCGAAGGAAGCATTGGTCCGGTTACTGCTAATTTAGCTATTGAAACTCCTATTGTTAAAGGAAAAAGCGCTTTAATGATTGGTGGAAGAGCAACATATTCTGATTGGATATTAAATCAATTAAAAGACAAATCGATAAAAAACAGTAATGCGTCTTTTTATGATGCTGCTTTAAAATACGAACATAAGATTAACGACAACAACAACATTCAGGCCACTGCATATTTTAGTAAAGATGAATTTAGTATTTCCTCAGATTCTATTTACAGCTATGGAAACTTGATTGGATCTATAAAATGGGATCACAAATTTAATGAGAAAAACAGTCTAGAAACCCAATTTGCAACAAGTCAGTATAGCTATAATATTTTATACGATGGTGCATTTAACACTAATTTCGATTATGGTTATACTATAAATGAAAGTCAGTTAAAATTAAAGGCAAAATACAACCTAAATAAAAAGCATAAAATTGAATATGGTTTAAGCAGTAAGCTATATAAAATTCAGCCAGGTTCTATAGAACCTTTAGGTGCAGAATCTGTAATAAGACAAGAAAGTATTGGTAAAGAGAAAGGATTAGAATCGGCATTGTTTATTTCAGATTTATTTGAAGTCAACGATAAGCTATCATTCGATCTAGGGTTACGATTTTCCACTTATTTATCTTTAGGCCCTAAAGATCAAAATTATTACGATCCAAGTTTGCCGATAAGTGAAGAAACAATTACAGAAACAAAACAATACAATAATAACGAAGTTATACAAACATATGGCGGTCCAGAATTCCGTTTTTCTGGTAGATATTTCCTTGATGATAATCTGTCTTTAAAGGCAGGTTACAGCACAACTATTCAATATTCACACTTGCTTTCTACAAACACTACAGCATCTCCTGTAGATTCATGGAAACTATCAGATCCTAATTTAAAGCCTGAAAAAGCGCAACAAGTATCGATTGGTTTATTTAAAAACTTTGAAAACAGTGATTACGAAATTAGTCTTGAAAGTTATTACAAGAAAATGAAGAATCTTCTTGATTTTAAAACTGGAGCAGAACTGGTTTTAAACAATAATATAGAAACAGAATTATTAACTGGAGAAGGAAAAGCTTATGGGGTTGAATTCCTTCTTAGAAAGAGTTTAGGCCGATTAAATGGTTGGTTAGGATATTCTTATTCGAGAACCTTAATAAAACTGGATAGTGAATTTTTAACAAATCAAGTTAATGGAGGTGAATATTACGCGGCTAATCAAGATAGGCCACACGATTTAAATTTAGTTACTAATTATAGAATTACAGAACGTTATAGTGTCTCTTTTAACTTCAATTACCAGTCAGGGAGACCTGTTACCTACCCTATTGGGAAATATGAATTTACAGGTACAGAAAATGTACTGTATAGTGATAGAAATAAATTTAGAGTACCAGATTATTTTAGACTAGATGTGGGATTAAACATTGAAGGAAATCATAAAAATGAAAAACTAGCACACAGTTTCATCAATATTTCCATCTATAATGTATTAGGACGAAATAATCCATACTCTGTTTTCTTTGTAAATGAAGGCGGACAAATTGAAGCCTATCAATCTTCTATATTTTCAGTGCCAATTCCAACAATAACATATAATTTCAAGTTTTAATGACACATAAATTTATCATATTATCTCTTGTCATCTTAGGTTTTTCTATGCTTAATTGCACAGAACAAATAGAATTAAAAACCGAAGATTTTCAAGATGCATTAGTAGTTGAAGCTACTTTTACAAATGAGTTTAAAAAGCACGAAATAAAACTTTCTAGAACGTTTAGGCTTGAAAGTAGTGATGTTATTGTAGAAGAAAATGCCGATGTCAAAATATTAGATAGCAAAAACAACGAGTATGTTTTTCAAGATACTGGTAACGGTGTGTATGTATCCAATTTAGAGTTTCAAGCTTTAAAAGATGTCACCTATCAGTTAATAATAAATACTACCGACGGCACACAATATGTCTCTACAGAAGAGCTTTTACCAAGTGAAGCTTCTATAGATAATTTGTATCCCGAATTAGTAAATTTAGGAGACGATTATGGTGTGCAAATTTTTGTAGATACTAACAACAATTTAGGCGATGCACAATTTTTTAGATATGAATACGACGAAACATACAAGCTAATTGCACCTTACTACACAGGTATGGATAGCAAGTTAATAAATGTTATAGAGGGGTTCGATGGTACAATACATTATGATGTCTCTATTTTTCCAAATCCCGAAATGCAAGAAATATGTTATCCAACAAATTATTCAGGAATTATTTTAGCAAATAAAGATGTGGTTACAGGCGATCAAATTGTAAGTTTTCCTATTCGTTTTACAAGTCATAACAATTATAGTGTTTTTAAAAACAGATATAGTATTTTAGTTAGGCAGTATGTGCAATCTGCAAATGCTTATAATTTTTACAGGATTTTAAAAGAACTTCAAGGTGACGATAGTGTTTTATTAGATAATCAACCTGGATTTATTCAAGGAAATATTAGTTCTACTACAAATGAAAACAAAAAGGTTATAGGATATTTTGATGTGTCTACAGTAGATTCTAAAAGAATATTTTTCAATTATAAAGATATCGGCATTGATATTCCTCCATATATCATTGATTGCGATGCACAAACCTTTGACAAATCTGAAACCGACGACGACGACAATCAGTCTCTTCAATTATATAATTATTTATCAAGTCAATATACAGTATACGATCATCCCGATGATTCGACGATTTACACCGTTGCAAAGCGAAACTGTATGGATTGTTCAGTATTTGGAACCAGTATAAAACCAGAATTTTGGGAAGATTAATAAAACATAAAACTATAAAAGTTACAATACTATTGTGCTTTTTAAATATTCTTGTTTACGGGCAAGTCAACGTTAATACATTAGATGCAATTCCTAGAGAAACAGTACATCTAAGTCATAATGCGAATACATTTTTGGTTGGTGAAACCTTATATTATAACTTTTACAGTTTAATTGAAAACAATAAACCAAGTAGTATAAGTAAGATTGGATATGTAGAATTAATTGGACAAGATGGAGACTTCCTTTTTAACCATAAATTAAAACTAGATGAGGGGCTCGGGTCTGGCGACTATTTTATTCCTGCTGATATTGAAACAGGACAATACAAACTCATTGCGTATACAAAATGGATGAAAAATGAAGATGCTGTTTTTATTAGTGATGTCTATATTATAAATCCATTTTTAAAACATTCTAATATACAAGACACCAAATCTATAGCTATTTCAAAATCTAAAAATAGCGCTGTAAATTCTAAACCAATAGAACCTACAGGTATTACAATAGAAACTAATTCGGAAAGTTTAAAACCTAGGCGTTTATCTTCTATTCGTTTAACAACGAACAACGTAGATTTATACAATGGAAATTATGCTTTATCGGTAAGAAAAATATCCCCATTAGAAATTAAAAACAACTCAACAGTTGAAGGTGAAAATATTATAAAATTAATTGATAGTTCTAATACATTACCTGAATTAAGAGGAGAAATTATATCAGGGACTGTTAAAAATAAATCGAATGATTCTTTGGTAAGAAATGCTGTTGTTTCTCTTTCTATTCCAGGTAAAGAGTTTATATTAAAGAATGTAAAAACAAACAATTCAGGTCGCTTTTATTTTAGTCTATCTGAGAATTATACGAGCACAGATGTATTAATACAAGTTATAGATAAAACAACGAACAGTGAATACAAAATTGTTTTAGATAATCCAGAAGTTTACGATTTTACTAATCTTCGCTTTGAATCTGTGTATTTAAATCCAAATTTAAAAGATTGGTTAACAACTACAAGTAAATATACCCAAATAGAGAATGCATATTTTAACTCTAAAAAAGATAGTATAATAAATAGGCTACCTTCTTCTTTGTTTTATGTTGAGCCAGATGTTGAATACGTATTAGATGATTACAAGAGATTCCCAACTTTAAAAGAAACTTTTGTCGAAATCATTCAATCTGGAGCTATTCGAAAAAGCAAAGGCTCCCTTAAATTTAAAGTACTTGAAGACCAAACAAGTTATTATTCTGGTTACGATCCTTTGGTGCTTTTTGATGGTATATTAATTCAGAATAATGAAGATATTATGAATTACGATGCTAGAAATATAGAACGCATAAGTATTTTAAGCGACACTTATTTTTATGGTCCTAGTGTTTATTATGGAATTATAGATATTAAAACAAAAAATGGAGATTTTGTATTAGAAGGTAACGCTGATAATAAAATATACCTCAATCTTGATGCTCCACTTAATTCTAAACTTTTTTATTCACCAAAATACGATACAGAACTAACCGCTTTTAATAGAATTCCAGATTATAGAAAACAACTCTTATGGCTGCCTAAATTAGTAATGGATACTAATTCCAAAAATATCGAATTTTACACTTCAAGTGTAACAGGAACTTACGAAATAGTGTTAGAAGGCTTCACGCTTTCAGGAAAACATGTGGTTATAAAAAAGACTATAGATGTTAAAGACTAATAATTACATAGTTTTCTTTTTATTCACCTGATTGATTCATTAAAAAAATTAACAGATTTTAAAGCTGTATTTCTGATTAAAACAAATACTTTTGCGCCCTTAAAATAATTATCAAGAATCTCAAGACAAGAGATAGCAACCTGCAATAACGAGCAAGGTGCTAAATAGATAAGCCAATTACTTGGAACACATGTTAACTCATCTTTCTACTTATTTGCTACTATAGTCTCTTAAAATTAATTATAATGGCAAACAGTAACTCCGGAACTCCTAAATTTTCAGCATTAATACCGCTATTCGTATTTGTATTTACATTTTTAGGCGTTGGTATTTATAAAGACGATTTTTACGCTTTACCCTCTCCTATAGCCGTAATTATAGGAATTATTGCAGCCTTTCTGCTCTTTAGACAATCAATAGATTCTAAAATAAAAACACTTTTAAAAGGGTGTGGCGATTATAAGATTTTAACCATGTGTTTAATCTATTTACTCGCTGGTGCGTTTGCAGCCATTGCTAAAGCAACTGGTAGTGTAGATGCTATTGTAAATCTAGGATTAGACTATATAGCGATTCAATATATTTATGTCGGTATTTTTATTATTGCTGGTTTTTTATCGGTGTCTACAGGAACTTCCGTGGGATCTATCGTCGCGCTAGCACCTATTGTAGTTAGTGTTGCAGAAAAGAGTAATGCCGATTTAGCCATACTGTGTGGAGCATTATTAGGAGGCAGTATGTTTGGTGATAACTTATCTATGATTTCCGACACCACCATTGCAGCAACACAATCTTTAGGTTGTAAAATGAGTGATAAATTCAAACAGAATATCAAAATCGCGTTACCTGCTGCATTACTAACTATTGCCGTTTTAATTTTTCAAGGTTTGGACTTAAAATCTGATGACAATACAACATTGCTTGTTCAGAGTTACACCATTATAAAAATAGTGCCTTACATACTTGTAATTATACTTTCAATAGTAGGTGTTAATGTGTTTGTAACCTTGCTTTTAGGCAGTGTATCTGCAGGGGTTCTAGGTTTAATGTATGGCGATTTTACATTGCTTGAAGCCACTAATATCACCTATACCGGATTTACAAACATGACCGAGATATTCCTATTATCGCTACTTACTGGAGGTTTAGCTGCATTAGTTGAAAAGCATGGTGGTATCGATTATATTTTAGTCAATATTAAAAAACGCATAAAAAACAAAACATCGGCACAATTTGGAATCGCCACCTTAGTCAGTGCCATCAATTTGGCCATTGCTAATAATACAGTATCCATCATTATTGCTGGTCCGATTAGTAAAACCATTAACGACGAATATCAATTAGATAATAAACGAACTGCCTCTATTTTAGATATTTTTTCATGTATTTCTCAAGGGGTATTGCCCTATGGTGCTCAAGTATTAATGATTCTTAGTTTTTCTAATCAAGGTTTAAATTACTTAGACTTGGTGAGCAATACGTGGTACTTGGTCTTTTTACTATTTTACACAGTAGCTTTTATCTGTTTCAAGCCATTAAGAGCATCTTAGTTCCTGAATTATAAGTATTAGAACACCTCAAGAACATGGTGCGTTATCACGTCAATTTTATCAGTGATAGTGCTAATAATTAAATACAAGCTTCCTTACATTGCGTGTAATTAAAAATAGATACCATGAAAACATTAACACTTACATCCATATTTTTTAGTGCACTATTACTAATTACATCTTGCGATAGCGACGATGATAAATCGACACAAATCCCCGATAACGACACTCCTGAAACAGCCGGAATTGGGTATTCAGAAACTAATGAAGACCCCACCAACATATATAATGCGATTACTGCGACTTTAAATGCCAATGATAATATTGGAATTGTTGCTGAAGTGAATCATTCTGCAAATGCTCAAAACGCGGGTTTAAGTCTAGATTATACAAGAACCGTGTATTTTGGAAACCCAGCTTTAGGGACACCACTTATGCAAGATAATATTCAGGCGGGTTTAGATCTTCCGCAACGTATTAGCGTCTATACAGATGAAGATAATCATACAGTTGTAACTTATAATTCTGTAGATTATATCATCAACAGACACAGTTTAGGAACAGTATCGTCTACCGAAATGATTGAAAATGCTCTAGCGAATATTGTAGAGTCTGCAACCGGTGAGGCTGTTGTTCTTAATCCTATAGAAAATGAAGGTTCAAAAGGTATTGTCTCTGTTGCTAGTTCAAATGATTTTGATACCACTTATAACAACATCATTAACACCTTAAATAATCTAGAGCCAATAAGCATCATGGCAGAATTAGACCATCAAGCCAATGCCGAAAGTATTGGTATGGAGTTAATGCCAGCAAAACTTATTATATTCGGAAATCCCGTTTTAGGAACACCTTTAATGAATGAATCTAGAACCATGGCTTTAGATTTACCTCAAAAAATGTTAGTATATCAAGATGCTGAGGGTAAAGTGCATATTATCTATAATGACCCATTTTATTTAGCAGAACGTCATGATGTAGATGATAATGATGACACTTTAGAAACCATTTCTCAGGCCTTAGAAAACATAGCAAATTCAGGAGCTTCAGAATCATAATAGTTACTAAAACATACCATTATGAACACTAAAATGAAAGCCTCAGATGTCTTTGTCAAAGCATTAGAACATGAAGGAGTCGAATATATTTTTGGACTTCCAGGAGAAGAAAACTTAGATATTCTAGAATCCATCAGGAAATCAGAACAGATTAAATTCATACTTACCCGGCACGAACAAGGTGCCGGGTTTATGGCAGCTACTTATGGCCGTCTTACCGGGAAACCAGGGGTGTGTTTATCGACTTTAGGACCAGGCGCAACAAATTTAATGACGCCTGCAGCCTATGCACAATTAGGTGCGATGCCCATGCTTATGATTACAGGGCAGAAACCGATTAAAAAAAGCAAGCAAGGGAAGTTTCAAATCCTAGATGTCGTAGAAATGATGCAACCCTTAACCAAATATACCAAGCAAGTTACACATGCCAATCATATCCCTTCCATGGTTCGGGAAGCGTTTCGCTTATCGCAAGAAGAACGTCCAGGTGCAGTACATATTGAACTACCGGAAGATATCGCTCAAGAAGAGTTAGACGAACTCAGAGTGTTTGATGTTGTAAACGACAGAAAACCTATAGCCGATTTAAAAGCGATACAACAAGCTGTGTCTCTAATAAAATCAGCGTCCAAACCTTTAGTACTTATTGGAGCTGGGGCTAATAGGAACCGTACGAGTAAAGCACTTACTGAATTTGTAGATACATTAGAAATTCCGTTTTTTAATACACAAATGGGAAAAGGTATAATTGATGAACGTCATGAGTTATATTTAGGAACTGCTGCATTGTCTAACGACGATTTTCTGCATGAAGCCGTGAATCAAGCGGATTTAATATTAAATATAGGGCATGATACCATAGAAAAGCCTCCATTTATAATGGAAGCAGAACGCAACCAAAAGGTGATTCATGTTAATTATTTTGCCGCAGAAATAGATCAGCTGTATTTCCCTCATTTAAATATTATAGGAGATATTGCTAGCAGTGTTAATCAGCTTACAGAAGCTTTAAAACCAGTCGCAAAGTCTTGGGATAATACGTTTTTCCTTCGGGTTAAAGATAATGTGTGTAAGCACTTAACGACCTACGAAGACGATAACCGTTTTCCTATACTTCCTCAACGTTTAGTAAAAATAGTACGCGAAACCTTACCGCAAGACGGTATCGTAACTTTAGATAATGGGATGTATAAATTGTGGTTTGCTAGAAATTACAAAGCCTATAAACAAAACACATTAATTTTAGATAATGCCTTAGCGACTATGGGCGCTGGTTTGCCGTCGGCAATGATGGTTAAAGCATTAAAACCTGATAAAAAGGTGATTTCTATAAATGGAGACGGTGGCTTTATGATGAATGTTCAAGAACTTGAAACCGCCTCTCGACTAAAATTAGATCTTGTAGTTATTATTTTAAATGATAATGGGTATGGCATGATTGAGTGGAAACAAGAAGACGAAGGTTTTCCTAGATACGGATTGGAATATACCAACCCAGATTTTGTTAAATTAGCTGAAAGTTTTGGTGCTGTTGGATACAAACCAGATTCGGTAGCCGCATTTAAAACAGCATTAAACAACGCATTACATGCTAAAGGCATTCACGTTATCGATTTAGCTATCGATTATTCGTTAAATCATGAAATCTTAAATGTACTTATTAAAGAATTTTCAGAACAATTAAAATCTTAAACACCATGAATACATCAATTTCAATAAACCCTGCAACTGAAGAAAAAATAGCGGAATATGAGCGTTTAACCACATCTGAAACGATGTCTAAAATTGAAGACGCGCATCAAGTCTATTTAACTTGGAAACAAACTTCTTTAGATGAGCGTGCACAATTAATGCATAAACTGGCAGAGGAATTTGAAACGAACACTGAACATTATGCCCAAATAGCGACTTCAGAAATGGGAAAAACTATTGCTCAATCCAGAAAAGAGGTTGAAAAATGTGCGTGGGTGTGTCGGTATTACGCAGACAATACTAAAGATTTATTAGCAGACACTTCAGTAGATACAGAAGCCGAAAAAAGTTATGTGACCTTTCAACCTCTAGGTGTTGTATTGGCTGTTATGCCTTGGAATTTCCCATTCTATCAAGCTATTCGGTTTTTAGCACCTGCGCTTATGGCGGGAAACACAGGAGTTTTAAAGCATGCTTCTAATGTGCAAGGGTGTGCTTTTGCTATTGAAGCTGCTATTATTAAGGCAGGGTTCCCAAAAGGCATTTTTTCTAATTTAAATGTAGAATCAGATGCTATTGAAGCTGTTATTGAACATAAACACATTGTAGCCGTAACGCTAACAGGTAGTGGTCCTGCAGGGCAATCTGTTGCTTCCATAGCTGGTAAAAACTTAAAGAAAACGGTATTAGAATTGGGCGGAAATGATGCCTATATTGTTTTAGACGATGCCGACTTGGAAGAGGCTGTAGAATTAGCAACACTTGGACGTTTACAAAATAACGGACAAACTTGTATCGCTGCGAAACGTATTATTGTTTTAGATAAAATATACGATGATTTTTTAAAGTTATATAAAGAGAAAATGGAGGGCGCCAAAATGGGAGAACCTACAAATGAAAATACATATTACGGTCCTTTAGCCCGTTTGGATTTACGAGATGAATTGCATGAACAAGTTAAAAAAACCATCGCTCAAGGTGGTAAATTAATTTTAGGTGGTGAAATCCCTAAACAGAAAGGAGCCTACTACCCTGCTACTATTTTAGCGGATTTAGAAGATGGTATGGAAGCATTTACCGAAGAGTTATTCGGACCGGTAGCGTCTGTAATCCGTGCTAAAGATGAAGCACATGCTATTGCATTAGCCAATACCTCTAAGTTTGGTTTAGGTGCAGGTGTGATTACAAGCGACAAGAAGAAAGGTGAAACAATAGCCTTACAATTAGAAGCAGGAAGTTGTTTTGTAAATAAGCTAGTGGCATCCGACCCAAGACTCCCTTTTGGTGGTATAAAAACCAGTGGATTCGGTCGTGAGCTTTCTGGTTACGGCATTAAAGAGTTTGTGAATACCAAAACCATTTGGGTAGATTAAGACTTATAATATACAAGCAGAACATAAACGACTTATCGTCCTGTAATAATAGAGCGGTTAAACAGCTTAATGCTAAGTCGTTTATGTTACTTTTTTAGGTAATGCAAAAAAGTAAAGTATTAATACAATGTAATTAGGTGTTATTAAGAACACGTTTGACTGATAACAAACGTTAGATAATCATCATTTGAAATGAGTGTGTTTAAAACAGCACTCATTTTTACTGCTACGTCATAATCACGGGTATACGACACAAATACATCGCCTTCAGGCTGAAAGTAAACTTCAGAAACATCTAAGTTTTTATCTCGCGCTGCAGTTTTAAAGAGCTTTTCCAAAACCGTGCCTTGATGTAATCTATACGTATCACATAATTCCTCGACAAGCACATAATCTGGTTGCTCGGGTAATCAGACCGTATAATTGTTATTAATTTTCGACTTTTCAATCTTACATGCATATATTGAATTACTTTCCATATCTTTTAACTACTCGTTTGTTTTTAAATAGATTACCCAATGTTACTTAAATATAAATAATACTATTTATTACCATGTTACAAAGCGATTTAATAGGTTAGTTTAAAGTGCGCTTTACAACTCTTTTACTACGGACTTTTCGTTTCCAATATATAATATAAATACTGCCTAGAATTGTAGGTACAGTCCAAGCGATTATATGTCCGATGCCTAAACCAGCAATTATAAAAGCCGTAATCGATGCAATTAAAGCACCAATCATTTTACCAATATGAGATATTAGCCAAGCTTGTTTAAATCGTTTTGGGGTATTGTAAAAGATGAAATCTTTAATTGATAATAACAAACCGAAACCTCCAAAAAACAGATATAACACGCTAAGCGAATTGCCCCGAATTAAGCCGTAAGTTCCAATACTGATCATAACAAACGAGAAGAAACACATACTTCCAGAAATAAGTTTATCAATCCAATCTGCTTTGTCTTTAGTCTTAAACGTTAACGCTCTATTTCCTGCCAAAACAAGATATATTGTAAATAAACCAATTAAAAATAAAAAAAGATTTTCATGATTAGGCAACCAAGAGATTGGTATAGAAATCAGAGTACTGCCTATCATTCCTATTGAGAATATTTTTCCCATCTTTTTATGCATCAGACTTCCTTTCTTAACTAAAACACTCCAAACTCCAGTAATTAATCCTATACCACCTAAAAAAGCGTGTATGTAGATTAAAATCTTAATCGTTTCTTCCATGTGTATTAAATTTATCAGTTCAAATTTCCGATTATTCTACTGCTTTTAGAAGTTTAAGATTCTCAATCGTCATTTAACAAGGATGAATTGATAAGACTAGTGAAACTTTTTAATTTAAACACCTTTAGTTTCAGGTTACAGACGCTAACCTTTCATAATGTATGAATGCATTTTAAATTTGATATACTACTGTATTTATTCATTCAACGCCCATATCATAGCTTTTTCTTTAGTAGCTCTAAAAATCGTGTTATGTTGCTCGTTAGGCTCATCTGAGTATTTCCATTGCAATCCTAAATCCAATTGTTTTAATGTTTCATTAAGCGCTTTCGTATGCTGCGCAATGTCTACAGCATCAGATCCAGCAAACCACAGTTTCTTTTGTTGTCCGTAATCGTCTTTTGCCAAGGATTCAAAATTTTTAACCAAATACTGCTCATTATACCATAAGGCAGGATCCATAGCGATATAATAATCAAACATAGCATTATCTAAAAGAAAGGTTTCAATCACAAAAATTCCTGCGGCAGACTCTCCAATAATAGCGCGTTTGTCTTGTGTACGATATCTTTTATTTATTTCTGTAAAGAGCTCATTTTTAATAAAGCCTCTAAAGTTATTTGAACCTCCAGGATGAGGTACAATGGTTAAGTCGTATTCAACGTCTGTAGGGCCAGAAAGATCTTTTCTTCTGTTTGTATTCTCAATACCCACTAAAATATATGGTGGAATCTGTTGTGCAGCTATGAGTTTTGCTAACGTATTTGCTATATGCGGAAAATCTTCTTTAATCCCACCGTCTGGCATATATAGCACAGGAAAACGGTCTGTAGACATATCGTAGTTTGGTGGTGTCCAAACATTAATAACACGGTCTTCGTTAACATATGAGGAGCTTATAGTTAAACTGTCGTGTTCTGGAATAGGATCATTATATACAATCCCTTTATTTTTACAGCCAAAGGAAAAAATAGTAAGACACAATAAGACTAATATTTTTTTCATAGCTATAGATTTTTAATAATTAGCAACAGTTTAAATACCCAATTGTGCTAGTGTTCGTCAAGACAATGCAACGAATAAAAACCAACACACAAACAGCACATGTAGATAATTATAAAAACTAAAATACGCAATTTTAAATATCTGTAATCTGATTTATAACAAATTATACTTTAACTACAATAGAATATGGATTTTAAACCTGTATAAATTTCAGTACCAGCCTTTTATTTCCGGGATGTGTTTGTTAAAGTCATATTTAGCTACAACGACTTATTTAAAAAATCTTTTTCAGTAGTGGTTAATAATATTTTCACATCATTAGTATTTAAGCTTTTAGGTATATTTTCAAAAAGAGGTGTATAAAAATCAATATTTCCATTTTTAAGTTTCTCACCTACTCGACTTTTAGTAACGAATAAACTTTGTTCAGAAACAATATAATCGGTATTGTGTTCTGTAACAATAACGGCATTAAGTTTTGAAATATAGTAGCTTATAGAGTATTTTCCGTTTTTTAACGTATGAAAAGAAAGTTCCATACTATGATAGTCCGTTTTCTTTTTGTAGGGTATATTATTAATCCTTGAAATATCATCTTCAAAATCGGTGTTATAAACCATATTAAACTTTAACTGTTTTATAGCTTTATAATCTTTATCGAAAACAATTAAACTCTTATCATGCGTGTAAATCAGCTCACCATTTTGCTTTAAAGCGGCATTAAAATATACTGTATTGGTATGTTTGTTATGCTCTATAGTTTCGATTTCATAATCTTCGGTTAAATTAATGAGTAGCTCTAAAAGTAAATTTAAATGCATAAACTGAAAGAATATTTTATTCTCTACGTATGCTGCTTTTGTAGTGGCTATAGAACTATCAAGCGTTTTTATTTTAGAATAATCTACCGATTCTAAATTGATTATATTTTGTTTGTCTATTGGGCTATTCGATTTAAACAGTGAATTTTTACTAAACCAATCTAACTGTGCCTGAAAAATCCTTGATAACGAATCGTTTACACTAAACGTTTCTTTGTATGTGCTGCTGTGTATTACCTTGTCGGTGGCGTATTTTTTTAAATAACTGTGTTCTAAAATGTCTTTAAACTTCTGTTTTAAATTTAAGTTATAAATAACAACTTCGTCTAATTGATTGTTTTTAGGATTTAGATATATAGTGTCGTTCTCCTTAAAACGATTAAAAGGCATGGTCTGTTCAATATAGTTTATATGCGAAATCACAATGTCATGTTCTAATAAAGGTAGTTTAAGTTTACCGTCTGCATTAGAAATGCTTCCAATATCTAAACCAGGGTAATATACTTGTACCAAATCTATAGGTGCTTTAGACGCTTGGTCAAGAATAACTAAGGTCTTCGATTGCGAAAAACAGGTATAAGCCAAGCAAACAAAAAGGGATGTAATTAATGTTTTCATATTATGAATGTGCTATTACAGTACTTTTTTAAAACTTTTTTTATTAAAATCTTGATACCTGCAGACGAGGTTTGTTTTAGTTTTTTTTAAATATAATTTCTACACGTCTATTGACTTAGTTCCATAGGGTTACGTTACTCACCATTAAATCGTCATGGTCTCCAAATAATACATTCATAAGCTCATGAGCCGAAGCAACTTCAGAAACTTTTAATACTCGTATCCCATTTGAGACACGAGTATTAAGCAAGTATAAATTAAGAGACGCATATTTTTACTGAAGGATTTCTGTATTACGAATATATAAGTGATTTTCTAATTATCATCCATAAGAAGTTTAAAATTCGTTCAGATTCATGAACTTAGATGAGCTGCAAAAACACACTCAGCAAATTATCATTAGGTTTAAAATCAATATTTCTTTTTTTTAGTTTCTCACCTACTTGACTTTCGCTAACAAATAATCTTTGTTCCAAAACAATAGGATTGGTAAGATTTACATTAAAATACAAAAAGAGCCTTTACTTAGGTTAGCAAAGACTCTTTTTCTATTGTGTGGATGGTTAAATTGTTTCAACCATTAGAATCTCTAATTTTCGTTCTCCATCCTTAAAAGGCCAATGTATAATATCGCCTACTTGTCTACCAATAGTGGCCACCGCAACATCGCATAAAATAGATAATTTTCCTTTTTTATTATTTGTTTTGGTGGTTGCCACAAACATGTATTCTTTTTCTTTATTATCTGTATGGTCTTTAATTTTTACACGTCGGTTTACCGTAACAACATTATTTGGTAAGTCGCGTCTAAGGACTTGTTTGGCGTTTTTTAATTCTAAAAGTAAAAGTGCTTCTTCTTGTTTGCTTACTTTTTTTCTTCGGATATGATCTTTTATCATATCGTAAATTCCTGTGGTTAAAATTACATTTTCTGACATAATATTTTTTTTTGAATCGCCTTCCTCATACCATGTCGTTCTGACTCAATCACTCAAAACCGCGCGCATAATATTGAGCGCCTCTTTTTGAGTGCTAAAATGGTAATAAGAAGAAAATAAGATTGAAATTTTGAGAATATTTAAATGTAGCCCTGCCTTGAGTCGGAACAGGGATTAATCAATAAACTCTTTTGAATTTTTTAAAAAAATATCGTCATGTAAATACGATAATGACAGCGCCACCCCTAAAGGTTTTCTTGTAGTATAATAAAAGTGATAGGCTGCCATGTGTAAAATAATTATGCATCTCAAATTTAGTCAATATATTTAAGATTAACACTATAAAAGTGATGAGTATATTAGAATCTCTACTGCTTTAAATGGATGACAGGGCATCCTATTTCTGAATTAGTAATGACATTTAAATAACGACTCTATCGGCAATATAATAGTCATCTAACACTTGCCATGGTCCATCTTGCACTTGTTCTATGACACTAATCTTATGAAAATATAATTCGGTTGGGAATTTATGTTTTTTAATTTCTGAAAATACTGGATCTGTACAGGTCGAATTACGTGGATGCATTAAAGTTACATGTGGATAGTGTTCATTAATCTGCTTTGTACCCAAGATTGTTTCTCTTAAAGTTTTAAACTCAATATTAGGTCCCGTCGCGGGTAAAAAAACACCTGTTCCGTTTGCGAACCGTTCGGGAGCGCCTAAGGTAATACGGAGAGGTTGTTTTAAATACATGGATTTTAAACGCTCAATAATTTCATCAAAGGGTTTTAACTCGTCTTCGCGACACAGCGTAATGTGTGCAGAAATTAATTTGTATTGCTCTGGATTATATGTGGCTCTTACTGTTTCAATGTGTTCTTGTGAAACTTCAATAAATAAAGTCAGTTGTGTTCTAATAGTGTTCATGTTTTGTTGGTTGTTACATCATAACTTTTCTATAATCGGTTTTATATCTGTACTGTTGTAATACACTTACCTTTTAACGTTTCAACCACATATTATCTATTTTAATATTGATTGCTGAAGATGCATTGGTTGTATTAAAACAGTACATCATTTAAATGTCAGGGCTCTATTTGGTATCACCCCTTTTGTTCATCTTAAGTCTGAGTTTATTAGAAACTAAGGTGTTTTAGATATTAAATCTATCAAATAAAAATAAGATAAAACACCTGATATCTCTAAATGTTACCAAATGAAATGAAATTAAACCTAATTTTAATATGCACTTACTAAACATTAAACCGATAAGCAGGTAGTATGTTTAGCTTTATTAAATTTCTTTCATCACTAAATAACTGGTATAAATAACATAAAAGCTTAACAATATAAAGGCTTCCCATCTGTCAAGTTTTTTTCGTGTTCCTGTAAACATGGCTAGTATTAGAAACACAGTTCCACCTATTAGGATGAACAAATCTTGATTAAAATTCGGATTATAAGTTATGGGATGTACAAACGCGCTTATAGAAAGAATTAATAGCACATTAAATATGTTAGAGCCAATAACATTTCCTATAGCGATATCGCTATTCTTTTTTAAAGCCGCAACTACCGATGTAACTAGTTCTGGAAGCGAAGTTCCTGCAGCAATTATGGTTAATCCTATTATTTTTTGACTCACGCCTAGTTTCGTTGCTATATCTATACTATGGTCTACAACTAACTTCCCTCCTATTATGAGTCCTGCAATACCCAATATTACCAAACTCCAAATCTTAAAATTAGATTTATTTTCGTAACTAATAGCTTCAATGGGGTCTTGTTTCAACTGCTTAAAAATAGAATACAAAAAGCAAATAAATACCACCAATAAAAGTACTCCATCAACTCTAGAGATTTCAGGAAGCTGATGACTAAAAAAGTCGTTAGCTAGTACAAAAAGCAATAAGGCTACAAGTAAGGAAATTGGAATTTCTCTCCAAGCTGTAGATGACTGAACTGTAATGGGATAGATTAAACCTGCGATTCCAAGTATGATAAACAAATTAAAATTATTGCTTCCAATAATATTTCCAAAGACGATGTCTGAATGCCCATGAAATGACGCCACAGTATTAACAACCAATTCGGGGGCAGACGTTCCGAAGGCCACAATGGTGAGTCCGATTACTAAATCAGAAATATGATGTTTTTTTGCTAATGACGTAGCACCGTCAACTAGCCAATTTGCGCCAAAAATTAAACTCGCAAAGCCTACAATAATAAATACTGAAGATAGTATCATAATTTTTATTTAATGATTTCAAATGCAGCAAACGGGTTTGTATATAATTTGTTGTAGGGTTGCGTAAATATATCGTAACCAAATACAACAACTTTTAAGCACAACAGTTCAAAGCTTCAACACACATTAGTAACTAATATATACTGGTATATTATAAACTGAAGCTATAAGTTATTTTAGACCGTTTTTTATTTTTCAGTCTTGTTCTGTTTTTGAAAGATTTTATAAATCAAGGACAGGTTTACTATAAAAGCTGACATTATAAAGACATCTATAACAGTTTGTGCCCCTACTATTTTATACTGCAAAGATAACATTGATAATAAAATTAAAATTGTAGAAATTATGATTCCGGTTTTAATGTTGTAATTCATATTTAAAATGGTGTTATGTTATACTAAAATATCATGATTAGAGAGAAAGTATCGTGAGTTTATAACGAAATTAGCAAACCAAGTTTGTCTAAAAGTCTTAATGTATAATAATCAAGTCCTCCATACATTTACATTTTACAGTGTTAATATATTGCATTTAAACAGGATACACACTCAAATATAAGATATATATAATTCAGAATTACGTAACTAAACCAAAATATATAAAAAACACTTACTTACAAATACAACTAATTTGGTTTACTTCCGCTCTACTATTCGTTCTCTAACACTTCTAGAACACTACAATTAGGAGAACAACCAAACACACTTAACCTACAAAACATCGCTAATTTGTACTGATTTTAAGCTTAGCACCTATAACATTGTCCTACAAAATCTACTATTTCATATGGTATGAAAAAAGCGGACTAAAATTTTAGTTTTTACTGCCTACTATCAGTCTAAATTTCTTAAAAAAAAGTCCGTTTTCACCCCAGAATCGAACCCGTTTTTGCTAGGGGTTTTGTTCGAGTCTTGTTCGAGTCATGTTCGATAGAGATTCGGGTATAATTTTAATGCTTTTTTATAAACGAAATCATCTCCCGAACAAAAGCCGAAGATGACTCGAAGCCCATCTGAATATATGGCTTATTTAGGCGTTATAATATCTTTGCTATTCCTACAGCATAGTAAACTAATGCTTACAAATAAAACCATTTCTTATGACTACTATTCATGGAGTAATTTAACAAGCCAATTCATGAGTTTTGTGTTAACCGTCGCTAATATATTTGGTCGTGCTATGTTTATCTTTTCGATATGTTTTAGTTATTATTCATTTAGTCTAGTTCCTCATCTAACATGGTATTTAGAACATTTAAATGCTTTTCTAATGCTGGATAATTTTCATTAATACTAACCTCGGTTTCTGCTATATAAATGGCAATAATATTTTTGAACCTACTGTTATTCAGCATAGATAAATTAGTAGCCTGTTCATTAAATAAATTAGGAACATCTACACCAGCACTAGTAATCATTGAAGCCATATTACCGACATCTATTAAAACTTCTCTCCCTTGTTCATTTGCAATAATTACATTGTCTTCTTGTTCCTTTACTCTGTGTACAAGTGGTTCCAATCCAACTAGCATTTTTCTTATTTTCTCATTAGTAATGTTCTTTAATTCTCCTGTAGTTTTTAATTCTGAAAATACACTGTTTTCTAGGGTGAATTTAGTTTTAGGTCCGAAAGCAAGTGCTAATATCTTATCGAAATATTTTTCTGATAATGTGTCGCTTTTTATATCAATAATATGAACAAGTTTTTTTTTGTGCTTTCAGCATCTCATTAACTCTAGTTTTTACCTTTGTTAATTCCTCTATATTATTAAGTGTTTCTTTTTTAAGTAGAATTAAATAGGTGTCTTGATTATTACTTGTTCTTCTATGTTCATTCCAATTATTAATGGATAGTGCAATCAAAATACCTATAACAACAAGCGCTATTTCACCGATAGCATATTTTAAATACCGTACTAATGGCGAAGTATGATTAGTACTTTTGTGTATTCCCATAAGGTCGTAGCGTAATTTTCTAAAGAATCTTATCATGGGTTGGCGGGTTCTGTTGGTGCGTCTTAACGCCTTTTATTCATCTTAAATATAGGCATATATCACCTTAAAACACTGATTTTATTAGTGTTAATTCCGTAAGCAACCACTTTAAAAGAGAATAATCTAGGACAGTGTACTCAATCGGATAGATTTTATGCAGCAGGTTTAAAATCACTTAAAGGTGAATTAAGCTCTAAATGTTGTATGAATTACAGGCTTTGTAGTATGTATTTATTCGAATATGTGTTTCCAAATCTTCCCATCTATTCCAGTAATAAACCCCGTATTATTATAAAAATCGATATGTGTACTATACTCGTAATTTCTAAAACTATATTCGTTTATCCAAGTCTTTCCCCCATCATAAGTTTCATAAACAACATGGCTTTTATGGAATTGACTTATAGTTTCTGTTATCCCAATGCCTTTACTTTTATCAATAAAATGAAAATCTCTTATTTCCTGATTACCCCCCTGATCTTCCCAATTACCGCTTAGTATATTGCTATTAAAATAAGCGTTTCCTTTATATAGCATGTACGCTTGCGTGTCTTCAATAAGCTGTATATTCTCAATACCGGTGTTACTAGCGGTATCGTTTTCTAGAATGGTATAGCTAAAAACATTATTTATGCCTTGTAGTAGCACAGATTTACTTTTAGAGTAGTTTATACCTGAAGCAATGAAATGGTTATGAGATAAACTAAACCTATTAAAAGAATAATTTCCCCCTTCAGGATTTGTTGAAAAGTTATAAATTAAATCAAAATTAAGATTGTCATTTGTATGGTATATTTCTCCTACATTACTCACTAAACATCCATTGGTTGGCGTACTAAATTGTATACCAAGAATTTGAGAGTAAGATAAACCACGATCAAATATTTTAGTAAAACTAGCACCACCATCATTTGTGTAATACAGATAATAATCGAAATTATCATTAATTCCAATCCAACCTTCATTTTCATCAATAAAATACATGTGTGCTATAATAGCATTAAAATCTTTAATTTCATCCCAATCAGATCCACCAGTAGTAGTTTTGTATAATTTAGAACCTAAGGTGATATAAACAATGTCTTCATTAATCATTTTTATACCCGTAATTGTCCCACTGGGTAAACCAGATTTTAATGGGAAAGTCCCAATAAGTTTCATGGGAGTTGACGCTATGATTTGATGATTTTGGTAAGATATTAAATCGAAATCCTCATTATAAATAATAGGCACAATCACTTTCATTTCTTCCGAACTTACAAGAAACGACTTGGCTTGAGTACCATTGAAAGCAAAATGTGAAATGATGTCTAAATTTTTACCGGTTACAGTTATGGTGTCTCCAATCCTTACTTTTTTTTGATTAATTTCTACATCTGTTTTATCTATTGAAGACTCTTGATCTGAACATGAAAAGAAAATGAAAGTGAAAGCTACTATGAATTTAAAAATGTATCTCATGGGGCAATTTAAATTATGTACAATGTGATTTTAAGGTTCAAATTGAGTGTTTGCGTACAAGAATTTCCCGGTAGATACGAGCATAACGAGCTGGCGTTAACAGATTCAGACGAAGCAAACACTCAACTCCCTTTATTTACCTCTAAATTAAGCAATTATTTATATGCGAGTTCTCCTCAAATTGTTTTTATTTTTTCTTAAGTGCTAACGGTTATATTTAGCGGACTTTATAACTAAAAAAGGACGTTTGATTTAGCACCAAACGCCCTGTGTTTTAATACATGATTAGGTTTAGCTATTTTTCAATCTGATGTACCCAATACGCTCCACTTATGTCTGTAATTTTAAGCGTATATATGCCTTTAGGTAAGTTTGATAAACTATCATGTTCTAAATTAAGTTTTGCTTTTGCACCTAAAGGCACAATCAAACTGTGTGTGCCTGGTTTTACTTTAGCAACATAGTAGTTTGAAATACTTGTTTTGTTTAAGATTGCTAAATCTTCTTGAGAATATTCTAATATTAAGTTGTTTTGTTGGTCATATAAATGAATACTTATAACCCAAGAACCATACACATCCACGCCTTCGGTTCTAAAGACATCAAAAGTAAGGGTGTTGTTTTGAATTTCTCCATTCGTTATTTCAAGTTTTGGTTTTACCGATTTGTTATGAAGCGTCCCCCAAAGTCCGCCATGAAATACTTGATTGGTCATTAATGTCATTCCAAAAATAAATAGCGAACCTATTAAAACGACTTTAGGAAAAATACTGTCTTTTATAGGCAAAAGTCCCGAACCTAACCAATTAAACCATTTGGTTTTGGTGAAAGCGAAATTGCGTTTCATTAAATAATTATCTAAAGAATATTTACCACTTCCAGTTAAAAATAAAACAAATCCGGTAGCAATGCCTAACACACCAATTTGCCATTCATCTAAGCAAGTTGTACCTATCCAGCCCGAACCCAAAAGAATTCCCATAGCTAAGCCAAATACGCCAATACTCATAATTCGAGTAAATAACCCAAAAAGTATAAATAACCCAACAACACCTTCAACAATAGTAAATATTACCATGTTTATCCAAAGCACATCTGGGTTCTCTACCAAGTATTGTATAATAGGTTTTATGCCTAAGGCATGCGGTAAAAAAGCATTAAACTTTTCGCCTATGTAACCAGCTACTTCTGGATCTAGTTTATCTGCCAATATGGTTCTTCTCCAAAATGCCGAGAAATACGTCCAACCTACGACTAACCGTAATGCTAGAGCCAAGAGCCCTGCATCATTTTTTATATGTACTGTTTTCATAATGTATTAAATTGTAAGTGTTATAAAACCTTTCTTTTTAAGTTGAAAACCATATAAAATACCATTCGGTGTTATTTCAAGATTACTCGGTAAGGATTCTGGATTTATATTAAATTTCGACAGTGAAATGCCACAGACAAAGACGTTCACCTTTTGGGCTTTTGCTTCTTCTAGCAAGGCATTAAAATCTGAATTATTTGAGATATCATTCTCTGTTTTACCACAAATAATAACATAAAATGCACCATAGTTTTTCCCATCTTCTTTAGCCAGTTCATTGGCTGTTAGCAAAACAGGTTTTAGTTGTTGAATGTTCTTTGAAAGCACTACATAATTATTCTTTTTAGAGTTAATATCTTGTGCTTGTAATTGAGATGTTCCACAAAGTAAAAGGAACAGTGTTGTTATATATAAGATTGAATTTTTCATTGTTTTTGAATGTTTAAGTTTGAATTCATACTAAAAAAAAGAAGTCCACCAAGCAGAGCAACATTTTTAAAAAGCGGACCTAGCGTTGTCATTTGTCCAACTTGTACAGTTAGCGTAATAGGAATTAAAACGGCTATTAATACTATTGAGGCCATTTTCGTTTTAATCCAAGAAGTAATGAAATGCCTGCAATTAGCATAACAATTCCTGATAGAATCACAGCTATTTCTGGTGTTCCTAGAATATTTCCAATAAAACCCATTGAGGAATTTTCTATTCTGCTCACCGTTTTTTCGGTATTTAAAAAATGATTGGTGCTTGCTATTATAAAAATTAGGCTAAGCATAATGCGAAGTATAACTACAGATTTGTAGCTAACTTCAAGTGTTTGGTCTTGAAATTTCATTTAAGATATTTGTAATTGATTGATATATAGCAGAAATAATAGCTGCTTTACGTTTTCTTATTAAGAAAATCAATTACGAATAGACCTTGAGGTTTTGATATAAAATATAGAGCGGAACATCAGAAACCTCTTGGTTTCTTGATGTTTGAAGTTTAAAAGCATGCTTGAATAGATAGGACGTAAGATCAAAATGAAAAGCTTCTGAAATTAGAACGTCAGGTTGCTGAACACTTGGTTTTGTAGTGGACTGAATCGTTTCAGAAAACTCAAACGTCTGGCAATTGGATTGTGAAATTGTAGATTGACTCTTGTTTAAGACTTTGGTTTGAGGAACCCCTAATTCTGCTTGAACAAAATTCCTAACCTTACAAGGTAAAAGCAAAAGCAACAACACGAGTCCAAAAACAGACATTGTTGAATTGAATTTATTTATATTACCATTTTCTTTCACTCTCCAAATATAGATACAATATTTTCGGAATTATGTTATTTTTTTCTTAATGAAAGTTAACAGTTTCTATAATTATTTTTTTAGTTCATACCCAGGTGTATTAGTCTTTAATTTCTTTATAAGGACTAGGTTGCATTGCGGGGTTTGGATATATGGGATTTATAGTAGGAATAACCGCTACTATTCGTTTTGTTTTTTTATCCATGCGGTACGTTATATTGGTGTATGCTCCTAATTTAAAACGGCCTGAATGTTTAATATTAAAAAAATCAGGTTCTTCAATAATTTCTATAGGATAATAAATTTTATCGGCCCCTTCAAGGAAATCTGCTAATTTGGTTTCAATTAATTTAGTCGTTACTAGATCCGCATCAGTAGGGTAATAAAAATGTTTAGGGTTTTCAGCTACCGTTTTTTCTACAAGATTAACCTTTAAGTTGTAATCTAGGTTGGGTGTGTTTTTATGTCTTAATGGGACGAATGTAACTAACCGAGTCAAGGTCACTTCCACTTCATCTTTATTTATTTTATATCCGATACTATAATCGTCAAGCTTAATATTCGGGCTGAATTGTTTTTCATTTAACACAGCCAACGTCATAACTTCCAGTGGCTTATTGTTTTCTGATGTAACATTAAACAAACCATGCATTCTTTTATAATGGTCTTGTAACGATAGATCTTCGCGATTATTAAATTGTAGCGTGAACGCGTCATTAGTCCACACAATCTCATTGTTTTTTTTACTTATAAAATAGTGTTTTGTAACGCTTTCATAAATGCTTGTCACAAAAAAATAATTATCGTTTTCTGATACCGTATGCTCTATGTGCTCACTTTGTTCTAAAGGCAAAAGCTTCTGTAGGGTTTTAATCGCTTTGTTGTTGGATGATGTTGGGGTATAAAAAGCAATTTCAGGAGTATTAAAAGGGCTTATTTCTTTTGTTATGATATTAACAGCAAGATCGAAAACGGTTTCTTTATCACTTGTATTAAACCTAATAAAGCGTCTGTATTTAACAATAAGGTCTTTATAATTACCTAAAATCATGATGTCATAATCGTTAGGATTTAAGTTTAGTTCAGGTTGTTTTTCTTTTAGTATAGAAACGGCCATATTAATAATCGCATCGTTATCCGCTGATTTTTTTACTGTTAAAACAGCAAATAAATGTTCCTGATAATAATGTTTAAATGTAATTTGGCTTAGGTAGTAAAAGGGATTATGGCCTTTAAAATAAAGCGTGTCTCCCGTTTTTTTACTTACAAGGGTTTTGCTTAAATAAGGGTGTATTTGGTTTTTTATTGAGTTTTTGTTAATCTCATAAAGATTGTCGAAACACGATATTAAGTGATATGCTGTATTTTCTGTAATGGTATATTCAACATCTGGCTGGTTGCTTTTTGGTAACAATCCTTTTGCCTTTAAAGCGGCAATAGTCTTATCTGCCTCTTTAGAAGGCGTGTAAAACGGCAAATCTGGATCATCTAAAGGCAGGATTTCTTTTGAAACTAAATCGATAGAGATGTCATAATTAGTAACAGCTGTATTACTGTTAACATATCGTACAGCTCTTGTGAAAATTACTTTTATACTGCCATAATTAGTATTCCAAACCCGAATATTAAAATCGTTGGTATTTAAAATGTATTCTGGGTGCTTTTCTTTTAATAAGGCTGTTGCGATGCCTATTAACTCGGTTTTACTTTTTGCTTGAAGTGCTTCATTAGAGTATTCCATAGTGTTTTGGGCATGAAGACATAACGTGTTTAAGAGTAAAAATAAGATTAAAGGGTACTGTAACAGAATTTGTTTATAAATCATATTGATTTTGTATTGAAGCACATTATTTGGATTAATAACCCCATTCGTACGAGGTATTCATGCTACCTACGCCTTTTTAACTGTAACAGCGCTTTTAACGTACTTCCTCTTTGTGATTCGCTACAAATATCGTGTGTTTAATACGCTATTTTCACCCTGAATACCGTGAAAATAACAACATGTTTAATATACAAATGATGTCTATGGAAGTTATTTTATGAAAAGTTAATGCTTTTTTACTTGATTTTTACCACAGTACTTTGTTATGCGCTTTACTTATTTTTTATATCATTAAATATTTCTTCCCAAGGCATTTTGTCCAAACGAATCCAATCTATGCCAGCATATAAATGCACTAATGCAATTGCCAATGCATTAGAATCTTTTTGCATACTTTGATAGATATTTTCTTCATAGGGAATTATAAAACGTGTCGGATTATTATTTGGATATTTTTTAATTGCGGTAAATATGTAATTATCTTGTCCAACTACTATTCCTTCAGGTGAATTCTCTGTGACTTTATATTTTTCAACATATTTATTAATGAGTGTTTTGATGGTTTCTAAATTTTCAATTCTATTGTCTCCATTTTTTACATATCTACTTACGATTAAACTGAAAATAGGGTTTCTGTATGGTGGAATTCCAAATACTGGATTTAATGGTTTAGGAATAAAGTGATAAGGGTCGTATTTATTTAGTTCATATTTTTCTCTTTCATTTACCAATGATTTTACGTCGCTAATTTGTTTTAATGCTTTGGATAAGTTAGAATTAGGATTTTCTGATATATCCAAAGAGTATTTCGCTTCTATATAACAATAAACTGCTTCTATCGGAATATTTTCCTTACGAGCCCAATCATTTTTATTTAAGGATTTCAAGGTGGGAAAACTTACTTGGTCATAAATTATAATATCATCGCCAAATTTTTGACCTGCTTTATTTACAACAAAACCACGGCAAACCCCATATTTAGTTGGTAAAAATTCTCTTAAAAGTTCACATATCGCAATTTCATATTCATCTCCATAATCAAAGTTATAATCTGCGCTAATTTCATTTAATCTGCTAGTTATTCTTTTTGAAAGGTTGATTATAAAATCGTCATATAAATATTTACTCATTTTTTATTTGGAATTGGATTTTTCGTATGTCTTGTCCTGAAATATGGCTACAGGTTAAAATTGTTTTTAAGCTGATAATTTATATACCATATTAGGTGTTTTATAATCTAAAGATAAATGTAATCTTATTTCGTTGTATAGATTAATTGCATTTTTTGTAGCTCTCTTGGCGTGCGCCACGTTATCAAAGGTTTGGTCAAGATAGAATTCATCTTTTAGTATGCCATTTACCCGCTCTGCCATAGCATTTTCGTAACAATGATTTTCTTCAGTCATACTAATATCTATCTTTTTTCTTTTTAATATTTGCGTGTATACATTGCTACAATACTGTATGCCTCTATCGGAGTGATGTACAAGTTTCTTTGTGTTTTTAGCTTGATATATAGCTTTGTTTAAAGCTCTGACACATCCTTTTAATTCTAGGCTATCACTTAGGTCATATCCTACGATTTTCCTAGAATACATATCTGTTATTAGTGCTAAGTAACAAAATCCTTTAATGGTTCTTATGTAGGTAATATCGCTTACCCACACCTGATTTGGCCTTGTAATTTCCATATCTTTTATCAGGTTATTGTATTTATAAAAACGATGATAAGAGTTTGTAGTTCTGGCACTGGTTTTCTTTCTTAGTGTAAGCATATTATACTTTCTAAGTACGCTAAATAAAGAGTCTCTGCCGACTTTAAGATTGGCTTTGTAAAACTCATTGTCTAACGATCTAATGAGTTTACGCACACCTTCTCTAGGAAGGGATTTACGTTTTCTACTGACTATTTTTATAATTTGTTGTTCCTGTATTAACCGCTTATCAGCTCTAGATTTGTATTTATAATACGCATCACGTTTAAGTCCAAAACAACGTGTTATAGTTGTTAAAGATGTAAATCCCTTGGATTTCTCTTTGGCTTTAATTAAGGCTTTATACTTAGCTTTTTTTTTAGTTCAGCAACCGATTTATAGCCTAAGTCTTCGGCTGCTACCTCAAGGTATGAATCTAATACCAAAGTATCTAAATCCTTTTTAATCAGTAGTTTTTTAAGCTGTTCAATCTCTTTTTGAAGTGCTTTAATTCTAGATATTTCGTCTTTTGTTTCCACTTTTACTCTGGTGTTCATTAGATCTTTACGATTGTACTTTTTAATCCACTCGTTGACCGTTGTAGGAGCAATGGAGTAGAGTTTACAAAGTTCGCTCTTTGTGTGTTTACCGGTTGTAAGTTCGGCTAAAATTTTCAGTTTGAAAGGTTCTGAATACCGTCTGATTACTTTGTCATTTTTGTACATAATGTTTAAAATTATGTAGCCTTTATTCAGGACGGGTCAAAATTGTTGCCAACGGTTTTGTATATGGTTTGTTGCGTGGTTAAGCAACTAAGTTAACAAATACAAACCGAATAGAAAATCCGCGAGGATTTTCGTAAGTAAGCTAGAACCAAGCAATAAATTATATACGGCTTAAGTTAGCATTTTAATAAAAACACTAAATTAATACCTATAAATTAGAAAGAACAAAAGAGAGGAATAAGGTTATTATATACGGAGAGACTACAGATCTCGTCAACATTGAAAATCCCCTCTCTTTTACTACACAGATTTCGTACAGTTCTATGAGGCTTTTAGACCTCGATTTTAAGTCGTTGAAACTCGCGTAGTCGTCCTTTCAAAAATCATTTTCTTATGAATAAAGATATTAAATATTTTGGAATTGATATTAGCCATTTAGTTTTTGATGTGACAGATTCAGATGGCAATTACTACCAATTTAAAAACACAATTTCTGGCTTTAAAAAATTGACAAAACTCTTAGATTTGGATAGTCATTGTGTTATGGAAGCCACGGGATACTACCACTATCAATTGGCCTATTATTTACTAGAATTAGGGATAAAAGTATCAGTAGAAAACCCTTTAGCTGTTAAACGCTTTATCCAGATGAAGTTGTCTAAGATCAAGACCGATAAGAGTGATTCTAAACTTATTTGTGAATATGCAAAACAAGTAGATTTAAAGCTTTGGGAAGGTCAATCCAAACATCAAACAGAATGTCTTCAAATGACCAGACTCCTTTCTGTGTATACAAAACAGAGCACTATGCTGAAGAATAAAATACATGGTGAAGCCGTTTTAGGAAATCCTAGCAAAGCAGTTGTAAGTTCTATTAAACGAAGCTTAAAACACGTTTTAAAAGAAATCAAAACTTTAGAAGATAAACTGATGGTATTAGTTAAAGAAGTCCACCAGGATGTATTAACTCGCTTAAAAAGCATACCAGGAATTGGAAATAAAACGGCATTGATGCTTGTGGTTCTTACGGATGGTTTTGAGCGTTTTACAAGCGGTAGTGAACTCTGCAGTTATGCTGGATTAACTCCTGTAGTTAGAAAGAGTGGTAGCAGTGTAAATGGACGTAGTAGAATAAGTAAAATAGGAAATCAAAAGCTTCGTAATTTATTATTTATGTGCAGTTTTAATGCCTGTAAATACAACAAAGCATGCAGAGATATTTATGAACGAATTGTAGCAAAAGGGAAGAGTAAAAAACTAGCTTTAATAGCTGTGTGTAATAAGCTTCTAAAACAGGCTTTTGCTATCGCAAAATCTGGTTTAATATATGATGATTCTTATCGAAGTACTTTAGTGAAAAGTTAATGCTTTTTTACTTGTTTTTTACCACAGTACTTTGTTAGCAATAGTTTTTTAATTCGGTTTATTCATTCCAATCCATTCCTCCAAGGATATACCATTTATTTCCTCTTTTTATCCACGTGTGTGTTATTCTGGTGCTACTTTCAAATAGAAGAAAGCGGTAATGTAGAATTGCAATATTATTTTCAATATGAATTCCTTGTTTTTCAATTCGGAATTTTGTTTCTGTTGGCATTGGTTTCGAAAAGTATTTTTCCAAATAATCCGAACCAGAATTCTTTTGCGCAGAATTTTCTAAACGACTAGGCCAACCTAGAAAATTTTCGTCCCACATTGATAAGATTTTTGAGTGGTCAGCATCTTTATGAGCTTTTATATATTCTTCTTCCAAATTCCATAATATATTCTCTTGGTTTTCGTTCGTTTGACTTTTATCAGTACACGATAGTGATAATCCTATGAATAAAATCGATATAATAATATTCAATTTCTTAAATTCTTTCATTTAGATGGTTCTGTTTGAAGTTGCTCGTTTAATTATTGCTAACGGTCTCGTGTATGAGCAGCAGCGGATTTTAAGCGACTACTTTTCGGATTGAAATATACTTAAATTATACGGAAAAACGGTTCGAGTTAACACTCAAACCGCTATTGCTTATACACATTGTTGTGTGTAGTTATTTTTTAATTTCATTGTGAATATCCACTAACTTCAATTCTTTGTGGTAGCTTTCTATTCTTGAGTGTGCAGTTCCGTCAACTAATAAAATGACTATTAGCATTGCAATGGTTGTAATACTAATTGCTCTCCAAGTTGGTGTATTAACAAACAGAATTAATAATGCCGCTATGATTATTAAAAATGGAATTACTTTAAATACAACTGAATATTCCTTTAAAGTGCTTTCTGAACGTTCAATTTCAGATTGGTAAAAAGTAGATACATCAGAATTAAAATCCTTTTCAAATTGATTAACTCTTTGAATGTTTGTGTAATTAAGACCGCTACCAATTATCAAAAGTAATATGCCTGCGACTAAAGTTGGAATGATATAAGCCTTTGCTAAATCCGTTTTTCCCAACTGCCAAAATCCAACACTTGCGATTAAAAATAAAATTGCAAAAAAGATGAAGAAACGTGTTGAGAATACTTCAGCTTTTGCCCACTCTATGGCTAATTTTAATAGTTCCATTTTAGTTTAGTTTATATTTTTCTCTGTATTCCGTTGGACTTATACCTTCTTTCTTTTTAAATAATCTTGAAAAATATTGCGGATATTCAAATCCCAACTCATAAGCTACTTCCGAAATACTTTTATTAGGTTTTAATAAAATATTCTTTGCTTCATCGATTAAACGCAAGTGTAAATGTTCGGTAGTCGTTTTTCCTGTTTCTTTTTTTAGTGTATCACTTAAATAACGTTGAGAAACGGACATTTTATTTGCTATTCGTTCTATACTCGGAATACCTTTTTCTTGTAGCTTTCCTAATTCAAAATATTCAGACAATTGTAGATTAAATCGTTCCAACAAGTTATTTGATAATTCTTTTCTATTCAAAAACTGTCTTTCATAGAAACGATTGGCATATTTGAATAACGTGCCTAATTGAGAAATGATAATTTCTTTGCTAAACTCATCTTGGTTGTTCTGATATTCTATTTCAATATTTTCAACTATCAATTCTATTTGCTTTTCTTCTTTTGGCGAAAGATGTAATGCTTCATTTACTGAATAGGAAAAGAAACCATATCTTTTTATTTGTTGTGCTAAATCTGTTCCTTTCAAAAAATCTTCGTGAAAGTTTATTGAAAAGCCTTTTCGCTCAAAAAACACGCTACTATCCCATTGTAGAATTTGTCTTGGCGCAATGAAAATTAAAGCTCCATTGGTAAAATCATATTTTGTTCGTCCGTAGTTTAAGTTACCTTTTACAAATTTCTTTAAGCTGATGGAATAGCAATCGTTTGTAATTGGTGGCGAACTTTCTTTCGGACAAGGTAAATAACCATCGCCTTTTGAGTTGAAAACACTCAACATTGGATGTTCAGGCCTCGGTAGTTCTAAATAATCTAGATAAGTAGATAATGTTTTAAAGTGCTCCATTATACAAATTTATATATTCCATTTTATACCTGTTTCTTTCTCCGAAAGTTCCCATAATTTATTTGATACGACCTTATCTTTTGCGTGTGATTCTAATTTATGTGCTCCAACAGGACCAGTCCAATTATTTCTTCCCGTTGGACCATAAAAACTACTTTGGTCTAAATTAGGTTCTGTAGCACACATCAATTGTGGGTAAGCACCTTTTTCAGCTGATTGTGTTAATGGTGATAATTTCATTAGATTAAAGATGAATTTCATCATAAAACTACCACTTGAATTTATTAAGTTGGTTCTTGAAGAACCAGGATGACAAGCGTAAGCTTTAACATCTGTTTTCCCAGCTTCTTTTAATCTATCTTGTAATTCGTACATAGACAGTATCTGCGCCAGTTTACTTTGACTATATGCATTATTAGGCGTGTAATCTTTATCCCAATTCAAATCATCAAATTTGATGGTTTTAATTCCCATATCATATCCCAAACTTCCTACTGTTACAATTCGACCTTTGGATTTTTCAATAAGTGGGAACAATAATGCTTGAAGCGTAAAATTTCCATAATAATTCGTTCCCATTTGACTTTCCCAACCATCTGTAGTTAGCGTCTGTTTAGGTACTTGGGCAATTGCTGCATTACAGATAAGTGCATCAATTTGTGGTACTGTTTTTATAACTTCTTCTGCTGCTTTTTTTACTGAATCTTGTACAGCCAAATCCATTTTTATAGCTACAACGTTTATATGATTTCCAAGTTCTTGCTTTAAAGTTTTAATGGTGTCTTCTGCTTTCTTTGGGTTTCTATTAAGCATTACAACTTTTGCTCCTTTTGATAGCAATATTTTCGCTGCTTCAAATCCTGTTCCGCTTGTAGTTCCTGTTAGGACATATATTTTGCCTTTTAAGTTTCCGATTCTATCAGGTGTCCAACCTTTATTCCCAAATTGGTTTGTATTCATTTTGTCCATATTTTTAAAGATTAAAATTATAAGACAAAGGTCGAGTAGAAGTAGTCTTAACTTCTTATACGGATTTTCAAATATTGGATACTTTTTGGTTTGAGTGGTAATTACACACAACGGTCTCGTATAACCGTCAGTTACGGGTTAAATTAGCGATTATTTTCGGTTTAGCACTGACGTTAGCAATTCCGAGTGGATTCGGACGTAGTCGAATCCGCCGTAATTGCGGTTATACATTGTTGTGTGTAGGCTTTTTTTCGATTTTATATATTACGGCATCTTGTCCTTGAAAGTTTGTGTTTTGCTCAAATTCAAGTCCAATTTTTTCCAAAACTTTAATTGAACCAATATTTTCATTCATTGCTCTTCCAATAATTCGTGTCAGATTTAGTTTTTCAAATCCATAATGTAAGCAAGCTTTAGCACTTTCTGTCGCATAGCCTTTATTCCAAACTTTTTCAAAAAATCGAAATCCGATATCAGTTTCATTTTCTATTTCTCCTAATTTCAGTCCGCACCAACCGATAAAATTATTATTTTCTTTATTTATTACAGCCCATCTTCCATATCCATTTAATTTGTAGTCTTGGTAATTTTCTAGAAATATTTTTGCTTCTTCAATACTTTTGAAGGCAGAATTTCCAGTATATTTTATGACGTTTGGATTTCGGTTTAGGTTATAAAAGTTTTCAGCATCATGAAGATTAAATTCTCTTAATAAAAGTCGATTTGTTTCTAAGATTACTCTCATTTGTACAGTTCTTCCAGCTTACACACAACGTGTTTATATATGGTTTGTTGCGTGTTTTAAGCACTGAATTTAGTAAATAAAACACAAACCAAGAAAATCCGCGAGGATTTTCGTAAGTAGGCTAGAACTAGCAATAAATTATATATGTTGTTAGGCATAGTTTTTATTTTTCAAATTCTTTTAAATATCCAATAATGTCCTTGTTTAAATTTTCAGAATTGGTCATTTTGATAAATGTGTCTGGTTGTCTTAACCTTAAAAATTCTATCATAAACCAATATTCATTTAAATGAATGGGTTGTAATTCATTCATCAAGTCGCAAGGACACGAGTGATTCGTTTTAAATACTTTTTCATAAACCTGTTCGTAATATTCTGGATTTACTGAGTGTTCACTTTCTAATTCAGGAACTGTAATTTCTTTCTTGATTTTCTCGTCAATGAATATTGCTATTTGTTTGTTCATTGAATACGCTATCATAATCTCTGAAATTGTACCAAATTGTTCATTATCTTCTAAATAGGCAATCAGAAGGTTCGATTGAGATATCATTCTAAAATCAGATTGTACAGTTTCGGATAAATAAATTCCTGTGTGGTCGCAACCAGCAAACTCTGGATGGTAAAAGCCAATTTTGTTTTTGAGCTTTGAAGAACTTATTTCTAAATCATTACGCCACTTTGTGATTTGTCCTCTCAGTGCAATACTCGGCATTTTTCCTGCGGTATAGATTTGTAAATCAGTTGAGTTTTTTAACGAATAGATTTGCTCGTTTCTATCATCATTTTCGAAGTAATGTTTATAAAGACTTGGCTCTCTTTTTAATTGACTTTCAAGCCAATCGATATCATTAATTATTATTTTGAATGGATAATCTTTGCTTATTCCGTCAATCCAGTCAACTAGATTTGGCTTCAAAGTATTTGATAAGATTACCAAATAATAATCTATCTGATGCATTCTAACTTTGTTCAATTCAGAACTCAAATCATCTATTGAGAGGTTTGTTTTTACTAATCTTTTACATTGAACTATCCAATTTTGGGTTTCTTTCGAGCCGAAAAATAATTGCGTTTGTTTTTGAGCTATAATATCTCGACCTCTATCTCCAGAACCTCCCATTCTACGGATGTTGTAAAAGCCTTCACTTCTTATTATATCAGTACATAATTGTTCAAATCTATCAGGTGAAATTCGACTCCAGTCTATTGTCATTTAGTTCGTGTTTTTTAAATTATGCCTAACGGTTTTGTATAAGAATAGTTGCGTGTTTGCGTGCGAGGAATTTCCGAAGGAAATTCAGATGTAGCAAATACGCAACTACCTTTATTTAAGCACAAAATAGCAATTATTTTTATACGTTGTTGTACAACGTTTTTTTATTCCGCTATTTTTCTGATTAAATCAATATCGATTTTTTCAGTACTTAATTTTATATAATTATAAGATTTGATTTTTGAGTTTTCAAGTTCAAGTATCAACACTTTATTTTTATTCGAGTAAGCAATTCCATTGTCGAAAGTCAGATAGTGATTTCCGAATTCAGATTCCAATTCCTTTTTAGAAAGTCCGATTAGATTTGCTTTTCCCAAATCCGAATCTTTATTAAAAATCCTCATTTCTATTAGAATTTCAGTTTCGTCTTCAAATCTATGTTTGTTTTCTCCGTATTTAAAAACTACAATTTCGTTTATTCCTTTTGGTCCAATGCTGTCAGTTATAAAATTGTAACCATAAAATATTGAATCATTGATTGCAGGATGATATTGATATTTCAATCCGTTATTTACACTCGTTGTTACATTTCCGTTATTCTTTGACTTGAATTTCTGTAAGTCAATTGGGTTTTCAAGAAAGGAAATCAGTTTTGAGTTTTCGGTCGGCTTTTCAGCTTTTTCTATTTTTAATCCAGTCGAATCAACAACGATTTGGGTTTGTTCAGTTCCCTTTTCAGTCGCATTTTTGCAACTTAAAAAAACTA
Source organism: Formosa agariphila KMM 3901 (assembly GCF_000723205.1). Taxonomy (NCBI): domain Bacteria; kingdom Pseudomonadati; phylum Bacteroidota; class Flavobacteriia; order Flavobacteriales; family Flavobacteriaceae; genus Formosa; species Formosa agariphila. The sequence goes on along the minus strand of NZ_HG315671.1, from coordinate 1,829,221 downwards.
AAAACAATATCGTTAAAACTGTGATTTTCATTGTTTGGTCAAATGTTGTACAACGTTTGTATATATCACATAAGTGCTTATATACTCAAATATAAGATATATAGTGCACAAATACGATACGTTTTTTATGTACGCATTACTAAAATATAAAATGAGTTCTAAAAAGCGTATAATAGTAGTCTTACTGCGTAAGCACTAGATTGTTGGTTTTTACACATTAAAATTCTTAATATCCTATAAAAACATGCGGTTGAATTATAATCGGACTCAAATTTCCGATGGGAATCGGTGGGATTTCAAAAAAAGAATCCAGATTTTAGAGCTGTAAATTAAATTCTAGAATCTGGATTGTAAGGGGTAAAATATATGATGTGTTTTAAGTTATATCAAGACGTGTACACAAGCCTTAACCTTCTTTTCGCAAGACTTCTAACGGGGATCGTTGTAACACCGATTGAATATTACTTAATCCAATACCAAGTACCAATAGAGTAATGCCAGGTAAAATAACAAAAAACGGAATTCCTGAGGGTATAAAGGCTTCTTTAAACACAAATACAGCTAAACATAAACTTGCTATTAAAGCCAATAGTACACCAACCAAACTTCCTAAAAGGCCTAAGAAGAGATATTCAAAAGCAGAAATTTGTAAGATTTGTTTGTTTTTGGCTCCTAGTGTACGTAACAACACTTGCTCTTTTATCCGTTGATATTTACTGGTTCTAATCGAACCAATTAAAACTATTATTCCAGTAAAAATGCTGAAGAACGCCATAAAATTAATCACCCAAGACACTTTCTCTAAAATCGATTCTACCAAGCTAAACACTTGTCTTAAGTCTATAATAGACACGTTTGGAAAACGTTTTACCAAATCTTGTTGTAGGGCTGCCGAACTGCTTTCATCTTTTACTATGGTGGTTAACACATTAAATTGCGGGGCATCTTCTAACACGCCTTTTGGAAACACCACAGTAAAATTAAGTTGTACCTGAGACCAATCGACTTCCCGTATACTTCCTACCGTAGTTTCCATAAGTACCCCTTGCACATTAAACACTACCGAATCGCCTACACTTAATTTGGCATCTTCTGCGAGATTATCTGAAATTGAAATTTGTATCGGGTCGCCCGCTTGTAATTCGGGTATCCACTCGCCTGCTATTATGTGTTCTGAATCGATTAACGTATCGCGATACGTGGTTCTAAACTCATGATTTAACACCCATCTGCGAATTTGTCGTGTACTATCTTGGCGAATGGTGTTTACCAAATCTCCATTAATTTGTTGCATACGCATAGTAACTAACGGAATATTACTTAATACGGGTAAATTCTTAGACATAATACGCTGCGATACGGCTTCGCGCTGCTCCGGCTGTACATCTAAAATAATAATATTAGCGTCTTCGGTATGCTGACCGACTTCTGTTTTAGCTAATAATACAGCTTTGGTAAAATACAAGGTGCTTATTAAAAACGTTCCTAACCCAATAGCTACCACTAAAACCACGGTTTGATTGTTGGGTCTGAATAAATTTAATAAACTCTGTCGGGCTGTAAAGCTCCAATGTTTTGGAAAATAACGTTTAATGGTCTTTATAAACCCTAAAGCTACCAATGCCAATAATGTAAAGGTTATGACTGTAGCGCCCACAAAAAACAAGGCATATTTAGCATCTTTAATTAACCAAAACGAGAATAAAAATAGGAAAACTAAAATGGCTCCAAAAAGTAAAAAGCGTACGGACTTAGGTTCTTGGATTCCGTCTTCATTGACCCGTAACACCTCTAAAGGCGAAACATACCACGTACGAAGTAATGGTAAAAGGGCGAATAAAACCGACATGAATAACCCGAGTAACACGCCTATAAAAAGCGGTTGTGCTGAAATAGAAATGTCTAAAGTAAATGGTAAAAACTCTTGTAAGAGGTATGGAAATATGAGTTGAAGACCTACACCTATTAACGCTCCTATGGCACCGCCTAAAATTCCGATTCCTGCAATTTGAATCAGGAAAATCAGGAAACTTTGAAGTCTAGAGGCGCCCATACATTTTAGCACGGCTATGGCTTTTAATTTTTCTTTAATATAAATATGTACCGAGCTCGCAATACCAATACACCCTAGCAATAAGGCTATAAAGGCGGCTAGATTTAGAAACTTCCCAACATTGTCGTAGCGTCTACCCAAACGTTTAGACGTGCTGGTGTGCGTGTCTAAGTCGGCTTTTTCGAATTCTAATTTAGGTTCTAAATCGGTTTCTAATCGTTTTAAATTTAACGTATCGGAAGCTTTAAAGAAATACTGAAATTCTTTACGACTACCAAACTGCAACAGTGCTGTGGCATCGACAAACCGCCGCGGAATAACCACTGGTGGCGCAACAGAACTCGACACGGCAGAATTTCCGGGCATAGATTTTAAAGCCCCAACAATAGGTAAGGTTAGCTCTCCAATTTTTACAGAATCACCTGGTTTAGCATCAAACTGCAACATTAAGGTGGCATCTACTAAAGCACCACCAGAACGCTGATAATCTGTAGCTGCCGAAGCAGGCGTAGTTTCTATACTACCGTAAAATGGAAAGCCTCCTTCAAGACCTTGAACCTTTACTAATTTTGTACCGCCATTTTTGGGGAACGCAATCATAGACACAAAATTAACTTCGGAAGCGTCTGGTTGTAAAGAATCAATTATCGCTTGTGCACGAGCCGTGGGTTCTTGTTTGGAATCGATAATATAATCGGCGCCCATTAAAACTTTAGACTGACTTTGTAAATTATCTTTTAAATTAGAGCTGAACAGTTGAATTGAAACTACTGCGGCAATCCCCAAAATAATGGACGCCATAAAAAGTAATAAACGGACTTTACTCGCTTTGGCATCGCGCCAAGCCATTTTAAAAAGCCAAGAAAAGTTTAATTTTTTGAAGGTGTTAAAGTGACTCAAAGTGTTGCTGTAGGTTCGTTCGTGATTATTTTTCCACCTTTTAATTTTAAGATGTGTTGCGTGCGGTTGGCCAATTCTAAATCGTGCGTAATAATTACCAAAGTAGTGCCATGGGCTTTATTCAGTTCCAATAGTAATTGAATAACTTTCTCTCCAGTATCTTCATCTAAATTCCCAGTAGGCTCATCGGCAAACAAAATAGTTGGTGCATTTACAAACGCCCGCGCTAAGGCCACACGTTGTTGTTCGCCTCCAGAAAGTTGAGACGGATAATGATGTACACGGTCTTTTAAACCTACTTTGTCTAATAACTCTAAACTTTTTTCAGTAGCATTTTTAGCACCTTGTAATTCTAGAGGTACACTTACATTTTCTAAAGCAGTTAAGGTTGGAAGTAATTGAAAATTCTGAAAAATAAATCCCACCTTTTCATTTCGCAATTGGGCACGTTCATCTTCATTTAAAGCGTTTAAATCGACACCACATAATTCTACTGTTCCTGCATTGGGCTGATCTAATCCAGCGCATAACCCTAGTAATGTGGTTTTCCCACTTCCCGATGGCCCAACGATTGAAAATATTTGGCCTTGCTCGACATCGAACGCGATGTCATGCAATACCGTTAATTGTTTGTTACCGCTTGTATATGTCTTTTCTAAGCCAGTAATCTTTAATATCTTTGGCATATAATCTTATCTATTTAAATCTCTTTTTATGTACGCTGCTCAAAATAACAAATTGCATTCACATCTACCATCTTTCGGCATTCCGAAACTCATAAAGTTTTGTTATATTATTACGGCACTCCTACTCTATTCTTGTGGAGATGCGAAGACTGACAACACCACAAAAACACAGACTACTGATAATCAAACAGAAACCACAACGGCACCAGAAACAAAAGACAAAACCATTTTATGTTTTGGAGATAGTATTACCGCAGGATATGGTTTAGACGATACAAACGATGCTTATCCAGGGATTTTACAACAGACTATAGATTCTTTAAATTTAGGCTATACCGTAATTAACTCTGGTGTGAGTGGAGAAACCACTGCTGGTGGAAAAAGCCGGATTGATTGGGTAATTAAGCAAAAACCAACTGTATTCTTGTTAGAGCTAGGAGCCAATGATGGCTTACGTGGCGTACCAGTATCAGAAACACGTGCCAATTTACAAGCCATTATTAATGTGGTAAAAACTAAAAGCCCAGAGACAAAAATTGTACTTGCCGGCATGCAATTACCACCAAATATGGGTGCAACATATACAACCGAATTTAAAACTGTATTTTCAGATTTAGCGACCGAAAACAACATTGCTTTTATTCCTTTTATTTTAGAAGATGTGGGTGGTATTGCCAGCCTTAATCAAGGCGATGGTATTCATCCTAATGTTAAAGGGCATAAATTAGTAGCCAATACCGTTTGGGATGTTTTAGGGCCTTTGGTTATGTAACTTAATTATATGCTCTTTAACAATTTAAAGCACTTTAGTTAGATTACCATTTTAACAAAAACAGCAGCAGGTTACTCATGGTAACCTGCTGCTGTTTTATACTAATTCTGTACATGTGAAAACTAGAGTGCTTATAGTTTTAAATGATAAAAATAATCCACTACATGGTAAATTTCACCGTAATTAAAACCCTAAACTTTAAGCTTTGGTTTCATAAAAAAGCCTTCTTTTTTCTTGGTTTTATACAAGGTTAAAGTGGCCATAACACTCCAAATTAAATTGGCAACAAAAGATGGTAATGCATTATAATAATAACAGTTTATTGCTATTATAATTGCACCAAAAAGATTTAAGTACTTCGAGTAGTTTACGTACTTATTGTTTTCTATAAGGGTTAGTCCATATGCTAGAACTAATAAGCCAGATCCTGACCACCCTAATACATCTATTAACAATTTCATTTCACTAAATTTGATTCTGTTTTTGTAGTTAAATTAAAGTGCAAATGTCTTGTAAGAGGACTTATTTTAAATGATATAAAAGGCGCTAAAAATGGTAAATTTACGCCATTTTAAAAAAATCTATTTAAAACGATTTCTAAACTCTAAAGGCGTTACCTGCTGGTGCTTCTTGAAGTATTTTACAAAGTTTGTAGGTTCTTCAAAACCAAGTGTATACGCAATTTCTTTAACACTATCTGTAGTGTGTACCAACAAACGTTTTGCTTCTAATATTATTCTAGAATCTATCATTTGTTTTGGAGATTGCGCCATGATTTTTAATGTGGCCGCATTAAGGCGTTTTTCAGTAACTCCCAATTGCAAGGCATATTTACTCACCGACTTAAGCATATGAAACTGCTTGTCTAACACATCTCTAAACCTGATAACACACTCTAAATCTGGACCTTTGTTTAATTTTGTAGTTCTAATATTCTGACGTGCGCGTTCGGAAATTACAAGAATGTTCTGAAGATAATTTCGGAGAATATCCGACTGAAATGTATCAGCGTTAGTTTTTAATTCGGTTTTAATCAGCTGAAACGAGCTATTAAATATTTTAGTTAATCCCGTATTTAAGGTAATATTAGACACTGCATGTAGATCGTTAAACAACATACAACTTCTTAAAAACTTAGTATCGACTTCTGTTTTACAGAAAAAATTATCGCTAAACATTAAAACTTCCCCGTCTATGTATTCGGTGTCATCATAACGCTGCACACTATTTTTATCGACAAATAAAAGGGAATTGGGTTTAATGTCTATGGGATTAAAGTCGACCATATGTTTGGGACTGCCTTTTTTAAACCAGATAATTTGATAAAATTCTGTGCGGTGTGGTACCGTGAGTTCATCAAAAGATTTGGCATACAAATCCTTTAAATTTACGACTTCAAACTCGTGGAGTACGCCTGTTTTAAACCAATATTTTTTAATATCTGATATCACTGAAAAGCACCTTATTTAGAAAGCGCAAACATAGGATATTTTTTTATTGAACATATCAGGCAGGTATCAAAAAAAATCAGCAAATAATTAAGGTGTATGTTTTAACTAGTCAAGGCTTTTAAATCGCTCAGCACATTAGTAGTTGTTAAAGACGATGCAATCTATCCTCCTATGTTTCCTTTAAAAATATTATCTTACTAACATAAAACTAAAAGTGCCCATGGATAAGCGACCAAATACATATTCGAGACGAGATTTTGCAAAACTAACAGCTTTAGGATTAGGTAGTATTCCGTTGTATTCGTTTCAATCGGGATTAGAACATCGCAATTTTAATGCTGCAGACGAACTTGAAGTGCATTTATTTTCGAAACATTTACAGTTTTTAGACTACAACGCCATGTCTGAAGCTGCAGCTCAGATGGGCTTTGACGGCCTTGATTTAACCGTAAGACCAAAAGGTCATGTTTTGCCAGAACGCGTTACTGTAGACTTACCAAAAGCGGTTACTGCAATGAAAGCACAAGGACTTAAAACAAAATTGATGTCTACCGCTGTGTGGGACATTAGCAAGACTTCAGAAAAAACGGTATTAGAAACGGCTAGTCAATTGGGATTTACACACTACCGTACCAATTGGTTAAGTTATCCTGAGGACCGATCTTTAGACGACAGTTTAAAGTTATATGCTAAACAAGCCAATGCTTTAGAATTGCTTAACGCAGAATTGAATTTAATTGGTGGATATCAGAACCATGCAGGAAATCATGTAGGAGCAGCTATTTGGGATTTAGATACAATTTTAAAAGACCTGAAAGGCACACATTTAGGATGCCAATACGATATTAGACATGCCGTTGTTGAAGGAGCTAAAAGCTGGGAACTCGGATTAAGACGCATAAAACCGTATATTAATACCATTGTTATAAAAGATGTAAAATGGGGACTTGTAAATGGTAGTTGGGAACTTATAAACGTCCCATTAGGTGAAGGTATGGTCGATTTTAAACGTTATTTTTCTTTATTAAAACAGTATAACATTCAAGTACCCGTGTCGTTACATGTTGAATACGATTTGGGAGGTGCAGAACGTGGTTTGAACACGATTAGCATGCCTAGGCAAGAAGTACTAAGCCGTATTACCAAAGACTTAATATACTTAAGACAGGCTTGGAAAGACGCTTAGTATGTAATATAATTACGTACATTCTTAAACCTATTTAATGCGTAATCACTTTTGCCGATTGCTCCGCCCATTCTGGAAACACATTGGGGTCGATGTCGAATATAATCGTGCCCCAAAACAGCGTCATAAGTACGATAACAATAGTGGCAAATATGTCGATTATGAGTCCAGTTTTTATCATTTGAATCATTTTTAGTTTTCCCGTTCCAAAAACAATCGCATTTGGAGGTGTGGCAATGGGTAACATAAAGGCCATTGATGCCGCTAAAGTCACCGGTATCATAATAAGTAACGGATTCACCTGAATTTCTGTTGCCAATCCCGAAACAATAGGTAATAGCATTTCTGTAGTTGCTGTATTAGACGTAAATTCTGTAAGCACAGACATTAATGCTGTAAGCGTCCCCACCAAGTTAATAGCAGACATATTCCCTGTACTCGTTAAGAGTCCGCCTACATACATAGACAATCCAGAATCGATAAATCCTTTTGCTAAAGCAAAGCCACCACCAAATAAAAAGACGATATGCCAAGGTAATTTCGCCATGATTTTCCAACTTACTAAAGCTTCATTCTTTTTGGTTGAAGGCACAATAAATAATAACATGGCTATAAAAATAGCAACCGTACCATCATTTAAAAACTTAGGATTTTTAAACCAAGTGCTCCACCCCGGAATGCGTATAAATCCGAGATTTAAATCAGAACGAAACACCCACAACAAGGCCAAAGAAACAAACAATACAAATACCCGTTTTTGTTCGGCACTTACAACACCAAGCGCCTTATATTTATCCTTAAAAAATGATGCATCTAAAGTTTCTATTTTGCCTTTAGGTTTATAAGAGATGTATAATAAAGACAACGAGAACAGAAAAATCATAACCGTAATGGGAAACGCAAACGTAATCCATTGTCCGAAAGAAATCTCTGGCGCATTGGGATAAATAATTTCAAATATGCGTAAGAACGATAAATTTGGAGGCGTTCCCACTAGCGTTGCTATACCTCCAATAGAACAGGCATGGGCAATAGATAAGAGTAAACCTGCAGCAAACGCACTGATTTTTCCTTCGCCATAAACGTCCTCTAAAGCAGATGTTACCGAAAACGCAATGGGTAACATCATCATGGCCGTAGCAGTATTAGACATCCACATCGATAAAAATGAAGACGCGAGCATAAAGCCTAACATAATCCGAAACGGACTCCCTCCTACTACAGACAAAATCTTTAAAGCAATCCGTTTATGCAGGTCCCATTTTTCCATAGCCAAAGCCATAATAACCCCCCCGATAAATAGAAAAATGACATAATTTATATAGGCATCAGAAATATCTTTACCATCTAAGACGCCTAACACAGGAAATAAAATTATAGGAAGAAAAGAAGTGATACCAATTGGTAAAGCTTCTGTAACCCACCAAAACGCCATTAAAAAAGCAATGGCTGCTGTATAGGTTACTTCGGGTTTCCCAGGTTGTAATTCAACAAAGAAAATAATGCTGAAAAATATAAGTAATCCCACGATTATTAATTTCATATTAATCGCGGTGTTTGTCTCTAAAGCTGACATACCGTAGGTCGAGTTAGTTTGTTTTTATTGTTATATACACAAGATGTGGTTATAATTAATGGTTAATTAATTCATCCTGTCTTAAAACATAAGTTCTAAAAAACTTAGTGTAAACAAGTTATAAATTTAAAATGGTTTATGAATAGCACTCTATAAATAAATTGAAATTATTTTAGAGTGCTATTAAAACGTTTCAAGTAAATGCATTCAAACTTTAATGATTTGAGTCAAACAACCCAACATATAGGCCTTACATTTGGGTATAACCAAAAATTAAAAGCATGTCATTACTCACAATTATATTAAGTATATTATTACCACCAGTAGCTGTATTTTTAAAGCACGGTATTGGAACAACCTTATTAGTAAGTATTTTGCTAACCCTTTTAGGATGGTTACCAGGAGTAATTCATGCCTTTTATGTTAACAGTAAATAATTGATATTATGAAGAAAGATAAAAAGAACACAGATTATAATCCGGAAATTACAAAAGAAGACCAATCCATTTTAGGCGATAAGTCTGGAAATTTAAGACAAGATGGTGGCGATGATCAGTTACTTAAGAAACGTAGACACGAACCTGATTTTGCTGCTAATAACTTAGACATTCCAGGTGCGAGTCCGGCACGACCATTAACTAACGGAAAACCACCCCGTGATGAAGAAAATGAACATCACGGTTTAGGAACCGAACATAATGAAAATACTGAACGGCCTATCACAAAATCGGAGAGAGAATAAAGCGTTTTAATTATAAATTGAATCGTTTAAAACAGAAAAGCACTACATAAATTATGTAGTGCTTTTTGTTTATTCTTGTATTCTATACTTTAAAAATTCTAATTCGTTGGTTTTAATAACAAAGCCAAGCCTGACCATGCTATTAAATTGTTCGTAATTTATTAGGCTTTCGCCATATCCCGCAAAATACTCTAACATGAAATATTGATTGGTTGATTTAAACGGATTATAATATAATCGGGTGCGTATCGAGCCTTTCCAATCCCACTCCAAACCCTTTTTTAAAGCGATTTCGGCATTAAGCTTTTCAGGGATAATATCGTAAGAATACGTAAATTTAGATATTCCGATATAATCTATCAAATCGGGATTGTTTACTTTATCTACAAAAGGAGCCCACAACTCTACACTTAAAATACTTTTCTTACTTAAGGCTGTAGAATATTTTAAGTTTATACTATTCCAACTTCTAGAATAAATGCTATCTCGTCCGTTCGATTCATGATTTAACATTAACGAAACAATAGCTTTAGCCTCATCATTATTATTGTAAACCACTTTGCTTAATCCCACAGAAGGATTAAAATTTATCTCTTCAAACGGACTAGAAAATTCATAAATATTCCAAAACGCTTTTTGTGTATAGGTTACATACAAATAAGAATCCCAAACTATTGGATTCCGACTCAGCAATTGCTTAAAACTAATTTGATATTTAATATCTGCGGTTTCAGAATCCACATGCTTGTTGGTCGGGATCCCTGTAATGATGTAATTATCTTCGTGTATTGAAAATCGAGCATCTTCGTTAAGCGACCTATTAACTTCTTCACGGGTATAGGTTTGCGAAAATACGTGTGAGACTATAAAAAATAGTCCCAGTATTAGAAATTGCTTTCTCATAAAGTGTTTATAATTTTTTGAATTATGGCGGTTATCGTGTAACCCGAATTACCCAAGTGTATTCAGGTAAAGTCCTGCAAATTTAGTAATAATCGGGCGGTACTTTAATCCGTATCTTAAAAGTTTTGACACTATCGCGTTTAACGTTTCATTTTGTATTTCAATAGTACCGTGTATTAAAAATTATAAAGCTATTAAAATGAAACAGCATCCCCGTCGAGGATGCTGTTCTATTGTTTTTAAGTTCCAATTACTAATCGGTTCTACTCTAAGATTGCGATGCTTTTGGATAATCTGTATATCCTTTTTCTCCAGTGGTGTAGAAAGTATCTTTATCCCATTCAGCTAAATCTAAATCATTTTCGAAACGTTCAACTAAATCAGGATTCGAAATATATAACTTTCCATACGCCACTAAATCGGCATCTCCTGCTTCAATCACGTTGTTTCCTTGTGCTTTGTCGAAACCATTGTTTATCATTAATGTGCCATTGTATAACGGACGAAAATGTTTAGCAACTTCTGTGACAGCAAATGGAACATCGGACACATCTGTAAATGGTTCCGATAAATGTACATAGGCTAAATTATAGTCATTCAATCGTTTTATAATGTATTCAAAAGTTGGAATAGTTTCTTCATCTACAGTAATTCCAGACATTCCGTGAAGTGACGGATTAAAACGTGCACCTATTTTTTCTTGTGGAATCACTTCTTTTATAGCATCTAAGACCTCGAAAAAGAAACGTGAATTATTTTCTTTACTTCCGCCATAATCATCTGTTCTAGTATTAGAGCAGTTATTGAAAAATTGTTGAAATAAATACCCGTTAGATGAATGAATCTCTACACCATCAAAACCTGCTTCAACCGCATTTATGGCGGCATTTTGAAAGTCTTTAACTGTGCGTTTAATTTCTGCAACAGTCATTGCTTTTGGAGTCACGGTATCTTTAAACCCTTCTGGTGTAAAAGATTTTGCTTCGGGATTTATGGCTGAAGCCGACACAGGTAAATCACCATCATGAAAATCGGGATGCGAAATACGTCCCACATGCCATAACTGAATAAAGATAGTTCCGCCTTTATCGTGAACACGTTTAGTTACTTTTTTCCAACCTTCAACTTGTGCTTCTGTATAAATTCCGGGTGTATTAATATAGCCTGTAGCTTCTCGAGATACTTGAGAGCCTTCTGTAATAATTAACCCTGCGGAAGCACGTTGCTCGTAATATAATGCGTGTAACTCATCTGTAGGTTCTTTGCCCTCATTGTCGGCGCGACTTCTCGTCATGGGTGCCATTACAATGCGGTTATTTAGTTTTATATTTTTATTATATGGTGTTAATAGGTGTTGTTTACTCATTATGTTATGTATTATAATTGATGTTAGGTTTTAACTTGTTATATACTGATTGTTGATATTAAATAATCGATAAAAACACATTTAAAACAGACTACACATACATTATTATTTTAATTTCAGACCTCAATCCGAAAATCTAATACGCCGTTTTATCAACTTTTTTAGTCCACTCTTGAAAAGGTTCTAAGGCCATATCGCGTGCAAGTTGTTCAAACGGAATACTTCGTTTCTCGTAGGGTAATGGAATTTCCTTATAGATAAACGCATCGTCGAAACCAATGTGTGCAGCATCCTCTTGATTGCTTCCGTAGTACACTTTATCTGGTCTTGCCCAATAAATAGCGCCTAGACACATTGGACAGGGTTCGCAAGAGGTGTAAATTTCGCAACCGTCTAATTGAAACGCACCTAAGTTTTTACACGCATCACGTATGGCTGTCACTTCTGCATGCGCTGTTGGGTCATTAGTAGAAGTGACTTTATTATTACCACGTCCTACAATTTTTCCATCTTTAACAATTACACAGCCAAAAGGGCCACCTTCATTATTATTCATTCCTCTAAGCGCTGCAGCTACAGCTTCCTGCATAAATTTTTCTTTGCACATGTTCTTCCTAATTATCTTAAAAATGTCTTTTGTAATCCTCTAAAATACGAATGATAGTCTGTAATAACAGATTAATGCGCGTATTATTTTCTTCGGTTTTTTCGCCAAACCATATAAAGAATTACGGCTACGATAGGTAAAATGATAAAAACCACAATATTAAATGGGTCTGAAAAATCTAAAGGTTCATTGTCATCTGGATTAGGGGTTCCTAATGGTAACTGAGCAAATAATGTAATGCATCTGTGTATCATGATTTTGATTTTTTAAAATATTTAAATGCTGTTAAATGGGTGTTTATATGAACTAAAAACGAGGTTTCAAATCATTTAAACAGTTAATAATAAGATAAAATTTTGAAACAATTTGTGTCTGCCATCGAATGGGTTAACATCTATTATAATAGAGCTAAGAATAGGCACTTCTCGGGACTACCTTTACCAAAAACGAGAGATAACAGCGCGTTATTTGTCTTAAAAACAAAAAACAGATTATGGAAACTCAAACAAAAAAAGATACATTTAAAACTATAAATCCAGCAAACGGTAAGACGTTATCGACTTACACATATATGGATGATTCTACAGTAGAAAAAACAATAGAACACGCACATGAAGCATTTTTAGACTGGCGTTTTAAATCGTTCGAAGAGCGAGCTAAAATTATCACAGCCATTGGTGAAGAACTTCAGAATTACAAAACGGAACTTGCAGAACTCATGACCGACGAGATGGGAAAACTCCTCACTCAAAGTGAGCAGGAAGTAGACACGTGTACTGCAATTTGTGATTATGCTGCGACGCACGCTGCCGACATCTTAAAAAATGAAAAAAGAGAACTTGCCACTGGAGGCACAGGCATAGTAACCTACTCGCCTACAGGAATTATATATGGTATTCAGCCTTGGAATTATCCTTCTTATCAGGTAATTCGTTATGCTATTACCAATTTAATGGCAGGAAATAGTGTATTGCTAAAACACGCCTCTAACGTTACAGGAACAGCTAAATTATTAGAATCTATATTTAAGACGGCAGGATTACCAGACGGATTATTCTCTGTTTTAGTTATCAACCATGAGCAATCGGATGCTATTATTAAACATAAATTGGTACGTGGTATTACCTTAACAGGAAGTCCCGAAGCGGGTAAAAACATCGGAGAAAAAGCAGGTGCAGAAATTAAAAAATCGGTATTAGAATTAGGAAGTAACGATGCTTATTTAATTTTAGAAGATGCAGATATTGAAAAAGCTGTAGAAGAATCTGTAAAAGGTAGAATTTACAACAATGGTGAAACGTGTATTGCAGCAAAACGTTTTATAGCAGTTGATGCTGTCTACGATACATTTAAATCGGCATTTGTAAAAGCAATGTCCGAATTAAAACTTGGAGACCCAAAGGCAAAAGATTCTGAATTAGGACCTATGGCGCGTAAAGATTTACGTGAGAAATTACATGAACAACTGACTGAAAGTGTAGATAAAGGCGCAACAGTATTATGCGGCGGAAGTCCGGAAACTGGAGCGGGGTATTATTATCCAGCTACCGTTTTAGAAAATGTGAAACCTGGACAACCTGCTTACGATGACGAATTATTTGGACCTGTAGCAGCATTAATTAAGGCTAAAGATGAAGAAGATGCTTTTAGAATTGCTAACGATAGTCGCTTTGGACTTGGTGGTGGTATCTTCTCTAAAGATATTGAGCGTGCAACCCAATTGGCAGAAAAGCATTTTGACACCGGAATGGTGTTTATTAACTCTTTCGGACTTGCGCATCCTAACATGCCATTTGGAGGAGTAAAAGATTCAGGATTTGGTAGAGAGCATGGTGGTTTTGGAATGAAGGAATTTGTAAATATAAAATCTATTGTTATTCAAAACGCCTCATAGATTATAATTAATATTAAACCTAAAAAATCCCCTAAACATTGTTTAGGGGATTTTTTTATATCAATCTACTTTTCTCTATCTTAAGCTTCTCCTCTTGCCGGATAATCTTTATCTATAACAAAGTCTAATGACTTTAATAAATCTTCTAAACTTGGTCTAGCAAATGGCATGGTTTGAATTGATGATGCGTAAAGCGTTCTATCTGGTCGGATTAAATATAATCCTGGTTCAACAAACACTTTAGGTTCATCTTTTATTCCTTCAGAAATAAATAATCCCCATGTTCTTGCTTCTTCAATAGAAAAATTATAACCTACAGGTACGTTTGGAATGTCCCATTCTTTTACAGAAGCTGTGGCCAATTCTTTAGTATTCGCACTAATGGCTATAACACTTACCCCTTTATCTTTAAAGTCTTGCATATGCTTTTCAAGGGTTTTTAAATATGTTTTACAAACAGGACAATGTTTTCCTCTGTACACAATAATCATTGTAAAATGTTCTGGATCTTGTTCACTAAGTGTCCATGTTTTTCCGTCTACTAAATCTATTGTTAAATCGGGTGTTTTTGTTCTTGGTTTAATCATAATACGTAATTTTTTAATTTAATTTATAATATGTGGTTACTCTAAAAATAATTTATTGAATGTTTTGTAAGGCTTCTTCTATTGGAGTTTCTCCTTCTAGAATTTCGAATGTTGTGGTATTTGTAGTATGGTCGCGTAAAGCCTGAATAAGTGTTTGTGCCACATCATCGCGACTAATCTCGCCTTGTTTAGATAAGGATTTAGCCAATTGAATACGGCCTTGCCCAGCGTTATTATTAAGTGTACCAGGTCTTACAATGGTATAATTGAGTTTAGAATCTTTTAAGAAGACATCGGCATTGTGTTTTGCCTGTAAATAGTCTTGAAGTTTTTCGCTCTGTTTTGGGTTGTCTGCACCCATAGAACTTAACATAATAAATTTCTTGATATTTCCGGTTTCTGAAGCTTTAATCATTTTTATAGCCCCATCTTGGTCTACAGCTTCTACTTTTTTACCGCCAGAACCTGCTGCGAAAATAACATGTGTTGCTTCTACAACCGTATGAGAAACATCTTGTTCTAAATCGCCGTGAACCGTTCTAATATTTTGTGCTTTAAAGTTTTGTTCTTGCTCGGCAGTTCTTACCATAGCAATAGGTTCAAAATCTTGCGATGTTTTTAAATGATTTACTACTTTATGTCCAGTGGTGCCTGTGGCACCAACTACTAATACGTTTTCCATGATTTATGTTTTGCTGCAAGTTCTTCATTATTTAAAGAATTATTTGACTTGAAAACATATAAAACTAACGCAATTCGTTATCGCGGAAACATCTTTAAATTAAGATGATGTATAAGTAAATAAATAACAGCTATGATACGTAAACTGTACGGTTGAGATTGAACCTTTAGAAACCTACCACTCTATAGGCCTATAATCTTTAAGGAATTTTCCACACCAATGTTTACCTGTATTAATACCATCTAATAAAGGATCCATTACACGGGCAGCACCATCTACGATATCTAAAGGCGGCTGAAAGTCGTAAACCTCTTGTTTCATTTTTGCTAATTCGGCAGGGTCTTCGTCTGTCACCCAACCCGTATCTACCGCATTCATAAAAATCCCACTTTTAGCTAATTCTCCAGAAGCTGTATGTGTTAACATATTAAGAGCCGCTTTTGCCATATTGGTATGAGGGTGACGCGATTCTTTAAACACACGATGGAATTTCCCTTCCATAGCCGTTACATTAATAATATGTTTTTGCCCTGTGTTTTCTTTTTTCATTAGTTCGGATAAGCGATTACATAGAACGAATGGCGCTACAGCATTTACCAACTGTACTTCTATCATTTCTGTGGTTTCTATTGCACCTAATTTTAATCGCCAGCTATTGGATTTTCGTAAATCGACTTGTTGTAAATCGGCATCAAGTTCACCTTCAGGAAAAACCTCGTCTGCGACCAACGAGTTATCAAAACTATACGGTATTTGAGACAGTTTAGCAGAAGCTCTTAATCCGATTCCTGGTTCTGGTCCATGCCATGTTACGGGCATATTTTTATTAGATGACGCTCCTGAGGTTAGTGATTTTAATTCACTTAAACAGTTTGTATGATCGGATAACATATCCTGAACAGCCTGTGGTAAAGTTTCAATATCTGACTCTTCTTTCTCCATTAAATGGGCGTAGAAACCAGCAGGACGCCTTACAGTTTGTGCGGCATTATTAATTAAAATATCTAAACGCTCATATTTTTGTTCGATATAGTTACAAAATATTTCAACACTAGGAATGTGTCGTAAATCTAAACCATGAATATGTAAACGGTCTTTCCAAGTGTTAAAATCATCTTCTTTAGAAAAACGTATGGCAGAATCGATTGGAAAGCGTGTGGTTGCCACCACTGTTGCTCCACCACGTAATAACATTAAAGTAATGTGATATCCAATTTTTAATCGCGACCCCGTAATAACAGCAACTTGCCCATTTACATCGGCAGTTTGAAAACGCTTCGCATAGTTAAAATCGCCACAATCGGTACACATGGTATCGTAAAAGTGATGCATTTTAGTAAACGGTGTTTTACACACATAACAGTTGCGTGGCGTTTCTAACTCTATGGTTTTTTTATTACTAATATCTGCAGCAGCTAATAATTTAGGAGCCAAAAATATAGGCGTTTCTCGCGCATTTCTAATCCCAGTAATTTTACGTGCCACACGATCTTGAACTTCCTTTTTACGCTTAGCGTTCTTCTTTGCGTCTTTCTTACGTTTAGCAAACTCCTCGCGACTCGGTCTAGAAAACTGCCCAGTAGCTTTTATTAAAGCAATCCTTTTTTCCTTTGGAATATCGAAAATCAGGTTGGTATTGGTATTTAATTGTTCTAAAACAGACAAGCACTCGTCTATTTGTTTTTCACTCAACTTATTCTCAACGTCTCCTTCACTCTTTGCTTGCATATCTTAGTATTTAAGCTGCAAATATACTTTATAATCTTTGATTAATAATGAATCTAAAAATCAGTGCTTGAACCAATATTTATGATGATAAATAAAACCCTTAAACGCAAACATCCCATCTTATAAAGATGGGATGTTTAGTTATTAGTATTTTAAAAAGGTGTTAATTCACCGAAATTAAATTTACATCGAAAATTAATACAGAACCACCAGGGATAATGCTAGCACCGTAACGTCCGTACCCCAAATGAGATGGAATTAATAATGTTCCGCTTCCACCTTCATTAAATAATTGAATACCTTCTTGCCAGCCTTCAATAACATTATTTAAATAAAATGAAATTTCTGAAGGACTTTCATCAAATACTTCACCATCTGTAAAATACCCTTTATAGGTTACAGTAACATTAGAGTCTGCCGTTGGTTTTTCACCATCACCTTGTTCATCTATTACATAATACAAACCAGAACCAGTAGGTTGTGCGTTTAAATTGTTTGCTTCAATATAGTCTACAATTTCTTGTTCATTTTCAGCAACATAGTCAACAATTTCAATATCGAATACTAAAACAGAACCGCCAGGAATACCATTATAATCATTACTTCCATACGCCAAATGTGCTGGAATAATTAGTTGTCCGCTTCCACCTTCATTAAAATAAGGAAGCCCTTCTTGCCAACCTGGAATCACTTGTTGTAAATTAAAAGAAACGGGGGTGTCTTGTGTTTCAAAAACAGTTCCATCGGTATACATTCCAACATACGTTACAGTAATGTCTGATGTTGCTGTAATTTCAGCACCAGAACCTACTTCATCAATAACATAATATAAACCTGATCCTGTCCCAATTGCATCTAAATTGTTTGCTGCAATATAGGCTTCAATTTCTTGTTCATTTTCAAGAGAATAATCTTTAATTGAATCGTCTGAGCTACAAGAGACAAAAAACACTACTAAAAGTGCCATACATACTGATTTCATATTTTATTTTTTTATTTAGGCACAAAAGTAGAGAATTGAAGTAGTAACACATTGTCGAAAATGTTAAAACATTTAACGTTAAAATAACTTTACTATAATCTTAAAATTCATCAATAAAAACAAGGAAAAGCAAGTAAAAACATAAGTTTTTTGTTAAAATGAAAGGTTTGAAATTATTGATTAAAAATGAAATAAAAACAAAAGCTTAAAAAAGGACTAAACCCCTATATTTGCGCCCATGTGGATGTATTTAGGCCTATTATCGGCTGTATTTTTAGGGTTACATAATTTATGTAAAAAACATGCAGTACAAGGAAACGAAGTTTTCCCTGTACTGTTAGGGACTATAACTTCAGGGTTTTTATTGATTTTACCGTTTTATTTAGGATCACAGTATGACCCAGAATATATGAAATCGTTGGGGTTTTATATTGAAGATATCCCCTTAAAAAAACATGGATTTATTTTTATTAAATCGGGTATAATGGCGGCCTCTTGGGTTTTGGCGTACCAAGCATTAAAGCATTTGCCGATTACTATTGTCACGCCTATTCGTTCTGCTGGTCCATTTTTCACCTTTATAGGTGCCATTTTTATTTATCAAGAGCGCCCAAATCTATTACAATGGATTGGTTTCTTTTTAATTATTGGATCCGTTATACTCTACTCTAAGATTGGTAAAAAAGAAGGAATTGTCTTTACCCGCAATAAATGGATTTTTGCTATTATAGCCGCCACCTTTTTGGGTGCCTCTAGTGGTTTATACGATAAATTTTTAATTCAGAATCTAACATTGAATCCGCAAACCCTTCAATTCTGGTTTTGTTTTTACACCGTACTTATATTGCTTATTATTATGTCTTTTACATGGTTTTCTAAACCCGAAAAAAGAAAAGCATTTAAATGGCGTTGGTCAATTCCTGCAGTTGGGGTGTTGTTACAAACAGCCGACTACTTTTACTTTAAAGCGTTACAAGACCCCGAAGCACTAATCATGTTATTATCTGCCATTAAACGCAGTCAGATTATAATTGCAGTAGTTATTGGAGGTCTTATTTTTAAAGAACAAAACAAACGAAAGAAATTGGTGCCTCTAGCCGGCATTATGTTAGGTGTGTTCTTGATTTTATATTCTTAAACTACCATAATAATGCCTTCTAAATAAAGTAAGGAGATTAGAACATGAAAAAGCCAGCTATAATAATATAACTGGCTTTAACGGATTTAATTGAACAACGGATTTATATTATTGATTTAAATAGGTAGTTGCTACCGAAGTACGCTGTACCACATGACTATTTAATGTGTTTATTGCCGTTTGAAAATCTGAACTCGAATTTAAGAACGTATATCCGCTAACTTCTGTAGTAGCATAAGGTTCTACTAAAGCGGCATATGTAGCATATTTAGCCTGAATACTACTGGTATTAAAAGCATTGTCTATGGTTTCTTGCACATAGGCATCGTAAGTAGCTTTATAAGTTTCGTCTGCATACAAATACCCAATTAAAGGCCAACTAGACGAACTAACATCTGAAAAATCTATAGCTACTGCACCTTGAGCATTACCATTCTGTAAGGCTTCATTATTGTCCCACGGAATCCAACTTAGTTTATCATCATCAGGATTGTTGTATAAAAAATAATTGTGAGTCATACGTCCATATGTATCCCAATTCTGAATTACGGTATTTACCGCTAAATATTTCAAGAAGGTATTGGTATCTAAAATTGACTCTAATTCTGCACGCCAAGCTTCTGGATCTGTAGTTCTGTTAGAAGCATGTAATGCGGCAAATAATTCTTCTATATCGCTAAAATCCGCATCATCTTCATTGGTTTTTTTAACAAAGTCATCTTCGGAAAAAGACCCCTCAGCAAAACTTGCACTATCACCATCTGGCTTGTACAGGTTTCCATCATTATCAGAAAACTGCGTATCGATTACGGTATCGTCTACTTCTTCTACCATAGTATAGACACCAAAATATTCTGGTCCGTCACCATGATCCACATAAACGGTGTAAAAAGCAGTATGCGACACGGCTAAACCAGCATCTCTAAACACATCGGCAGCGACTTTTTCGCGTAACATCGATTTGTCGTTATAGTTGTTTTTTAAACTCAATTTCTTAAATCCGTAAAAACGCTGATTATCAATTTGCGGATATTCATCTTCAAACTCATCAAAATCTAGTTTGAATGATAATTTTAAAATTCCAGCCGACCAACTCGATTGTAAACTAGAATTTCCTTTAAAACGAATCCCTACGCGATACCACTCTTTACCTTCGTAAAACACTTCGCCAGGCACAAAAATGGGATCTTCGTCGGAGTCAATTAAACCGTTACCTCCAGAATGCGAACCAAATGTGCCATATAATGTGGTCATATCTGTTAGCATACTATTCCAACGGTCCTCGGTAATTATAATATCCAGACGCTTTACTGCGTCATCTTCAAAAACTTCTTCAAAATCGGGATCGGCATCTTTACTATGCGTTTCTGTTGTCCAATCTGTGGCTTCAAAATCGGTATCATCAAAGACAACTTCGATGTCATCGGTGTCATCAATCTCCGTATCTGTGTTTGTAGAAGTGGTATCGTCTGAACACGAATACATAAAAACCAGTTGCATGGCTAAGACCAATACTATACTTACTTTTTTCATTATTGAATACTTTTTAGTTGTTATCGTATATCAAATATGAAGTAAAATTGAATGGTAAAATTGAAGATTCAACGAAGTACAGCAACTTTTCTGTGAAACAGGAATTATAGTCTTTAAACGACATTAAGTGTTAACTAATTCCCTTTAATTCTCAGCCAAAGTTCTTGTAATAACCCTTTGGCATCTTCAGGATTTTTAGGTGTTTCTTTAAAGTAAATTTCACCGTTTTCGTCGTGTACTATTTCGTATTGAAACACAAAATTATCGGCATTTGGCCCCATGCTTAAAGTACCAAAACGAAGATCATTAAAGTATAATGTATCGTCTTGTTTTGAAATGGTATACCAGCCTTTAGAAATATGAATCATGCGCTGCATTTTTTCATTCGATTTTAAATCGGCAATTAATTCATGTTGCTTTAAATACTTATGAAATGTGATGGGTTTTGTGTCGAAAAACGAATAATCGCCTACCAAATAGGCGTCTTTAGTATCTACATTTGCAGTCCATAACACCGTGTTTAAGGGTGCTGGACGCGTGTCTAAATCGGAATACGTTATATACTGTTGTCGTAAAGCTGATTCAAATTTAGTGAATGCTACTCCTTTTAAAATTAAGCTTAGCACCAAGTACGATGAACTGAATATAAGTCCTATATTATTATAAGTTCTTCGTTTAGCATCAGTGCGTTTTCGACGCATGGCTAATATTAAAAATACTATAAAAGGAACGGTATATAAAGGATCGATTACAAAAATATTCTTGTAAGCTATTCTTAAATCTAAAGGCCAAAACAATTGCGTTCCCCAAGTGGTATGTGCATCTAAAAGCGGATGTGTTATAAACGCCCAAAAAAACAACCACGACCAGTCTTTTACACTTTTATAACTATCGTATTGCGTGACCAACCAGCCAAAGATAGGTGCAAATACTACCGAAAACACTATGGAATGTGTAAACCCTCTATGGATTTCTAAAGCAGTCACCGTATCTGTAACATGAGATGCCAGAACATCTAAATCTGGAATGGTACCAGCAATAGCACCGTAAAGCATGGCTTTATTTCCAATTTTTCTTCCGAGTACAGCTTCGCCAACTGCTGCTCCTAATACAATTTGAGTAAGTGAGTCCATAAGACTACAAACTTAATTGAAGTTCGGGATATCACCACAATTAATCACAAATTAATGCATCTTAGTTGTATTATAATAGAAACCACTTTGCGTATTAGATGCCTCTGGTTTTATGTTATAGTCTGGAGTATTTAGACTGTTATGGTCTTCTAGTCTAGTAAATTCTTTCTTTTGAAAAAATACAAAGCCCATGATATTAAATAGAATTAACGTATAGCCGAAATAGATTAAAGCCGATATAAATGGAATACTTGCACTATCTATAATATAAATCAGTGTTAAAACAATACCAATCCATAATTGATTACACCAAAACGCATATATCGTTAATTTATAAAAACCATATAATAATCCAATACTTAGAAGGAGCACTAAAGTATATATTTCAATTACGTAATCCATATTAAACACGATTGGAGTTATGAGTTAATACTACATGAAATTGCATTTTTAGGCAGTACTGCCGAATACTCGAAAGTGTTTTTTTAATCATCATAAAACGTAGGTTAGGTTAGTTAAGTAACCAACAACTAAAAATTAAAGCATTTTTTTTAATCCTTATTGTCGGTTTTCAAATGTGATTAAGTTTAGAAAAAAAACCAAGGTTTGGTTAGGTAGTTAAAGAGTAGTTTTGGCTAAAGTTACTAAATAACAGCGACTACCTAGTGGGTAGTCAACACCTAAACAATTGATAACAATGTATTTATATTAAAAATTGATAAAGTGATTTTTTACGCGCTCGTGACCAGGACTTAAACTGAATACTTTTAAATTTTAGAAAAACGTTCTAAAACGACATATAAAACGAAGCATGTTCTACCTTTTATTGTGTTCATTAATGCTTGTTTTTTTAAAAGAAGGTTATATATTTGATTTAGCCCTAATTAACCTATTATTTTGTTACGAAATACCTTACTTATATTTTGTTTATTTATCTCATTAATTGCTACAAGTAATAACATAAATGTTGTTCTGCAAGACGATAAAAACTTAACAAAAGACAATACAGAACTAGAACAGAGAATTCTAAAACTTGAAAATATTATCTTGGATCCTGAATCTTCGCATTCAGATTTATACCGTGCATATCTTCAGAAATATGACGTTTACAAAAGCGTTTTTAATTACACCCAAGCATTAAACAATTTAGATTTAGCACTAAAAGAAGGAGTTTTAACTCAAGATAAAGACAAAATAAAAATACAGATTAAAGTAGAACGCTTATTTGTGTATTTCGATTTACTCGACTTTGATAAGGTTAATGAGATTGCTCCAACTATTTCCAAAACTGATTTGGCTTTTTTAGATGAGAAAACTCAAGGGTTTTATTACTCTGTTCTAGCCGTTTTAGAAATTCGAAAGAAAAACTACGACATTGCCGACACGTATTTAAATGAAGCTTTAGTTATATTAGAAAAAAGTGCACCAGAACACTTGCCTCTAATTTACCGAAAAAAACTAGGGATGTATAGAGAACAAGGCAATCACGACAAGGTTATAGAAAGCTTTGAGAAAGGATTGTACTATGCAGAACAATACGAAACAGACATTTATATTATTGCGATGTACGACGATATTTCTGTTTATTATGCTGAAGTTGGCGATTATAAAAATGCACATATAGCCGCAACTAAGGTTAACAATTTAGCTACCGAATTTAATGGCCATAACAGAAGTAGTAAACTACAGCTATTAGAAAAAAATCTACTTCAAAAACGTAAAGAACTAGAAGTTGAAAATGAAAAACGTAACCGGAATTATTTAATAACACTTACGGGAGTACTTATTATTATACTTCTGCTGTTGTTCTATTTCTTTAAATCTGCAAAACAGAAGCGTATTATAGCTGAGCTTGAAACCAACAATATGCGTAATGAATTGGAACGTGTTACCCAAGAATTAAACGAGTCTGGACATACTAAATTAGACTTGAATGCTTATAATCTAACCGAAAGACAACTTCAGATTATTGATTTAGTAAAACAAGGAAAATCGAATAAAGAAATTGGGGAAGATTTATTCATTTCGGTAAATACGGTGAAGTATCATCTAAAAATTATTTACGAAGCTTTAAATATTAATAATCGTTCAGAACTGTAGAACGTTTCTAAATCCGGTTTAAACCTATAATCAAATTTTAATAACGGTTTGGTTTACAAATGTGCTTCAAACCAAAAGTCAATACCTTGGGGTTTTCTTTCAGAATCTCCTCCAGGTCTTTGTCCACCGCCACGCGAACCTCCTCTTCCTCCACCAGCTTGTCGGTTGCCTCGACCTCCACCACGAGACCCCATTTCGTTACCCATAGTTGTATTTTCATTTCTTTTAGATTGCTCTGGTTTCGCAGTTTGTACACCAATCATTAATTTAGAAAAATCGTCTTTAGCTTTAGTTTTAAGTTTTGCCTTAGGTATACTTAATTTATATGTTAATATATTTTCTTCTTGATTGTAACTGTACGTTGCAGAAATACCTATACCATTTAACAGTACATTAAAGTTTTGTTTAGAATCGTTTAATTTAAATAACGCTTCTTCAGGAAAATCTGTAGTCACTAAAGTGTTTATTTGTGCTTTCATTTGTTTTATATCTGCTTCCGATTGAAAGCTAGCCTCACGCCCATTTCCGCGATCAGCTTCAGGTTGCATAGACATTCTTATAGGCTCTATAATAGGGTACGTCATTGCAATATCTTCCTTCTCTTTCCCTTTTAAATCAAAAAACACAGTAACGCCGTGTCTCAACATACCCATCATTGTTTTATTATCGCGCGTAACTAGTTGCACCATAATATTCCCTTGAGTTTGGGTGACTTTATAATCGACTGCTTTGCTAGTTCCCGAAATTGTATCAGACTTTAGACTACCGTCTTCTGAATTTGCAGTAGCAGAAAACGTAAAAAAACTTAGAAAGAACGCACACAGGATTGATTTCATGATACTATAAATTTAAATATGAAAAGATAAAAGTATTGGGATTCTTACGAATCTGAAAATACGATAGACAAACACGATAAATCTTTCTATAAAATTGAATTATATAAAGATGAATTATTTTTAAACGTAGCGTTATTAAGACACTATCCTAAAAAGTGTGTAAGTTCAAAATTTCAGGGTTAGGTTATTTATAACTTAATCCTGTTTTCAAATATAGCTAAAAATTGATTTAGTATCACTCCCCAATTTCTGATTGGCATGGTCCATTTTTTAGTGCTTTCTCTCAAAGCTAAAAACACGGATTTCATAACTGCTTCATCGGTTGGAAACGAGAGTTTGTTTTTTGTGTATTTCCGTATCTTTCCATTTAGGTTTTCTATAAGATTTGTGGTGTAGATTATGGTTCTTATTTCAATAGGAAAATCAAAGAATACTGTAAGCTCATCCCAATTATTTTCCCAACTTTTAATGGCGTAAGAATATTTAGAATCCCATTTAGTTTTGAAGTCATTTAAAGCAGCTTTGGCAGCTTCTTTTGTAGGAGCAGTATAGATTTGCTTCATGTCACGAGTAAATTCCTTTTTGTCCTTCCAGACCACGTAACGACACGAATTTCTTATTTGATGCACAACACAAATTTGAGTCGTTGATTTCGGAAAAATAGTTTTAATAGTATCCGTAAATCCATTTAAATTATCGGTAGCTGTGATAAGTATATCTTGAGTTCCTCGAGCTTTAATATCGGTTAAAACACTCATCCAAAAGGCTGAAGATTCATTTTTACCTAACCATAATCCTAGGACTTCCTTTTTGCCATCTGTTCTCAGGCCTACTGCAATATAAATAGTCTTGTTTATGACTTTAGAGTTTTCCCTAACTTTAAATACGATGCCATCCATCCAAACAATTAGGTAAGTGGCCTCCAAAGGCCTGTTCCGCCAAGCAATAACATCTTCTGTAATCTTATCTGTAATCCTTGAAATAGTGGATGTAGAAATATTAAAATCGTACAGCTCACGTATTTGTTCTTCAATATCACTGTTACTCATGCCTTTGGCATAAAGCGATATAATAATATTTTCGATGCCTTCTGTTGTACTTTCTCTTTTCTTTACAATTAAAGGATTAAAAGAACTATCACGGTCTCGAGGAACTTGAATCTCTGTTTCTCCTAAAACGGATTTTAATTTCTTTTTAGTGTAACCATTTCGAAGGTTGGCTGCTTTACTTTTTTTGTGCTTATCGTAGTCTAAATGGGCATCTAGTTCCCCTTCTAGTAACTTCTCAATACCACGTTTGTGCAACTGTTCTAAAAAGGATGTTAGCTCTGGTGCATTCTTGAATTGTTTTAAAAAGTCTTCGTTTAATAAATCTTCTGGTTTCATAAGTGTGTAAAAGTTAAAATTAATGAATAAAAAAATCTCAGATTAATATTTAACCTGAGATTTTAAAACTTACACAGTTTATGAGATACTGCCGTTATTAATCTAATTCGTCTTCTAAACTCTTAATCAGTAATTTTGTTTTACTTCGTAATCGTTTCGCATTATCGAGCTGAATTTTAGTTTGCATCAAGCGGTCAACCAAACCATTCTGATATATTCTACTCGCTAATAATGCACCATAATCTGATCTATTTCTAGACGTTTGTAATTGGGTAAACTTTGAAGTACTTGGTGAAAACTTATCGAGCAACGAAACATGCGATTCTAACACAGGCTTTAATTTATTTTCGACAATCATTTTAATTTTAGCTTCCTGTTCTTTAAACTCAGTAATCTTATTGGGAAACGTGATGATTAAATCCTTAAGGTTATCGTTTTCCATAAATTCGAACTTATTGGTATTTACAATAGAGTTTATAACACCATCTAACAGATTTACTTTTTTATTTGCCAGATTTACTATGGTATCCTTTGCCCCTTCCGATAGCGTTTCTGGATTTTGACCAACATAATTTAATGTGTTTTCTAAATAGGTTATGGTTTGAGGATACTCGTCTATTAGACCATTTAAAATTCCGAAGTTAGTATGTAACTCTTCATTCAGATTCGAATATATTTTTTGTTCCGAAATGTTATTCTTTCTAATATCATTCCATTCATTGATTTTCCAAGCTATAGAAATACCGATAACAATAAGTACAATTTCTCCTAAAGCATAGACCATATAAGATTTCACTTTTCCTGAAGCTATTAATTGCATTCTAATCTTTCGAAGTAATTTCATCGTTTAATATTAAGTGTCATTATTTTTTAATAAGATTTAAATGTAAACTACTTTCTGAATACTAAAAAAGGAGATATACCAATCCCGTAATCCGATCTATAAACACAGGGATTTTAGGGATTTAAAGTGAAAACATAAATTGTATTTACAAGGAATTCTTGTTGATATACTCTAGAAACTGTGGTTTGTATTGTTCGGAAACTGTGATACGCTGATTATTGATAATAATCTGACTTCGCTCTACAACTTCTATATTTTTTAAAGACACAATAAAAGACCGATGCACGCGCATAAAGTCCGTTTTAGGAAGTTCTTCCTCTAACGACTTTAAACTCATAATTGTTAATACCGCCTTTGGATTATCTTTTAACCAAATCTTGATATAATCTTTTAAGCCTTCAAAATACAACACATCGGCTAATTTAATGCGTAATTGTTTGTATTCGGACTTTACAAAAAGAAACTCTTTTTCTTCAGAAATAACGGTTGAAGCTTTGGTATTATTCCCTTTTACCAAATCGAACCAAGCTTTGGCTTTATTGGCGGCAGTCAGAAATTCGGCATAATCGAAAGGTTTTAATAAATAGTCTATAGCCTCTACTTTAAAGCCTTCCAACGCATACTCATCGAAAGCCGTGGTGAAAATAACGCGAGTACCTTTTGGTAACATTTTAGAAAACTCTAACCCTGACAAATCTGGCATTTGTATGTCTAGAAACAGTAAATCAACCGATTCAGAATTTACATACTCTAATGCTTCAATCGCACTACTACACTTTTTCTTGAGATTTAAGAAAGGTGTTTTCTCTACATAACTTTCTACTAGATTTAAAGCCATAGGCTCGTCATCAACAATAATACAATTCAGTTTTAAAGTGTTCATAGATTTATGTTTCTATTTGTAAATGTACTAAAAATCGACCTTCATCAATTTCCGTTTTAAACATGTATTTATTCGGATATAACAAATCTAAGCGCTTTTTTAGGTTTTGTAATCCAATACCCGAACCACTTTTATCATCTGTTTGCTTAGGGAAATTCGCATTTTCAATTTTAAACTGTACCGTACGTCCTTCTGTAGACAAATTGATTTTAATATCACTGTCTTTATTCGCCGACACACCATGCTTAAAGGCATTTTCAATTAAAGAAATAAACAAAAGTGGTGCGATTTTTATGGACGTAGCTTCTGAAGGAAATTGAGAAATTACCTGGGTTTTATCGGAGATACGCAATTTCATAAGTTCCAGATATTTCTTCATAAAATCGATTTCTTTAGATAAAGGCACCTCTTCAATATTCGTTTCGTACAACAAATACCTCATCAATTTACTTAAACTGTGGATGGTAGATTTTGCTTGCTCAGGTGAAATATCGACTAATGAATAAATATTATTTAGCGAATTGAAAAAGAAATGCGGTTGTAACTGATAACGTAAATGCTGTAATTCGGAATGTAATTTTACATTGGCGGCGTCCTTACGTTCGTTTTCGGCAGTTTCCCAACGTTTTGTTGTTTTTAAAGCAATAGAAAACAATATGGGTGCCACATAAGACAACATTTGCATATAAATAAACATCCGTAACGGTGGCTTATTTGCTGAATCTCCGACCTCTTTACGCTTTAAACCTTCAAAAAATGTAGCTTCTATTTGTTCCTTTAAGGTTAAAAAGACAATTATAAGTACAAGGTTTACAAGAATAAATTGAACCGTTTTTTTATTGAATAAAAATTTATCGATAACTATAAAATAATTGAGATAAAAAATCATAGTATAAAATGCTACTGGTACCCAATAATGTGCTATAATTCTATTTATATCTTGCTCTTGCCCGTACGATAAAAAATATGGCAGACTAAACAATACCAACCAAATTAGAATATGGGAGAAGATTATGATGTTTTTATTTTTATGCATTAGGTTTATTCTTTTTTCTATCTTTTATATTCAGAATTTGTAATGGTTCCGTCTGGATTTATAAATTCATATTTATACGTTCCAGATGTATCCCATCCGTAATTTATAGTATATAAAGCAGATTCCAACTCATAAGTTAAACTATACTGATTGGGTTCAGGATGCTTAAAATCAATAATTTTAGCACCACGTAACGGTTGTAAATCTGGTCGCACACCTTTTGTTTTTGCTTGTGGCATGATTTCGTTTTCAGGCGCTTGAGTTCTGGGATTAATTTCAACTTTACCCTTCATTGATGCAATTAAATACGGATAGTATTTTACAGCGTGATATTGGTAAGTACTATCTGATGTAAAACGTCCAAGACTTTCATCTAACGTCTCATTCGTTTCTCCATATACTGGAAAACCATCCAGAGCATAGGCAATGGGTTTACCTTGACCTACTTTAGCCTGCAAGTGCGTTGGTGGCAAATGGTAATGATAGTCGTCTGCCCTACCACAATGTCCGCCCCATTGGTCTAATTCTCCAATGGCATTTGCATCTTCACCTCGATTGTTTAACGGATTAAAAATCGGGATACCATTTGCGGCAATAGCAATGGCGCCTTTCATAAAATTATCTGTGGTAGACAACGGATTTTCAGCTAATTCCGGTTGCAACGGAATCGCCCACGCATTAGTGCCCGAATAATCGTGCTTAATAGGAACCTGCTGTTGCCAATTGGTTATACCTGTCATCATTTCGTGTTCTGGTATGCCGTTAGACTCTATGTAGAAATATTTGTTGTCGAAACGTGTATTCACGTTATCAAAAACACCAAAAATAGACGTTAAATAAGACACATCATTTTTCGCCATTACAATGCCTTTAGAAGTACTAGTTGTTTTACATCCCGCAATAATAAAAGCAACTCCAACGATGCTAAAAGCCACTATTTTAGAGTCTTGTTTTTGTCTACATCTAAAGCATGAAAATAATACCCAGGCTACACCTAAATATATAAAAAGATTAGCGTACGGTATAGAAACCAAAGATTGCGTTGGCTCTGAAATGTTTTTATTGCTAATCCACGTGCTCGTATTCAGGATATATTCTTGCTCTTCTGTTGTAAATTCTGAAATATCGAAAAAGACAACCTTGTGATTCTCATTTATGAGATATACCGTGTCGTCTATGCGTTCAATAAATTCACCCTTTAAGTTCTTTTCACCATTTGTAAAATGCCAAATTTTGGTGGGTAAACCGTGTCCGCCTTCGTGAGCAAAAGCTTGAAGACATACAAATAGAATGGTTATAAGGGTTATATATTTTTTCATGAACAAATTAATTAGAGGCTATAAAACTAAAAGTGGTTCTATCAATCACAATATCTTCTGGAATAGCTTTCATAAATGTATTTAAATCAACATCAAGTGTATTAGCTTTTGGAAGCTTGGGCGTTTCAGATAATGCGAACAGTGCAATGGTGTATTCATGTTTCCCTGGTCCGCGTGAACAAGGTGATGTATACGAAATAGCAGTTCCATCTTTATTTGGTCCCATATACCAATTGGGATTGTTTGCCATTTTATACGGAATTTCGGAAACCGATGGATTAATTCCCCATAAAAGCAAATACGAATTTATTTCGGATGTATCCTCTTTATGCGGATAGTGATACATGACTACAGCTAAAGGTTTTGTGCCTTCAGGAACGTTAGACCAAGATAGTGGAATGGAATTTTCTACATCATCTACTTTCTCTTCACATTTATAAGCATCTAATAATTCGCCATCGTCTACCGCTTTGCTAGTCAATTTAAAATTAGGATGGATGGTTTTAAAATCATCGTACATATAAATTGAAGTATCGTTGTTGGCACAAGACGTAGCTAAACATAAAAGCAGTAGAGCTATTCCAAATACTGTTTTCGTCTTCATGTTAGAATATGTTCTATTATAAGTTAAAGTCATCATTAATTAACAGTATAACGGACTAAAACTTCATTATCTAAAATCACATTCGTAGACCAGATAAACTCGGCATCATGTTCTGCATCGTCAAAAAGCGAGGTGAAATTGGTATACGACGGTTTATTATCTACCCCAATAGTGTCGTTAGTAAATGTTGAAGCATTTGGCCAATTAGAATCATCGAAATCCGTATTCATCCACGCATTAGGTAATTCCCAATGTAAGGCATAAAACCCCGTTCCGTCTTGACCACCATCGGTATCGCAATTTGTAGAATATCGGTAGTTTCCATCTTCCGAAACACAACTTAAATCCTTAATTGGTGACGTATAAAATGTCTGTGCTTTCCAAGTTTTATTCGTGGTTGCCACAATATTATTTTGTTCATCTTTAACAACAGCAACCATACCGCCATCTCCTGAATGAAAGGACTTACCTCTATTCGCTTCGGAACCTACACCAAGATGTTCTTCCCAATCTACCAATTTCATGGCAATGGTAAAAGGCTTCTCTACTTTAAACTTTACGATACTAGAATTAAACTGCGTAAATGGGACCTTATCTTTTCCTACAGGCACACCATTTACATACATTTCGAAATAATTATCTGCAAATATAAAGGCGGTAAACACTTCGCCGTCTTCATCTATTTCAACGGTTTTAGAATCGTCGAAATGAGATAAGGCTTCGTCTACACTTTCATAAGTATTCCCTTCACAAGAATTAAACAAATCTTCTGAAAACGGAAAGTCTTCATTCGTATAATGTGTTGATGCCGGCACCGTCCATGTTTTACCATCGGTAGAGGTAATTTCTCCAACATCGGTTTTTCGTCCGCGTTCGCACGAATAAATATCTTCTGCAGTCGTGGTCGCAATGCCTTGTGTCACACTTGCCGTGCCATTGAATTTAAAATCTTCTGAACGACTTGCTATTTCTTTAGATTTTGATTTGTTATCGGCACAACCCAACATTAGGAGTGCCACAATAACTAAACTGAATATATGTTTCATAAGCGTAATATTTTGTATTTGGTGTAACCGGTAAAATGCGATTCTATTCGTAACGCAATGCAGTAATCGGTTCTAAAGCTGATGCTTTTCTTGCAGGATACCATCCGAAAAAGATACCTGTTACGGCACAAACTGCAAAGGATATAATTATAGAATACATAGCCACACTTGTAGGCCAATGTAAGAATTTTTCAATAAACACGGTTGCTCCTAGTCCTAAGATTACACCTAAAACCCCTCCGGTGATACTAATTAAAATGGCTTCAATTAAAAATTGCATCAAAATATCCGAGCCTTTTCCGCCAACGGCCATACGCAACCCAATTTCTTTAGTCCGTTCTTTTACCGAAACGTACATAATATTCATAATTCCGATTCCTCCAATCAATAATGAAATTCCTGCAACTGCCACTAAAAGTACGGTTAACATATCACTAGTTGAACTAAAGGTAGTGATTAATTCTTCCATGGAACGCACGTGAAAATCATCGTCTTCATTAGTCGTTAATTTATGTTGAGACCTCAAAATAGCCGTGACTTCTGTTACCGCTTGTGGCGCATCTTCCTCACTTATGGCAGACGCTACAATTTCATTTAAATGATCGATTGCTAAGATTCGTTTTTGAACCGTTGTATATGGTGCTATTACCACATCGTCCTGATCTTGACCAAAAGTATTGGTTCCTTTCTCTTCTAAAACACCAATAATTTTAAACGGAATACTATTAAAACGTATCATTTTACCAACGGGATTTTCACCGTCAGGAAATATATTGTCTACTACAGTTTGCCCAATAACAGCGACTTTTGCCGCGGATTGTACTTCTGTATTGGTAAACATACTTCCACTTTTTAATCCCACAACTTTAATGTCTAGATACTCCGGATTAACGCCATAAATCGAGGATGGCCAGTTATTAGACCCGTTAATAACTTGTCCGCCACCATTCACTAACGGAGATATATAATTCAAGGTGGTAGCCTGTTCTTTAATAGCCAAGTAATCTTTAAGCGTTAAGGTTTCCATGGCACTAGGATCTTGTCTTACCCCACCACGATTATCGGATCCCGGTTTTACATTTATCATATTCGATCCCATGGCAGAAATTGTCGTTCTAATACTTTCTTTAGAACCTTCTCCAATGGCTAACATTGCAATAACCGAAGCCACACCAATTATAATACCCAGCATGGTTAATAAGGTTCTCACTTTGTTTAGAACAATGGCCTTATATGCGATTTTTAATAGATTTAGTAGTCTCATAATTAATGATCTTCTTTAGGTAATTTTGCTAATTCTGACGCGGCAGATAAAATGCTATCATTTTTTTCGTCTTTTATAACATGGCCATCCTTTAAAACAATGGTTCTGCTACTAAACATAGCGATATCGGGTTCGTGAGTTACGAAGGTTATTGTAATACCTTGTGTTTTATTTAACTCCTGAAATAGAGACATAATCTCGTAAGAGGTTCTCGTATCTAGATTTCCTGTAGCTTCATCGGCTAGAATCATTACAGGGTTATTTACAAGCGCTCTTGCAATAGCCACACGCTGTTGTTGTCCTCCAGAAAGTTGCGATGGTGTATGGTGTAAACGTTCACCTAAGCCAACCATTTCGAGTGCTTTTATAGCACGTTCTCGGCGTTCGCTATTCGACACTTTACTGTTGTATAATAGAGGTAACTCTACGTTTTCTATAGCCGAAGTACGCGCTAATAAGTTATAAGATTGAAAAATAAAACCAATTTTCTCGTTTCTAATCGTTGCCAATTCATTTCTAGATAGGTCTTTTACTTTTACGCTATCAATTTCATAGCCACCAGAAGATGGCTGATCTAAACAGCCTAAAATATTTAGCATCGTACTTTTTCCCGATCCACTAGATCCCATTATAGTCACAAACTCCCCTTCTTTAATGGTAAATGAAATTCCTTTTAAAGCATGAACCGTTTCGTTTCCCATGGTAAACTCACGCTTTAAATCTTCAATTTTTATGATGTCTTTTGTCATGATGCTTTCGGGTTTTATTATTTTTTTCCTGGTCGTGATGGCATAAACGGACTATCGCCTGTACCTCCAGATGATTTTACACCAGCATTAGCTTTTAAAGCATATACCACATTATCCCCTTCTTTAAGACCACTTAATATTTGCACATTTACACCATCGCTAGCTCCAATTGTTACAGACTGTGGATGTATTGAGCCGTCTGGAGATTCTACCCAAACTTTAGTTGCTTTTTCTTTATTAGTGTTTTGTCTTTCGCTAGTATTTGATTTTGTATCAGTAAAATTATATTGTGTATTATAGGCTTCCAAAACGGCCAATTCTGGATAAAAGTTTATCCCTTTAGCTTCGGTAGTTAAAACGTCATTCAATTCTAAAGTGTAAATAGAAATGGTTGCTGTTAATCCTGGTTTTAATTTTAAATCTGGATTATCGGCTTTTATTACTACCGTATATGTTACTACATTAGAGGTTACCGTAGGTGCCAAACGAACTTGTGTTACTACCCCTTCAAAAGTTTCACCTATGTAAGCATCTACCGTAAACGTAACGCGTTGTCCTTCTTTTACTTCACCTATATCGGCTTCATCGACATCGGCTTCTACCTGCATTTCTTTTAAATCTTTTGCAATGGTGAATAAGGTTGGTGTACTTAAACTGGCCGCAACCGTTTGTCCTTCGTCTATATCACGAGATAGTACCACACCATCTATAGGCGAGTAAATATTGGCATATTCTAAATTTGTTCTAGACTTTTGTAAATCTGATAAACGCTGAATAGCCGTGCTCTTAGCTGTTTCGTAATTAAAAACGGCATCGTCGTAATCGGATTTACTAATAACTTGCTTAAAATACAAAGTATTTTGTCTGTCAAAAATGGTTTTCATATAGTTACGCTGACTAACAGCATTGTCATAGGCCGCTTGTGCTTGTGTTGTTTCTGCTTTTAAATTGGTTTTATCCAATTCTGCTATAAGTTGTCCTTCTTTAACTTCGCTATTATAATCTACATAAATGCGTTCTACAACACCAGAAACTTGCGTTCCCACTTCTACTTGTGTAATAGGCTCTATGGTTCCCGTTGCAGTAACCATAGTCGTTACACTTCCTTTTTGTACAGCAATTGTTTGTGCTGCGATAACGTTAGTATCTTCTTTACCCATAAAAGAATAGGCTACCACTGCTAATGCAATTGCGACAATACTGATTATAATGATATTTTTTTTCGTTTTCATGTTGATTATAGTTTAATGTCGTTTCCTTGATAAAATTGAAGTAATTGGTGGTATAAAATGTTTAAATATTTAGCTTGAATGTAATTCTGCTGGGCGGTGGTGTATGTATTCTGATTTATAATTAAATCGGTAGTACTTAAATCGCCTAACTCGTATTTTGTTTTCGCTAAATTGTACGATTGTAATGCTGCTTCTTGCGAGGCTTCTGCGGCTATAAGTTGTTCTTGAGCCGATAATGCATTTTGATACGCTGTTTCTACTTTTTTAAAGATTTCTTTTTCTGTAGATTGCTTCTGAATTTGAGCCCGTTCAATATTTATCTTTGCTGTTTTTACTGCATTTTTAGTTTCATTTCTATTGAAAATCGGAATAGTTAAATTCACTCCTATTTTCTGATTAAAATTCACATTCAATTGGTCTGAAAAATTGATATCAGAAATACTTGTGTATCCTGAGCCCACACTTCCAATTAAGGATAAGGTTGGCATATATCCGCCTTTAGCAATATCCAGTTCTTTTTCGTTGATGGCAATATCTAAATCACTTGCACTCATTTCTGGTAACACATTTAATGCTTTGTAATAGATATTCATTTTATCCATTTCAAGATTAATCAGGTCTATATCGTCTGCAATAGCTTCTACTTCAATTGTATCTAACGGCCCTAATTCTAACAATTGCTTTAGTGTAATTATATATTGCTGATAATTATTTTTTGCGGTAATCACACTGTACTTATTGGTAGCCGCTTGCGATTGCGCTTCGGTATAGTCGTTAAGTGCAATGGTACCAGCATCTAAACGTGCTTTAGATCGAATGACTTCTTTCTCTGAAGCTTCAAGATTATTCTGAGCTATAATGATGTCTTCTTTGGTATATAAAATTTGAAGGTAATTCTCTAGAATACTAACAATGATATTGTTTTTAGCTTCTTCAATCAAAAATTCATTTTGATCTACCAGTAATTTATTCTGGGCAATCTGATTTTTTAACTGACTCCCTTGATACAACGTCATCGCACTTGAAACTCCAACATTGGATGAGTAAATCTGATCGGTTACATAATCGCTTGTAATGGGATCAATGGTATTACCATTAGAGAAATTCTGAGTTGCACTACCAAATAAATCAGGTAATCGGGCAGATTTTGCACGGCTGTAGTTTACTTCGGAGATATCTTTACCTAAGCCAGCATCTTTAACGGTGATGTTATTTTCTACAGCGTACGTAATGCAATCTTCTAACGACCATACTTTGGGTTTAGCTATAGAATCGCTGGTTTGTGCCGATGCTACAATCACAAAGAAAAAGCAAAATATATGTGATATTATTTTCATTATTTTGAAAGTGTTTACAATTAACACTTCAAAAGTGTGATTATATCCTCTATATATAAAAGGCAATAGAAGTTTGCCCCTTTTCTCTATACGAACTCGACAATTTTAACGATGAGATTTTTTAGAAAACACCGAATGTTTCATTATTAATTCTTTTAGTAAAAATAAAAAATCAATAAACAGCCCCTTAACCCCTAATTATCAGTTAGTTTGATGTTGTTATTTTTGTTATATTTAAATACTTAATTTCTCTAAATACTTTTTTTGATAGCAACGTCCTAGTGCACCATTTTCATTTTTTAGAAAACGGATGATTACTAGTTATACTAATTATTTAAACGTTGTAAACATGAAGAAAAACATTATTTTAATCTTAACACTATTACTCTTTACTAGTGTTAAGGCTCAGGAAAAGAATTTTAGACAAGAGATGATAGACTCTGGAGAAAAGCAAGAAAAAATCTCCGAACAATTTAAAACCCAATCTACCGATTATCTTTCATTTATACGTACTAAAGCATGGAACGTAACCAAGCGATCGTCTCCGCTCTTTAAAAATACAAAAGAAATAGATATGCCAATTATAGGTGGTCGTGTTAGATCGTCGTTAGTAGATACCGATAATGATATTGCTCTTGTTGCTCCTTCAGGTGGTGGAATTTGGAGATTTGATGCTGAAGCTGGCTCGTATTTCAATCCTTTGGATGATTTTGGTTCTTTTATGCCAATTACATACATAACACAAGATCCAAAAAATCCAAATACAATTTTGTTTGCTACTGGAGATGAAAAACATGGGACTGCTGGTAATGGGGTTTTTAAATCGACAGATGGTGGGCAGACATTTGCTCCATTAGAATCGACAAACCCAATAAATAATGGTTATTTTCAATTTATAAGATTTATAAAGATTTCTCCGGAAGCTTCAAATATAATTTACATGGCAGCGTACAATAGAGTGTACAAATCTGTAGATTCTGGGGAGAGTTGGAATCTCGTTTTTAATAGTACTAGAGCTATTAGATCTTTAGAATTTGGTGAAGGTAACAGTATTCTAATTGCTGCAGATCTTGAAGGGATATACAAATCGCCTTCTGGAGATTTAAATACATTTACTGCCTTAACAAATAATGTTCCTTATGATGCTAATGCAAATAGTTTAGTAATACAAGGATTAGCACTAGCCACTAATCATGCAGACAGGTCAATAGCCTACGCCATTTTTGTTCAAAATAATGATGAAGCAGACATATATAAAACAACTAATAATGGAACAACTTGGACAAAAGTAACAAGGCCTGGTTTCTATATTGCTCAAGCCTGGTTTTGTTTAACCATAGGTATTCATCCTACAAATCCTGATATTGTTATTGCAGGTAGTGTGGGTTGGGGATACACTACCGATGGTGGTTCCACTTGGAGTTCAGGTGCTGATTTAGAAGTCGATTATCATGATGTTCATTTTCATCCTTCAAATCCAGATGTAGCTTATGTTGGATATGATCAAGGTATTGGTAGAGTAGATTTTGATAATTATAAAGATTATTTAGTTTGGAACGGAGCTGGATACATTACTGTATCTCAACCCGAACAACTTGAACTTGGTAAAAAACCTGGTTTTAATACAAGTCAAATTTATTATGGCGATTATTTTCCCGAAGCCTATGGAGATGCTCAAATTTTCGGACAACAAGATGGTGGATGTTTTGCTCAAGTGAACGGTGTTGAGAAACGAATTAAAGTTGGGGATGGCGGTTCTGTATTTGTAAATAAGCAAGACCCCAACAAAGCCATTGCTTCTACTCAGTATATGAACTTAAGTAAAACAGAGGATGCATTAGTTCCAAATTATGGATCTTACACCCAAATATCCAACATTCCTGGTAAAAGTGGTAGATTTATCACTCAATTTTCAGGAAATAATGCCGATGGTAATCAGCTTTATCTTCCTCTAGATACAGGTATTGCAAGATCTTTAGATGGGGGAAATTCATTTACAACAATTGCTAGCGATGATTTAATTAGAAGTATAACTACGGTAGAAAACGCATTAGACCCT
Organism: Formosa agariphila KMM 3901; assembly: GCF_000723205.1. Classification (NCBI taxonomy): domain Bacteria; kingdom Pseudomonadati; phylum Bacteroidota; class Flavobacteriia; order Flavobacteriales; family Flavobacteriaceae; genus Formosa; species Formosa agariphila. The sequence continues at coordinate 1,790,608 of NZ_HG315671.1, read as the reverse complement.
GTTGTTTATTCCATTGGTTTAGATGAAAATGATAATTACAAACCAAAAGGATTTCGTATAACGAATTCAGCTACAAATGCTGTTGCTAAATCAATACAATATTCAGACAGTAATTTAGGAACAGGAACTCCTGATCATATAAATATTGACCCAAATAACAATAATGCAGTGTATGTAACATTTGCCGGTGGTGATGCTTATAGATTTTCAGGTTTTGAAAATTCAAATATTATAATGGAATCTGTTAGAGGAGATATATCCGATGTTCACTTTAATACCGTAATTGGTATTAAAAAGGAACCCGATTTACTATTTGCAGGTACCAACATAGGACTTTTTTATTCTGAAGATCAAGGTAAAAATTGGATTTTAAATGAAGACATTCCATTTACACAAATAACCGATTTAAAATTTAGAGAATCAGATAACAGGCTGTTTATATTTACATATGGAAGAGGTACTTGGGCTACAACTATTGAAACCGAAACCTTGTCTATTCCTGAATCTTCAAAAAACAAAACTGTTATAGTATATCCAAATCCCACGAATGATAGCTTCACTGTTAAAACTGATAAAATAAACAACCTATCATTACTGCTATTTGATGTTAAAGGTCATTTAGTTTTAAAAAGTAATAGGATAAATAATGTTGATGTGAGTAAATTATCTTCTGGACTTTATATGTTACATTTAAAAGATAACAACCAAAATTTAATTGCGACTTCTAAAATTGTAATAGAATAAATGCTAAAAAAAGAGGCTGTCTAGAAAGTATTGAAATCGGTCATTCTAAATGTGATTTAGATTGAGGAAAATCTAACTTTCAAGACAGCCATTTTTTTAATATGTTTAAAACTCAATCACCGTTTTACCGATACTTTTTCCAGATTCTTGTAAGCGATGCGCATCCTTTAAATTGGCTACAGTAAATCCTTTAAGGGTTGTTGTTAATGTAGATTTTAAAGTTCCGGCGTCTAACAACTCGGCTATTTTATTTAATATGTCGTGCTGACGTTCCATATCTTCTGTGGTATACATCGAGCGTGTGTACATATATTCGTAAGATAAGGAAACACTTTTATTCTTTAGCAGATTTAAATCTAAGGGTTTAGAGCTTCCCGTAATAGATACGATATGTCCTTGAGGTTTTACGATATCGGTTGCTAATTCCCAATACCCTTCTAAATCGACGAAATCTAATATGTAGTGGACTTCGGGATGACCTATTGTTTCTAATTCTGATTTAAGGTGATGATGATTAACCACAAAATCTGCCCCTAGATCTTTGCACCATTGTGCAGAATCTTCTCGAGATGCCGTGGCAATTACCGTAAGATTGGTTAACTTTTTAGCCAATTGAATCGCTATTGACCCTACACCTCCCGCTCCAGCAAGGATTAAAACGGATTTACCATTATCTGTTTCAGCATTTACTTTTATGCGATCGAAAAGCGATTCGTAAGCCGTTAAAGTAGTCAGTGGCATGGCGGCCGCTTGTGCATGAGTTAGCGACTCTGGTTTCTTTCCAACAATACGTTCATCGATTACCTGATATTCTGCATTACAGCCAGCTTTAGTAATATCGCCAGCATAATATACCTGATCGCCAACCTTGAATTTAGACGTTTTATCGCCTACAGCTTCTACAGTACCAGAAGCATCCCATCCAATGATTTTCGGCGTGTCGAGAATCGTATCTTTTGCGGCATTATGTCTCACTTTAAAATCGACTGGATTTACTGAAATCGCTTCTATTTTTACTAATAATTCGTATCCTTCTGGTGTTGGCTTTTCCGTGTCGAAAGCGATAAAACTATCTGCTTCTGTTATGGGTAATGATTGTTTAAATCCGATGGCTTTCATTTTCATACGTCTTAAATTACTTGTTATAAAATAGATTTGATCAATCCACCTTCTACACGAATAGATGCACCATTAGTGGCAGATGCTAGCGGACTAGAATAATAGACAATAGTATTAGCGACTTCTTCTACATCGGCAAAACGACCAATCAGCGAGGTAGGTCGCTGTTTTTTAAAGAAATCTTTTTCAACTTCATCCATAGATTTATTTTCAGATTTCGATAAATCCTCAATAAACTGCCCCACACCTTTAGATTTTGTTGGTCCTGGCAGAATTGAATTTACGGTAACTTGAGTCCCTTTGGTTAATTCGGCTAAACCTCTACTCACCGCCAATTGTGCTGTTTTTGTCATCCCGTAATGAATCATTTCTTCGGGAATAAACACAGCGGATTCGCTAGATATAAAAATAACTCGTCCCCAGTTTTTGGCTAACATTTTAGGGAAATAATGTCTTGACAAACGTATACCACTCATTACATTGACTTCAAAAAAGCGTAACCAATCTGCATCGCTAATGTCTTCAAAAGCCATAGGTTCGAAAATACCAGTGTTATTAATTAGGATGTCTACCTCTGGCAGTTTTTCTAGTAACGCATCAATTTCATCGGATTTAGAAAAATCTGCCGCAATTCCAGACACTTTTGCGTCTTCTATATTAGATTTCAGACTATTAACGGCATCATCTACACGATTTTGGTCTCTACCATTAATTACAACAGTAGCGCCTTCAGTTAAAAATCGCTCTGCCGTTGCAAATCCAATTCCCGCCGTAGATCCGCTTATAAATACAACTTTATCTTTAAGTTTTAAATCCATAATTCCTATTTTTAAATGTGTATTCTATTTTAAGAAAGCATCGTCATTTTTTTCACTGTAAAGGCATTAAGTTTACCTTCGGTAGCTTCTGTAAATGCAGTAAAATGAGCTGTGTTTAAATGCCCGTTAAGAGCCTCTTCGTTCGCCCAGTTCTCGTACACCACAAAATTATTTAAATCGGTGTTGTCTTGAAGTAAATTGTAATTTATACAACCTGTATCGTTTAAAGAAGCTTCTACTAATTTTAGAAGTGCTGCCTTTACAAATTCAGTATGTTCTATTTTCGCCACAATTGTAGCGACTATTGTTAATTGATTCTTCATGATTATATATTTTAAAATGCTATGGTCTTAAGGTGTTTTATATTTTAAATGCAAACTGCTAATCCTTTATAACCAAATCGATTATAGCCTTTTTTAAAAGAAAGCACACAATAACCTATATTTTATAGCTATAAATTTACGAGTAATTTCAGCCACACCGTACCTTTTAAAACTTAAATCGGTCTTAAAATTTTATCGCTTTGGTATGGATTTCTTGAATTTCACAACATCCTTTAAGAAAATTGCAATCATGATTAAGATGAAAAACGCAAATGGCAAAGACGTTATAATCAACAATTTTGAAACCGTTCCTAATACATCAATATCCGGTTTTACATTACCCAAAAGAACTAGGGCTATGGTGGCAAGTAAAATAAATACAGACCAGATTACACGATGTTTTTTATTTGGATCTTTAGATCCTTTATCGGTAAACATACTTAAGACAAATACAGCCGAATCTACAGAAGTGACTAAAAAACTAACGAGTAATAAAATGGTTGTTAAATTCAGGACTGATGCCATTGGATAATGCTGAAAGAATACAAATATGGATGAGAATACATTTCCAAATTCGTTAGAATACGTTTCCATGCCTTCTATAAGCTGAAAAGCTGAAGTTCCAAATACTGAAAACCAAAAGAACGTTCCCAAAGATGGAATCATTAAAACACCTAAAAGTAATTGTCGCAACGTGCGTCCTTTAGAAATGCGTGCAATAAAGATGCCTGTAAAAGGTGCCCAAGCTAGCCAAAATGCCCAATAATAAAACGTCCAATCGGTTAAGAAAGCCATTCCCGGATTATAATCGCCTAGTGTTAAACTCATAGGAATAAAATCGATAATGTAGTGAAAGGTACTTTGTGCAAACGCATTCAGAATGGCCAACATATCGCTTGTAACAAATATAAAGAGCAGAATGAATAGCGTGATTATGATGTTTAATTTAGAAAACAATTTGATGCCTTTATTTACACCTTGCCAAGCAGAATAACAAGCAATACACGAAATCCCTACACATAAAACAAGGATTGTAGTCATTCCTAATTCTGCTTTAAAAACATGATTTAAGCCCCCTTTAATCTGAGTGGTTCCCAATCCAATAGCAGCTACGAGTCCGAAAACAGTGGTGATAATTGTAATAACATCTACAGATTTTCTAATCGTCTCGCTTTGTATTTCGTCTTCTACCGTTGCACTAATACGCACATGTTTACGTTTTACATAAAGGGCGTATCCTACAACCATAGCGAAGAGTCCGTAAAACGCCCAAGCGGTTAAACCCCATTGATAAAAGGTATATTCTAATGCTAAGGTTTCTGCAGGCAATGCTGAGGTATACGGCGGATGCTGTTGCATAAACACAGGTTCCTGAACAGCACGTAATAAAATACCTGAGCCCATACCAGCACTGTACAACATGGCTGTCCATGCCCAGAGAGAATGCTCTGGTTTAGCATCTGGTTTGCCTAGTTTTATGGTGCCAAGTGGCGATAAGGCGACACCCAATAAGAGAAGTACACAGCCTAAACCCAGATATAAATAAAAATAACCGAAGTAGTTCCTAACCCATAAAGAGGCTTGTTCAATATTGTTATAACTAGATTCGGTGGCAAAGAATACCATTAAGGTACATATAAAGATTATGCTTATGGATGCGATTAAAACGGTGTGTTTCTGAAGTGCTTTAAATATCAAACTTGAATGTATTTAAAGTAAAAATAGTAATTTGGATAGACTATCACACAAATCATCCAGATTCTCAATCTTTTCTATTAAAAAAATTAGACTTTATCACTAAAAACCATGTTGCATTGCGTGTCATATAGGTGATTAAAAAAACAAGAATTCCACTCTGAAAATCATTTAGAATGTTAACCTATAAAATTGGTTTACCAGATTGTTTTTTCTTAAATTAACACTTTATAAGATTTAAAAAATTTTAACCGATTTTTTTAATGATAATAACAAATTTGCTAATTAACATCAACTAAACATATGAGTAATACATTAAAAGTTTTAGTCTCTGGTACCGGATTTGCTGGACAAGGCCACACTGATGCCTTTCGAGCTGTGGGTGCCGAAGTTGTAGGAATTGTTGGGAGAACACCAAGCGTTGTAAAACAAGTCGCTAAGAAAATGGATATCCCCTACTACGGTACAGATTGGAAACAAGCTCTAAACGATTGTCAACCAGATATTGTATCCATTGCTACGCCTGGAGGAGCACACTACGACACCATAATACAAGCTATTGAATTTGGTTGTCATGTTTTTAGCGATAAACCTTTAACTATAGACGGCGATTCAGCCAAAACATTATACAACCTTGCCATACAAAAAAATGTAAAAACAGCATTTGCATCAAGTTTCCGTTATATGCCATGTATTATACATGCAAAACAATTAGTTGCAGAAGGAGCAATTGGCGAACCTACTGAAGCCGAATTTATATCTCATTTTAATCTAGAACGTGAAATTCCTTTTGGTTGGTCGCATAGAAAAGAAGATGGTGGCGGACGTTTAAACAACAATTTTACCCATATGATGTCTATTGCAACCTCTGTAATTGGAGAAAACATCTTACAATTAATCGGGGAAGTACGCGACGACCTTGGAAAAGCTCCAATTGTTGAAGGTGTACACAATTTTAAAACCAGAAGAGACCACATTCCTAAAGACCTAAACGACCCGAATTTAAAATGGGGAGAAAGTAATGTAGAATGGTCGTATACCGTAATGGCTAAACTAGAAAGTGCTTTTGCAACAAAACCAGTTTCTGTGTTATTTAAACACGGTGGACTTAACCCTAGGTTTAATGAAGATCACATAGTGTTTTACGGCACTAAAGGCGCTATTTATATTAAGGGACATTATGGCATGGGACCACTTTATATTTGGGACGCTGATAAAACATGGAAAGCATTGCCTTTACCTCAAGCAATAATAGATGATCAACCCAAAGTGGAAGGCGATACAGAACGCAATTGGCAATACTTAGCAAGAGAGTTCACTAAAGATATTAAAGGAGAAGATTTTACGTATTATCAATCCTTTAAAGAAGGAAGTCTATACCAACAACTTATCGATTTAATTAGAGAAAATAACAATTGGACAGATGTAAGCCAACTTCAATAAGATAAACTATGGAAAATAATGCTATGACTTACGAGTACTTGGTAATTGCTGGGTACTTTTTGCTCATCATTGGAATTGGGTTTGTCTTTAAAAATATGGCTAGTAAATCTACGAGTGATTACTTTCGTGGAGGCGGAAAAATGCTTTGGTGGATGGTAGGTTCTACAGCCTTTATGATGCAATTCTCTGCATGGACGTTTACAGGTGCTGCAGGAAAAGCATTTACAGATGGCTTTACGGTTTGTTTAGTCTTTTTAGCCAATACTTTTGCCTATTTCTGTGGTTGGGCCTATTTCGCCCAACGGTTTAGGCAAATGCGCGTCGATACTCCTACCGAAGCTATAAAAGGTAGATTTGGTCAGCAAAATGAGAAATTTTTCTCTTGGGCCCTTATTGTGTTCACTTTAATTAACGCAGGAATATGGCTTAACGCACTTGGTGTATTTACCAGTGCCGTTTTCGATGCAGATATTGGTACCACAATAATAGTTACAGGATTAACAGTAGTTTTCGTTTCTGTATTATCTGGTGCGTGGGGTGTTGTGGCTTCAGATTTTATGCAAACCTTAGTCGTAGCTGTAATTTCCATAGCTTGTGCGGTAGTCGCCTTAGTTAAAGTAGGCGGACCAGTAGAATTAATCTCTAAGTACCCTTCAGATTTTATTATGGGTCCAGATATGAACTACGGACTTATATTGGTAGGAACTTTTGTATTCTTCTTAGCCAAACAATTAATTACTATCATGAATATGCATGATGCATTTCGTTTTTTAAATGCTAAGGATTCAAAAAATGCTAAAAAAGCATCTTTATTAGCCATGATTCTTATGGGACTTGGTAGCATAATTTGGTTTATACCACCATGGGCATCTGCTATTTTATATCCAGATGCCGCATCTGCCTATCCTGAATTAGGAAGTAAAGCCGGAGATGCTATTTACTTAATATTTACGCGTAATGTTATGCCTGTAGGAACTGTAGGATTATTACTTGCGGGATTATTTGCGGCAACAATGTCATCTATGGATTCGGCCTTAAACAAAAACACCGGAATACTTGTCCGTAGTATTTATCAACCTTTTCTAAAAAAAAGAGGAAAGGAAGTAGACGATAAAAAACTATTAAAACTGAGTATGGTATTGAGTTTTATTAGTGGTATTTTAGTTATTGCAATGGCTTTATTCTTTAAATCGCTTAAAGAACATAGTCTTTTCGATTTAATGATGTCGCTTTCAGCTATGATTCAAGTACCGTTATTGATACCACTTCTTCTTGGGCTTTTTATAAAGAAAACACCTAAATGGGCCCCTTGGGCGACTGTAGTACTTGGACTATTTATATCGTGGTTAATGACAAGTGTTATTACGCCAAATGTCTTTGCAGGTTGGATTGGAATCCCTGATTTTACAGCTAGAGAAGCTACAGATATGAATTTAATACTAACACTAGGTGCACACGTATTTTTTACGGGAGGCTTTTTCTGCTTAACCTCATTATTCTATAAAGAAGCTAAAGATGATAATAAATTAGAAACAGAACACTTTTTTGAATTGTTTGAAACTCCTGTAATAGCCGCAAACGATCAAGACACATTCGACCAACAGCAAAGAAAAAAGTTAGGTACAATGGTAATGATTATGGGCGCAGGTATTTTCTTAATGATACTCATTCCAAATCCGTTTTGGGGACGACTCATATTTGCAATCTGTTCGATTATAATTTCAGGAATAGGTTATGTTTTAAAACGAAGCTCAAAAATCACTTAAGTTTACGCGAATGTGCTCTATTTATTACATATTGAATTAGTGAAATAATGAACAAAACATTAAAAAAATAATATAATTTTAAATACTTGGTCGTTTATATTTGTAGAGATTGATTATCCGTTTAACACCCAAATCGTTTTTTGAAATGTCATGCAGAACTTGCTTCAACATCTCATTACGTTTTACGTTTTGGTTTAAACATAAAGTCACTAAACATTTAGGATTTAGTTCTGAAAAATCAATCTACTTAATAAGCCATGTATGAAACTCTAAAAAGAATTTATACACATGAAAATAGTTGATATAAAAATATTTGTCAGTAACCCTGGACGAAATTTCGTTACTGTAAAAATAGAGACAGATGAAGGTGTTTTTGGTTTGGGAGACTCGACTTTAAATGGTAGAGAACTCGCTGTAGTTGCTTATTTAGAAGAGCATATTAGACCTTGTCTAATTGGAAGAGACCCACATAAGATTGAAGATATTTGGCAATATTTATACAAGGGATGTTATTGGAGACGAGGCCCTATAACCATGACTGCAATTGCTGGTATAGACATGGCGTTATGGGACATTAAGGGTAAAGTTGCAGGTTTACCTGTATATGAATTATTAGGTGGTAAAAGCCGAGAAAAAATTAGAGTCTACGGTCATGCAAATGGTCAAGATATAGACGATACCTTACATCATTTAGATCATTTAATTTCTGAAGGTTATAATGCTGTGAGGTTACAATGTGCCATTCCTGGGCTAGAAGGTACTTATGGAACTTTAGCAGGTAAAAAGGATTATTTTGAATTACAAAGCGATAGGCCTTTACCTCCAGAACAACTGTGGGATACAAAAGCATATTTAGATTTCGTTCCTGAATTATTTAAGAAAGCCAGAGAAAAATATGGTAATAGTGTCGACTTGCTACACGATACTCATAGCCGTTTAACGCCTATTGAAGCCGCTAGACTAGGTAAAATTCTTGAACCTTATAATCTCTTATTTTTAGAAGATAGCGTTACAGCCGAAAACCAGTCGGGGTATAAATATGTTCGTGAACACACCACCACTCCACTTGCCGTAGGTGAAATCTTTAATTCCATATGGGATGCTAAAGAACTCATAGAAAATCAGTGGATAGATTATTTACGAACGGCGGCAACACATGCTGGTGGTATTACACCAATGCGAAGAATGGCAGATTTTGCATCGCTTTACCACGTAAGAACAGCACCACATGGACCGCCAGATATTTCACCTATTGGTCATGCCGCTCATGCTCATTTAAATTCATGGACACCAAACTTTGGAATTCAAGAGTTTATTGGGTTTGGAGGTGAAGCTTTAAACCGTGTTTTTAAATATCCATTGACTTTTGAAGACGGACATTTACTGGTGAACGACACACCTGGATTGGGTGTTGAATTTGATGAAAAGGCCGCCGAGCAATATCCTTATAAAAGATCTTATTTACCTGTAAGCCGTTTAAAAGATGGCACCTTATGGAATTGGTAAATTATAAGCATTAAAAAGCACGAATCTCAGTTGAGGTTCGTGCTTTTTTATATCATCAATTACGTAAAAAACAAGCGTATTAAGCTGTTTCAACAATACGTTTAGATTTTCTGTAAATGTATTTAGGAAAAATGTTACGTTTTGCAAAACGACTCACTTTATCACTATTAATCATTTTTATATACACAGGTTTTGTAACTCCAAAATATTCGTAAGTCGAACCATCTGCAAAAGTAATTTCTAAAACTAAATTATTCCACTGAAAATCAGCTACACCAGAATTAATAGTTTCATTATACACCTCTTTATTAGCTTCTCTAGTTTCAGGAGCAATGCTTACTAAAAAATGATAACCATCTGTAATTTTACGTGTTTTAGCTTCAGCTTCTTCCACTAACGGATCTCCTGCTTGAAATTTATCTGGATGCCATTCTTTAGCAAGGCTACGATACTGCTTTTTTAAAGTCTTTAAATCTACGTCTTTATCAACTTCAAAAAGTTTTCTGTATTCCGTTATGCGTTTCATATTCAATTATTTTTTGAAGGCGCAAAAATACATTTAAATATTTTAGTAAACATCATCTTTTTCAAATAAAAAACAACTAAAAATCAATACGTTAGATTAATATTATATTGTGATTAAATTTTGTGATTAGTTTACGGGGATTATATTGGGTTTAAGGTATATCGAGCGGAGTCGAGATACAGTTGAAAAGGCTTTTGATTCCACTCAAGCACCCAATATCATGAATACTTATGCTGTTTGTGCGACGCTGAAACGAGTTCAGCATGACGTACACTTCATCTAAACATCACCATGAATTTAGTTCAGCGCCTTATTATCTTTATAAACATTTATAAATCTAACCTACAATATATAAATACGAACTTTCTTCTTTTTAAGTCGCGAATTATTTAAATCCGATACTAACTTATCTGCCATACTTTTAGGCACAGCTACGAAAGCACAGTCTTGTTTAAGTTCTATAGCTCCCAATTGATCTTTTGTTAGTCCTCCTTGTTTAAAGAATAATCCGGCAATATCCCCTTTAGATATTTTATCTTTTCGTCCGCCAGAAATAAACAACGTTTCCCAAAACTGAGGTTTATACGGTACTTTTTTAGAAATGTCTATGGCTTTATCTTTCTCTATAAATTCAGGCAGTTGCTCCTGAGCCCATTTTAAAATGTAAGCTGTTCCCTTGGCATTTACACGAGCTGTTCTTCCATTTCTATGCGTAAACTCCTCTACCGCATGTGGTAATTCGTAATGAATGATAAAATTTAGTTCTGGAATATCAATACCACGAGCAGCCAAATCTGTTGCCAATAATACTTGACTGGTTCCATTTCTAAACGTTATTAAAGCACGCTCACGATCTTTTTGTTCCATACCACCCGAAAAACAAGAATGACTGATTCTCTTTTTTCTTAAAGCTTCACTGACGTTTTCGATACTATCTCTTAAATTACAGAAAATAATCCCTTGCTTATTTCCGATATGTAAAATTAAATCGATAAGCGTTTGTTCTTTATCCTGCGTTGGAGACACCACCGTTTTAATTGCTAATTTTGAAGGTGTTTTTGCATCTAGAAAATCGATAACCACCGGTTGATGTAGATGTACGAAATTCGGTATTTTAACTCCTTGCGTCGCTGAGGTTAATACGCGCCTCTCAATATTTGGCAACTGTGTTAAAATGCCTCGCATTTCCTCTTCAAAACCTTGTTCTAAGGATTTATCGAATTCATCTAAAATAAGATTTAAAATAGATTCCCTAGGAAAACGATTAGCGCTAAAGTGATCTAAAATACGTCCAGGCGTTCCAATAAGAATGGCTGGTGTGTGTTTAAGTTCTATTTTATCCTTAGACATTGGGCGTCCGCCATACACAGCATTCACTTTAAATCCGGTTCCCATTTCGCGAACTACTTGTTCGATCTGAATCGCCAATTCACGTGTAGGTACCACTATTAATGCTTGAACTTCGTCGACTTCTGGGTCTAGCATTTTTAGTATAGGTAATAAAAATGCTAAGGTTTTCCCTGTTCCGGTAGGCGAAAGAATTACGGTGTTTGTTGCATTTTCTATAGCTAAAAGGGCTTCCTCCTGCATTGGATTTAACCTTTTGATATTCAGTTTATTTAAAATATCCTGCTGTGCTTTTAATATGTTTGCCATTGCAACTATTTATTTTTTTCTTTTTAGAAGTCACTTGTTTTGGAACTACTGCTGTATGTTCGGTAATGTATTGCGCCAATATTTTATCGACCAATTCATCTTTAGTTAAATGATGAAATGTGGTGTGAATTTTATTTCTAAACGTTTCAGACACCTCACGATTCGGCTTTGTTTTAAAGATCTTATTCGCCCAAATTAAGGCATTGTTTTCTTCAATTGTTTGTTCGTCCGCTTTCTTTAATTCTGAAAATGTGATCCCTAATTCATTTTCAAAATCAGCTATATCTTGTACTTCTTCTTCCTGAATTATCGTTAACGACAATCCCTTTGCTCCTGCTCTAGCCGTTCTTCCGCTACGGTGTACATAGGTATCGTAAACATCTGGTAAATGATAATTAATAACGAATGCGACATCTTTTACATCAATTCCTCGTGCTGCTAAATCCGTTGCAACTAAAAGATCGATATACCCTTCTCTAAATTGTCCCATCACACGGTCGCGAATCCCTTGTGTTAAACTCCCATGAATGGCTCCAGATGAAAATTTATTAATTGCCAAGTTCTTAGCTAATTTATTTACTGCTGCTTTTGTTTTACAGAAAATAATACCGCGTTGTCCTTCTTTAGATTTTAAGAAATGTAATAAAACCTCTAGTTTCTCGATAGGCTCTACCACAATATATTGGTGGTCGATACCTTGATGACCAACCGTTTCCATATCTGCTTCTACCTGAACCACATGTTTAGACATATAATTCTGAATGAGTTGCTTTATGGTTCCAGGCATAGTCGCAGTGAATAATAACGTACGACGTGATTTCGGAATTTCTTTAATAATATGGTCCAAATCCTCTTTAAGTGCACTTACCATTTCATCGGCTTCATCTAAAATGAAATATGAAATGGATTTTATATCTATGGCGTTACGATTTACCAAATCGACTAAACGACCAGGAGTTGCAATAACGATTTGTGTGGCCGTTTTTAATCGCTCTATTTGAGGTTTTATAGGAATTCCTCCGCATACTGAAGCGATAGAAATTTCAGGATTATAAGCTGCCAAATCTGTTAAATTTGAAAATATCTGCTGACCTAATTCACGTGTAGGCGCTAAGATTAACGCTTGAATAGATTCTTCTTTTGTATTAATAAGCTGAAGTAAAGGCAGTCCGAAAGCTGCGGTTTTCCCTGTTCCTGTTTTCGCTAAAGCTACTAGGTCTTTAGTTTCATTTAAAATTAAAGGAATGGTTTTGGTTTGGATATCTGTAGGTACAGTAATCTTTAAATCGGTTAAACTTTGTAACAAAGTTTCTTGTATTCCTAATTCAGAAAAGGATTTTGACATAATGTAATTTTCGGCAAAGATAATGACACTTTTCTCAGGAATGCTTGCAATTCTAATTTATTCGGATTTCCTGCTGTCTAGATATAAAAAATGCTAGGTTTGTTTAGCTCTTAACAAACCTAGCATCAGCACTATTTAATGTAATTATTAGGGGGAAGTTGTATTTAATCTCTAGACGGTCTTCCTTTTGGTTTAGGCGCCTTTTCTAATTCTTCTAAAGAGATAAAGCCATTTTCGTCTGTATCTATATCTGCAAAACTATCTTTTAAAGGGCCTTTTACTTCTTCTGCAGAAAGCTGACCATCTTCATCAGCATCCATTTTCTTCATCATTTCTTCAGCTGAAGGCGGTTCTTTACGTTCTCCTTTAGATTGCGCATTCATAGATTGAACGCTACAAACAGTGACTAATGCGATTCCTAGTACGGTTTTTAAAACTTGTGATTTCATAATTATTATAGATTTTATATGACAAAGTTCTACATTAGTTAGATATCATTTTAAAGTAATCAACCAATAGCATGTACTTTTAAGTGAACGGCATATTAACATAAGTAAATCCCTATTTCTATACCCAGAATCTGTAGCAAATAAGCATTGCATTCATTTTTAATTACTTTAATTTGTAGTGTATTAAAGAAGTAAATAAGACATGAACAAATTGAAACGCTTTAGTTTTCAAGTAGGATTACTAATTATAATATGGCTTGTGTTATGGTCTGGACAAAATTGGGTGAACCATTTTTTTATGGAAAATCTCTCTGCTTTTGTCGCTCAGATAATTCTGATATTCTTTCTTATTTACTATGCTGCTCCTAAGTTTTTATTCAGTAAAAAATACGTATTGTTTATTGGAATTTCTATACTGGCATTGGGAATAATTACAATTGCAGGTTCCTTCTTTACACCGCAAAGTTTGATGCCTTTACCACGACCACATGGCGGCGGACCTAATATTCTTCCGCGAAGACCTCCATCTATGTTTCTTACGCAGGGTTTACTAATAGCGCTTGCTTATATTTTAGCGATAGTGGTTGAAGTTGTTTTTCATAATCAGAAAAATGAAGAAGCCTTAATTAAGAGTCAAGCGGAAACTTTAAATACAGAACTGAAACTCTTAAAATCTCAGATTAATCCGCATTTCTTATTTAATGCTTTAAACAATATCTACGCATTATCGGGCATAGATACCGCTAAAACCCAGCAGAGTATTAGTTACTTATCGGATATGCTGCGTTATGTGCTTTACGAATGTGAACAGCCTTTAGTATCCCTACAAAAAGAGATGGATTACATCGATAATTACATCAAATTGTTCCGTTTAAAAAGCAGCAAAACCTATCCGATTTCTACAGATTTTAAGGTAAGCAATCCCAACATCATGTTATCCCCTATGCTTTTAATTCCGTTTGTGGAAAATGCCTTTAAACATTCGAATATTGAAAAAATTACCGATACATTTATAACGATAAACATAGAGACTACGGATCAGACTATCCGTTTTAAAATTGAAAACAGTATTCCAGACACGCCTTTAAGTAAAGATGCTATGGGCGGTATTGGCTTAGAAAATGTAAAAAAGCGTTTATCTATTTTATATCCCAACACCCACAGTTTACAAATTACAACAGTAAATAATATATTTAGTGTGTCTTTAAAATTAGAACAACATGTATAAATGTATCATAATAGACGATGAAGAATTGGCTAGAACTTTGCTAGAAACTTATGTAAAAAAGCTTGATTTTTTAGAATTAAAAGGCAGTTTCGAAAATCCGTTAGACGCGTTAAAGCTTCTAAAAACAGAACACATCGACCTTATTTTTCTAGATATACAAATGCCTGACTTAAAAGGAACTGATTTTGCAAAACTTATTCCCGCAGAAACCAAAGTGATTTTTACCACAGCCTATTCTGAATATGCTATTCAAGGTTTTGAACTTAATGCTTTAGACTATTTACTGAAACCTATCACGTTCGAGCGGTTTTTAAAAGCTGTGAATAAGTTGAAGGCTGATGTTGTTGAAATTCCAAAAAGTGAATCCATTACCGTTAAATCGGGTTACGATTTACACAAAATAAAACTAGCCGATATTAATTATATTGAAAGTGATAGCGAGTATGTGGTGTTTCATTTAGATAACAGAAAAATTATGAGTTATCAGACGCTAAAATCATTAGAAAAATCCTTACCTGAAGCCCTTTTTATAAGAGTACATCGTTCTTATATTGTAAACAAGCAGCACGTTACAGGTCTAAAAGGGCGTGATTTAATTTTAGATACAGTAACTATTCCGGTAAGTGATTCGTATTACGATACTGTAAAAAGTACCTTGTTTTAAACTTTCAGATTCTTTTTGAATCTAGAAAACATCACAAACTTTTTCTTAGAATTTATAAAGTAAACACCCGTTAACAAAACACATCCAGCAACAATAGACTGCTGACTGATGTTTTCGTCCAAGAAATACCATCCTAATAGTAAAGCAATTACAGGATTTACATAAGCTGAGGTTGCTACTTTCTCTGTAGATACTTCTTTTAATAAAAAATTGAAGGCTGTAAACGCGACGATACTCCCAAAAAGAATAAGTAAAACCATAGCGCCTTGCGCCTTTAAACTCCAATCTAACGGACTAGTCCACGTTTCTCCCAACACTAAACTCCCAATTATTAAAAGCGTTCCTGCAGTTAACATTTGATAGCCAGTCGTAACAAAAAAGTGAGACGGTAAATCGGCTTTAGACACAAAAATACTAGCAAAACTCACCCCTAAAACACAGGTAAATATAACCGCAATTCCAATGCTACTTTCTCTAGATAGATTTAGGGTATCTTGACTAATTAATAAATACATCCCCACCAAACCTAAACCAACACCTACTAAAGATTTTGGTTTAATTTTCTTGCCTTGGAGGATTCGCATAAGGAAAATCACAAACAAAGGTTGTGTGGCTACAATTAACGCAGCAAAGCCACTATCGACATACTTTAGTGCCCAAACAAAAATACCATTTCCATAAAATAGGAATAGAAATCCAGCAATAACACAATTAAAAAATTGCGCTCTTGTTATGCGTAAAGGTAACTTTAAAATTTTCGATATAATCATGATTAAAGTTCCTGCACTTAAAAAGCGAATGGCTGCCAATAAAAAGGGAGCAACTTCGGTCACCACAATTTTATTCATTAAATATGTAGAACCCCAAATCACATAAATGGCGAAAAACGAAAGTATAATTAAAATACCTTTTTTGGGTTTACTCATAATTAATTTGATGAAATGATTAATATAATTAGGATTCACAAAACTAGGAAATAAATTTAAGCTTGATTCAAGTCTTTGCTTAAAATAACCATATAATTTTAAAAACTGTATCTACCTGAATATCAGCAGAATTAAAGTGTGATTGTAACTTCAGAATTAAGGTCATAAACTAAAATGTAATCATCAATAAAAGCTCAAAAAATCTTCATATAACTAAAATAATGGTGTAATATTTGTATAAATTTATAGATTAATTAAAATTTTATGAATACTACTGAACACGCTTTAAAAGAACGTATAAAAGAATTGACTTGTCTTTATGAAGTTTCGTCTATTATTGTGAATGCCAATTACGAGCAAGTTGAGGATATGTTCCATGCTATTTCTTATAGTTTAAAAAAAGCTTTTCAGTATCCGGATCACACAGAAATTTGTATTCATAATAACGACATTACAGTTAAAACAGGAAAAGCAGATAAAAATTCACCTTGTATTTTTGGGCCAATAAAATTGTTTAATATTAAAAACGGCTATATTAAGGCGTGTTATTCTTCAGCAGAAATAGTTCATGAACCCTTTTTAGATGAAGAACAAACGCTTCTAAAAAATGTTGCATTAAAGGTTGGAAGTCTATTAGAGCGTTTTCAAATTATTAAAAACGAAGCGTCTTTAAAACGACAGATGGAACGTAATGACCGGTTAAATATTCTTGGAGAAATTACTGCAGGAATCGCTCACGAACTCAATACACCTTTAGCAAACATCCTTGGTTTTGCGGAGTTACTTCAAGAAAAAATTACGAGCAAAGATGAATTAAACGACTTAGATAAAATTTTAAGTAATGCCATTTACTCCCGTGAGGTGGTTAAAAAGCTTATGTTTTTGCGTGCGAAATGCCCCAAGAAATGAAGACCGTAAATATTATACCTCTTATTAAAAATGCCATAAGTTTATTAGAGCCAAGTTTTAAAAAGCATCAAGTAAAATATATCGCCAAAATAGATAGTGAAACGTTACATCTTAAAGCAGATAATATACAGCTTACTCAAATTATATTCAATTTAATTATTAATGCCATATATTACTCTAAACCTAACGACCTTATTGTTATTGAACTTACAGAAACAGAACACAATATGTGTTTAAAAATTAGTGATCAAGGTGAAGGTGTACCTGCCGAAAACATTGACAAGGTTTTTCAACCTTTTTTTACTACAAAACCCGTTGGTGAAGGTTCTGGTTTAGGTTTGAGTGTTGTACATGGTATTGTTACGAGTCATAAAGGAAGTATTACTGTAGAAAATAATACACCCCAAGGCGCTACATTTATTATTAATTTACCTAAACTTTAAGCATGTCTTTATTAAAAGAAAATATATTAATTGTAGACGATGATGTACATATTTTAGAACTGTTACAACGTCATTTACAATCTTTAAATTACCATACATTTAAAGCTATTTCTGTTCGTGAGGCAGTTACCATCTTAAAAGACACTAAAATAGATGTGTTAATTACAGATTTAAAAATGCCAGAAATTGATGGTTTTGAGCTTTTAAAATTTGCCTCGGAACATTACCCTAATATGTCAAAATTGGTTATTACAGGCTTCCCTTCTATTCAGGATTCTTTAGCGGTAATAAAATCTGGAGTAGTAGAATATTTAAGAAAACCTTTTACAAGGAATGAGTTAATAGAAGCATTAAACAAAACTTTAGCGCAAAATACTAAACCCTCTAAATCGGAAAACAGCTCTGATTTAAATCGCGAAAAGTATGGTGAAATTATAGGTAAGTCGAAAGGCATCAAGCATGTTATTCAGCTTATAGAGCGTGTAAAAAACAATAAAGCCACTGTATTTATTTCTGGTGAAAGCGGCACAGGGAAAGAGTTGGTTGCGCGTTCAATTCATTATCAGGGACAATTTTCTAAACAACCTTTTATAGCTGTAAATTGCGGAGGCATTCCAGAAAACTTATTAGAAGCAGAGCTATTTGGTTATGTTAAGGGCGCATTTACAGGTGCAGATACCAATAGAAATGGATTCTTTCAAGCGGCCAATGGTGGAACTATTTTTTTAGATGAAATTGGCAACGCTTCTTTAGCAGTACAATCGCGATTACTACGTGTACTTCAAGAAAAAGAAGTCGTAAAAGTAGGTGCCCAAAAATCTGAAAAAATGGATTTAAGAATTATTACTGCCACCAATAGTAATCTTAAAGAGATGATAAAAAATAAAACCTTCCGAGAAGATTTATATTATCGCCTTACGGTAGTAGAAATAAATGTACCACCACTTAGAGAACGCTCTGAAGATATCCCGTTATTGGTCGATAAATTTTTATTTAAATATGGATTGGAATATAAAGATAAGTTTATAAAAATAGATCCAGCTGCACTTAAAATTCTAGAGCGTTATACATGGCCTGGAAATATTCGAGAATTAGAAAACATTCTTCAACGTGCCATTATTTTAAGCGACAATACGGTTACCGTAGAATCGCTACCTGAATCTTTAAAATACGATATAAACTTTTCTGACGACAACTTTATATCATTGAAAGCCATGGAAAAACAATACATTTTAAAAGTTCTGCATGCGTGCGACAACAATAAAACTAAAGCTTCAGAAATTCTTCAAATTAATAGAAAAACCTTACGCGAAAAACTAAAAGATTGATATCGTTTACTGAGTAATTTTGTACCTACTGGGTGATTTTGTACCGATACCTAATTATCTACTTTCAAAATTAATTTCACATAAACCTCTTTAAAATCAAGTGTTTTAAAGGGGTTTCTATATTTCCACGCACACCTAGAATTCTATTGGCATAAGACTTGTCTTATATATGTTGTAAATAGAAATATATACGTATGAAAACAACTGAATTAAATATTTGTCCGGATTGCGTGCATTTTAAAACATGTGTTTTAACGGCACACAAAGAAAAAGTTTGGTCGTGTAGCGAATTTGAAAATGTTCATTTTTTGGATTTAGCAAATAGGCCACCTTTAGAAAAACAAACAGTTAACTTATTCTATTAATATCAGTTATAACTTTTTTATATGATTACAAAAGATATAAAATTACCAGTAAAGAAAAATGAGACAGGTATGGTTGCCAATGTTTTAGAACAATTTAATAAAGCAGCCGACCACATCGATTTAAACCCGAATATTCGCAGAATCCTTAATGTTACCAATAATGAAATTATTATTCATTTCCCGGTTAAAATGGACAATGGTGATGTAGAAATTATCACCGGATATCGCGTTCAACATAATAATGCATTAGGGCCTTATAAAGGCGGCTTACGTTATCATGAAACAGTAGATATAGATGCTGCTAAAGCTTTAGCTATGTGGATGACTTGGAAAACCTCGTTAGCAGGTTTGCCTTATGGTGGAGCTAAAGGTGGAATTAAAATCAATCCAAAATTATATTCTCAGTCAGAATTAGAACGTATTACTAGACGTTTTACTTATGCTTTAGGAGATAATATTGGGCCAGAACATGATATTCCTGCTCCAGATGTTAACACCAACGCACAAACCATGGCTTGGATTGCAGACACCTATATGTCAACCAAAGGACCATCTGAACGGTCAACCTATCAGCACGTAGTAACAGGAAAACCTGTAGGTTCTGGAGGTATTGAAGGGCGTGATCGTTCTACGGGATATGGTGTATTTATTACCATTAAATTATGGGCAGAACAACGCAATATTTCACTTAAAGGAAAAACCTTTATTGTTCAAGGATTTGGAAATGTTGGATATTGGGCTTCGTATTTTATGGAACAAGAAGGTGCCATTTTAGTCGGTGTTCAAGATGCATTTGCTAGTATTTATAAACCTGAAGGTATTGATGTTAAACAACTGCAAGTACATGTTACCAATAATGAAGGTAGTGTAAATAATTTTGCAGATTCTAACGCCATTGAGAAAGCAGATTTCTTCGGAATTGATTGTGATATTATTATACCAGCTGCACTTGGAAATCAGATTACGGGAGACAATGCGCACATTATAAAAGCAAAATTAATTGCTGAAGGTGCTAACGGCCCAACAAATGTAGAAGGTGAACAAATCTTATTACAAAACGGTGTGGACATTATTCCAGACATTTTATGTAATTCTGGAGGTGTAATTGGAAGTTATTTTGAATGGTTACAAAACAGAAACGGAGAACTATGGCATATGGATGAAGTGATTCTTAAACTTGAAAAAGTATTAAAAGAATCTTTTAAAAGAGTTTACGATTACGCAATAACAGAAGGTGTAGATATGAGAACAGCAGCCTTTTGTTTAGCAATTCAGCGCATAGAAAAAGCTTATATACAACGTGGGATTTTCCCTTAAAATATTAAAAATAAATATGAAGTACGGTCATTTAATTCTTGAAAAGAAAGAGTATGTGTTTTTAAAACGCATACTTAATCTTTCAGGTTATTCTAAAGATATAGAAACAAAAAAATCATTACAAAAATTAAGTAATGAATTAGTAGATGCAGAAATTGTAGATAATGAAAACATGCCAGATGATGTGATTCGTTTTAACAGTATGGTTACTGTGTCTCATGGCGATTGGGAAAAAACAATTAAAGTTGTAATTCCACAAAACAAAGACTTAAGTCTGAATAAAATTTCTATTCTAACACCAATGGGTTCTGCCCTATTTGGATATGCTATTGGAGATATTATTTCATGGGAATTTCCTGGAGGAACAAAACAATTAAAAATAATCGCAGTAGAACAAGAATTTAATTATAACGGATTAGACATTGTAATATAAAGCTTATGCATTTATACAAATTAGATATCGATTTAGATTATACTCACCAGGATAGTACTGGTGAGTTAGAATCTTGGATACACCATTTGGAGGGTATTAAAAAGGAATTAAAAACGTTTTGCACTAAAAAAAAGTATAGCAAACATGCCTTAATTAAAAAGGCTGTTCTTTTAAAAGCATCAACAAATAATTCCATTTTAAAAACGCTTCGCAATTATAAGGAGTTTAGAGAGTTTTGGAATACATGTGATGCCGCTCAATCTGGTATGGCATTTATCCGTGAACACAATAAACACAAAAGCGATTATCTAAAGCATATCAACGAGTATAAATCTTTTAAATCTAAACTAACGGTATAATGCCTCTAGTCATGTTACATTCCAATCAAGTAAATAACCAAATGCAATTTAAAGTTGACGAAAACAGACGTTTGTTCATCAAAAAAGATATTCTTGAAATCTCTCAATGGACAGACGATTTAGAGTATAAAAACACAGAAATCAATGCGTTTAGTGTTTTAAACAGACAATTGATTAAAAGTGAAAAAATTCAAAATTTAATTCAGAATTTTAGACGTAGAAATACATTAATTATGGGTGTACTATGCCGATATGAGCAAGCTTTAAGACAAGAATTAGAGTTTGGTCAAATAGAATATGATATCCAACGGGCTAAACTTCATGAAAAAAAACGTGTAGAATATTTAACCGTCGTAAAAGAATATCGTGCTTTAAAAACAGATATTTATAAGCATTTAACACTTTATAAGCGTAAGTAAGATTCTTAACCTTGCTATGATTTAGAGTCTTTAAGCGCTAATTTCTTTGTCTTTTTATCTTTATAAATAATATTGGCAATGAGTGAAACAATAATTAATAAAATTCCAAATAACGACCAAAACGGATAAGATTCTCCAAAAATGGTTACACCAAGAATTAAAGTAAAAATAACTTCAACATATTTTATTGGTGCCACTTGATTTGTTTGTGCATTTTGAAATGCTTTGGTCATTAGCAATTGCCCAAAATATCCAAACACACCTAAACTCGCTAAGAATACCCACTGCATTCCTACTGGAGTTACCCAACTATTTATAGATACTACACCACCAACTATTGCAGATATTATCATAAAATAATTTACAACCACAACAGGATGTTCAGATTTACCAATTTTACTGATAATAATGTAAACTAAACCACTAAATACTGCAGAAATTAGTATTAGCATTAATCCAAACGTATCTAAATTAGAGTCAAAACCTTTTAATATTACGACACCTAAAAAGGCCAATATAAAGAAAACCCATTGTAATGGAAACACCTTTTCTTTTAAGATTAATACAGCGAAAATAGCCGCAAAAATAGGTGCCAAATATCTTAAGGAAACGGCAGTTCCTATTGGTAAATATTTGGTGGACATAAAAAATAAAGCCATTGATGTTAGTCCTACAACACCTCGTAAGATTAATAACTTATTATTTTTACCTACTAAAGGAATCTTATTTTTCAATAAATATCCGAAAGTAAAAAACAGAGACCCTAACGATCTAAAAAACACAATTTGAAATGCTCCAATATTATCTAAATATTTTACAGCACCGTTCATACAAGCAAAAGCTAAGGTACTTAGCAGCATTAATTTAATGGATTCTTTTAATTGCATCTTACATTATATTTTTTACTTTAGAATCCTTTTAATTCCAAAATTTGAAGTTGCAAAAATATATAATTCTCCATAGAATGATATCTTAATTCTTTACGATTTATTTATAATGTGTTGTATTCAATTTTAATCCCACCAAGAATCAAATTTAGTTGTAGCATCATCAATCATTATAGGTGTTCCTATTTTTGGAATCACCACATTTAAGTTATGTAATTTTGCCGCTTGCTCTAAGCGTTCAACAGGTTCTGTCCATGTATGCATGGCTAATTTAAAAGCGCCCCAATGTATTGGCATCATGCGTTTAGCTTTAACATCTACAGCTGCTTGTGCGGTTTCTTCTGGATACATATGTATTTCGTGCCAAAGTTCATTGTATTGTCCACATTCTATCATCGCAAAATCAAAAGGACCGTATGTATCTCCTATAGTTTTAAAATGCGGTCCATAACCACTATCTCCACTAAAGAAGATATTTTCAGATTCAGATTTTATAATCCATGAACTCCATAAAGTTTTACCTTTATCAGTCAACCCTCTTCCAGAAAAGTGTTGTGCAGGAGTACACACAAATGTTAAGTCTGATACTTTTAAATCTTCCCACCAATCTAATTCATGAATTCGTGATTTATCAATTCCCCATGATTCTAAATGCGCACCTACACCTAATGGAACATAAAATTGATTAACGTTATCTTTCAATTTTGTAATACTACCATAATCTAAATGATCGTAATGATCATGAGAAATTATAACCGCATCTATAAACGGTAAATCTTCTATATTAATTGGCAAATGGTCGCTGAAACGTTTAGTACCTAACAAAGGATGTGGTGCAGGAACATCGCCAAACATTGGGTCTATTAATATATTCTTAGACTGTATTTGGAGTAAAAATGTAGAATGTCCAAACCAAAACATGCGCGCTCTTCCAGAGTAACTTTTTAAATCTGTAGCTTTAATGTATGCGACTTCGATGGGATGATTGGGAACGGTTTCATTTGGCGGATTAAAATACCCGACTAACATTTTAAAGAATTTGTTAACCCCCATTGACATATCTACATGACCAAGATTTACAAATTTCCCATTTTCGTAATGATTAGTTTGTGCAAAAGATTGTTCTTGTACAACCGAAGGTCTAGATCCAAATTCCGGACTACTATATAAAAATATAATACCACCTAGAATTAGCAGTAAAATACTCACTCCTATTATAATTCCCATTTTTTTTAATATTCGTTTTAACATGATTCGTAATTCTAAATAGTTTAACCGAATAAAAATTCGATTATTTAAAAAATTTTTTTAGTTTTTAATGGCATCCCAGGCTAATAAAAACATAGTGTTTGTATCTTCTTCATTTAATTTTAAAGTTTTGGAATCGATAAGCTTTACAGTTTCATTTAAAAACGATTCGAGTAAAGCAGATAAAATTTTATTATCTAAATTCTTAATTAAGCCTTCACGCTTACCTTCATCTAATAAATCTAGAACAAAAGATGATTTTAAATTTCGTAGAGATTCTGGAATCATTTCAAAATATGGTGATTGCTTAACTTGATGTATAAAACTCATCTCCTTGCGATTATTCACTCCAAAATTGATGTAAAATAACCAAATTGCTTTAAATTTTAGTTTATAAGGCAAATTGGTATTTAATTGATTCTGACTTATTTCTGTAATGTTTTTAAGTAATTCTGTAGCAATTGTACTAATTAAATCGTCTTTACTTTTAAAATATACATAAAGTGTAGATGGGGAAATATTAACCTTTCTTGCTACATGCGCCATTTTAACTCCAACAAAACCTTTAGCGTAAACTATAGCTATAGTTTCATTAATTATGGCTTCTCGTTTTAATTCGTCTTTGTGTTTCACTTTACAAATATATAATATTAAACGAATAAATATTCGATTATAAAGCAAATAAAAACTCGAGCTCACTAGACTCAAGTTTTTAATAGAATATAATTAGATATTAAATCATTTTAAAATCTAATAACAATTCACCTTCAATAGCGGCTTGCAAATGATCTCCTTTATGGATTTGTCCTGTACCGTAAGCAGGTGTTCCTGTAAAGATTAAATCGCCTGGTTCTAATGTGAAGTATTTAGATACAAAAATAATAATTTCTTCAAAATTATAAATAATTAAACTAGTATTTCCTTCCTGTACAGTTTCACCATTAATTTTTAAATCGAAATTAATATTCGTTAAATCTGAAAAATTAGAAATTGGTTTCACTGGGGAAATTGGAGCAGCACCATCAAAACCTTTAGCTAAATCCCATGGTCCTTTTCCTTCTCTAACATCGTTTAAAACATCTTTTGCAGTATAATCAATAGCAACTGCAATTCCTGAAATATAAGATGCAGCATCAGCTTCAGCTATATTTTTACCTGTTTTACCAATTTCAACCACCAATTCAACTTCATAAACTAAATTTTCAGTGAACGATGGATATTCAACATCTTTATTGTCTTTTACTAAACTTGATTCTGGTTTAGAAAATATAAGTTGTTTTCCGTTTTTAGTTGTTGTTTTTAATTCTTCAGCATTAAGAACATAATTTTTACCTATTGCTAGTACTTTCATTGCTATGGTATTTAAAGTATAATGTTGTTTGTTATTTATTTATCTATTTTAATAATTAAAGAGGCTAAATGTAACCTTTTTAAAGTCATCTTGAATTAAAATTATTTTATAAGGTATTAAATTAACAACTATAAATTTAGGCTTAAAAATAAGTTTCTTTAGAAGTTTTTAATATTTAAAATCAATAAAGGAACATTTGCTCGATGCGTTATCGATTTACTATACGACTGATTTAATAATCGTTTTAAAAAATCTTGTTCTTTAGCAATTACGCAAAGCATATCTAATTTTCTACTTTGTACAAATGCACGAATTCCTGTAGAGACACCAATTCCTGTAAGCGTAAAATATCCAGCCGAACAGTCTTTAAGCATAACTTTTAACGCCTCTTTCTTTTCATTTTGAGACGATGTTAATTTCTTAGCACGGTCCATAACATGACATATAGATACTGTTGCTTTTTGAGATGTTGCAATGTCTAAAAGTGGACTTAAGCCTTTTTCTGTAAAAGAAATATCGAAATCTGTAGAGATTCCTATTTCTTTAAAATTTTTAAATTCTGCATATTTAGGTATTGCAATTATAGGACAATTAACAACACCTATTAATCCCGAAGTATTACTTCCTACTGTAATTTCTTTTATTGCTCCAGCCCCTTTGGTTCCCATAACAATACAATCTATTTTAAAATCTTCGACCACTTTTTTAACCGCAGAAGAGAATCCTTTAAAAATAGATAAGCATTTATATTTATGGTTTTCGTTTGAATAAGTTGCATTAACTTTGTCTAATACATCTTTTAATCCGTTTTTACTTTTTTCATTTTGTGCTTTATAAATAGATTCTTTAGCCATCGCGGTTGTAAGTCCCATGTACCCATCTGAGCCTGGTTGATCGAAAGAATTTAATATATAGAAATTACATGTTTCATTTTTAAAAAGCTCTAATGCATATTCTAGCGCGTGCCATGCGTTTTCGGAAAAATCTGTAGGTAAAAGTATATTTGTCATAGTCTTAATTTTCTTGTATAAAACTACTAACAAAACCACAGATAAACAATGATTTTAGGCATATTTAAACTTAAAATTAGGTTAAAAACCTCATTAATAATAAAACCATTATACTTTAAACTATTTTTAGTATAAATTGTAATTCAAGCAACGTACATTTACTATATATTTAGTAGAATTAGTATTATATGATAAAAAACATTCTAATTGTTGAAGATGAATTTAACGTGGCAACCTTTATTAAAAAAGGTTTAGAAGAAGTTGGGTATAATGCATTTATTGCCTACGATGGTGAAACTTGCCTAGAACTTGTGCTTCAAAAAGACATTCATTTAATATTATTAGATGTTATTTTACCAGGCATGAATGGTTACGCAATTGCTGCTAAAATTAAAGATTTAGGGTATGGCAGTATTCCAATAATATTTTTATCGGCTTTAGGAAGTACAGATAATATTGTGAAAGGACTTGACGCTGGTGCAGATGATTATTTAACTAAACCTTTTAAATTCAAAGAACTTCTTGCAAGAATTCGAGCGGTAGCACGCCGAAACAATATTGATGTTCCTGATAATTTAATTCTACGATTAGCAGACTTAGAATTAAACAACGATACTAAAATAGTTAAACGAAAAAATACCGAAATAAAGCTAACCTCTACAGAGTTTCGTTTATTAGAATACCTTCTTAAAAACAAAAATAAAGTCTTGTCTAGAATAGATATTTTAGAGCATGTTTGGGACATTGGTTTTAATATGGGAACTAATGTTGTAGATGTATACGTGAATTACTTAAGAAATAAAATTGACAAGAAATTTACACCTAAACTAATACAAACTGTAGTTGGAATGGGTTACATTTTGAAAGCCCCTGAAGATGAAAATTAAAAACAAAATCACTCTTATTTTTGTTTTACTAGTGGCTAGCATGCAAATGGTAATTTTTACAATTATATATCTTTTTGCGGTTGATTATACGACTAATGAGTTCTTTGTGAAATTAAAGAACCGGACATTAATTGCTGAACAATCTCATTTTGAAAAGGATGCATTAAGTACCGAAATTTACGAAGACCTCATTCAGAAACACTTACAAACCTTATCCGAAGAACGCGAATTTATTTATACTGTAGACACACCAAAAACACAGATAAACACAGAGCTTGATGTGGTTTTACCAGAAGAATTTTACTCAGATTTAATTCAAAATAAATACGCTGAAGTTAAAATAGGACATTCTTTTTTCTCCGGAATTAATTACACAGACCATAATACCTCCTATTTTATAATAGTAACAGCAAGCGATGTAGATGGTACTAATGAATTATCGAAACTAAGAAGTCTTTTAATTTTATTATTTCTTTTAACCATTTTCGTATTATTCTTAATTGGTCGTTTTTTTGCAAAACGAACTTTAGATCCTCTTTCTAAAATAATTGAAAAAGTGAATACCATTCGTGTAACCAATTTACATGAACGTTTACATACCTCAGAAAATAAAGACGAACTTAGCCAGTTAACCAATACATTTAACGATATGTTAGACCGATTGGAAACCTCGTTCGAAATACAGAGTAATTTTATTAATAATGCGTCTCACGAGCTTAAAAATCCGCTAACAGCTATTTTAGGGCAAACCGAAATTGCCTTATTAAAAGAACGTTCGCCAGAAGAATACATAAAAGTTTTAGAAGGTGTAGAAACTGAAGCTTTACGTTTAGATGCCTTAATAAATAGTTTACTTAAGTTTGCCCAAACTGAAAATGATGAAAAAGGGTTGCTGATTACGCCCATTCGTTTAGACGAATTAATATTAGAAGTAAAAGATAATATTGATTTGATAAATCCTGAAAATCAAATAGAAATAGATTTTAGCGACTTTCCAGAAAATCCAGACTTATTAATAATAGATGGAAATTATGGTTTAATAAATATCGCGCTTAATAATGTATTAGATAATGCTTCTAAATTTTCTGATAACAAAAAAGTTATAGTCAAAATAGTAACTAATAATTCCGCTATAAAAATTGTGGTTACAGACCATGGTGTTGGTATTCCTTCGGATGAAATAAAAAACATTTATCAACCGTTTTATCGTGCAGCAAATGTTAGAAACGTAAAAGGATATGGTTTTGGTCTGCCTTTAACTTATAAAATAATGAAATTACATAGTGGTACTATAGAAGTGTTTTCTGAACATAAAAAAGGAACTATAGTCACCTTAATTTTTCCCAATAAATACCAGGAATTTTCTGTATCAAAATAGAAAACGCACCTGATTTCTTCTTTTTTTTAGATCAAACTATTTCAACACACTTAAAAACAATTGTTTAAGCAGCATTTAAAACTCTAATCTCATTCTAATCTCATTCTTATACCGCTCTAATACCGTAAAGGTATGTTTGCATCAAGAAAATTAGAATGCATGAAAACCGTAATAATCCCAACAGATTTTAGTGAGAGTTCCCTAAAACTCATTAAAAATGCTGTGCTTCATTATCCAAATGAAGAGATTAAAATTGTGTTAGCTGCTGGATATAAAACTTTACTTAAAAGTTACACGCCTTCAAATTATAAGAATTCTACACTAATACAATCTTTAGCCGATTCTAGTTACCTGACAACACTTAATAGCTTAATACAGGAACATAAAAACAAAATTATTGATGTTGCTATTAGGTTGTATTCGGGAGATACAGACGCAGCTTTTAAAAATTTTCTAATATTAAATGATATCGACGAGGCATTGATTCCTAATAGTACAATGCAGCAGTTTCCAAATAAAAAATGCTTCGATATTACCACTTTAATCAGCATGTTTAGTCCAAAAACTTCACGCGTAAATTATCAAGCTGAAGCTCGAAAAAAACCAACAGGAGATTGGTTATTCCATTTAAAACAACAATTCAATTTTTAATATACATAAAAGAAATCAACCTTAAAACAAAAAAAATAACATATGAAAAATTTAAGTACAAAATATTTAAAAGCCGATTTAAAGGCCGGTTTAGTCGTGTTTTTAGTCGCACTACCGCTTTGTTTAGGAATCGCATTAGCGAGTGGCGCTCCCCTATTTGCCGGAATTATTTCGGGTATTATTGGTGGTATAGTAGTTGGTTTTTTTAGTGGATCTAATTTAAGTGTATCTGGACCTGCAGCAGGACTTACTGCCATTGTTTTAACCGCAATTGCAACATTAGGATCTTGGGAAGCTTTTTTATTAGCTGGACTAATTGCTGGGGTATTTCAATTAATTCTTGGTTTTTTAAAGGCTGGAATTATCTCTAACTACTTACCATCTAACGTTATTGAAGGGATGTTAGCTGCCATTGGAATTATCATTATTTTAACTCAAATTCCACATGCTGTTGGGTACGATGTTATAAACGAAGGTGATTACTTTCATATAAACAAAGAAGGAAAACACGATATGTTTTCTACGTTAATAGACAGTATTAACTACATGCATCTTGGTGCTATAATTGTAGTATTAGTGTCGTTAGGAATTATTATTGCTTTTACAAAAGTACCTGCGCTTCAAAAAATTAAATCAATTCCAAGTTCATTGGTTGCAGTAATTGCAGGTGTTGCAATTAACGAAACTTTTATAGCTACAGGATCTTCTTTAGCCATTACTCCTGCACACTTGGTAAGTTTACCTGTGCCGGAATCTTTCGAAGCATTTAAATCGCAATTTAGTCTTCCTGATTTTTCTCAAATTGGAAATATCAATGTTTGGATAACAGCTTTAACTATTGCAGCTGTTGCGAGTATAGAAACGCTATTATGTATTGAAGCAGCAGATAAATTAGACCCTTTAAAACGCTTTTCTAACACGAATACAGAATTAAAAGCACAAGGAATTGGAAACATTATAAGTAGTATGATTGGTGGATTACCTATGACTTCTGTAATTGTTAGATCATCTGCAAACGTAAACTCTGGTGGACGTACTAAATTATCGGCAATTTCTCATGGGGTATTTTTACTAGTTGCTGTGTTAGCCATTCCAACGTTTTTAAACAAAATTCCATTAGCCTGTTTAGCAGCTGTTTTAATTGCTGTTGGTTTTAAATTAGCAAGTCCAAAAGTATTTGTTCATATGTGGGAAAACAGTAAAAAATTCCAATTCATTCCTTTTGTTGTAACAGTAATCGCTGTTGTATTTACAGATTTATTAAAAGGTGTTGGTATTGGTATGGCTGTAAGTATCTTCTTCATTTTAAGAGGGAATTTAAAATTAGCATATTTCTTTAGAAGAGAACAACATACCGAGCAAAAGACCATACAAATGGAGCTTGCACAAGAGGTTTCTTTTTTGAATAAAGCTGCAATTAAACAAACGTTTGCACACTTACCAGAAAACAGCTCTATAGTTATAGACGCCTCAAACACAGTATACATAGATCATGATGTGTTACAGTTGATAAAAGACTTTGTTAATTATGGTTGTATTGACAAAAATATTAATGTATCTTTGATAGGATTTCGAAAAGAATACAAAATTGAAAATTCAATAAACCACGTAACTTCAATTTTATCTGATAATGAAGATAAAGTTGCATTACACGAGATAGATGAAGGGCAAAAAATTCCTTCAAATGTTTTAAAGGTGAAGGATTTACCTAAAGCTGGATAATGGTTAAAACACCGAATTTAATAAGAGTCTATAGTTATCAAATTTTGATGGCTATAGACTCTTTTCTTTTATATACATTTTATTTAAAATAACTATGAAACAAAAACTAGAACACTACTTTGTTAGACCTATTACAAAATTTGTGCAGGTAGAGAGTTTTGGAGGAATCCTTCTCTTTTCTGCTGCTGTTATTGCCCTACTCTGGGCTAATTCACCGTTTTCAGATTCTTACGTAAATCTTTGGAATTATGAATTGGGATTTGAAGTTGGTGAATTCTCCATTTCTAAAAACCTACTGCATTGGATTAATGACGGTTTAATGGTGATTTTCTTCTTTTTAATAGGTTTAGAAATTAAACGTGAAATTTTAATTGGAGAATTAAACAGTTTAAAAAAAGCATCGTTACCTATTTTCGCTGCTTTAGGTGGTGTTTTTGTACCTATTGGAATATATTTAGCTTTAAATACTAATCCAGAAACATTTGCAGGTTGGGGAATCCCAATGGCTACAGATATCGCCTTTTCTCTTGCCATTATACAATTGTTAGGAAAACGTGTGCCTTTAGCTTTAAAAATCTTTTTAACAGCATTTGCCATTGTAGATGATTTGGTAGCCGTATTAGCGATTGCCGTATTTTACAGTAACAATATCGATTGGGCCTTAATTTTATATTCTTTTATACCATTAGGAATCTTATTTTTCTTAGGTTGGAAAGGCTTTTACCACAAAATAATATACTTTACACTTGCTATTGTTATTTGGTTCTTATTCTTAAAATCAGGTATTCACCCTACAATTGCTGGAATCTTAATAGCCTTAACTATTCCTATACAACGTAAGTCTGAATTATCTATTGATATGATTCAACTAGAGTCGATTACCAATCGATTACTTAAGAAAAGAACTAGCGATAGTCCAATTCTAACACATACTCAAATTAACTTGATAGATGATTTACAAGCTTGGACAAGTCGTGTACAATCACCATTACAACATTTAGAACATATATTCCATGGTTGGGTGGCTTATTTCATAATGCCAATTTTCGCCCTATCTAACGCAGGTATTGTGTTTGGAGCTTCAGATAATTTAGATTTTGATTTAGCATCTCATATTGCGATAGCCTTAATTATTGGTAAATGTGTTGGTGTCGTTGCCTTCTCTTATTTAGCTGTCAAAATAGGTGTGGCTGCTTTTCCTAATAAAGTGAGATTTCAACATATTTTAGGAACAGGATTTTTAGCTGGTGTTGGTTTTACAATGTCTATTTTCGTGTCTAACTTAGCGTTTCACGGAAGCTTACTTTACCAAGATTCTGCCAAAGTGGGAATTTTAATTGGATCATCTATTGCGGGATTAATAGGATACTTTGTTTTAAAAGCTGTTAAACCTGCCAAGGGAGAAATACTTTTAAGTGACGAAGAGGAAGAAGAATAAACCGATCCATTCTATCATATAATTAAAAAAGCGATTTCTAAGGAAGTCGCTTTTTTAATTTATACAAAATTGGGTATACCACTTAGAATATCATTTAATGCAACGAAATCAGGAACTATGTTTTTAATAATTGTATTAAAACCTAAGTCAATCCAAAAATAGCGATTCTTACAGAGCCAACACTTAAACGCTAGACAAAGTACATATTTATCTCTAAAACTTCTTAAAACACGTAAAACCGACTTCAAATTCAGTATAATAATCCTTTTTATAAACTCATATCGCTAACTCAGATTGCTGTACTAACAGTTATAATCAGTACATCATTTTAAATATTATTACAAACAAGATTGTAACATACTGAAAAACAATTCTTTTAAATTGTATTTTAATTATAATACTAAAACAAAAACTACTATAAACAAATTCTGCCAAAAGAAAGCGATAAGAACCTTCCTTTTGGCAGAACACTATTTACTATGTAATTTGGTTAAAGAACAATCTCTAACCACAGCTTGAAGTTTCTTTTACTTCACTTAAACACTTTTATTTAAATTAATTTGGTGAATATCTAAATGACTTAAGAATTTATTTTCACTCTATTTTCACTACTAAAATACTTTTTTCGTAACCAGAACGACACGCGAACTAGTAGAATTAAAGCGGGCACTTCCACTAGCGGTCCTATAACTCCAGTAAATGCTTGTCCAGAATTTAATCCGAATACTGCAATAGCAACTGCTATGGCTAATTCAAAGTTATTCCCTGCTGCTGTA
This sequence comes from Formosa agariphila KMM 3901, assembly GCF_000723205.1. Classification (NCBI taxonomy): domain Bacteria; kingdom Pseudomonadati; phylum Bacteroidota; class Flavobacteriia; order Flavobacteriales; family Flavobacteriaceae; genus Formosa; species Formosa agariphila. Next base: position 1,757,479 of record NZ_HG315671.1, on the reverse strand, counting down.
AATGCAATAGCAGCAGTTTTATCATAAGGAGCACCTACTGCTTTACTAATAAAGAACCCTATTAAAAACATTAATGTGAAGTAAATTAATAAAGGCACTGCAATGATTACAACATCCATTGGAATTTCAACAATAAGTTCCCCTTTTAATGAAAACATAACAATAATGGTAAACAACAAAGCAACAAGTGTTAACGGAGAAATTGCAGGAATAAATTTGGTGTTGTACCATGTTTCTCCTTTTAATTTTACTAAAAAATAGCGACTTAAAAAGCCTAGAACAAATGGAATACCTAAATAAATGGCAACACTTTCTGCAATAGTTGCAATAGAAATATCGACTATAGCGCCTTCAAATCCAAAAAACGGAGGTAGAACCGTAATAAAAATCCAAGCATAAAAACTATATCCAAACACCTGAAAAATACTGTTTAAAGCCACCAAACCAGCGCCATATTCACTACTTCCATCTGCCAAATCATTCCACACTAATACCATTGCAATACAACGTGCTAGACCAATTAAAATTAATCCTACCATGTATTCTGGATAATCTCTTAAGAAGGTAATCGCTAAAAAAAACATTAAAAATGGTCCAATAATCCAGTTTAGAACTAATGAAATGGACAATACTTTAACATCTTTAAACACTTTAGGTAATAGCGCGTAATTTACTTTAGCTAAGGGCGGATACATCATTAAAATAAGACCAATCGCAATTGGAATATTTGTTGTGCCTTGACTATAAGAATTTATAACATCAGGAATTTCAGGAAAAAAGTTCCCCAAACCAACTCCAATTAACATGGCTAAGAAAATCCATAAAGTTAGATAATTATCTAGAATACTTAATTTTTTAATTGCTGCCATAACTACTTAATTTTAGAAAACACGTAAAACATTTCTTCTGCAATTTGTAAACTTCGCTCATTATATTTTTCAGCTTGTTGAGCTGTGCCATCAAAAGCTTTAGGGTCTTCATAAGTTACTGCAACACGTTCTTGGGCTCCAGCTATAAACGGACAACCTTCATCTGCTTGAGAACACGTCATGATTGCAACAAATCTTGTTTCTGGATTATACGCATTATCAAAACGTTTAGAAAACCCTACTATTGGTGGCTCATTATGATCGAATTTTATCGCATATACAGGATTATCGCCCTCTGTTATTTTTAAAACATCGAACCCAGTGTTTTCTAATGTTTCGGCTACCATCGGAAACATAGCCGTAGCTTCTGTTCCTCCAGAATAGCAATACACATGTTTAAAATTGTAATAAAATGCTGCCGTTTGTGCCCAAACTTGAGATAAGTGACTGCGTCTTGAGTTATGTGTACAGATAAAATTTAATCTGATTTTTATCTTTTTTGAATGCTTCTCCTGAATAAAATCAATTAATGGTTGCAATACCTGCTTACGTTCTTCTGAAATATTCGAAAAGTTAAAGCTTTTAATTTGATTGGCTATTTTAGTATTCATAGTCTTTATTTTTAACAACATCCAGAATTAGGAGTGCATGTATTAGCAGGTTGAGTTAATTGGTTTAAGTTTTTTTTCGGCTTTTCTTGAGGTATACCACAGTTATCTTTAGCCAAACAATCTGTGAATTTAGATGTTAATTGAAACACACCATTATTAATATCTAAATTATATTTTTGGATGGTTTCGTCCTGATATTCTACTTCGATGTCTAAATTTTCATCTAGTTTTAAAAGGCGTTGAGACAACTCTATAATTGAAACTAATTTTTCTGGATGTAAACGGTGGTCGTAATCATTGGCTTCCCATAATTGGAAATTCACTACAGATTCCGTTCTCACAGTTCCGCCACAGTCTATAAAGTTTTTATCTATTTTTCCTACTTCAGTCACATGAAAATGACTTGGAACTAAATTTCCGTTAGGCAATTGAAAAGCAATTTGATTTAAAGCTTCTAAATGGTTTTTAATTTCTAAAAGTGTCATAATTAAAATTTATTAATTGTAATATTACGATGATTAAGTTTAAATTTTTTTAACAGCAATCTGTTTTATCAGAGACTAAATGTTGGTCAAAAAACAAATTCATGGTTTGCTGAATAGCCTTCCATTTTTCGGTATCTATACAGTAACATACACTAGTTCCTTCTATAGTGCCTTTTATTATACCTGCATTTTTTAATTCTTTTAAATGCTGAGAAATTGTAGGTTGTGCCAGCCCTATTTCTTCTACTAAATCACCACAAATACAACTTGTAGATTTTATTAAGTATTCTAAAATACTTATTCTTGCCGGATGCCCTAACACTTTAGCAATGCGTGCAATGTCGTTTTGTTTATCCGAAAAAATTTCTGACTTAGTAATTCCCATAATCTAATTATTTATTCATTGCAATATTACGATTAAATATATATTGTACAAAAAAAAAGATAGCTATTTAACTATCTTTTAATATTGATTATATGTGTTTAAATCTACCAATCGATAGGAAAATAATCTTTTAAGAATTTTCCACACCAGTGTTTACCTGAATTTATACCATCTATTAACGGATCCATAACACGTGCTGCTCCATCTACAATATCTAGTGGTGGCTGAAAATCGTGTTCTTCAACTTTACGTTTAGATAACTCAGCTGGATCTTCGTCGGTAACCCAACCGGTGTCCACTGCATTCATATATATACCATCTTTAGCCAAGGTTGCAGACGATGTATGCGTCATCATATTTAAAGCGGCTTTTGCCATATTAGTATGCGGATGACGGTCTTCTTTATGGAAACGGTGAAACTTTCCTTCCATAGCGGTTACGTTAATAATATGTTTTTGCCCTGTGTTTTCCTTTTGCATAATAGGTGCTAATCGGTTACACAATACAAACGGTGCTACAGCATTTACTAATTGAACTTCAACCATTTCTGTGGTTTCAATTTCCCCTAAACGTAAGCGCCAACTATTAGTTTTACGTAAATCTACCTGTTGCAAATCGACATCCAACTCCCCTTCTGGAAAGACTTCACTCGCTTGTAACGAATTATCGAAACTATACGGAATTTGAGATAATTTAGCCGAAGCTCTCAACCCGATACCAGGTTCTGGTCCATGCCAAGTCACTGGCATATTTTTATTATCTGAAGCCGCTTGCATTAATGTTTTTAATTCAGTAATACAATCGACATGATCTTTTAAAACACCTTGTGCAAACTTTGGTAATTGCTCTATTGGCAATTCTTCGTTAGCCATTAAATGTTTATAAAACCCAGCAGGTCGTCTTACAGTCTGAGCTGCATTATTAATTAAAATATCTAATCTATCGTATTTCTGTTCAATATAATTACAGAAGATTTCTACACTTGGAATATGTCTTAAATCTAGTCCATGTATATGCAATCTATGTCCCCATTCTGTAAAATCGCTTTCTTTAGAAAATCGTAAAGCAGAATCTGCAGGGAAACGTGTTGTGGCCACTACTGTAGCACCTGAACGCAACAACATTAAAGTAATATGATAGCCGATTTTTAATCGAGACCCTGTAACTACAGCTACTTGATTTTTTAAATCGGCTGTTTGGAAACGCTTCGCATAATTAAAATCACCACATTCTGTACACATAGTGTCGTAAAAATGATGCAGTTTTGTATATACTTTTTTACAGACGTAACAGTTTCTTGGTGATTCTAACTCTAAATCTTTGTCTTCTTTTTTAGTTAAGTCTATAAGTTTAGGAGCCACAAAAACAGGATTTTCACGTGCAGAACGTATACCTGTTTCTTTACGAGCATGCTTATCACGCTCAATCATTTTACGCTTAGCTGCTTTTTTTGCATCCTTACGTCTTTTTTGAAACTCGTCTCTATTGGGTCTTGTAATTTGCCCAGCTGCTTTCATTAAAGCAATGCGTTTCTCCTCTGGAAGTTCGAACAACTGATTGGTGTTATCTACCAATTGTTCTAACATAGCAATACACAAATCAATTTGTTCTTGATCTAATGCCTTGATTTGTTCTTCTTTATTTTCGTTCATTATATAAACTTTAAGCGCGCAAATATAGTTTTAATTTTAGTTGGAAACTGAATATAACTATCTCTATTATTTATTTTACAACTAAAAAAACACAGCTAAAATCTAACTGTGTTTCTAATATTAAAATTTAGTGATTAACTTTTTGTATGCTATCGCGCTAGGAATTAGCCGACCAAATACTCGATTTTTTAATCAATATGCGTCTATTTAATTTTAATTGTGCTATAATAAGTTCTGAAAAATCTTCAGCCTCTTGTTGATCACTTTTATTTAAATCTGTAAAAGATAAATTTTCAGAAGTATTCCTATGTATTGTATTTGGTGTTAATGCACTCACCCGAATATTATGTTTACCAACTTCCTGCATTAAAGATTCTGTTAGACCTAAAACCGCAAATTTAGAGGCAGTATATGCACTTGTTGCTGCATTTCCTGTAAGACCGGCTTTAGAAGCAATATTTACAATATCTCCAGATTTATTAGCAATCATATCTGGCAAGAACGCTCGAGTAACATGGTAAATACCCATAACGTTTATTTTAATAATATGCTCCCACTCTTCTGGCTCAATAGCCATAAACGAACCAAATTTTGCTATACCCGCATTATTAATTAATATATCTATGGTTTTAAATTGATAAAAAATTGTTTTTGCTGCAATATCTACATCTTCTTTAGAAGACACATCTGCAGTTACCGTAATAACTTCTACGCCTAATTTTCGCACAGTTACAGCAACCTCTTCAATTTCTTTAGTCGAATTTGCTAAAAGTGCTATATGTACGCCTTCTTTAGCCAATGCTATCGCTAAAGCTTTTCCGATGCCTTTGCACCCTCCTGTTATTAATGCGCGTTGTCCTTTTAATGACCTCATTTATAAATAAAGATTTTATACTGTTTTTAATTCAATCCAAATTTAGAAATAAATACACGGTAGATAAAACATTTGTTTAGTGAATGAGTTAATATTTTTTTTTAATAGACACGTCAGGTCTAAACGTCTTCTATACTTTTGAATCAGGTTTTTTAGTATAAAGTGTTTTTAAACGCATATTCTGTAATTTAATCGATGTTATTTAAATATTTTTTAAGATTTATCTCACATCAAATCAAATATTTATACTACGAATATTGTAAAACACCTATGCTATAAAATCTATAAACCCGTTTAAATCGTAGATATATTAAACCAAAATAAATAATTATGAAAAGAATTTCAATCGGAGTTATTACTTTATTTCTAATGGCATCTTGTGTTTCAAAAAAGAAATATGTAGCACTTGAACACGAAAATGGAGAAATAAAGAGTCAGCTAACAAAAACTACAGTTGAAAAGGAAGAATTAGAAGCTAAGTTTAGTGAAATTCAATCTCGAGTTGATGCTTATAATTCAAAAATAAACTCTTTAACAGAACAAAATGATGCGCAACTTGTTGCCGTTGGCGATGTTGCTGTAATCTCTAACGATACTAAAAAGAGCATGCGTGAAACATTAAAACATGTGGATCCTACTAAATTAAGTGAAGCTAAAACCCTTAAAGATTCTATGAATCTTGCCGTTTCTTATAATTTACAAAAATCGTTAGATAACAGCACTTTAAATGAAGATGAAGATATTGCAATTGATATTAATGAAACAGTTGTAATGATTTCAATTTCTGATAAAATGTTATTCAATACTGCAAGTTATAGAGTGAGCAGTAAAGCAAACGGTATTCTTCAAAAATTAGCAGATGTTATTAATTCTGAACCAAGTATTGAAGTTATGGTTGAAGGACATACAGATTCTAGAAGCATAAACACTGGAGCGATTAAAGATAACTGGGATTTAAGTGTAATGCGAGCTACTTCTGTAGTACGTAAATTACAAGACGATTACGGTGTAGCACCTGAAAAAATGATTGCTGCTGGACGTAGTAGTTACCACCCAATTGCAGAAAACGATTCTAGCGAGAACCGTTCTAAAAATAGAAGAACACGTATTGTTATATTACCAAATATCAATAAATTCTTTGCCTTAATGAATTCTAACGAATAGGCATTATTAACAATAACATACTTACATGAAAAGGATCGCTCTAGGGCGATCTTTTTTTATTAAATTAATAATTAAAAACATAAAATAATATTCATATCGTATTTATAATATCCTTAACATTTTTTGACAATGTCGTTAGTAATTAAAATTTTAAATTTCAAGATTAAAATTCTAAACAAACATTAATATTGAAGTATTCTTTGTCTACACCTATAAAATGTACGCTAACACGTCCAATTTCTTTTCTAGAACTTATATGCCAATAATAATTACAAAGGTTTATATATTGCACTTTTCACAAAAAAGATATCGAATACAACTCTAGTTTGAGTATTACATTTAAAAAAATGAAACACGTTATATGAAAAAAACATTAACTCCCTGGAAACGTTTTGTTAATCTCTTAAAGCTAGAAAAAAAAGATATCCGGCAAATCTTTTACTACGCCATTTTTGCCGGAATTGTAGCTTTAACATTGCCTTTAGGAATACAAGCCATTATAAATTTAATTCAAGGTGCTCAAGTGTCTTCTTCATGGATTGTGTTAGTTGTAGTTGTTACATTAGGTGTTGCTTTTCAAGGTTTATTACAACTTATGCAAATGCGAATTTTAGAATCTATTCAGCAAAAAATATTCACAAGAGCGTCTTTTGAATTTGCCTATAGGTTTCCTAAAATAAAAATGAAAGAGTTATATAACACCTACCCGCCAGAGTTAGCCAATCGTTTTTTCGATATCTTAATGATTCAAAAAGGGCTTTCTAAAATTCTATTAGACTTTCCTGCAGCTGCTCTTCAAATTGTATTTGGTCTTATTCTACTAAGTTTTTATCATTCTTTTTTCATCTTATACGGACTACTTTTAGTCTTACTTATTTATATCGTGTTTAGATTTACTGCCGAAAAAGGTTTAGAAACAAGCTTACTAGAATCTAAAAACAAATATAAAGTTGCACATTGGATTCAAGAAATATCACGTTCGCTATCTAGTTTTAAATTGTCTGGAAAGACATCTTTAGCAATGGATAGAAATGATTATTTAACCTCTAAATATTTAGATGCCCGTGAAGACCATTTTAAAATTTTAGTCGTTCAGTTTCTACAATTAGTAGGATTTAAAGTTTTGGTTACTGCAGGTTTATTAAGTATTGGTGGATTACTTGTTATTAATCAGCAAATGAACATTGGTCAGTTTGTAGCTGCAGAAATTATTATTTTATTGGTAATTACATCTGTTGAAAAATTAATACATGGTTTAGAATCGTTTTACGACGTACTTACATCTTTAGAAAAAATAGGACAAGTAGTCGATAAAGAATTAGAACCTCAAACTGGCGAAGATCCATTTAGAACCGCCCGCGATTTACATATCGAATTAGATAAACTAACATATCGCGACCCTGAAAACTATAAAGTTTTAAGTCAGATTTCTATCGATATTAATCAGAGTGACCGCATACTTTTAGCAGGACAATCGGGATCAGGAAAAACAACATTGCTAAAAATTCTCTCTGGCTTATTAACCTCGACCTATGGCGCTTTTTATGTGAACGATGTGTCTATGGTTGGTATTTGTCCAAATAAATATAGAGCTTGTGTTGGGCAAGTGTTACCATCTCAATTACCTTTTGAAGGTACCATTCTAGAAAATATAACTTTTGGTAGAACCGATGTTTCTCAAGAGTATTTACACGAAGTTTTAAAAAACACTGGATTATTACCTTTTATTAAAAGACAACCTAATGGTATTGGAACCGTTTTAGATCCTGAAGGTAGTCAAATTCCGTTTACGGTATCTAAACGTATTTTATTAGCTAGAGCAATAGTACATCAGCCTAAATTATTGTTATTAAAAGATCCTCTAGAGTATTTTGAAAATGATGAAGCCGAACGTTTAATTAAATATTTAACAGGTAAAGACAGACCTTGGGCATTAGTTGTTTCTAGCCAAAATATTCATTGGTGGACATATTGCAATAAAACCATCGAAATTTCAAACGGACAAATTATAAACAAATCGAATATATAATGCTAAATATTTCCAAAAATCAGCTTAATAAAGAAGTCTCTTTGAAGAAGTTTAGCGCATATAAAAAAGCTTTTACTTCCAAGACAAATAAAGTTTTCAATAAACTATTAATCATATTCTCGATTATTATTTTAATTGCCATGTTCTTACCATGGACACAAAATGTTAGTGGTAGAGGATTTGTTACAACACTAACTCCGGATCAACGTCCACAAACCATTCAATCTCCTATTCCAGGACGTATAGAACATTGGCATGTTTCTGAAGGACAATTCGTGAAAAAAGGAGATACTCTATTACATATTTCCGAAATTAAAAATGAATATCAAGATCCAAATTTGGTAGCACGAACCAATACTCAAAGAGAAGCAAAAAGCAAATCGGTACTATCGTATAAAGAAAAAATAAATGCTTTAGATCGACAAATTGCCGCATTAAAAAATGAGGAACGTTTAAAACTCTCTCAAGCCAAAAATAAATTAGAACAATCGCGATTTAAGGTTGTAAGCGATAGTATGGATTTAGAAGCCATTAAAAACAACTATATTATTACCGAAGGACAATTTAATCGGACCAAAACATTACAAAGCGAAGGTTTAAAATCTGTTACAGATGTAGAGGAAAAACGCGTTAAACTTCAAGAATCGCAAGCCAAACTTATATCTGCCGAGAATAAATTACTAACAAGCGAAAACAATATTATAAACGCTCGTATTGAAATTAATAGAATTTCTGCCGAATACGCCGATAAAATTGCAAAAGCTAATAGTGATAAATACACCGCAGAAACCAATCAATACGACGCCGAAGCACAAGTCTCTAAATTAGAGAATCAGTCTACAAATTACCAAATGCGAAGTGATTTATATTATATAAAAGCGCCTCAAGACGGTTATATTACTAAAGCCATTAAAGGTGGTATTGGAGAAACATTTAAGGAGGGCGAACAAATTGTTGGGATTATGCCAGCAAATTATCAGCTTGCAGTAGAAACGTATATAAATCCTATTGATCTACCTCTACTACATATTGATGATGAAGTTAGAATTCAATTTGATGGCTGGCCATCTATCTTTTTTAGTGGTTGGCCCAATACGTCTTATGGAACTTTTGCTGGTAAGGTTGTAGCTATAGAATCTTTTATAAGTCCTAATGGAAAATTTAGAGTCCTCATTGCACCTTTAACAGAAGAATTTCCGTGGCCAGAAAAAGTGAGTATCGGTTCGGGAGCATACACTTTTGCGCTTTTAGAAGATGTTCCTATTTGGTTTGAATTGTGGAGAAACCTTAATGGGTTCCCTCCTAACTATTATCAACCCGACCAAGCAAAAAATTCCAAAGACAGTAAAAAATGAGAATACGATTAATTTTTTTAATACTTCAAAGTGTTTTTTGTTTGTCTGTAATGGGGCAAAATGAAATCCCTTCTCAAACCTTATCTTTTGAAGAGTATTTAGGATATGTAAAAAAATATCATCCTATAATGAAGCAAGCAGAACTTACATTGAGTTCTGGAGAAGCGAATCTCTTAAAAGCTCGCGGAGGATTTGATCCAAAAATTGAAGTAGATTATAGTAGAAAGACATTTAAAGGCACCGAATATTACGATATCTTTTATTCAACCTTTAAAGTTCCTACCTGGTATGGAATAGAATTTAAAGCGAATTACGAAAACAATTCAGGATATTATCTAGATCCAAGTTTAACCGTTCCAGAAGATGGATTATACAGTGCCGGTGTTTCTTTTTCATTAGCTCAAGGGCTTTTAATAGATGACCGTATGGCTACTTTAAAAAAGGCAAAATATTTTAAAGAACAATCTCAAGCAGAACGAGACCTTTTAATTAACAATGTACTATTTGCAGCAAGTAAAGCCTATTTTAATTGGTTAGAAGCGAGCAACGAATTACAAATTTATCAAGACTTCTTAGAAAATGCTAAAGTGCGTTTATCTGCAGTAGAAAAAAGCGCTAATGCAGGAGATTTAGCTCAAATAGATATAACAGAAGCTAAAATTATTTATCAAAATCGATTATTAGGATTAGAAGCCGCCAAATTACAGACTAAAAAAACGAGTCTAGAACTAAGTAATTATTTATGGGTAAACGATATTCCTATGGAAGTTCAAGTTGGTATTTTACCAGAGGTTCCTACACTAGAAAACCTTAAAGCATCTTTGCTTTTAGAAGACATAGAAAACAATGATGAATTACTCGATTTTCACCCAAAAATAATGAGTTTAGATGCTAAAATAGGACAGTTAGATATTGATAAATTTTACAAACAAACAAAGTTATTACCTAAACTAGATTTACAATATAATTTCTTAACTCAGGATGTAGACCAATTAAACTCTTTTAATACTTCTAATTATAAAGCATATGTAAATTTTAGTATGCCCCTATTTTTAAGAAAAGAACGTGGCGATTTAAAACTAGCTAAACTTAAGTTACAAGACGCTAAATACGATCGTATAAGCGAAGTACTTAATATAAGAAATAAGGCCGAAGCCATACAAGCAGAAATTAGCTCGTTGAGTACACAAAACGAATTAATTAAAAATATGGTAAGTGATTATGAAATTATGGTGCAAGCAGAAGAACGTAAATTTACCTTAGGAGATAGCTCTCTATTTTTAATAAATTCTCGGGAACAAAAATTGATTGATGCTCAACTTAAAGAAAATAATTTAGCTACAAAACAATTTATTGCTATAGCTAAGCTTTATAATAGCTTAGGGCTTTCTATTTAGCATATATCCGAATTCAAAAGTTGCTTTTTCGTATAAAATAACAGATAAGCCATGTATGCTTTGTTATATTTGCAAAAAATTAAATTTCTTATGAATTCAGTATTAAAAACATTGCGTATTGTTGGTTTTTTAGAAGGTGTCTCTTACATTCTTTTATTGGGTATTGCAGTTCCTGTTAAATATGCTTTAGAAGACCCTACATATGTAAAACTATTAGGAATGCCACATGGTTTATTATTTGTTGCTTATGTTGTTTTAGCCATTTTAGTAGGTATAGAATTAAAGTGGAACGCAAAAACCATGGCTTTAGTTTTATTAGCGTCTTTAGTCCCTTTCGGTACTTTTATTGCTGATTCAAAATATTTTAAACCAGCTTCATAAAATGGAAGACATTACAACTTACTTTCACGACTATTTTATTGCTTTAGATATTGCTAAAACGTCGGCCGAATACCTCAATATGATTGTGTTATTGGCTATACTATTAGTTATATTATTTATCTCAGATTTTATATCTAGAAAGATTATACTTCAAGCATTTTCTACTTTCGCTGCAAAATCGAAAACCAATTTCGACGATTTATTAGTAAGTCATAAAGCGCCAAGAAATGTTGCACATATTGTACCTCTAATTATTGCTTTAAAATGCGTACCTATTGTATTTGTTGATTTTCCTGCGTTTGAAACTATAGTTGAATTGTTATTAAAGCTATATAACGTTGTCCTTGTTATTTGGATTATTAGAAGTGTATTACGCACTTTAGAATCTTACTTTAAAACTATTCCTAGTTTAAAAGACAAACCTATAGATAGTTATATACAAGTGCTCATGTTATTTCTTTGGCTTGTTGGTATTGCGTTTATATTTGTTTTGCTTACTGGAATCGAAATTAAAACTTTCTTTACCACATTAGGAGCTGCTTCTGCTGTGTTATTATTAATCTTTAAAGACACAATTCTTGGTTTTGTTGCTAGTATTCAGGTCGCTATAAACGATACTGTTCGTATAGGAGATTGGATTACTATGGATAAGTTTGGTGCCGATGGTGATGTTATTGAAATTAACTTAAATACACTTCAAGTTCAGAATTTTGATAAAACCATAACTTACATTCCAACATATGCACTTATATCAGAATCGTTTAAAAACTGGAGAGGGATGAGCTCCTCTGGAGGAAGACGAATTAAACGTGCAATAATAATTAAAGCAAAAAGTGTTCATTATTTAACCGATGAAAAAATTGAAGAACTTAAAAAAATTCAATTAATATCTGATTATTTAGGTCAAAGACAAGAGGATATTACTAGTTATAATACCACTAATAACGCTGATAAATCGGTATTAATTAATGGTAGAAACATGACGAATTTGGGTGTGTTTAGAAAATATATCCAGAATTATATTGAAAGTCATTCTGCAATAAACAAAGACATGACCATTATGACACGTCAGCTTGCTCCTACGCCTCAAGGGCTTCCTTTAGAGATATATGCCTTTAGTAGTGACAAACGCTGGCAGAATTACGAATATATCATGTCTGATATCTTTGATCATTCACTAGCAGCTGTACCTTATTTTGATTTAGAAATCTATGAGTTATCAAATTACTCACCAGAATTATCAGAATAAATAGAATATTTAAGACATAAAAAAAGCCGGAGTATTTAATAATACTCGGCTTTTTTATAGAATTTTTTTAGAGGTTTAATCTACTTGTGCTTTTGCATCTTCAATCATTTCTTCATTAGCTGAAACTCCAATCTCTACACGACGGTTTTTAGTTCGTCCTTCTTCTGTAGCGTTATCAAATCTTGGTTTAGTTTCTCCATATGCTGTAACGTCAAAACGATCACCAGTTACACCTTTACTTTTTAAGTATGTAACTACAGACTGTGCTCTCTTTTCAGATAAAGTCATGTTATAAGCATCGTTTCCTGTATTATCTGTATGTCCTTCAACTAATAAGTTTGTATCAGGAAATTCAATAAATACTTCTGCAATAGCATCTAAATTTTCTTTAGCTTTAGCTGTTAAATCTGCTTTATTGGTTGCGAAAGTCACTCCACTTTTATCATCAAAAACAACTTGAATTCCTTCACCTACACGATTAACTTCTGCTCCAGGAAGAGCTTCTTCAATCTTGTCTGCTTGTTTATCCATACTGTGACCAATAACTCCACCTGCTGCACCACCTACTGCTGCACCAATTAGCGCTCCTGTAATGTTACCACCTATAAGACCTCCAATTAAGGCACCTCCGGCAACACCTAATCCTGCTCCTTTTTGTGTGTCATTTGCATTTTTAAGTGAATCGCAACTCACAAAAGATAAAGAAAACACTAAAGCTAGTGCCATTAATATACTTGTTGATTTTTTCATGTTTATTTATTTAATTATATTAAATTATTACATTTCAATACTATCCGAAGTCTTGTTATAAGTTAAAATAACATCAAATGGATTTCCTTCATATTCAGACGGAACTTTAAGAACCATCATATTATCACTAATTTCTTGAATCGTTCCACGGTATCCAGATTTTACATTCTTCGCTTTAATATCGTCACCTACATATTTAAATTGAAACTGTGTAAATCCGTCTGCAGATTCTAAAAACGACCAATGAATAGTTTGCGTATACGCATCGCAAACAGAACTGTTTACATTAGTAGAAAATTTTCCTGAACCATTGTTTGGAATAAACACCCACTCTCCACCTTTAAAACAAGATGAATCTGCTAAATCGAATAAAAAGGCTTTATATAATCCTTTATCTCCTACAAATTTTACGTTTGTTACTTCCCAAGTTCCTTTTAGCATTTTTTTACTTGGCTGGCTTGCTGTTGTCGACTTAGTCCCTGAGCACGAAAACACTAGAAGCGCTAAAGTCATGTAAATTATTTTTTTCATATTTAAAATGGTTATTTATTAATTAATACTAATTTAATATTTTTAGTTCACTATTTATTCATTTTACTTAAAAAACGTAATAAAAGGATTACTTCCTTATTATTGATTACTTAAACGGTCTTTTACAAATTCAATTTCGGTTTTACCATGTGGCTTAGATTTTCCATCTTCACCTAAATTCACCATAATAATATTTTCCACTTCAATAATAGTTTCTCGTGTCATTTTATTTCGGACTTCACATTTTAGGGTTAAAGATGATTTACCAAATTTTTTCACACTAATACCTATTTCTATAATATCGCCTTGTTTTGCAGAACTCACAAAATTAATTTCAGACATATATTTAGTTACAACTCTACTATTCTCTAATTGAATTATAGAATACAAAGCAGCTTCTTCGTCTATCCAAGCTAATAGCGTACCTCCAAATAATGTTCCGTTAGCGTTTAAATCTTCTGGTTTTACCCATTTTCTGGTATGAAATCTCATAAAAATTATTTTTTATGTAAAGGTAAATTAATAATTGTTCATAACAAGGTTAACAACTAATAGCGTCAACAAAATTATGAAATCAGATAATTAATAATTTTAGTAAAAATGTTTAATATTATGACAACAAGACACAACAATCTTAAAGCTATTCGCCCCGCGACCTCGTATGGCAAGCTAAATGAAAACATGAGTAGTGCCGAACGTTTTCAAAACGAAACATTACGGCCTATTATTAAATTTCAGGAAGACTTAGTTATTGAAGTTCTTAAAAATTACATTACTAAACACAAAAGCATGTTCTATGATTTAACCACATCAAAAAAGATTATTTACATTGAAAATGCCATACAGAAAGACATTAAGTTCAGAAATTCTATTAAAGGTATGATTATCGGACAGTTTACTGTCGAGGAATATTTAACCTATATTGAAAATTCTTCTACTCTAAATAAACGTATGATGAATATTGTTAAAGAACAACTTATAAATAACATTCAGGTGTTCGATATTCAACAACTTGCAAAGGTTATTTAACTACAAATTCTATATTATATGAGCGATTCTCCGTTAATATTTGTGGTTAACACGTCGCTCATATAATTAAAATACGGTCTAATTATTTTAAAAGAATTATTAACCTCCTCAAGAAATCCCGGTGCAAGCACTTCTTTGTCGGTAAAAGATTTAGTGAAAATAAATTGTTTTTTTCTAATCAGGTCAATATCTGTATGGGTTTTATCAAATCCTTTAGGTGCCATTTTAAGTTCATCGCCTTCTAAATCTCCCCAAGTCGATTTAAATTTAGCATCTGCCATAATATCTCTCATTTCTTGAGCATCGACTTCAAATTCTTTTCGAATACGAAGTAAATCTTCTTTATTAGGATCCCAAAATCCTACTGCAATAAACGATTTATTATTGGGCTGTATTTGTAAATAATAACCGCCTCTTAAATTCGGTTTTGTACGATGAATAGAACCTCCAAAATGTGTTTTGTACGGGGTTTTATTTTTTGAGAATCTTACGTCTCTATAAATTCTGAAAATTTTCACAGCATCGACATCATCGTGTGTTTTTAACAACGTAAATAATGTATTATACGCTTCTTTTATCTCTTGTTCAACAGCTCTAAATTCAGCTTTATGCTCTTGAAACCATATTCTATCGTTATTTTGTTCTAATTCAGTTAAATAATCAAGTACACGTTTAGAAATCATATCATACATTTTTGTTAGGCTAAAGATATAAAAAAGCCCTAGTAAACTAGGGCTGTAGCAAATTAAACATGCTGTTTTTATTTTATTAAAGTATATACTTTAGATACAATTTCGTTTGTTTTTTTATCGAATTGTTGTACTATAAAATTTCCTTCTTCATCAAAATAACCAATTCCTGTTTTTCCGTTATCATTCAAAACAAATTGGGTTTCATCAGCATCAGATTGTTCAACTTTAGTAGGTTTGGTACTTGCTGAATCAGAAATTAAAAATCCGTTTTCATGCATACTAAATTGACATACTTTTCCGTCTAATTCATATTTCATTGATTTATTATTTGCAGTAAACGGACTATTATCAGTAACACGAACAGTTTCTGTAACCTGTGCAGGTGCATCTACTCGACTCTGATTGATTTTATTTTTATCACCTTCAGCCAGTTTCACATCTTGTTCTTTACGTGTGTTATACTCTACAGTACTTTCTTTAATTTCAGTTCCTGTATTAACTTTTGTGGTGACTGTTTTTGTTTCTTCTATAACCTCTTTGGGTTGAGTTTGCGCATGTACTGTATACACAAATAACATGGCAAACATTACATATATCGTTTTCATGAGTGTTTATTTTAGATTAAAAATTATTTATTGTTTTCTTCTAACCATCTATTTCACTAAACCTTTTAAAAGTGAAAGCACAAAAAGCACTAAAAAAATGTAAAATATTATTTTAGCAATTCCTGCCGATGCTCCGGCAATGCCTCCAAATCCTAAAACCCCTGCGATTATTGCTATAATGATAAATATGATTGTCCAACGTAACATAATTTTATTTTTTAAATGATTAATATTTCAATTATATCATTAAAATTAATTATTTAATCACATGTAGAAGTCCTCTAACACAATTTGTTTTGACGCAAAACAATATGGAAGAATTTAAGTCAATTAATTGCATAACACACAATTAAGCTATTAACTTATTATGAATAGAGAAATGAATGTGAAGTATGAGGTGTAAAATTTAATTTAAAGTTTCGAATTCTACAGCATTTAAAATCAATCCTGAAGCAGGAGCGATATAGTCCATAACTTCTGTACTTTCGGGTTTAAGACTCTCTTTGATATAGTCTAATGTAATTTCGTTTTTGCCTAATTTTATTAGTGCGCCCATCATTAATCGAATCTGATTTCGCATAAAGCCTTTACCTTTAACGCGCAACATAAACGACTGTTCTGGGAAAAAACTCGCAGTAAACAATGTGTTTTCTACCAATTCGCAAGTATCGATTTCACGATTAAAAATCCCCGTGTCTGAAGGTTTGTAACAATAGGTTTTAAAATTATGAGCGCCTTCAAACAGCTTGGCTCCTAACCTCATTTTTTCAATATCTAACTCATCTAAAATTGTAGTCATAAACGGCGCACAAAACGGATGAAATTTAGCGCCATGTGCAAACACGTACACATATTCTTTCATTTTAGACGCGTTAATCACATTGAAATTTTTATCGACTTCAGTAATGGATAATGCTCTTAAATCTTGAGGCAAGTTGTAATTAAACAGTTCTAAAAACGCTACTTCATCTTCAATTTTATCTTCTAAAAATAATTCAAACGCGCCTTGTTGTGCAGAAACCATAGCGTCTGTTCTCCCAGAACCTAAGGTTTTAAACGGTTTACCATCCATAATATAACGCATGGTTTTATCAATCATAAGATGTACCGTCTTTAGTTTTGGCTGTTTTTGCCAACCGTG
The DNA here is from genome assembly GCF_000723205.1 of Formosa agariphila KMM 3901. Taxonomy (NCBI): domain Bacteria; kingdom Pseudomonadati; phylum Bacteroidota; class Flavobacteriia; order Flavobacteriales; family Flavobacteriaceae; genus Formosa; species Formosa agariphila. The sequence continues at coordinate 1,740,280 of NZ_HG315671.1, read as the reverse complement.
AAAACGATAGCCTAAATACTGAATTTCGATAAGATAAAAATAACGTTTATTCAACTGAAAAAGATTTTTATAAGGAGGTGCAAGTAACCGATTTTAGTAGACTTCTCAAAAAAATCACTACTTTTAAACCAAATTAAACCACTAATTATTTTAATTTATGACTAACGCGACTAAGCCACCTATTTGGTATTGGATTATAACTGGATTTTATTTACTCTGGAATGGATTGGGTGTTAATCAGTATTTTATACAATCTAATTCTATAGAAGCTCAAACCGAAGGCGTTGCCGAACTCCCTGTCTGGGTTATGCGTGCATACGCTGTAGCCGTCTTGTTTGGTTTTCTAGCAAGTATTTTACTAATGGCTAGAAGAAAATTTGCATATCCTATAGCACTAACTTCGTTAATAGCGGTAATTGCACAAATGGGATATCTGTTTTTTGTAGTTAAACCACCTAGCTTAATTATGCCAATTTTAGTCTTAGTTTTTTCGGTAGGATTACTATTTTTTTCTAAGTATTCTAAATCTAAAAATTTGCTGGCCTAAAAACCAAATCACCATATATAAAAAAAGGAGAATGTAGCACGCTAGATTCTCCTTTTTAATAACTTCTATTTTTCTCTTCCTTTTAATACGTCGATAACATCTTTAATTTCGAAATCTTTGGCTTGAAGTAAAATTAAGTAATGAAATAACAAATCGGCACTTTCGTTTAAGAACAAATTATCGTCGTTATCTTTTGCTTCAATAACAACTTCTACCGCTTCCTCTCCTACTTTCTGTGCAATTTTATTGATTCCTTTTTCAAACAATGAAGACACATACGATTTTGAAGCATCCGAATTTAATCGTCTGTCTTTAATCACATCTTCTAAATGCGAGATAAATCCGTACGATTCTTCGTTTGGTTCTCCCCAACACGTATCTGTTCCTTTATGGCATGTTGGTCCTTTTGGAAGTACAGAAACTAATAATGTATCGTTATCGCAATCTAATTTAATATCAACTAAATTTAAGACATTTCCACTTTCTTCACCTTTAGTCCATAAGCGATTTTTAGTTCTGCTAAAAAAAGTAACTAATTTAGTTGCTTTGGTTTTCTCTAGTGCTTCGGCATTCATATATCCTAACATCAACACTTGCTTTGTTGAAGCGTCTTGTACGATAGCTGGCACTAATCCGTCGTTATTTTTATTGAAATCTATATTCATTACTCTTATTTTGAATCGTAAAATATTACAATCTTACGGCTATATTATTATTCTTTAATTCGTCTTTTAATTCTGAAATAGGAATTTCCCCAAAGTGAAATACGCTTGCAGCAAGTGCGGCATCTGCCTTTCCATCTTTAAACGTATCTACAAAATGTTGCATGGTTCCTGCACCTCCCGAAGCAATAATTGGAATATTTAACATACCCGACAATTTTGCTAAGGCCTCGTTTGCAAAACCGTTTTTAGTGCCATCGTGATTCATCGAAGTGAATAAAATTTCACCAGCACCTAATGCTTCAACTTGCTTTGCCCATTCAAATAAATCGATATCGGTTGGAATACTTCCTCCTGCCAAATGCACTTTCCATTGTCCATCCATTTCTTTAGCGTCAATTGCAACAACCACACACTGACTTCCGAATTTTTCGGCCAATTCTTTAACCAATTCTGGGCGTTTTACAGCCGAAGAATTTATAGACACTTTATCTGCCCCACACTGTAATAAAGCATCGACATGTTCTATTGAAGAAATACCGCCACCCACAGTAAAGGGTATATTCACCTGTTCTGCAACATGCAATACCATATCTAATGTTGTTCCTCGACCTTCTAAAGTTGCCGAGATATCTAAAAACACCAACTCGTCTGCACCTTTTAAAGCATATTGTTTTGCCAATTCTACCGGATCACCAGCATCAATTAAATCGACAAAATTTACACCTTTTACGGTTCTTCCATTTTTAATATCCAAACAAGGGATAATTCGTTTTGTAAGCATATTAATTTATTGAGAGTTTACAACCAGTTTTTCTAAATCCTTCATACTGATTTTGTTTTCGTAAATCGCTTTACCAATAATCACACCTTCGCATCCTAATTCCTTTAATTTTGGTAATTCTTCTTTACTAGAAATTCCACCTGAAGCAATTAGTTTAATGTTTGGATTTTCGGCAATAATCTTTTTATATAAATCGAATGAAGGGCCTTCTAGCATACCGTCTTTAGAGATATCGGTACAAATTACATACTGAATACCTTTACTCATATAGCCTTTTATAAACGGAGTAACTTCTAAACTACTTTCTTCCAACCAACCACTAATAGCTACTTTTTCGTTTTTAGCATCGGCACCCAGAATAATTTTCTGACTTCCGTATTTTTGAATCCAGCTTTCGAACATTGTACTGTCTTTAACAGCAATACTTCCGCCAGTAATTTGTTTTGCTCCAGAACTAAAAGCAATATGTAAATCTTCGTTCGTTTTTAAACCACCTCCAAAATCTACTTTTAAGTTTGTTTTTGAAGCAATTTGGTCTAAAACCTTATAGTTTATAATTGTACTTGCTTTTGCACCATCTAAATCTACTAAGTGTAAATACTCTACACCTGCATCTTCAAAACTCTTAGCTACTTCTAATGGATTTTCGTTATATATTTTCTTTGTATCGTAATCTCCTTTAGTTAAACGGACGCATTTTCCGTCTATAATATCTATGGCTGGTATAATTCTCATTAGTTACGTATTAATCAGTTTATGATTCTAGATTTAAAAAATTCTCAAGCAATTTAGCGCCTGCAATACTGCTTTTTTCTGGATGAAATTGCACACCATAAAAGTTGTTATGTTTTACGGCTGTTGTATAGTTTCCATTATAATTGGTTGTTGCAATGGCCTCTTTACAATCTTCTGCATAATAGCTATGCACTAAATACATATAAGATTCTTCAGGAATATCTTTAAATAAATCGGACTTTAAATTAGTAATGGTATTCCACCCCATTTGCGGTACTTTTACCGTATTGGAGAAACGTTTTACATCGACTTGAAAAATCCCTAATCCTTCCGTATTTCCTTCTTCAGTAGTTTTACACATTAATTGCATCCCTAAACAAATTCCTAAAACAGGTTGTGTTAACGTCGGAATTAATTTGTCTAACTTACTATTTTTAAGCATTTTTAAAGCGGAACTCGCCTCACCAACACCAGGAAAAATAACACGATCTGCTTTTCTAATCGTTTCCGGATCGTTAGACAGTACTGCATCTATGCCTAAACGCTTAAATGCAAACTGAATACTTTTAATATTCCCGGCACCATAATCTATAATTACAACAGATTGAGCCCCTTCTAACTTCCCTGAAGAAGAGGAACTCTCACTTGTATGCTGTAAATTTTCTTTATTTAAACTCATATTCTTTATTCTTTTCACTCCCAAAAACACAAGAGTATCTCTTCCATTTGGGAAGATTAAGATGAACTTCTATTTTACAACATCCCTTTAGTTGATGGTAAAATCATTTTTTCTACATCGCGCTTTACTGCCATTTTTATTGCTTTTGCAAAAGCCTTAAAAATAGCTTCAATTTTATGATGCTCGTTAGTCCCTTCTGCTTTTATGTTTAGATTACATTTTGCTCCATCGGTAAACGATTTAAAGAAATGATAAAACATTTCTGTTGGCATTTTACCAACCATTTCACGTTTAAAATCGGCTTCCCAAACTAACCAGTTTCTTCCTCCAAAATCGATACCAGCAGAAGCTAAACAATCGTCCATTGGTAAATAAAAACCGTAGCGTTCTATTCCTAATTTATTTCCTAAAACAGTATTAAATAATTCGCCTAAAGCAATAGCTGTATCTTCAATAGTATGATGTTCGTCTACTTCTAAATCACCATCCACTTTTATATTTAAATCTAATTGCCCATGACGCGCAATTTGATCTAGCATATGATCGAAAAATGCGATTCCTGTTTCAATATTACTTTTACCAGTTCCGTCTAAATTTAAATCAATTTTAATTTTGGTTTCGTTGGTATTTCGTTCTATGCTTCCTGTACGATCTTCAACCTTTAAATGTTTATAAATGGCTTCCCAATCGTTAGATTCTAAGCTAATAAAATCATTTAAAGCCTCACGTTTAACGGTAATTTCATCAGTACCAAGATTTGTATTATCGTTAATAAAAATCCCTTTAGACCCTAAGTTTTTTGCTAATTCAATATCGGTTAAACGATCACCAATAACATACGAATTCTCTAAATCGTAAGCTTCAGAAAAATATTTTGTTAACAAGCCCGTATTAGGTTTACGTGTAGGTGCATTGTCTTTTGCGAAGGTTCTATCGATAAATTGCTCTTTAAATTCTACACCTTCATTTTTAAAGGCTTCAAGAATAAAATTATGAACAGGCCAAAATGTATCTTCAGGATATACGTCTGTTCCTAAACCATCTTGGTTTGTAATCATTACGATTTCATAGTCCAATTCTTTCGCAATTTTACTTAAATATTGAAAGACTTTCGGATAGAATTCTAACTTCTCGAAACTATCAATTTGTTCGTCGGCAGGTTCTCTTATAATCGTTCCATCACGATCTATAAATAGTACTTTTTGTTTCATTGTAACTTGGTAAGTGCGGTGATTAGCGTTTTATTTTCTGATGGTGTTCCAACGGTTAAACGTAAACAATTTTCGCATAACGGTTGCGTTGTTCGGTTACGAACTACAACACCTTCTTTTATTAATTGATTATAGCGTTTAGTGGCGTCGTCTACTTTTACGAGTACGAAATTAGTATCTGACGGATATATTTTTTCGACATAAGCAATAGATTTTAATTCTGAAATTAAACGACTACGCTCAATTAAAATAGAATCAATTTCATCACTAATAACATCGGTTTGTTTTAACAATTCTACCGCTTTATTTTGCGTTAACACATTAATATTATACGGCGGTTTAATTGTATTTAAAACTTTTATAATTTCTTCTGAAGCATAGCACAGTCCCAATCTTATTCCCGCCATACCATACGCTTTAGATAAAGTTTGGGTAATGACTAAGTTTGGAAATTCACTTAAGCGATCTAACCAACTGTCTTGATTAGAAAAATCGATGTAAGCTTCATCTATAACCACTATACCTTCAAATTTCTTTAATAAGGCTTCTACTTCGTGGTCCTTAAAACTGTTTCCTGACGGATTGTTAGGCGAACATAAAAACAATATTTTACTATTTGAATCGGCTACTTTTAAAATCTGATCCCCTTCTGGTTGAAAATCTTCAGACAATAAAACCTTTCTTGTTTCTACAGCGTTTAAATTTGCCAACACCTCGTACATCCCGTAAGTTGGAGGTAAAATAATGATGTTATCTTTATTAGGTTCGCAAAATGCTCGCACTAATAAATCCAACACTTCGTCACTTCCGTTACCTAATAAAATATTAGATTTTGAAATGTTTTTTATTTCAGATAAAAGGTCCTTTACCGCATTTTGTTGCGGGTCAGGATAACGATTTACACCATTATTAAACGGATTCTCGTTTGCATCTATAAACACCATATTACTGGTTTCTTCTTGAAACTCGTCTCTAGCAGAAGAATATGCTTTTAGTGCTTTTATGGAAGGTCTTAAAAGATCTTGTACAGTTGCCATTAGTTTTTATTTAAATCGTTTAATCGTAAAGTCACTGCATTTTTGTGTGCTTCTAACCCTTCGGCAGCCGCCATTTTTTCAATAATCGGACCTAAATCTAATAAACCTTTATCTGTTATTTTCTGAAATGTGATACTCTTTAAAAAACTATCTAAATTAACGCCAGAATATGCTTTACAAAAACCGTTTGTTGGTAATGTATGATTGGTTCCCGAAGCGTAATCTCCGGCACTTTCAGGTGTATAATTCCCGATAAATACGGAACCTGCATTTCGAATTCCATTTACAAACAGGTCTTCGTTTTTAGAACAAATAATAAAGTGTTCTGGTGCATATTCATTTATTAAATCTAAAGCAATCTCGTCGTTTTCGACTAAAATTAGCTTAGAATTCGCAATGGCTTTCTTCGCAATATCGTGTCGTGGTAATTGTTCTATTTGGACATCTACGGCTTTTAATACATCGTCTATCATGGTTTTAGAAGTAGATACTAAAATCACCTGACTATCTGCCCCGTGTTCTGCTTGACTTAATAAATCTGAAGCCACAAAAGGCGGATTTGCACTATCGTCTGCAACTACTAACAATTCGCTTGGTCCTGCAGGCATATCGATAGCGACACCGTATTTAGTAGCCAATTGCTTAGCAACCGTTACAAACTGATTTCCTGGACCGAAAATTTTATAGACTTGAGGTATGTTTTCCGTACCAAACGTTAAGCCGGCAATGGCCTGAATCCCTCCTACTTTAATAATTTTTGAAACCCCACATAAATCGGCAGCAAATAAAATTTCGTTTGCAATTTTACCTGAAGCATTTGGTGGCGAACATAAAACGATTTCTCTACAACCTGCAATTTTTGCAGGAATAGCTAACATTAAAACGGTAGAAAACAAAGGCGCTGTTCCTCCTGGAATATATAACCCAATTTTTTCTATTGCTCGTTTTTCTTGCCAGCAGTGCACTCCCACCATAGTTTCAACTTCTACTTTAGAAGTTTTTTGAGCGGCATGAAAACGTTCAATGTTTTTATAAGCTATCGTTATCGCATCTTTTAAATCTGCTGACACTTGACTTTTAGCAAATTCAATTTCATCCGAGCTCACTAAATTAGTATCTAAAGTCACGCCGTCGAAACGCTCAGTGTATTTTGCTATAGCTTTATCCCCATTCTGTTTAACATCATCAAAAATCTGAGTAACCGTATTTTCAATGTCATTTACAGTTTGCGTAGGACGTTGTAAAATGTCTGACCAATCTGCTTTATTGGGATTTTCAATAATTTTCATTGTATGTTTCTTTAATTATAAAACCATATTATCGATAGGACAAACTAGAATACCTTCTGCGCCATGTCCTTTAAGTTCGTCGATAATTTCCCAAAATTTATTTTTGTCGATTACAGTGTGAACAGAGCTCCATCCTTCTTGTGCTAAAGGTAATACTGTTGGGCTTTTCATACCCGGTAAAATGGCAATAATTTCGTCTAATTTATCATTCGGTGCGTTTAATAACACATATTTAGAACGACGCCCTTTTAAAACAGATTCTATTCTAAATTTTATGATGTTTAGAATGTCTGAATTAGCTTCAGAAATTAATGGTGAAGAGGCTAAAACTGCTTCAGATTTTAATAAGACTTCAACTTCTTTTAATCCATTTTTAAACAAGGTACTTCCACTAGAAACAATATCTACAATGGCATCTGCTAACCCAATATTAGGAGCAATTTCTACAGAACCATTAATAATATGTAACTGAGCATTTACATTGTTTTTATCTAAGAATTGTTGTACCGTATTTGGGTAAGATGTTGCGATACGTTTACCTTCCAAATCTTGCATACTAGCATACTTAGCCGATTTTGGAACAGCGATAGAAACCTTGCAAGACGAAAATCCTAATTTTTGTACAATTTGGATGTCTCCACCTTTTTCAATTAAAACATTCTCACCAATAATAGCGGCATCTACAACACCATCTTTTAAATACTGAGGAATATCTCCGTTACGTAAATAAAACACCTCTAAAGGGAAATTTTTAGCCGATGCTTTTAATTGATCTCTTCCATTATCTATAGAAATTCCTATGTCTTTAAGGATTTGCATAGATTCGTCGTAAAGTCGACCTGATTTTTGGACTGCAATTTTTAATTTACTCATTTTGTTGATTAATGTGGTTTGAGTAACATCATATGGAGAAAAATAAAAACCCCATCTGATTAACTCAAACGGGGTTTAAAAATATATTATTTTGAAAATTATTCAATACACTTTCAGCTCGTCTAAGTACAAGTATGAAAATGATGATGATGTAATTGAATAAAGTTCATGTTCTTTTTTTGTTATACACAAATATTCAAAAATTTAAAACACTTATGCAAGTTTTAAACTAAAAAATATTAATTAATTATTGATTTCCAAGTATAATCGGTAATCCGCTATCACCTGAACCAATTACAATGACTTTAGAATTTGGAGATTCAGATAATTTAACTGTAGCTTCAATTCCTTTATCTTGTAAAATTTTATCATTTAAAGACTCACTTAAAATTCTGTTTGCATCAGCTTTACCTTGTGCTTCAATAATTTGTTTCTGAGCTTCTTTTTGAGCTGTAACTAATCTAAATTCATATTCTAAAGATTCTTGCTCTTGCTTTAATTTACGCTCGATAGCATCTTTAATTGTAGAAGGTAATGTTACATCTCTAACTAATATCTGATTTAATTGAATGTATTGATCAGCTACAATACTTTTTGTTTCATCAAAAATTTCTTGCTGAATTGCATCACGCTTACTAGAATATAATTGTTCTGGTGTATAACGTCCCACTACACTTCTTGCTGCCGAACGAATGGCAGGAAGTAAAATACGTTCTTTATACATTTCACTTTTTTCTTGGTGAAGTTTTCCTAAATTTTCGAATTGTGGTTGAAACCACGCTGAAGCTTCTAATTTAATATCTAATCCATTAGAAGATAACACATTCATTTTTTCGTAAATTTCTTGTTGTCTCACTTCGTAAATAAAAACTCTGTTCCAAGGCGCAACAACATGAAACCCTTCACCTAAAGGTGGTTCATCTGTAACAACTCCGTCATCAAATGTTCTATATAATACTCCAGCTTCCCCTGAGTTTATGGTGATAGCCGATTTTGAAATTAATATGATTACTGCTACGATAGCAACAAGAATAGGCAATGCAATTTTAGGTAATTTATCCATTATATTTTTATTAAGTTAATCCGTTATATTTTCTTAAAAACCACTCTAAAGATAAGCAGAAAACTATGATTCCTAGCACATATTTCCAATCAATTAAACCTTGAGTGGTCTTTGTACTTTTTTGAATGCTAGTATATTTTTTACTAGAAATTAATTCATTAAAAACTGAATCGTAACTATCTATAAAATAAGACGTTCCGCTTGTTTTATTTGCTAATACATTTAACTTAGAAACATTGGCGTTTAAAAACTGTTGCTCTACATTATATTCTAAAACTGTAAAGCTTCCAGATTTTGAAATCTTTTCGTTAATTGCGCTTACGGTAAAGTCGTAATTAGATGCTGATAAATGACTTAAATCTACTTGATAATTGTTGTTTTTAAGCACGAAAGGCAATTCCGTCTCCTCGTCTGTTTCTTTATTTTTTACTTTTATTTGAAGTGTTTCTCGTCCGTCAAATTCGTAGTTCTTATTAAAAAACTGCGCTTTGATGATCACATTATTTACACCTTCGTAAAACGATTCGAAATCGAGAATCAAACGTGTTTTTCGTTTAGTAGACGCTAAATACTGAATTAACTTTCCTACAAAATTATCGAACATATGAAACGACTTTTCGTTTAAAAAACTTTGCGCTCGCCATTGCCATATGTTCTCGCCTAACAACAGCGCCTCTCGCCTACCATTAATTTCAAAAGTGGCTAATAACGGTTGTTCGGTGGTTAAGTTTCCATATTTTTTATAAAGTAAAGTCTCGTAAGGACCAAAAAAGGTTAAATCTCCAAAGCTAGAATTTAATGGAGGAAACATATCGAAGTTTAAATCGTCTACAATAAACATGGAATAATTAGTATTAAAGACACCTTGATAAACTTCAGACTGCGCTGTAATATCATGTTCATACACATTAGACTGATTATTTAAGAAGAACCAATCTGTATGTGTTCCTGAAATAATAAAAGCATTTTTATTCTCTGCCTTAATTGCATCGAAAATAAATTTAAACTGATTATTAGGTTGGTATAGAATCACTAAATTAAAATCATTCAATTTAGATTTTATTTCATTAGGCTTTAAAATAGTAACTGAACGTTGTTCATTACTTTCAATACTTTTCTTAAGCATACCTAAATCGGGATGATAAAAAGTAGAAATTACAGCAATATTCATTTGCTCGTCTATAACTTCAACAGCAAAGTTTTTTATATTATTAACTGTGTTTTTTTCAGTGTCTAATGGTTTTAAATGGGCTTTATATGTTGATGTGCCAACATGATTTGCTGGTAGTGTAAAGTTTAATACTTCTGAGTTCTGAGTTTCACTGAAAGATATATTTTTAGAATACACCGTTTGCTCACCACTAGTTACTGTAAAAACAGTATTTACAGCCTCTTTCCCGTTGTAGACAAGAATCGTTTCAACTGGGAATTTATTCTTTAAATACGCGTATTTATTTACGTTAAGCTGCCTAATGCTTAAGTCGACATAATGGGTTGTATCACCCAAAATTATAGGATATACGGGATTGCTATAATTTGTAAACTCATAATCACTACCAAATGTTTGGTTTCCATCACTTATTAAAATGGTTGGAGCGACATCGTCTTTATAAATATCCTGAAGTGCATCTAAAGCCGATGCAATATCTGTTTGTTTGTCTTGAAAAGTTAAGGTGTCGCTAGTGCTGAGTGTTTTACCTAATGTGAAATATTCAATATTAAATTTGTTGTTTAAATTTGAATGTGAGCGTATGTTTTCAACAACTTCTTTAGCATTAGCATCTTGTTTAAGTTGTGTAATAGAATTAGAATTATCTACAACAACTAATAGCTTTGGTTTTTCTGTAGTTAACTGAAGTTGATCTAACTTAGGATTGATTAAAAGTAAGAGCACAGAAAAAATGGTAATAAACCGTAAAAAAGCGAAAAGCATGTACTGTTTAGACATGCTTTTCACTTTATATTTATACTGAAATAAAGCTAATAAAAGGGCTACAATTCCAGCAAGAATTATATATAATACTGTTTCTATAGACATATATTATGTTAACATTCCACCATCTACATTAAGCGTTTGTCCTGTAACATACGCACTTAAATCACTTGCTAAAAACACACAAACATTAGCAACATCGTCTGGAGTACCACCACGTTTTAAAGGAATACCTTCTCTCCAACCTTTAACAGTAGCTTCATCTAGTTTTGCTGTCATTTCTGTTTCTATAAATCCTGGAGCCACAACATTACTTCTAATATTTCTAGATCCTAATTCTAAAGCAACAGACTTTGAAAATCCGATAATTCCAGCTTTAGACGCCGCATAGTTAGTCTGACCAGCATTACCTTTTACACCAACTACAGAACTCATGTTAATAATAGACCCTTTACGTTGTTTAAGCATAGTACGTTGTACAGCTTTCGTCATATTAAAAACCGATTTCAAGTTAACTTCAATAACTTGATCGAAATCTGCTTCGCTAATACGCATTAACAAGTTGTCTTTTGTAATTCCTGCGTTATTTATTAATATATCTATACTTCCAAATTCTTTTACAACTTCTTCTGCTAAAGCTTGAGCTTCATTAAAATCAGCAGCATTACTTTGGTATCCTTTAGCTTTTATTCCTAAACCATTTAATTCGGCTTCTAAAGCATTTGCAGCTTCTACAGAAGAACTATAAGTGAATGCGACATTTGCACCATGTTGTGCAAAAACTTGAGCAATTCCTTTACCTATTCCGCGGCTTGCACCTGTAATAATTGCTGTTTTTCCTTGTAATAATTTCATGTGTAATTAGATAAAAATTAATACCTCAAAGATAGTAATTCAAAATCTGACAGTATAAAAAAACCTCACAAATATTTGTGAGGTTTTCTAGCGTTTCTGTTATAAATTAAATTATATCCATAAAAAAATCCGTTAACAGTATCGAGTTAACGGATTTTAAAAGATGTATTATATATTATATCTAGCCAATAAATTAGCTAAACATGTTTTATATTATGCTAATTGTGCTAAAACTTCAGCAACTTTTTTACCAATTTCAGCAGGAGAATCTACAACGTGAATTCCACAAGCAGCCATAATAGCTTTTTTAGCTTGAGCTGTATCATCACTACCTCCTACAATTGCACCAGCGTGTCCCATAGTACGACCAGCAGGAGCAGTTTCACCAGCGATAAAACCAACTACTGGTTTTTTACTTCCACTAGCTTTATACCAGTTTGCAGCATCTGCTTCTAATTGACCTCCAATTTCACCAATCATAACAACAGCTTCAGTTTCTGGGTCGTTAATTAAAAGTTCTACAGCTTCTTTAGTCGTTGTCCCAATAATTGGATCTCCACCAATACCAATAGCAGTCGTGATACCTAAACCTTGTTTTACAACTTGGTCTGCAGCTTCGTAAGTTAAAGTACCTGATTTAGATACAATACCAACATGACCTTTTTTGAATACAAAACCTGGCATAATACCAACTTTAGCTTCACCAGGAGTAATTACACCTGGACAGTTTGGTCCAATTAAACGACAATCTTTACCTTTAATATAATCCGCGGCTTTAATCATATCTGCAACAGGAATTCCTTCTGTAATTGTAATAATTACTTTAATACCTGCATCTGCAGCTTCCATAATAGCATCGGCAGCAAATGCTGGCGGCACAAAAATAATTGTAGTATCTGCACCAGCTTTTTCTACAGCATCTTTTACTGTGTTAAAAACAGGTCTGTCTAAATGTGTTTGACCACCTTTACCTGGAGTTACTCCTCCTACAACATTAGTTCCGTATTCAATCATTTGCTCGGCGTGAAAAGTACCTTCACTTCCTGTAAACCCTTGAACAATTATTTTCGAATTTTTATTTACTAAAACGCTCATTTTTGTTTGTTTTATTTTATTAAAAGCTTTACAAATGTAAAGTTTTAACAATTATATTTAAAGATTTTTTTAGACTTTATTTAAAGTGCTAAATAATGACAATTTATTGAATAATTATTGATTCTCTTTTAACTTTTCAATAATCTTAGGAAGTTGTCTTAACATAGCAAATTCCTTGAGTTTATTTCTAGACTCTTCTACAGGTGTACCAAAATAAGTTTTCCCACCTTCTACAGATTTTGTAACTCCAGTTTGTCCCATAATTACAGCTTTGGCACCTATTCTTATCCCACTAGCTGTACCTACTTGTCCCCAAATAGTTACTTCATCTTCAATAACTACACAACCTGCAATTCCAACTTGAGATGCTATTAAACACTTTTTACCAATTACAGTATCGTGTCCAACCTGAATTTGATTATCTAATTTAGAGCCTGCTCCAATTATTGTATCTCCAGTGACACCTTTGTCTATTGTACACAACGCACCAATATGCACATTATCTTGAATAACGACGCGACCACCAGATTTTAACTGATCGAAGCCTTCTGGTCTATTTTTATAGTAAAAAGCAGATGCTCCTAAAATAGTTCCAGCGTGTACAATAACATTATCTCCAATAACAGCATCGTCATAAATACTTACGTTTGAATGAATGATACTATTTTTTCCAATAGTTACATTATGACCAATAAAACAGTTAGGCTGAATTATAGTGCCTTCACCAACTTGAACTGAATCTGAAACACTTTGGTTTGCGCTTTGGAATGGTTTAAAAAACTCAGTCAATTTATTGAAGTCTCTAAAAGGATCATCAGAAATTAATAAAGCCTTACCTTCTGGACACTCAACTTCTTTGTTAATTAAAACAATTGTTGCTGCCGATTGTAATGCCTTGTTATAATACTTCGGATGATCTACAAATACAATATCGCCTGCTTCTACAACATGAATTTCATTCATACCAAGCACAGGGAATTCATCATGTCCAACAAATTCACAACCAATAATGGTTGCAATTTGTTTTAATGTATATGGATTAGGAAACTTCACAAGAATTATTCTTTAACTCTTTCTTTGTACGTTCCTTTATCTGTTTCTACTTTAATTTTATCGCCTTCATTAATAAATAAAGGTACATTAATTGTAGCTCCAGTTTCTACTGTTGCAGGTTTAGTTGCGTTAGTTGCAGTGTTTCCTTTAATTCCTGGTTCTGTTGCAGTAACTTCTAAAATAACACTAGCAGGCATATCTACTGAAAGCGGCATACCGTCTTCAGAGTTAATTAAAATAGTAACTACTTCGCCTTCTTTTAATAAATCTGGAGTATCTAAAGCATTTACATTTAACATAATTTGCGTGTAATCTTCAACATTCATAAAGTGATATAAATCACCTTCTGGGTATAAATATTGAAATTTATGTGTTTCTACACGTACATCTTCTAATTTGTGTCCTGCAGAAAACGTATTATCTATAACTTTACCTGTTGTTACACTCTTTAATTTTGTTCTTACAAACGCAGGACCTTTACCAGGTTTTACGTGTAAAAATTCAATTACTTTAAAAATATCATGATTATATCTTATGCATAATCCGTTTCTAATATCTGATGTTGTTGCCATTCTATTTTTTTAGTTTGATTTGAAATATCCTTTCATTATTCCGCGTTGTGAATCTCTTATAAATTGAAGGATTTCATCACGTTCTGGAGTAGCTTCCCACTCCGCTTCAATAATTTCTACCGCTTGGGTGTTGTTGTAATTTTTCTGATATAAAACACGATAAATATCCTGTACTTCTCTAATTTTTTCTGTAGTAAATCCTCTACGTCTTAATCCTACTGAATTAATCCCTACATAAGATAACGGTTCACGAGCAGCTTTTACAAATGGTGGCACATCTTTTCTTACTAAAGATCCGCCGGTTACAAAAGCATGGTTTCCTACAGAACAAAATTGATGTACAGCCGTCATTCCTGCTAAAACCACATAATCTCCAAGCGTTATATGTCCTGCTAAAGTACTGTTATTAGAAAAAATACAATTTTTTCCAACTATACAATCGTGAGCGATATGGCAATACGCCATAATTAAACAATTATCGCCAATAACAGTTTTCATACGATCTGTAGTCCCTCTATTAATGGTTACACATTCACGAATAGTAACATTGTTACCAATAACCGTTAAAGTGTCTTCGTCGTTATATTTAAGATCTTGTGGGACTCCAGAAATAACTGCTCCTGGAAAAATGTTACAATTTTTTCCAATACGAGCACCTTCCATAATGGTAACATTACTTCCAATCCAAGTTCCTTCTCCTATTACGACATTATTATGTATCGTTGTAAACGGATCGATAACTACATTTTTTGCAATTTTCGCTCCGGGATGCACGTAAGCTAAAGGTTGATTCATGTGTTGCTTTTTATTTTACTTTTGAAATTTGAGCCATTAATTCTGCTTCTGCACATAGTTTTCCATTGGCATAAGCGTAACCTTGCATATGGCATATTCCTCTTCTAATTGGAGTAATTAGGTCACATTTAAAAATTAAAGTATCTCCTGGAACAACCTTTTGTTTGAATTTCACTTTATCAATTTTCATAAAAAATGTAAGGTAATTTTCTGGATCAGGAACGGTACTTAATACCATTATTCCACCTGTTTGTGCCATTGCTTCAACAATTAAAACACCAGGCATTACTGGAGCTCCTGGAAAATGACCTGCAAAAAACGGTTCGTTCATCGTTACGTTTTTCATACCGATAACCCCAGTTTCTGAAAGTTCAAAAATTTTGTCAATCAATAGGAATGGTTGTCTGTGAGGCAACATATCCATAATTTGATTAACATCCATTAATGGCTCCTGAGATAAATCTACGTAAGGAACATTATTACGTCTTTCGTTTTTTATAATTTTAGACATCTTCTTTGCAAACTGAGTGTTTACAAAATGTCCAGGTTTATTTGCTATTACCTTACCTCTAATACGTGTCCCTATTAAAGCTAAATCACCTATAACATCTAACAATTTATGTCTTGCTGCTTCATTAGGGTGATGTAAAGTTAAATTATCTAAAATTCCGTTAGGTTTAACCGCAATTGAATCTTTCTTAAAAGCAACTTTTAATTTTTCCATCGTTGCTGGAGATAATTCTTTATCTACATAAACTATGGCATTATTTAAATCGCCTCCTTTTATTAACCCATGCTCTAAAAGCATTTCAATTTCATGTAAAAAACTAAACGTTCTAGAATCTGAAATGGTTTTTTTGAAATCTGAAATTTGATTTAAAGTTGCATTTTGAGTACCTAATACTTTAGTTCCAAAATCTACCATAGTAGTAATTTGGTATTCTTTAGCTGGCATTAAAAGTATTTCGCTTCCTGTATCTTCGTTTACAAAAGAAATTACATCGGTTACTACATACTCTTCTCTAAAAGCTTCTTGTTCTAATATTTCTGCGTTTTCTAAAGCTTCTACAAAAAATTTAGAAGACCCATCCATAATTGGAGGTTCAGCAGCACTTAATTCTATTAAAACATTATCAATATCTAAACCTATTAAAGCCGCTAACACATGCTCGCATGTTTGAATAATGACACCATTTTTCTCTAAGCATGTTCCACGTTCTGTATTTGTAACATAAGTAGCATCTGCTTCTATTACTGGCGTTCCTTCTAAATCCATTCGTTTAAAAGCAAATCCAAAATTTTCTGGAGCCGATTTAAAGGTTAGAGAAACATTATTACCTGTATGTAATCCAACACCATTTAAAGACACACTGTTTTTAATGGTTTTTTGTTTGATTTCTGTAGTAACTATTGCCATTATTTATTTTCTATTTCGTTTAATTTTTTAACTATTTTCGGTAAATTCTTAAAGTGAACATAAGATTTACTCCAATCGGCATAAGAAAATGCAGGAGAACCTTGTAATATTTCGTTATCCTTTATATTTCTTCCAATACCTGACTGTGCCTGTATTTTAACATTATTTCCAATAACTAAATGTCCAGCAAATCCTACTTGTCCTCCTATTTGACAATTCTCGCCAATTTTAGTAGACCCTGCAACACCAGTTTGCGCTGCAATTACTGTATTTCTACCTATTTCGACATTATGAGCAATCTGAATTTGATTGTCTAACTTAACACCTTGTCTTATAACAGTAGACCCTAAAGTTGCTCTATCTATAGTAGTACCCGCGCCAACATCTACATAATCTTCTAAAATTACATTTCCAATTTGTGGCACCTTATCGTATTCACCTGACTCATTTGGAGCAAAACCAAATCCATCTGCACCAATAACACATCCGGAATTAATAACACAATTATTTCCAATAATGCATTCCGAATAAATTTTGGCTCCTGCAAAAAGTATTGTATTATCTCCTATAGTTACATTATCTCCAATATAAGAGTTTGGGAAAATTTTTACATTATCACCAATTTTCACATTCTCTCCTATATAAGTAAAAGCACCTATATAAATTTTATCTCCACATTTTGAGGAATCGGATATAAAAGATGGTTGCTCTATTCCCTCTTTACTAAGTTTAACAGAGTTATAATACTCTAATAATTTAGAAAATGCTTTATACGCATCGTTCACCTTTATTAAAGTAGTTTCCAAATCATGCTCTGGAATAAATGTTTTATTTACTATAGTAATAGATGCTTTAGTCGTATATATATAATGCGTATATTTTGGGTTCGCCAAAAATGTAAGCGCACCTTTTATACCTTCTTCAATTTTAGAAAGAGTTGAAACTTCTACGTCGGGATTACCCACAACTTCTCCTTCTAAAATTCCTGCTATTTGTTCTGCTGTAAATTTCATCGTGGCAAAAATAGGAAAAATGTCCTAAAGTTTAGCTTTAGGATAACATATATAATATTTAGTAACGGGTTTCGACAGTGCCTTTAAGTTTAATTGGTCCGATGCCTTTACTATATCTTCTATCTTTCCTGATTTATATAAAATCTTAATTTGTTGTCCGTTTTGTTGATACGCTTGATTTGTAATTTCTCCTTTAAAGACAAAGTAATCGGCTTCTGATTCACTAATATTATAGGTAGACATCAATTCTTTTTCTTTAGCTTTTAACTCGTTTTTCTTTATCTTTTTTTGCTTGACTTTAATTTTAAGTAAATCTCTATTTAAAATCATTTCGCATAAATTACGCAATACAAAATCGTCATGATATTGCCATTCTTTCATGGCTGAAATAATATCATAATCGTCTAACTTAGAAAAGGTTTCAAGTGTGTTTTTATCAAAATTAGTTGCATTAATTTCTGTTTTTAAGAAATAAGATAATGCCCTACTCGCTACCAATTCTACATTATTATGCGATAATTCTTTAGCACGTTTTAATACGCGTATTAATAATTGCTCGGCAACAACACTAGTTTTGTGTAAATACACTTGCCAGTACATTAATCGTCTAGCAACAAGAAATTTTTCCACGCTATAAATACCTTTATTTTCAACCACCAATTCATCGTCTACAACACTTAACATGGTAATTAAACGCTCGCTATTTATATTTCCTTCTGCGACTCCTGTATAAAAACTATCTCGTTTTAAATAATCGGCGCGATCCATATCTAATTGAGAAGAAATTAACTGACACATAAAGTTTCTGTGGTATTCCCCTTTAAAAATAGAGATGGCTAGCGTTAAACTTCCGTTAAATTCATCGTTCAATTGCTCCATAAACAACAGCGAAATATGCTCGTGAGAAATCCCACTAACTATACTATGTTCCATGGCATGAGAAAACGGACCGTGACCAATATCGTGCAAAAGTATAGCTATATTTAATGCAACTTCTTCATCGTCAGAAATGTCAACTCCCTTAAAACGAAGTACATTGATAGCTTTTTGCATTAAATGCATACAACCTATAGCATGATGAAATCGGGTATGATGGGCTCCAGGATACACCAAATAAGACATTCCCATTTGAGTAATTCTTCTTAGCCGCTGAAAGTATTTATGCTCAATTAAATCAAAAATTAACGAATTTGGTATGGTAATAAATCCGTAAATTGGATCGTTTAATATTTTAAGTTTATTCATCTTTATAGTTTAGAAATGCTTAAGATGATCTTCTAAAATATTTAAAAAATCACTTTAATAGTACAAATATAACGATATGAATAACATAAATATACTTTGGGTTGATGATGAAATTGATTTACTTAAACCACACATTCTTTTTCTAGAGAAAAAAAATTATAAGGTTACAAAATGCAATAGCGGTACCGAGGCCCTTGAGGTGTTAGAGGACAATAAATTTGACATTGTTTTTTTAGATGAAAACATGCCTGGTTTAACTGGTCTAGAAACTTTAAATGAAATTAAAGAACTGGACCACACGCTTCCTGTTGTAATGATTACTAAAAGTGAGGAAGAGTATATTATGGAGGAAGCCATTGGTAATAAAATTGCCGATTACCTTATAAAACCCGTAAATCCGAATCAGATTTTATTGAGTTTAAAAAAGAATTTAGACCATTCTCGATTAATTTCAGAGAAAACAACATCTAATTATCAGCAAGAATTTAGAAAAATTGCAATGGATTTAATGTCTGTTAATAGTTTTGAAGATTGGGCTAACCTCTATCAGAAATTGGTGTATTGGGAAATTCAATTAGAAAATATAGAAGATGCTGGCATGTTCGAGATTTTAGAATCTCAAAAAACAGAAGCCAACGCCTTATTCGGAAAATTTATAGCTAAAAATTATGCCGATTGGTTCGAACCAAATACCGAGGCTCCAACCATGTCGCACACCTTGTTTAAAAATAAAGTAGTTCCGGAATTAAGTAAAGAACAACCTACATTACTTGTGGTTATAGATAATTTAAGATACGACCAATGGAAATCGTTCGAGCCCTTTATTGCACCTTACTATAAGAAAGAAACAGAAATTCCGTTTTACAGTATTTTACCTACGGCTACACAATATGCCCGAAATGCTATTTTTTCTGGATTGATGCCAAGCGATATGGAAAAATTACATCCAAACTATTGGAAAAACGATACAGACGAAGGTGGAAAGAATTTATTTGAAGCTGAATTTCTACAAGCACAAATGAAGCGTTTAGGCTTACAAAACTTAACGTGCGAATATCATAAAATTACCAACCTTAAAAACGGTAAAAAATTAGTCGATAATTTTAAAAGTCAGAAAAATAACGACCTTACTGTTGTCGTTTACAATTTTGTAGATATGCTTTCGCATGCCAAAACGGAAATGGATGTAGTAAAAGAATTAGCATCTAACGATAAAGCTTACCGTTCACTAACTCAAAGTTGGTTTAAAAACTCGCCACTATTTGAAATCATTCAACAAGCACAAAATTTAGGATTTAAATTAATTTTAACCACAGACCATGGTACTATAAATGTAAAAAATCCGTCTAAAGTTGTTGGTGATCGGGACACCTCATTAAACTTAAGATATAAAACAGGAAGGAGTTTAACTTACGAATCTAAAGATGTATTAGAATTTAAAACACCTAAAACAGTTCATTTACCAAGTATTACAATGAGTAGTTCCTTTATTTTTGCTAAAAACGACTTCTTTTTTGCATACCCAAATAACTATAATCATTATGTAAGTTATTTTAGAAACACCTATCAGCATGGTGGTGTATCTTTAGAAGAAATGATTATTCCATTTGTCGTTTTAAATCCGAAATAGACTCATATATTTATATTTAATATCCTTTTTTTCATTATGCGAATCATTAGCAAATTTAATTTTTATTACTTATAATTGCATCCTATGCCATGTAAACTATGAAAGAATACCACATAGATGATTTAGAGGATATTGCTAAATATATACTTAGCAAAGCCACATCAAAAACCATATTATTTTATGGTGATATGGGTTCGGGTAAAACAACATTAATTAAAGCCTTAGTTAAAAATTTAGGGTGTAATGACGATGTTAGTAGCCCAACATTCTCAATAGTTAACGAATATAGTACCGATGATGGTTTAGTTTATCATTTCGATTTTTACAGATTAAACGACGAAGAAGAAGCTTATAATTTTGGTATAGAAGATTATTTAGATTCTGATGCTTGGTTATTTATAGAATGGCCAGAACGTGTAGAAAACATTCTTTCGAATGAAAAATCTAATGCTGTAAAAATTGAAAATTTAGATTCGAAAACCAGAAAGTTGACATTTAATATTGATTGATATTTTGTGTTTTTGTGCTGATTTTAAGATTTGATTGAAGCAAAGAAAAAGAAGTACGGTTTTCCCGTAACTGAGTTGCCCAAAAGACGTTAGTTTTAACATGATTTTAACATTTGGGATAAAATTCAATTAGTGTATTCTATATATTTGAATCATTAATTAATTAAATCCCTTACAGAATTATGAAGACTAAAAAACATTTAATCGCTCTTGCGATTTTTGGAGGAATGCTTTTCCCGGCTCAAGCAACAAGTCTAATCAGTTTAAACGAGCAAGAAGCTCCGCAAATTGAAAGATGGAGAATTAAAATCCCAACACACGGATTAAATCTAAATGAACAAGAAGCTCCACAAATTGAAAGATGGAGAATTAAGATTCCAACGCACGGATTAAGTATAAATGAGCAAGAAGCACCACAAATTGAAAGATGGAGAATTAAAATTCCAACTCACGGATAATAGAAGTCTAATAATAGGGAGTATTATAGCGACATTTATTGCTGCTACTCCCTATTTATTTTACTTATATGAAAGTGTACCTAAACAAAAAGTTTGGAAAACATTTTTATTTACCTACGATAGTAAATTTTACGGAAGCATAGATATTGTTGCTTGGACAATAACAGGAAAATTAATTCCTTTATTATTAATGTTTGTTTGGTTTTTTACCTGTAGACATTGGTGGTATCATGTTATCATTGTACCTATTGCAATGTTTACTTTTCAAATCTTCACAATTTTAAATGATGATTTACAATATGTAGATAGTAATGAATTTTTTTACCTATTACCTATAATGGGTTTAATTATTCCATCTATTTATTTAATTCGCGCACAAATATTCAATAAAGTAAATACTGTAAACGATTCTTTTCAAAAACTTGAAGATGAGTTTAAGCTTTCACCTAAAGGGTTTAAAGACAGAGTAAAAGATTATTTTTAAATTAAGGTTTAAGCAATCAAAATATTATTTGTAATTTGACTACATATTCTAGTGTCAAAAACATATGTCTAAATCATTTTCTCCTTTTACTCATCAGCAGTTAATTCCACAAGAAGAAACACTTGAGGTTTATAAAAACAAAGGCAATTTATTTATAGGAATCCCAAAAGAAACTGCATACCAAGAAAAACGAGTCTGTCTCACTCCAGATGCCGTATCGGCATTAATTAGTAACGGGCATCGTGTTTTAATGGAAGCTGGTGCTGGTTTAGGTGCTAAATTTACAGATAAAGATTATAGCGAAGCAGGTGCAGAATTAACAAAAGATACCGCTAAAGTATTTTCATGTCCTATAATTTTAAAGGTTGAACCACCAACTATAGAACAAATTGCACTTATTAACCCGCAAACCATTTTAATTTCTGCATTACAGTTAAAAACTCAACATAAAAAATATTTTGAAGCTCTAGCTACTAAACGTATTACTGCTTTAGCTTTTGAATTTATTCGTGACGACGACGGCCATTACCCTGCCGTACGTTCTTTGAGTGAAATTGCAGGTACCGCATCGGTAATTATTGCATCAGACCTATTATCTAATAGCAATCAAGGAAACGGATTATTGTTTGGTAATATTTGTGGTGTTCCACCCGTTGAAGTTGTAATTCTTGGTGCAGGAACTGTGGGAGAATATGCTGCAAGAAGCGCTATTGGATTAGGTGCTAATGTAAAAGTATTCGACAATTCTATATCTAAATTAAGACGAATTCAGACTAATCTTGGTCGTCCAATTTATACATCTACCGTACAACCAAAAAACTTAACTAAAGCATTAAAACGATGCGATGTTGTAATTGGTGCAGTACGAGGAAAATCTAGATCTC
Organism: Formosa agariphila KMM 3901; assembly: GCF_000723205.1. NCBI lineage: Bacteria > Pseudomonadati > Bacteroidota > Flavobacteriia > Flavobacteriales > Flavobacteriaceae > Formosa > Formosa agariphila. Next base: position 1,717,457 of record NZ_HG315671.1, on the reverse strand, counting down.
CAATTATTGTCACAGAATCTATGGTGCAATCCATGAAAAAAGGGTCTGTTATAGTAGATGTAAGTATAGATATGGGCGGTTGTTTTGAGACTAGTGAAGTTACATCTCACAAATTCCCTACTTTTAACCGGCACGGCGTTATACATTATTGTGTACCTAATATTCCTGCACGATTTTCTAGAACGGCCTCAATATCAATAAGTAATATTTTTACGCCCTACCTTTTAAAAATTGCTGAAGAAGGTGGCATAGAAAATTCTTTAAGATTTGAGAAAGGTTTAAAAAATGGGTTGTACTTTTATCACGGTATTTTAACGAATCGTTCGGTTGGCGAATGGTTTGACTTAAAATATAGCGATATTAATCTCTTAATTTTTTAAATGACACTTATACAACGAATTGGGTATTATCTTGGAGGATTTTCTTTAGGATTACTACTTTTAGCCTTTTTTCTTAGCGGAAAGAAAACATCTTGTAGCTACGGACTAGATGCTCGTGTGATAAAAAATATCAACACCAAAACAATTATATATAGCGATAATGCTAAATCTATAATTAATGTTAAGCAATTAGATACTGTAGTTTTAAATCATGTTTTAAGAAAAGGCGATGTAGATTTCTCTAAAAGTGAAACCACAACAAAACCTTGTAAAACATACTATCTAGACGGCACCTTTAACAAACAAAGTATTGCACTGCTGGTTAAAAACTGCGATGAGACAGCAACTATAGAAGATATTCAAATTCTTGATTAAAAACGAAAAAGACTGCCTATTACAGACAGTCTTTTTTTATACTTTTATTGTTTCCTTCTTTTTTTCTCTTTCAATAACAAATTAAGCTCTCGCCCTGTTTGTCCTGCCACAGAAGTATTCTCTTCTGCCCTTCTAATTAAATAAGGCATAACATCTTTAACAGGTCCGAAAGGTACATATTTAGCAACATTATAACCCAAATTAGAAAGATTAAAGCTAATATGATCACTCATTCCATATAATTGTCCAAACCAAACGCGTTTATCTGAATTCTCAATGCCTTTTTCTTTCATTAAATCCATAAGAAAATAAGAACTGTATTCATTATGCGTACCGTTGAAAATTGACATATCATCTAAATGATCTAACATATAAGATACACCAGCATTAAAATTAGAATCTGTAGCAGCCTTACTTTCACAAATTGGTGAGGCATATCCTTTTTTTTCAGCACGTTCATTTTCTTTTTCCATATACGCACCTCGAACCAACTTATATCCTAAAAAGAAACCTTCGGTCTTTGCAAGTATATGTTGTTGCTTTAAAAAATCTAAACGATCATGACGATACATTTGCAGCGTATTAAATACAACAGGTTTTTCTGTATTGTATTTGCGCATTAAATCTGTAATTAAATTATCGGCAGCATCCTGCATCCAACTTTCTTCAGCATCAATTAAAATAGAAATCCCTCTATCTTTTGCTGCTTTACAGACTGTATCAAACCTATTTAATACACGATTCCATTCTTTTGTTTCATCAGCACTTAATTGTTCATTATTACCAACTTTTTCGTACAACCGAATTCTACCAAAACCAGATGGCTTAAATACTGCAATTGGAATTGATTTTAATTCTTCTGCAAAATTTATAATCTTTAAAGTGATTTTTAGAGCCGCATCAAATTCTGCTTCATCCTCTTTACCTTCTACAGAATAATCTAAAACTGAACTTACACCTTTTTGATACATTTTATCGATAACAGGTAAACAGTTTTCTTCGCTAACTCCACCACAAAAATGATCAAAAACGGTTGCCCTAATTAAACCTTCTACGGGTAATTTTGCTTTTAACGCAAAATTTGTAGCAGCTGTTCCAATTCGAACCAAAGGTTCTATTGAAATCATTTTGAAAAGAAAATATGCTCTTTCCAACTCCGAATCACTTTTAAGCGCAAAAGCAATTTCAGTATTATCAAAAATGGTGTTATTATTCATTCAATCTCACAATTTTTATAAAAATAACGAAGCCGAACTTACTTAATTGTAAAAAACTCCTTATTTTCACAGCTATTTTTTATTACAATTTTTATGAAAACTATAGAAACAAAGACCTATAATATTCACTTCAATTTAAGTGCTTATAAACATATAAATAATTTTATAGAAGAGAGCAATCCTTCTAGTATTTTTATTTTAGTTGATCAAAATACACATGAGCTTTGTTTACCTCACTTAATGTCTGAAATTTCAACCTCTAAAACTATTGAGATTATTGAAATAGAAGCAGGAGAAATTAACAAAACTATTGAGACCTGTGTTGGTGTTTGGAATGTTTTGTCTGAACTTGGTGCAGATAGAAAAAGTCTACTTATAAATTTAGGTGGTGGTGTAATAACAGATATGGGTGGTTTTGTAGCATCGACTTTTAAACGTGGCATTAATTTTATAAACGTACCTACTACCCTATTATCTATGGTAGATGCTTCCGTTGGTGGAAAAACAGGTGTCGATTTAGGTACTTTAAAAAACCAAATTGGAGTTATTAATAACCCAGAAATGGTAATTATAGATTCTACATATCTTAAAACTTTAGCTCAAAACGAAATGCGTTCTGGCTTAGCAGAAATGCTTAAGCATGGTTTAATTCAAGACAGAATGTATTGGGATAAGTTTAAAGATTTATCGCTGTTAAATTTAGAACACCTTGACCAACTAATTCATGAATCTATACAGATAAAAAAACATGTAGTAGATATAGATCCAAGAGAAAACGGATTAAGAAAAACACTTAATTACGGACATACCTTGGGGCATGCTATAGAATCTTACTATTTAAGTGATCCTAATAAAACAGATTTACTTCATGGCGAAGCTGTAGCCATAGGAATGATTTTAGCGTCTTATATCTCTACTAAACTTTCAGGATTAAGTGATGCTGAAAATACCGAGATTAAAGAGGTTATAAACAACATTTACGATTTTGTAAAAATTGATGAAGCCGATTACGAACCTATAATGGATTTATTAAAATTTGATAAGAAAAATTCTCATGGAAACATAAACTTTGTACTCTTAACAGCTATTGGAGATACAAAAATTGACTGTTTAGTGTCTAATGAATTAATTATTGAAGCGTTAAATTACTATAACAATTCGAATTAATTCAAAATAATTTGTAATTTTAGTCATACCCAAAATGGCTTTTTTAAACAATATTAACCATCTAATACATATTTAGGATGAGAAAAGTTATTGTTGATTACAAAAAATTAACACCTGAGATTTTATCAAAATTAACAGAACGGTTTCCTGATGGTTATGGTGATAACGATATTATAAAATTCGACAACCACCGCAATGAAACCATTGAAGCTGTAGAAGTTAAAACTGAGGATACGATTTATTTAGTTAAAGTAAGTTCGAAGTTACACTACACTATGGTGAATTTTGAAACTAATGACGATTTAGAATTAAATAGTTCTGGCCATATTGTTGTAGATTATCCAGACCATATAAACACTACTTTTGACAAGGAACTCAAACTTAATGACGAGGAAGAAGAATAAAAAAAGAGCCGAATATTAATATTCGGCTCTTTCTTTTTAAAGTTGTATTTATTATAGTTCTTTAAAAATATAATGCATTAAACGTTTTTTGTCGTTTATACTTTCTTCTAAAGAAATCATTGTTTCAGTTCTATATACACCATCGATATCGTCAATCATAAAAATAACATCTTTCGCATGAGCAGTGTTTCTAGCTCTAATTTTACAGAAAATATTAAATTTACCAGTAGTGATATGTGCTACTGTTACGAAAGGTAATTCGTTTATACGCTCTAGTACAAACGTTGTTTGAGACGTGTTGTTTAAATATACACCAATATATGCTATAAAAGAGTATCCTAGTTTTTTGTAATCTAAAGTTAAAGAAGAACCTTTAATTATTCCAGCATCCTCCATTTTCTTAACTCTAACATGTACCGTACCTGCAGAAATCAACAATTTTTTTGCTATATCAGTAAATGGAACTCTTGTATTATCAATTAACATATCAAGAATTTGGTGGTCTATTTCGTCTAATTTAAATTTTGCCATATCTATACTTTTTGTTCTTTAGAGCAAAAATAATACATTTTTATGTATTAATCTTATCAAATTATTAAGGTTTTCACAATTTTAATAAAAAATTATCAGCACCAATAGTCACGAAATCGTTTTCGACACCTACCATTAACGGCTTGTTATCGGCACCTAACACACTCATATTATTAGCATTAACCTCTTTATGTCCGTAGTAATTTGTCAATAATTCAATTTTATCCACTTTTGGGATAAATTCAACCTTACCGTTAATTAATTTTTCTACAAAAAGAATAGCAACATCTAAAATCTGTGGTTCTTCTACTGTTCCTACGTTCGCATTTCTAATAATTACATCATAAAAACACTTATCATTCTCTGGTATCTCAAAATAAGCATTATAATTATCGCCCGAAATTTCTTCACTAGAGATATAATTAAATGCCGTTATATACGAACTAAAGATATAAAATCGAGTTTGATTTCTATCGTAATCGTTCGCATAATGCCCAGCTTCAAATAAAATTGTAGGTACATTAAAAGACTGAAAACTATCTCCAACGCAATTAATATTAAAAGAATCGTCGTAACGCCCTACTTGATTTGGAATTAACTGTTGTAAAGTTGTATTCATTTCAGCAATTATATCCATGCCTATCTTACGCGAATCGGTAATCGTCCTATTTTCATCTTGAGCAGGAGACAAAAAAGATACCGTTGCGACCTTATTAATAGATCCCGCACTAAAAATAGTACGTTGTCCATGTAAATTAAAGCAAAAGTCTGGCTTAAAAGAATCGTAGACTGCTCTAAGCACTTTACTTTCTGGTTGTGTTAACAACTGGGCATCTCTATTTAAATCGACATCTACTGCATTTAGTCTAGTATAGGCTTCTGCACCGTCTGGATTTAGTATAGGTATTATATAAAAGGTACACGTGTCTTTTAAATGTAAAGCTACTTTAGAGTGTTTAAGTACATTAATAAAATCGAAAAGCGCTTTAGTAGTTGTCGACTCATTTCCGTGCATTTGAGACCAAAGTAAAATTCTCTTTTTTCCTGTTCCAATTTTAATTGCTGAAATAGGTTTACCTAAAACTGAAGTTCCAATATCAAACACTTCGAAACTTGAATCTAGATTTTCTAAAAGTGGTTTAATATGAGAATTGGTAATGTAACGTCCATGTAATTTCGGCTCCTTATACGTTTCATAGAGAGCAGTAAGTTCTGTAATAGTCATAGCTTTTTTTATAGGTATACAAATGTAAACATTTTAATATTTACATTTGTAAACAAGTTTTACTAGGTTTCTTGTATACATTTCTATACATGTTTATACTCTTATATATGTCTATTATAACAGATGTTTATAGAAAAAATGTCGATGCAATAAAAAACATTTTATAAATTGTATTTCAGCATATTAGAAAGCAATTATTAAAGTAATTATTTAATATATTTTCACTATATTGTTTACATATATACTAATGCAACAATCTTTTTATTACATTTGTAACCAAGCAACCCCAGACAAATAGTTTACAATGATAAACAGTGATGCATTTACAAAACGTCTACAAAAAGTGATTGATTTTTATGGTGAATCAGCCTCCTCTTTCTCTGAAAAAATTGGAGTGCAGCGTTCTTCAATTTCACATATTCTATCTGGAAGAAATAAACCAAGTTTAGATTTTGTAATGAAAATTTTAACCACCTACCCAGAAGTTGAACTCTATTGGTTGTTAAATGGAAAAGGCACTTTTCCATCGGAATCTAAAAATGAAAATGCTCCAGATTTATTTTCTAATGAAGACAAAACACAAACTGAACCTAAACCTGCCGGCAAACCCTTTCCTAATCAAATTTCAAATCAGATATTAAATTCTAACGACTCAAAACAGATTGAGCGTATTGTGATTTTTTACACAGACGGAAGCTTCAAAAACTTTGAGAACTCCATTTAAGTTCACTATTTTTGAAAAAAAATTATAATCTTATGAAATACGTTGTTCTGTTCGCATTAGCATTAACCATGACTAGCTGCTATAATGTTGAAAGAAATTGCACCGACTTTAAAACAGGACATTATTTTAGCGAAATCACTATTGATGGTTCTGTATTTAAATCGGAGTTTAATAGAACTGATGAATTACAAATTGAAACCTACCAAGGCAAGGTCGATTCTTCTGAAGTACGTTGGATTAATGATTGCGAAGTTATTTTTAGAACCATAAATCCTAAAAACAGAATTGAACGTAAAGACATTCATTTAAAAATATTAACCACAACAGATTCTTCTTACACCTTTGAATATTCTTATGTTGGAGAAGACACAAAACAAAAGGGTGTTGCAAATAGAGTTAAATAAACAACTTTAAAGCGCTTTTAATAAAAAAACGTATTTGGTTATCGTGCGCGTTTTTAAAATCACTGATATTGCTTTAAAATCGTTTTAAACAAAAAAAATCACGATAACTACAGTTGTAATTATCGTGATTTTTTTTTAATTTATTTATTCGCCTAAAACAAAGTAGGCTGAGAATCATCGTCTGAATCTTCATTTTTCAATCCATCTACAGTCTCATCACCAACCACATCAATATCATCGGCATGTACTTCTTCTGCCGGCTGGTAAGGCAATGGTTCAAGTAGATTAATCTGCTTCACTTTATCTGTAGTTAACTGGTTTCCTAAAGCTCTAATTCCTTTTACAGAAATAAACTCTTCAAGATTAACAATTTGATTTTCTCGTTGATCTTTTCCGCGTTCTTTTCCAAAAACAACTTCGGCTACAGGTAACCAATCTGTCGACACGATTTCTAATTGAGACTTTTCATGGTCGGAAATAAAAACTTCTTCCTTGTTTTCATTCTCTATTAAAAAACGCTTTACATAATACCGTTCTTTTTCACCTTCAAAATACACAGCAGCAATAGGTTTATTTGGTACCCATTTTTCGAGAACAATCATATCGTTATCAAAATGTGTGGTTAATTCTGGTAAAATAGTTTTAACGAGACCAGATTGTGTAATAATTAAAATTCGATCTTCACCTCTAAACTCTCCTAACAACTCACCTCGACCATCTACATTTAATCGTTGCACGGTATCATCAAACCAAATGCGTCTTGGCTTAAGAGTAGAAATTCCCTTTTCTTTAAGTTCTATTTTTTTAACAGGATACTTGCTTACCAAATTTCCTTTAGAGGCCCGCCCTTTTATCAAGATATCTGAAAAGTCTAAATCCCACTTCAATTTCTTAACACTCCCTACTTGACGTAGTAAAATAGTGACTACTTCTGCTTCTCCATTTGGATTTGCAGAAAAATATAAACTTGTAGACCCTTTTGCGCCATTAGTTAAATCGTATTCTTTATCTCGGGTAATTGCCGTAACAGCAAAACGCTTAACATAAGTTGGTCCTTTTGCGCCGTCACGATAAATCATATTGTAAATGGTACGCTTGTCTTTCTTCTTGAATATAGCAACGTGAATAATATCTTTACCAACAAAGGTTTTTGAATCTACTTTGGTAATCATCATAACACCAGCCTTAGTAAACACAATTATATCATCTATATCACTACAATCTCCCACATACTCATCACGTTTTAATGAAGTCCCCACGAAACCTTCTGCTCGATTTACATATAACTTTGTATTACGGATTACAACTTTAGTAGCATCTACATCATCAAAAATTCTAATCTCAGTTTTACGCTCACGCCCCTCTCCATATTCTTTTTTTAATCTCGCAAAATATGCTATAGCATAATCGATTAGGTGAGCTAAGTGATGTTTTACTTCAGCTATTTGCTCGTCTAAAGCATCTATTTTTTGTTGCGCTTTATCGATATCGAATTTAGATATACGCTTAATTCTAATTTCGGTTAAACGCACGATGTCATCTTCTGTCACCGCTCTTTTTAAATGTGTAATATGTGGCTTAAGTCCGTTATCAATTGCACGAATTACACCTTCCCAGGTTTCTTCTTCTTCAATATCGCGGTAAATTCTGTTTTCTATAAAAATACGCTCTAACGAAGCAAAGTGCCACATCTCTTCAAGCTCGCTAAGCTTAATTTCTAATTCGCTTTTTAAAAGTTCTACCGTATTATCTGTAGAGCGTCTTAGCATTTCAGACACGCCAATAAATAATGGCTTATTATCTTCAATAACACAACCTAAAGGCGAAATCGATATTTCGCAATTTGTAAACGCATATAACGCATCAATAGTTTTATCTGGTGAAATTCCCGAAGGCAAATGCACCATAATTTCAACATCGGCAGCGGTATTATCTTCTATTTTTTTAATTTTAATTTTCCCTTTATCATTTGCCTTAAGTATAGAATCTATAAGCGTTGATGTATTTGTACCAAAAGGAATCTCGGTAATGACTAAGGTGTTTTTATCGAATTGAGAAATCTTTGCACGAACACGCGCTTTTCCACCTCGCAATCCATCATTATAATTCGTAAAGTCTGCAATTCCCGCTGTCGGAAAATCGGGTAGAATAGTAAAACGCTTCCCTTTTAAATGCTTAATTGACGCATCAATTAATTCGATAAAATTATGAGGCAATATTTTTGTAGATAATCCTACAGCGATTCCTTCTCCACCTTGCGCTAATAATAGCGGAAACATAACCGGTAAATTTACAGGCTCTTTTCGTCTACCGTCATAAGACGATTGCCATTCTGTAATTTTAGGATTATAAACCACATCTAACGCAAACTTAGATAAACGTGCTTCGATATAACGAGATGCCGCAGCAGAATCTCCCGTTAATATATTTCCCCAGTTTCCTTGGGTGTCAATTAAAATATCTTTCTGACCAATTTGCACCATAGCATCAGCAATACTCGCATCTCCGTGTGGATGATACTGCATGGTATGCCCTACAATATTGGCGACTTTGTTATAGCGACCATCATCTAAATCTTTCATAGAATGCATAATCCTACGCTGAACCGGTTTAAAACCATCTTCAATTGCAGGAACGGCACGTTCTAAAATAACATAGGATGCGTAATCTAAAAACCAGTCTTTAAACATACCAGTTACTCTGGTAATTGTTTCTTGACCTTCTACTGGCAGATTATCATTTAATTCGTCACTATCGTTTTCAATCATTAATAATTAAACTTTTTTTGATGTATTATTTTTTACCATTTTACTTAAAGACTGTCTCACGTATTTTCGTTTTCTACGTGTTACCAAACTAATATTAAAATGCTCTTTTACTGTACTTCGTCCTTTACTTTTAACATACAAAACTAAACTTCTATAAACGATGTAGTTGTTAAATTTAAAACCGACTAAATCTTCTTTATTGAATTCAAATTCATGAGCTCTATAATTGAATCTTTCAGACAACAGTAAACCTTTATTTGTCACAAAAACTTTATCGCCATCGCTGTCGTATTCGAAATATTTAGCTATTAAATATACAGCTAAAAAAAGACCTGCAAAAACAAATACAATAATGAAAAATATTATTCCCGCATTATTGGTTAGATCACTAAAAGCACTAAAAACTGTAGCCATAATTACAGCTAAAAGAATTAAAACAAAATATACCGAAACTATAATATTTTTTACTTTTCCGTTATCTGTTCTCATTTTTTTTCAGCGACTAAATCTATTTCTACTTTTAGATTATTGATAATGAATTTTTGACGTGTAGGGGTGTTTTTTCCCATATAGAACTCTAACAATTCTTCGATAGACATATCTTTATCTAGCATTACAGGCTCTAATCGGATATTTTCACCAATAAAGTGCTTAAACTCGTCTGGAGAAATCTCTCCCAACCCTTTAAATCGCGTGATTTCCGGTTTTGGCTTAAGTTCATCTATAGCATTTACACGCTCTTGTTCTGAATAACAATATATGGTTTTCTTTTTGTTACGCACTCTAAATAAAGGCGTCTGAAGAATATACAAATGTCCTTCTTTTATAATTTCAGGAAAAAACTGAAGAAAAAATGTAATTAATAGCAATCTAATGTGCATACCATCTACATCGGCATCTGTAGCGATTACAATATTATTATATCGTAAATCCTCCATAGATTCCTCTATGTTCAGCGCTGCTTGAAGTAAATTAAATTCTTCGTTCTCGTATACAATCTTCTTAGTTAAGCCATAGCAATTTAACGGCTTTCCCTTTAAACTGAAAACCGCCTGCGTATTTACATCTCGAGATTTTGTTATACTTCCCGAGGCAGAATCTCCCTCGGTAATAAATAAAGTCGATTCTAGATTACGTCCGTTTTTAATATCTCCGAAATGAACGCGACAATCTCTTAATTTTTTATTGTGAAGACTCGCTTTTTTAGCGCGGTCTTTAGCTAATTTTCTAATTCCCGATAATTCTTTACGTTCACGTTCTGCTTGAAGAATTTTACGTTGAATTTTATCTGCAGTTTCAGGGTTTTTATGCAAGTAATTATCTAAATATCTTTTAAGAAAATCGTTTACATAAGTTCTTACAGTTGGTAACTCGCCTCCCATATCTGTAGACCCTAATTTCGTTTTCGTCTGACTTTCGAAAACCGGCTCCATAACTTTTATAGCAATAGCCGTTACAATAGATTTCCGAATATCGGAAGCATCATAATTTTTACCATAAAACTCACGAATTGTTTTTACAATCGCTTCTCTGTAGGCCGATAAATGCGTCCCTCCTTGCGTTGTATTTTGTCCGTTAACAAAAGAATGATACTCTTCGGAATACTGTGTTTTACTGTGAGTTAAAGCTACTTCTATATCGTCTCCCTTTAAGTGAATTATTGGATACATCATATCACTTTCGTTGATATTTTCTCCTAATAAATCCTTTAATCCATTCTCACTATAATATTTTTCGCCATTAAAAACTATGGTTAAACCTGGGTTTAAATACACATAATTTTTAAGCATTTTAGAAACGTATTCATTTCTAAATTTGTAATTTTTAAAGATAATCTCATCCGGAACAAAAGACACTTTAGTTCCTTTTCGTCGTGTGGTTTCATCTAAAAACTCTTCATTTACAAGATTTCCTTGTTCAAACTCAGCTGAAGCCGATTTTCCATCTCTAGACGACTCTACCCTAAAATAAGACGATAATGCATTTACCGCTTTTGTACCTACACCATTTAATCCTACCGATTTCTTAAAAGCACGAGAATCATACTTTCCACCGGTGTTCATTTTAGACACAACATCGACTACTTTTCCTAAAGGAATTCCACGACCATAATCACGGACAATAACTTTACTGCCTTGAATAGAAATTTCGATGGTTTTACCCGCCCCCATAACATACTCATCAATAGAGTTATCTAAAACCTCTTTTAGAAGAATATAAATACCATCATCGGCAGAAGAACCATCGCCAAGTTTACCAATATACATCCCTGGTCGCATACGAATATGTTCTTTCCAGTCTAATGAACGTATATTATCTTCGGTATAATTGGATTGGTCTAGCATAGGTTTTTAATGATGAGACGCTAAGATACTATTTCGCCTTTAAAAATGAAATAGGAACAGCACTAATATTAACAAAAAAAGCCAATGTTTTTAACATTGGCTATAATTTTATATAGGAACAAAAGTTTATACGTTGAATAAGAAATGCATAACATCTCCATCCTTAACCACATAATTTTTTCCTTCTACACGCATTTTACCAGCTTCTTTTACTTTAGCCTCACTTCCGTAAGTCACAAAATCGTCGTAACCGATAACTTCTGCACGAATAAATCCTTTTTCAAAGTCTGTATGAATAACTCCTGCCGCTTGTGGCCCTGTGGCTCCGATATCTATAGTCCAAGCACGAACTTCTTTTACTCCAGCCGTAAAATACGTTTGCTGATTTAACAACTTATATGCCGAACGAATTAATTTTGAAGCACCTGGCTCTTCCAAACCTATATCTTGTAAAAACATTTTACGCTCTTCAAAATCATCTAATTCGTTAATATCTGCTTCAGTTCCTACTGCCAACACTAAAACTTCAGCATTTTCATCTTTTACAGCCTCTCTAACTAAATCTACGTAAGCATTGCCTGAGTTAGCCGCACCCTCGTCTACATTACAAACGTACATTACTGGTTTTGCTGTAATAAATTGAGATGGCCCAACAAATTCTTCAAACTCATCATCTTCAAACTCAATAGCACGTACAGAAATACCTGCTTCTAAAGCTGTTTTAATCTTTAGTAAGGTTGCTTCTTCTTTCTGCGCTTCTTTATTTCCAGTTTTAGCCGCTCGTTTAACTTTTTCAAGCTTTTTATCTACGGTTTCTAAATCTTTCAATTGTAACTCCATGTCGATAGTTTCTTTATCGCGAATTGGATTTACATTACCATCTACATGCACAATATTATCGTTATCGAAACAACGTAAAACATGAAGAATCGCATCTGTTTCTCTAATATTAGCTAAGAATTGATTTCCTAACCCTTCACCTTTACTTGCTCCTTTTACCAATCCTGCAATATCTACAATCTCTACAGTTGCAGGCATAACGCGTTCTGGGTTTACAAGTTCTTCAAGCTTTTCAAGTCTTGGATCTGGAACGTTAACCACTCCAATATTGGGTTCAATAGTACAAAACGGAAAGTTTGCACTCTGCGCTTTTGCATTAGATAAACAGTTAAATAAGGTCGATTTTCCTACGTTTGGTAATCCTACTATTCCAGCTTTCATTTTTCTTTAGGTAATTAGATTAAAGATACAAGAACCAAGCCTTTGGTTTTGCGAGTGCAAATGTAAGTAATTATATGAATTAATTTTTATAAAAAAATTCAAACCTTAACTAACGATTTTAACCATAAAAAAAACTCATTTTTCCAAACTTCTTTTAAGTAAACCTCACTAAAACGCTATCGAAATCCTGATATATTTAAAAAAACTATAGCATTTAAACTTTATCAGATTAAATTAAAATGAAAAAACACTCAATTCACAAGCTGTTTTTAGAACGTTTAATAAGAAACCACACTCGTATTTAATAATTAACTAAATCTCAGTAAACAATTAATTATCTGAATACACAAAGCATATTTAAACCACTTATTTTCATATCTTTAAAGAACACGAACCAAGAAAAACCATAACGATATGAAACAATTATCCTTTTTTCTGCTTTTATTCTCAACAGTCCAATTCGCCATTGGCCAAACTGTTACTGGTAATATTAGCGACTCTCAAGGCCTACCAATACCAAGCGTTAATATCATTGAAAAAGGCACAACCAATGGTGTTGTTGCAGATTTCGATGGTAACTACACCATTACCGTCAGCGAAAACGCGACTCTTATTTTTAGCTATGTGGGTTATAATACTCGAGAAATAGAAGTAAATGGCCAATCTAATTTAAATGTCATTCTATTAGAAGGTGTTGGATTAGATGAAATTGTTCTTGTTGGATCCCGAAATCCGAATAGAACATCGTTAGATACTTCGGTACCTGTAGACATTTTAGATGTTGCCGAGATAGCCTCCAATACGGGGAAAGTTGAAGTCAACGAAATTTTACAATATGCCGCACCCTCTTTTAATGCAAGTAAACAATCGGGATCAGATGGTGCCGACCACGTTGTTCCAGCATCTTTAAGAGGTCTAGGTCCAGACCAAACACTTGTATTAATTAATGGTAAACGAAGACATCAATCCTCTCTAGTTAACATATTTGGAACCAGAGGACGTGGAAATTCTGGAACCGACCTAAATGCAATTCCTGCTTCGGCAATTAAAAGAATTGAAGTACTAAGAGATGGCGCATCTGCACAATACGGTTCCGATGCAATTGCAGGTGTTATAAACATTGTACTGAAAGATGACACGGAAGGATTTTCCGGCGGCGTAACTTATGGCGCATATAGCACAGCTATTGGAGATGGCTGGGAAGAAGAAACTGGAGAAACACTATACAATGTAGAAGGTAAAAACAGGTTAGACGGAAAAAACAAGAATTACGATGGAGAAACCATAAAGTTAGATTTAAATTACGGTGTAGATATAGGTAATAACGGAGGTTATATTAATTTCACTACAGAACTCTTATCTAAAGACAATACACTTCGTCCAGGCTTCTCTTGGCGTAAAGGCTATGGTAGCGCTGGTGTAGAAGGATTCAATTTTATGGTAAATACCGCAATCCCAATAGGAAACAAAACTGAAGTGTACGCTTTTGGAGGCCGCAATTTTAGAGACACAGATGCATATGCATTCTCTAGAGACAGTTTTGAAGATGGCGACAACAGAAGTGTCCCAAGCTTATACCCCGACGGCTTCACTCCTAGAATAACATCAAACATAACAGATGTTTCTGTTTCTGCAGGTGTAAAACACGAAATGAGTAATGGTTGGACTTTAGACTTTAACAACACGTATGGTAAGAATGATTTTCACTATTATATAAAAGACAGCAATAACGCCTCGATGAAAGATGCTTCCCCTGTAGATTTTGATGCGGGTGGACACTATCTGTCCCAAAACACAACAGGCGTAAATTTTAATAAATATTTTGAAGAAGCAGCCTCAGGATTAAGTATTGCTTTTGGATTGGAGTACAGAACCGAAAACTTTGGCATTTTTGCAGGAGAAATAGAATCTTATGCTTTATACGATGAAAACGGAGTTGTACTTACAAATCCAAGTACACAAAATGTAGCAACAGACTCTAATGGAGATGCCTTACCTGGCGGATCGCAAGGATTTCCCGGATACAGTCCCGATAACGAAGTAGACAGAAGCAGAACGAATTACGGCATTTATATTGACTCTGAAATAAACATTACAGATGACTTTCTAGTTGGAGGCGCTTTACGTTTTGAAAACTACAGTGATTTTGGAAGCTCTTTTAATTTTAAATTAGCAAGCAGATACAAACTTCTAGATGACGCACTTGCATTTAGAGGATCTATCTCTACAGGTTTTAGAGCACCATCTTTAGCTCAAATTTATTACAATCTTATTTTTACCAATATTGTTGCAGGAGAATCTATTCCATCTTTATTGTCTGCAAACAACAGCACGGTAACTAAAGCCTTTGGTATTGAAGATTTAAAAGAAGAAAATGCTTTTAATGCTAGTTTAGGATTTACATTTAACAAAAATGGATTTACCGCTACAATTGATGGCTATTTAATAAATGTAGACGATAGAATTATTTTAACCGACAATTTTACCGACCAAGCCATTCTAGGACCATTAAATGTAGATGCCGCTCAATTTTTTGCAAACGGTGTAGATACACAAACAACAGGTTTAGACATTGTACTAACATATAAAATGTCTTTAGGAGCAGCTAGCAACTTAAGTTTTGGACTTATAGGTAACTTAAATAATTTAGAAATAAAAAACATTAACACTCCAGAATTCGAAGGAAGCAGTATGACAGACGAAGAAGCACAATTAACCTTCTTCAGTCCTTTTTCACAAGCTTATTTAGAAGCTGCAGCACCAGATTATAAATTCGGTTTAAATATAGGATATTCAATATCTAAATTTAATATTCATACATCTTTAACCCAATTTAGCGAAGTGCAATTACAAGATTTTCAATGGGTCGATTCACCACCAACAACATTTGCAGAAGCAGATGCTTTAAAAGCTGTAGCAACTGACACTTACGAGCATCGTTTAGTTGTAGATTTAAGTTTAGGTTATAAATTTACGGAGAACTTAAATTTAACAGTTGGAGCGAATAACTTATTTAACACGTACCCATCTCCACAATTTGATGGTTGGTCTGACCAAGGAGGTTTAGCCGATTCTGTACAAATGGGATCAGACGGAAGGTACATTTTTACAAGATTAGGATTCGGTTTTTAAAAATCCAATCTATATAAACAGAAAAACCGAGCAGTTTGCTCGGTTTTTTTATTTTTAACATATAGTAAGATTAACCATCAGGGTGCATAAAGCGTTGTTTTCCTAATAATTCATCTTCTGTTTCTTCATGATCCTCATCAGGAACACAACAATCTACCGGGCAAACTGCCGCACATTGTGGTTCTTCATGAAATCCTTTACATTCAGTACATTTATCTGGAACGATATAATAAATCTCGTCGCTCACAGGCTCTTGAGCTTCATCAGCATCAACTTCTTTACCGTTTGGAAGCACCACTTTACCATCTAAGCTCGTACCATCTTTATATCTCCAATCGTCTGCGCCTTCATAAATCGCTGTATTTGGGCACTCTGGTTCACAAGCACCACAATTTATACATTCGTCTGTTATTATAATTGCCATAGCGTTTTTCTTTTCTAACTTTGTGGGGCTAAAATAAAGCCAAAACCTTTCATAACCAAATTAGACTATGAATTTAGAGCAAAGAATTAATGCTTTTTCAAAATTAGGAGATTTTTTAAGTCAGTTTTCAGAAGAAAATCATCAGAAAACGATGACATTCCTTTCAATGATATTTTTTCGATGGCTTTAAACATCAATTAAAAATAGCTCAAGAACAAAACAGATGGTTTAACTCAGACAACCTTTCGTTCGCTTTTAAAGGATGGGCTAACTCGTTAACTAAAAACAACCTTAACACCTGGTTAAACAAGTATACCTTTAACAATATTCAACCAAAAAAAGTAGCTATTATTATGGCTGGAAATATTCCTTTAGTTGGATTTCATGATTTTATTTCGGTGTTAATGTCAGGTCATGATGTTGTTGTAAAGCAATCTTCTAACGACAAACATCTACTCCCTTATCTTGCTAAATATTTAGAATATGTAGAACCTGAGTTTAAGTCTAAAATAAATTTTGTTGAAGGAACATTAGAGAATTTCGATGCTGTAATTGCAACGGGAAGCGACAACACTGCACGTTATTTTGAATACTATTTTAAAGACAAACCCTCTATTATTAGAAAAAATCGAAATTCGGTTGCAGTTTTAACAGGAACAGAAACCCCTGAAGAATTAGAAGGTTTAGCCGACGATATTTTTAGATACTACGGTTTAGGTTGCAGAAACGTGTCTAAGCTATATGTTCCTGAAAATTATGATTTTCAAGGCTTCTTTCACGCTATGTACAAATGGAACCACGTGATTAACGACCATAAATACGCAAACAACTACGACTACAATAAAGCCGTGTATTTAATGAGCGAATTTGAAATGCTTGAAAATGGATTCTTAATGATTAAAGAAGACAAAAGTTTTTCTTCGCCAATTGCCACTGTTTTTTACGAGTACTACAACGATGTAAATGAGCTAAAAACGGAGTTAATTTCAAAAAAATCAGACATCCAATGTATTGTATCTAAAGACTTTATAGATTACGAAATTGTTTTCGGAAACACCCAGTCTCCAGATTTGTGGGATTATGCCGATAACGTTGATACAATGGGCTTTTTATTAAAAATTTAGCATAAAAAATATTAATTTTATTATATAATTTCATCAATAATTTAGCACCTTTGTGCTTATCACAAAATTATCGAAATAATGAAAAAACACAATTTTAGTGCTGGCCCATGTATCCTTCCGCAAGAAGTTTTACTAAAAGCCTCTGAAGCCGTAATCGATTTTAACAACAGCGGTTTATCTCTAATTGAAATATCGCACAGAAGTAAACCTTTTATCGAGGTTATGGATACTGCAACTGCTTTAGCTTTAGAACTACTTGGTTTAGAAGGAAAAGGCTACAAAGCATTATTTTTACAAGGTGGAGCGAGTACGCAATTTTTAATGGCAGCATATAATTTATTAGAAACTAAAGCTGGTTACTTAAACACAGGAACTTGGGCTGCTAAATCTATAAAGGAAGCAAAACTTTTCGGAGATGTTGTAGAAGTTGCCTCTTCTAAAGATGCGAACTACAATTATATTCCAAAAGGATATAGCGTACCATCAGACTTAGATTATTTCCACTGCACATCTAACAACACCATTTTTGGAACACAAATAAAAGACTTCCCTACTAGCCCTGTACCTATGGTATGCGACATGAGTAGTGATATATTTTCTAGAACGTTAGATTTCTCTAAATTTGATCTTATTTATGCTGGAGCTCAAAAAAACATGGGACCTGCAGGAACTACTTTAGTGGTTATTAAAGAAGACCTTTTAGGAAAAGTAACTAGAGTAATCCCTTCAATGTTAGACTACAAAAACTTTATCGAAAAAGATAGTATGTTTAACACACCTCCTGTTTTTGCTGTATACACATCTATGTTAACACTTCAGTGGCTTAAAGACTTAGGTGGAATTGCTGCAATTGAGAAAGAAAACGAAAAGAAAGCTAAATTAATTTATTCTGAAATAGATTTAAACCCATTATTTAAAGGTTTTGCTGCAACAGAAGATCGTTCTACAATGAATGCAACATTCAACTTAGTAGACGACAAATTAAAAGATACTTTTGATACTATGGCTAAAGAAGCTGGAATGAATGGTATTAACGGACACCGTAGTGTTGGTGGATACAGAGCTTCTATGTATAATGCACTACCTTACACTAGTGTTGCAGCTTTAGTTGAAGTGATGAGCGAACTAGAAAGAAAAGCATAAACAAATTAATTAATAATAAAATTTAGTCATCTTAAAAATGACAACAAATCTTATGAAAGTATTAGCAAACGACGGTATTTCTCAAAGCGGAATTGATGCCTTAGAAAAAGACGGATTTGAAGTTATCACAACCACGGTAGCTCAAGAACAGTTAATTAACTACATTAACGAAAATCAAATCGTTGTATTATTAGTTAGAAGTGCAACAACAGTACGTAAAGATTTAATCGACGCCTGCCCTAGTCTAAAAATTATTGGACGTGGTGGTGTTGGAATGGATAATATTGATGTTGAATATGCACGTGAAAAAGGATTAAAAGTAATTAATACTCCTGCTGCATCTTCTCACTCTGTTGCAGAATTAGTTTTTGGTCACTTATATGGTTTATCACGTTTCTTACACAGCTCTAACAGAGAAATGCCTTTAGAAGGAGATAAAAACTTTAAAGGATTAAAGAAAGCTTACGCAAAAGGAACCGAATTAAAAGGTAAAACTTTAGGGGTTTTAGGTTTTGGACGTATTGGTCAAGCTACAGCTAAAGTGGCATTAGGAGCAGGAATGAAAGTTGTGGCTTTTGATCCGTTTTTAGAAAAAGCTAATTTAGAATTAGAATTTTTTGACGGACAAACTGTAAATTTTGACATTGAAACTATTTCTAAGGAAGACGTTTTAAAACAAGCTGACTTTTTAACGCTACACGTACCAGCACAAGATGGTTACGTAATTGGTG
Organism: Formosa agariphila KMM 3901; assembly: GCF_000723205.1. Classification (NCBI taxonomy): domain Bacteria; kingdom Pseudomonadati; phylum Bacteroidota; class Flavobacteriia; order Flavobacteriales; family Flavobacteriaceae; genus Formosa; species Formosa agariphila. Next base: position 1,698,142 of record NZ_HG315671.1, on the reverse strand, counting down.
AAGCAGAATTAAACAGCATGAAAGACGGCGCTATTTTAGTAAACGCAGCTCGTGGAGGTGTTGTAGACGAATTAGCACTTGTTAAAGCATTAGAGAGCGGTAAAATATCTAGAGCAGCTTTAGATGTTTTTGAAAAAGAACCACAACCAGAAATGGGATTATTGATGAATCCTTCTTTATCGTTAACACCACATACAGGTGCTGCAACAAACGAAGCTCAAGATAGAATTGGAACAGAATTAGCGCAACAAATTGCTAGTATCTTACTATAATTCTTTTCTAAAGATTATAAATTTAAAAAGCCTTCTAAATCATTAGAGGGCTTTTTTTTTATTATTTAACTAATTACCTTGTTTTTAAAATTTTAAGCTATTCAGATTAAAGTTTTAGTTTAATTAAAATACTTGATTTAAAAATGATTTATTTAAACTTCTCAAGAAACACATTAAAACTCTTCTTCAAAAAATTCGTCTTTAAATCCTATTAAGTACAACTTTTCTTTAGCACGAGTTACAGCGGTATAAAGCCATCTTAAATAATCTTTATCGATACCATTTGGCAAATAAGGTTGTTCAACAAAAACAGTGTTCCATTGTCCACCTTGTGATTTGTGGCATGTAATTGCATAAGAAAACTTAACCTGTAGCGCGTTAAAATATTTATTAGCCTTTACTTTAGTGAATTTCTTATAATTACTACTCTCCTCTTCGTAATCCTTCATCACTTCTTGATACAATCGGTTTGAATCTTCATACGTTAATGAAGGAGATTCTGCCGAAATTGTATCTAAAAGCAACACGGTTTCAATAGGCGCCATACGCGGATAATCGACCATTCTCATTTTAACTTCAGCAAAACGGAATCCGTATAATTCCTTAATTGAAAAGATTTCTAAAACTTCAACAATATCTCCGTTAGCTATAAATCCAGCTTCACTTGTAGGCTTCAACCAGAAGTAATTATTTTTTACAATCATTAAATAATCACCAGAAGACAACTCATTTTCATTAAATAATATTCTGCTTCTAATTTGCTGATTATAAAGATTTGCACGCTTGTTACTTCTAACAATAATTGCAGTCTCCTCATTACCTAAATCACTATAACAATCGTTAATAGCATCCATAATTTCTTGACCATCTATAAGCCTAACAATGTCTTTATACGGACCAACATCAAACTTAAAATTATCTAGAAAAACATCCTGTAATGTTTCCCGCAGTATAGTAGCATTAAATAATATTCCAGAATCTTGCTCTTGCCGAACCACTTCATCAAGCTCCATACACGTTACTTCCTTATCGTAATTCATTACAAGTGTTTTTTGATCTAAAGCAGGGCTTACATCTAGCTTAACGGGTGGTAATTGTGCTGTATCTCCTATTAGTAATAATTTACAATTATGACCGCCATACACATACTGCATTAAATCGTCTAACAACGAACCGTTCTCAAATAACTTAGAATCTCCAGGGGTATCTGGAATCATAGAAGCTTCATCTACAATAAAAATTGTGTTTTTATGTTTATTGGGCTGTAAAACAAATTTCACGCCTCCACCTTTATCTTTTTTAGGAAAATAGATTTTTTTATGAATTGTAAAGGCTTCTTTTTTGGAATAATTAGAGATTACTTTAGCGGCACGACCTGTTGGAGCCATAAGTACTGCGCTCTTTTTAATTTTCCACAAATTGCTTACAATCGTACTGACAATGGTGGTTTTACCTGTTCCAGCATATCCTTTTAGTAAATAAAGTGATTTTGGGTCTGTATTAAAAATAAATTCAGATAATTGAATTAATACAATATTTTGTTTTGGAGTAGGATTAAACGGAAACTGCTGTTTTATAAGGGAATAAAATTGTGCTGCGTTCATTTATGAGGCTTCAGAAAAAATTTTATTCAAATATAGTAATGATTTTTACTCTCTTTGGTTTTAACGAATAAAAAAAAATTGTAGATTTGCGTTAGACCTTAAATAAAATTTAATTAACAAAAAACACTATGCTTACAATAATTCTTATTGCTGTTGCTGCTATTCTGCTAACTATTGGTTTAGTTTGGGTAATTGACAAATTCTTACCATCAGGGTTAAAACCTTTTATAATTATTGGACTTTGGTTACTTATAGCTTTCTTAGGCTACCAAACATTCATGTCTGTTTACACGCCTATCCAATTTAATCAAGTTAAAAAGAAACGTTACGCTAAAGTAATCGAAAAACTAATTGACATTAGAGATGCACAATTAGCTCACAGACAAGTTACAGGAAAATTCGCAGGAGACTTTAACAATCTTATTAAGTTTATTGATACAGCAAAATATACAATTACACAACGTCGTGATTCAACTATTATTGATGAAGAAATGACAAAAAGATACGGTGGTGTAGAATCTTATAAGGATATTATCATTATAGATACTTTAGGTTTTGTTTCTGTTAAGGATTCTTTATTTAAGACTTCACCTCGTTATAAAACAATGATGGACCTTCCTGAAGGTATTGGTCCAGAAGGCGCTAAATTTAAATTAGAAGCTGGTTTTTTAGACCAAAACGATGTAAAGATTCCTGTATTCGAATCTTCTGTTAAGAAAGAAGTTATTCTTTTTGACCAAGATAAAGACTTAATCGTTCAAGAAAATCAAATTATAGCAGTAGATGACGTTAACGGAGATGCTATTATGGTTGGATCTATGAATGAAGTTAAAACAAATGGAAACTGGCCAAAAACATATGGCGACGACGAATAGTAGTTTACATACCAATACACATAAAGAATTGTCCATTCAAATTAGTTTGAGTGGACTTTCTTTTTGTATCTTAAATTTAAATACACAACATGTTGATGTTTTAAAACATCAAGCTTTTAAAAAATACGAAACCCCGTATCAATTATTAGAACATGTACAAGCTTTGTTTGCAAACGAAGACTGCCTCAATCAAGAGTTCGATACTATTCAAATTATTCACACAAACGAATTATCTACGCTTGTTCCTAGACCTCTATTCAGTGAAGAGTATTTAGCCGATTATCTAAAGTTTAACTCCAAAATTTTAAAATCGGATTTTATAACTTTTGATGCCATTGACATTAATGATAGTCTTAATGTTTACGTACCTTATGTAAATATTAATAATTATATATACGAGCAGTTTGGTGAATTTACCTATAAACATTTTTCGACAGTTTTAATTGAAAGTGTCTTACAAATTGAAAAAAACACCGACGAACCTAAATTATATATACATATTAATTCGCGACATTTCGAGATTTTAAGTGTAGATTCTGGTGCATTACAATTTTATAATACTTTTGAATACAGTAGTAAAGAAGATTTTATTTATTACTTACTCTTTACAATAGAACAATTACACTTAAACCCTGAAACTATTAAACTGGTTTTCGTGGGCGATATATTAAAAAACAGCGAATTATATAATATTGCCTATGAATATGTTCGACATATTTCCTTTGGGCTACATAAAAATAAATTCACTTTTAATCACCAACCACAAACTCAACATGCCGAGTTTATCATTTTAAATAGTTTTTAATGAGAATAATATCAGGATTACATAAAGGAAGACGAATTAATGCACCTAAAAAGTTGCCCGCTCGTCCAACTACAGATATGGCAAAAGAAGCCTTATTTAATATTTTAAACAATACTTATTATTTCGATGATATTTCGGTTCTAGATTTATTTGCAGGAATAGGGAGTATTAGTTACGAATTTGCATCTCGAGGTACTACACAAATAACAGCTGTAGATCAAGAATTAGGTTGTATTAAATTTATAAATGAAACTGCCGAGAGTTTTGAAATGCCAATACAAGCCATAAAAAGTGATGTATTTAAATTTTTAGAACAAGCTACTTTAAAATCGACTATAATTTTTGCAGATCCTCCTTACGCCTTCCCTATCGAAGAATTTAGTAAAATTCCTGAATTGGTTTTCGAAAATAATTTATTAGAAGACGATGGTGTTTTAATTGTTGAGCACTCTAAGCATACCGATATATCACATTTAGAAAATTACAACTATTCTAAATCGTACGGCGGAAATATGTTTAGCTTTTTTAGTCATCCAACAACAGAGGATTAATAAAAATTTTAAACACAATTCCTAATAACGAGTAAACTACTAACAATCAGTAAATTGATTACTCGTTTTAGAAAACCGATTTCTGTATTACATAAATTTTTTATATTTATTTAAAAAATTATTTCTTCTTTTTTGTTAAAGTTAATATAAAATATGTAATTTAGATTTCGATAATTAAACTTAAGTCACCAAATAAAAACAATTTTAGTATACTTAATATGAAAAAAATCATCTTGTTCGTTTTCTCTTTAGTCGTTATGACTTCATGCACAGAACCCGTTAAACAATACACTACCTCTTCTCCAGAGATAGAAACAATTAAAACTTTGCATGACTATTTTAAAGATAGTAATTATGAAGGTCTTAAAGAACTTTATGCAGAAGATGCTCAGATTTACGAAAACTCTCTAGAACCAAGTTCTGTTGACGATATGATTAAACAAGGAAAAGAAGGTCGTGAATTTATTGAGGCTTACGATTTTCCAAACGGAGTTAAATGTGAAATGATTACTAACGATGCAGGAGAAAAATGGGTTAACAGTTGGGCTGTTTGGTCTGGTAATGTAAAAGGAAGTACTACTGAATTAAAAGTTCCAATTATTTCTAGATTTCAATTTAAAGACGGGAAAATTGTAAAAGAATATAGCTATTGGGATAATTTACAAACCTATAATGCTTTTGAAGAAGTTGCTACAGAAAAATTAGACCTTCTAGAAGAAAGATTAGAAGAAGACCAATAAACAACAACCAACCAATATTTATAACCTACCAACCAAAAGCAAAGCCCTTTTTTATAATATAAAAAAGGGCTTGTTTATTTAAGTAAATCTATAAGCCGAATCCTGTACCTCTTCTAAAAGAACAGGCCCTTATCATTTATCTGAATGTATTATTACTAACACATTTTAGCTGCCCACCCTCCAACATCGAGCGTGCCGCCCTCAAACATTGGTATACATGGCATTGCACCACATAGAGTTTACCTGGTTTCACTACAGCATTACCTGTACATACTTTCTGTTGCACTTTTCCTAACCTCACGGCTGGTGGCCATTAACCACTATGTTGCACTACGGTGTTCGGACTTTCCTCCATTCTATAAATAGAACAGCGATAAGGCGATTTACTTGCGCGCAAAAATACAATAAATACCAACTAATACTATAAAACTTGCTTTTATTAAATTTGAAAAGTTGTTAATAACTCCCCGTAATTTTATCCACCAATACCTTAATATATACACCGAATTTTTAACTTTGTTGTTCTAACATTTTCTATGGAACATTTTATTGTATCGGCTCGTAAATATAGACCTCAAACATTTAAAGATGTTGTTGGGCAACAAGCTATTACTAATACTCTAGTAAATGCTATAGAAAACAATCATTTGGCTCAAGCTCTATTGTTTACAGGCCCTCGTGGTGTTGGTAAAACAAGTTGTGCACGTATTCTTGCCAAAATGATTAACAGTAAAGATGGCGATAATACAGAAGAAGACTTTGCTTTTAATGTATTCGAACTTGATGCTGCTTCTAACAACTCTGTAGATGATATCAGAAATTTAACCGATCAAGTTAGAATTCCACCTCAAATTGGTAAATACAAAGTCTATATTATTGATGAAGTACATATGTTATCTCAAGCTGCTTTTAATGCGTTTTTAAAGACATTAGAAGAACCGCCAAAACATTGCATATTTATCTTAGCTACTACCGAAAAACATAAAATTATTCCTACCATCTTATCTAGATGTCAGATTTTTGATTTTAAACGTATTACGGTTAATGATGCCAAGAATTATTTAAAATATATTGCTGAAGAACAAGGTATAACAGCCGAAGACGATGCTTTGCATATTATTGCACAAAAGGCAGACGGCGCCATGCGAGATGCGCTTTCTATTTTTGATCGTGTAGTTAGTTTCTCTGGTAAAAATTTAACCAGACAAGCTGTTACCGAAAATTTAAACGTTCTCGATTACGAAACCTTCTTTACAAGCACCAATTTTATATTAGAAAACAATATTCCTCAAATATTATTACAATTTAATAACACTTTATCAAAAGGGTTCGATGGTCAGCACTATATTGCTGGACTAGCGTCTCACTTTAGAGATTTATTGGTATGTAGAACTCCACAAACTATTGAGTTATTAGAGGTTGGAGAAGAAACTAAGCAAAAATATTTAGAACAGGCAAATAAATCGTCTCAAGACTTTTTACTTAAAGGAATAGAGTTGGCAAATGACTGCGATTTAAAGTATAAATCCAGTAAGAATCAGCGACTCCTCGTCGAACTTTGTCTCATGCAGCTTGCCTCTATCACTTTCGATGGAGAAAAAAAAAATAGCAAACGTTTCATAATTCCTCCTTCTTACTTCAGAGCTAAAGGTATTACTCCTATTAAGGTAAACAAACCGGTAGTTTCTGAAACTAGTCAAGAGGAAGTAAAAACAGAATCAACTACACCTGCAACGTCTGCTAAAAAAACTGAAACATCGAGGTTTGCAGATCCTAAAGTCCCAAAAATTGTTTTAAACAAAGAAAACAAACGTACTTCTGGCTTATCTTTAAAGAGTATTCGTGCTAAAAAAGAGCATGAAATTAAACAAAACGAAGTTGTTTACGATGAAATAAATCTTCCTACAGACGATTTTATTGAAGAAGATATGCAAACTGCTTGGAAGGATTTTGTGAGCATAATTGAAACAGAAGGACAACATAATTTGGCGTCTATTTTATCTATAGATATACCTAAATTAAAAGACCAAACAACCATTCGAGTTGTATACCCTAACCAAACCAATAAAATTGAAGTTGAGAGAAATCAATTTCATTTAATGAGTTTTATTAGGAAACGTTTAAATAATTTTGATGTGACTTTAGACATCGAAATTAACGAAGAAAAAGAAAAGCAATATGCTTATACGCCTCGCGAGAAATTTGAGAAAATGTGTGAGAAAAACCCGAGTTTAGACCTTTTAAGAAAAGCTTTCGATCTAGATGTTTAATTCGCTAATTAACAAAATAGTATACTTTTTATTTATACTTACTATCATCATCTTTTCTAGTTGCGATGGTCGAGATAAAACACATGTAAAATCATTGCAAATTTTAGAAGATAAAAACAGACTTACCTCTTTTGCAGAACGTATAAAATACTTTCCAGAACACTATTCTGAAACCATTACGGATACTATTCTAAGTACGGGATATACTATTCGTGTTAAAACATTTGTTGATATGAAAACGAATATTTTAACCTCCAATGCTCACACAAGTTACAATACGAAAATACTTTACAGAAATGCAAATGCTAATGTATTGGTTACTCTAGATGATAAAATTTTATTTAATGAAACCATTTCTAAAGGCTTTATACAACACCATAGAAATGATACTTCTAAACTATTAGATTCTTATATATTAAAAAGTATATGGATAGATGACAGTCAAGATTTTTCTAAAGACTCCGTAATTTTTAATATTTTTTATAGTAAACCAGAAGATGCTTCTATCAACAAATCATTTCTACTTACTATTTCAAAACAAGGTGATTTTAAAATCACCGAAACAACAACTAAAATTTAAACGTATGCTAGGCTTAAAATTACCAACAGATCCAAGATGGGTTAATATTGTAGAAAAAAATGTTGAAGACATATTAACCGATCATGCCTATTGCGAACAAAAAGCAACGAGTACGGCCATTTCATTAATTGTAAGTTTCCCTGAATACACCGAATTGGTTCAGGAAATGGTTGCTTTAGTTAAAGAAGAAATCAGTCATTTTAAAATGGTTCACGACTTAATCTTAGAAAACGGTTGGGTTTTAGGGCGTGATAGAAAAGATGAATATGTTCTAAAATTAATAACCTTCTTTCCTAAAGGTGGAAGCAGAACCACACAATTAGTACATCGTTTATTGTATGCCGCATTAATTGAAGCAAGAAGTTGTGAACGCTTCAGATTATTATCTGAAGAATTAGAAGATAAATCATTAGCAGAATTTTACCGAAAACTTATGGTAAGCGAAGCTAATCATTACACCATGTTTTTAGGATTTGCTAGACAGTACGGCGATAAAGATGAAGTGAATGAAAAATGGCAAAGCCTATTAGATTTTGAAGCTGAAATCATGAGAGATTTAAGTAAAAGCCAAACGATTCACGGATAAAATTCAGATTTTCAAATTTAGTTCTTATTAGCAGTAGTAGAAAATGCTTTTAAAGCCTCTATAACATAATCAACTTCGTCTTTTGTGTTATAATGTGAAAAAGAAAATCGAAGAGATGGTTTTTTAAAATCTGCTTCATTTAAAATTTCAGCCAATACATGCGACCCTTTCTGGCTACCACTTTGGCATGCACTTCCTCTAGAACAAGCGATTCCTTTTAAATCTAATTGAAATAATAGCAATTGCGTTTTACTTGCATCAAAAGGGAAACATACATTTAGCATCGTATAAGCGCTATGTTCTAAATTTGAAGAATCGCCATTAAATGTAGCTTCAGGAAAAGCTAATTCTAATTCCGAAATAAAATAACGCTTCAATTCTATAACTGCATCTCGTTCTTCGATTAAATTTTGATAAGCCAACTTAAACGCAGTTTCTAAGCCTACTATATTATGTACAGCCTCTGTGCCTGCTCTTAGTCCACGTTCCTGTTCACCACCATGAATCATAGCGTGTAAACCAGAATGTTTTCTAATAAAAACAAATCCAACACCTTTAGGTCCATGAAATTTATGTCCACTACACGCCAAAAAATCTATAGGAATTGCTTTTAAATCCAACTCGTAATGCCCAATAGATTGCACGGTGTCACTATGAAATAAAGCATTATTCAACTTACAAAGTTCTGCCGTACGCTTTAAATCTAAAATAGAACCTATTTCATTATTAATATGCATCAGGCTTACTAGAGTTTGTTTTTCAGAAGCGTTAAGAAGTCGCTGTAAATCTGAATAATCTACTACACCATGCTTATCTAATTTCACATATTCCACCGAAACACCTTCTGTTTCAACTAAAAAATCTACAGTATGTAAAACCGCATGATGTTCAATTTTAGAAGTGATAATTCGTTTTACTCCCAAATTTTTAACAACACTTAAAAGCACTAAATTATCGGCCTCGGTGCCTCCAGAGGTAAACACTATTTCTGATTCTGAAACATTTAACTGCTTAGCAATAGTCTTTCTAGCCGTTTCAACCAAGGTTTTAGAAGACCTTCCAAAACTATGAGATGACGATGGATTACCATAAACCGTAGTCATAACATCAGACATCTTAACTATAACTTCTTCCCTAATTTTAGTGGTTGCAGCACTATCAAAATACACCTTTTTCATGTTGCAAAATTACTTCAAATAAAATTATTTTCAATAAGTCTAGTTATAATTTGTCAAATCATTATTTTTGCGATTAAATACATTTCTATGCGTAAGTTATCATTCATTATTTTTCTAAGTCTTTTCACATTTTTATCTTGTGATGATGGCGATATTATTATAGTTGATTTTGATTTTGATTATACCTACGAAAGTTGTGGCGAATTGGTATTCTACAATATAGAATCTGATCCTTATGAGTCTTTGTCCTTACAAATTACATCTCCAGCACTTACACTAGAGGATTTATTAGAAGTTGGAGAAGATAATACACTGGTTACAACAATAGATATTAGCTCTTCTAACCCATTTAATTACAGATCTTATAACGCCGATCCAGATGATTTTTTCTGTAACGACGTACCGCCTTCAGATGTTACAATTATTAGCGATTTAGAGAGTACATCTGGTGTGGCTACTATTACTACAATATTGACTGAAGATGATAATGATGGCATTCCTGCAGATGTTGAAGATGAAAATTTAGATGGAGACAACGACCCAAGTACCAACCCGACAGATACGGATGGCGATGGTATTCCAGACTATTTAGACGATGATGACGATGGCGATAATATAAAAACCAGTAGTGAATCTCCTAATTATATAGATGGAGAAGGTTTTGTAAATTCTTTAGATACTGATGCTGATGGTATTCCTGATTATTTAGATGATGATGATGATGGAGACGGAGTATTAACGCGAGATGAAGAAAATAAAAGTCAGGATCAAAATCCAGCAAACGATATTACATTTAGTAGTGTAGGTGCCGATTATTTAAATCCGGAAGTTGCCAATACTGTACCAGCAACGGCATATAGACAACACACCATTGAGCAATCTTACGAGGTTAGTACAATTTTAACCAACATTCAATTGCCCGGTGTGAGTCAAGATATATTTAATTTAGGAACTTTAGATGATAGCTCTACTCAAGATGAGCGTTATGTAACACCAGAGTTTTAATCTAAAATTTGTTCGGCGTGTGCTTTTGTTTTTACTTTTAAGATGATGTCTTCAATAACACCTTCTTCATTAATTACAAATGTAGTTCTGTGAATACCATCGTACTCACGACCCATAAACTTTTTAGGTCCCCAAATTCCAAATGCATTAATAACCGTCTTGTCGTCGTCTGCCAATAACGGATATTGAAATTTGTGTTTGTTTCTAAAATTTGTCTGACGTTTTTCACTATCAGCGCTTACACCAAGAATTTCGTAATTTAACGCTTTAAAACGTTCAAAATTATCTCTAAGATTACAAGCTTCTACTGTACAACCAGGTGTACTCGCTTTTGGATAGAAAAAAATCACTAATTTTTTACCTTTATAATCATTTAAAGAAATTATATTGCCATCTTGATCTTTGGCAGAAAAATCTGGAGCCTTATCTCCTATTTTTAAAGTTGTCATAATATTATAATTTATTCAAAAATACAATAATGACTAAACAAGAAAAAGTAGAGTTTGTTATAAATACCCTAAAAGATTTATATCCTGAAATTCCAATTCCTTTAGATCATAAAGACCCATATACATTATTAATTGCCGTTTTAATGTCGGCACAAAGTACAGACGTTCGTGTAAACCAGATTACACCGCTTTTATTTGAAAAAGCAGATAACCCGTACGACATGGTAAAACTTACTGTTGATGAAATTCGAGATATAATTAGACCCGTTGGCTTATCTCCTATGAAAAGTAAAGGGATTCATGGATTGTCGCAGATTTTAATTGATAAACATAATGGTGAAGTGCCTAGAACTTATGAAGCATTAGAAGAATTACCTGCTGTTGGACATAAAACAGCAGCTGTAGTTTTATCTCAAGCCTACGGAATTCCGGCTTTTCCTGTAGATACACATATTCAGAGACTCATGTATCGGTGGAATTTAAGTAGTGGAAAAAATGTGGTACAAACCGAAAAAGATGCCAAACGTTTATTTCCAGAAGAATTATGGAACGATTTACATTTACAAATAATTTGGTATGGACGTCAATTTTCACCAGCACGAGGCTGGGATTTAGATAAAGATATTATTACAAAAACAATTGGTAGAAAAACTGTAATAGATAACTATTACAAAACAAAAAAGTCCTAATTAAATCAGGACTTTTTTGTTTTTAGTTTAAAATAACTTTAAACTTTTCGGTTTTAACATCTATAACTTTTAATGCTTTAGAATAATCTAACAGAAACTTTAAAGTTTCTTTTTTTGGTGCTAATTTAATTTGACTTGTAGTCTTAGGGTAGAGTTTATCCATGTATAATATTTTAAGTTATTAATATTATAACGGCATTTAAATGTGTTTATTATACTAATTTGTTAAAACCATATTATTTTTTTCAATCAATTTCCGCATATTAATTAGTGCATAACGCATTCTACCTAGTGCTGTGTTTATACTTACCCCTGTTTTATCCGAAATTTCTTTAAAACTCATATCGTTATACATGCGCATCAAAATCACTTCTTTTTGATCTTCAGGTAGTTCGTCAATTAAGCGTCTTACGTCTAATTCTACTTGATCTTTAATAATTTGTTTCTCTGCATTTAAAGACGAATCACTTAAAATTGAAAAAATACTAAATTCACCAGAATTATCGAATTTAGGCATGCGGTTGTTTTTTCTAAAATAATCTATAACAAGGTTGTGAGAGATGCGCATAACCCAAGGAATAAATTTACCTTCTTCGTTATAATTCCCCATTTTAAGAGTATTTATAACTTTTATAAACGTGTCCTGAAAAATATCTTCAGCCACATCCCTATCGTATACTTTAGAATAAATAAAGCTATAAATCTTTTGCTTATGCCTTATAATAAGGGTTTCTAAAGCCTGTTCGTTTCCTTTAATATAGTTGCTTACTAACACAGCGTCGGTGATAAGTTCTTTTTGCATAGTCAATTACTTTTAAGACAAGGAAGGGTGTTAATCTTCTGTACTTGGGTTAAAATGTTTTAAAAGTAAAGGTGCAGTATAGGCTGTATTTTGTTTGAATTATTTGGTCAAATATATAAATATTCTTATACAAATCACAAAATATTATTTATATTTTTTTTAACATTTTAAAGGACAACATTCTACTTTCTTAGCTGAAATACTTATGTTATCTTTGAAAACTAGACCTAAAAGACGCTATGAGTATTAATCTTTCTGAAGTAAACCCTAAACAAAACATCATTATTAAAGGTGCAAAATTGCACAACTTGAAAAATATAGATGTCGTAATTCCTAGAAACAAACTTGTTGTAATTACAGGTCTTTCTGGATCTGGAAAATCAAGTTTAGCTTTCGACACTTTGTATGCAGAAGGTCAACGTCGTTATGTTGAAAGCTTATCTAGTTATGCTAGACAATTTTTAGGCCGACTTAATAAGCCAAAAGTAGATTATATAAAAGGTATAGCTCCAGCCATTGCCATAGAGCAAAAAGTGAACTCTACCAATCCGAGGTCTACAGTTGGAACTACAACAGAAATTTACGATTACTTAAAATTGTTATTTGCTAGAATTGGTCGCACCTACTCCCCTGTTTCAGGTCATGAAGTAAAAAAAGATACCGTTTCCGATGTAATCTCGTATGTAAAAACATTTCAAGATGGTGACAAATTATTACTCCTTGCCCCAATTATTCTTGAAGAAGGTAGAGAATTAAAAGATAAATTGAATGCTTTAAAGCAACAAGGTTACGCTAGAATTAAAATTGACGATAATGTTCTACGTATTGAAGATGCTCCTGACGATGCCAAAGTAGAAACTATAGAACTGGTTGTAGATCGTATTATTTTTAGAGATAATGAAGATTTCTTTAATCGATTAGCCGATGCTGTGCAAACCGCTTTTTACGAAGGAAAAGGAACCTGTTCTATTCAAGCTTTAAGTGACAATACAACACGTACCTTTAGTAATAATTATGAATTAGATGGCATTACATTTTTAGAACCCAATGTCCATTTATTTAGCTTTAATAACCCTTATGGTGCTTGTCCTACTTGCGAGGGTTATGGCGATGTTGTAGGTATAGACGATGATTTAGTAGTACCTAATACAGCACTTTCCGTTTTTGAAAATGCAATTTTCCCATGGCGAGGCGAAAGTATGAGTTGGTACAGAGACCAATTGGTTAATAACTCTCATAAATTCAACTTCCCAATTCATAAACCTTATTTTGAATTGACTGATGCCCAGAAACAACTCGTTTGGAATGGAAATCAGTATTTTGAAGGTTTATCGAGTTTCTTTGCCGAATTAGAAGCTAAAGCTTATAAAATTCAGAACCGTGTTATGCTTTCTCGCTATCGCGGAAAAACAAAATGTAAAACGTGCCAAGGGAAACGTTTACGTATTGAAGCGAATTACGTTAAAATTGGAGGAAAAACCATTACCGATTTAGTAGAATTACCTTTAGATAAATTAGCAGCTTTTTTTGGTCAGCTAGAACTGAATGAAAATGACACAAAAATTTCAAATCGATTATTGAAAGAAATCAATAGTCGTTTAGAATTTTTATCGAATGTCGGCTTAAATTATTTAACGCTTAACAGACGTTCTAACACCTTGTCTGGTGGTGAAAGTCAGCGTATAAATTTAGCCACATCTTTAGGAAGTAGTTTGGTTGGGTCTATGTATATACTAGATGAACCAAGTATTGGATTGCACCCAAAAGATACTGAACGCTTAATTGGCGTTTTAAAAGCCTTACGCGATTTAGGAAACACTGTTATTGTAGTAGAACACGACGAAGACATCATGCAAGCTGCTGACGAAATTATAGATATCGGACCTGAAGCCGGTACATTTGGAGGTGAAGTTGTTGCTACAGGAACCTATCAAGATATATTAAATTCGGAATCTTTAACGGCCAAATATCTAAATGGTGATATGGAAATTAAGGTGCCTAAAAAACGTCTAACTTCAAAATATCAAATAGAAATTTTTGGTGCCCGCGAACATAATCTAAAAAATGTAAATGCTGTATTTCCTTTAAATATGCTTACCGTAGTAACGGGGGTATCTGGAAGTGGAAAAAGTACATTGGTTAAAAAAATCTTGTATCCTGCCATTCAAAAAGAACTAACAGGATTCGGAGACAAACCTGGACAATTTTCAGAATTAAAAGGGAATTATAGTACTATAAAAAACATAGAGTTTATTGATCAAAATCCTATTGGTCGTTCGTCTCGTTCTAATCCTGTAACCTATGTTAAGGCATACGACGATATTAGAAACTTATATGCCAACCAAAAACTAAGTAAAATACGTGATTATAAAGCCAAGCATTTTTCTTTTAATGTAGATGGCGGACGTTGTGAAACCTGTAAAGGAGAAGGTGAAGTTACTATAGAGATGCAATTTATGGCAGATGTGCATTTACAATGTGAAACTTGCAACGGAAAGCGTTTTAAAAAAGAAGTCTTAGAAGTAACGTTTCAGGATAAATCTATAGACGATATTTTAAATATGACTATAGATGATGCGATTGCATTTTTCGATTTATATAAGGAAACCAAAATAAAGAATAAGTTACAACCACTTCAAGATGTTGGTTTAGGATATGTAACTTTGGGTCAAAGCTCTTCTACCCTTTCTGGAGGAGAAGCACAACGTATTAAGTTGGCAACTTTTTTAGGCAAAGGAAACACTAAAGAAAAAGCCTTATTCATTTTCGATGAGCCTACAACAGGATTACATTTTCATGATATTCAGAAACTTTTAAAATCCTTTAGAGCATTAATTGAAAAAGGACACTCTATAATTGTTGTAGAGCATAATTTAGAACTTATAAAATGCGCCGATTATATTATAGATCTTGGTCCTGGTGGCGGTGAATATGGTGGCGAAATTGTTGCTTTTGGAACTCCAGAAGAACTCGTTAAAAATAAGAATAGCGTAACTGCAAAATACTTAAAAGATAAAATTTAAAATACATATTAATAAAACAGAAACGCCGCTGTACCTATAATAGCCAAGGCTACTGGAATAATTAAAGCTATAAACACAACTGAAATTATTGCCGCCTTTGCAAGGCTTGTTCTTTTTCTAGATTTATAAAATTTACGGATTGCAAAATAGAAGTACACAAAACTTAGTATTAATATAAGTTGTTTTGAAAATGAAGGCATTTCAAACAAAAAGTGAGCGACAGTAAAAAAGCTAAACAACATAAATAGAAAAGCAAAATAGTATAGGCTAAATACCAAATGTTCGGCATACTGTCTTTTTCTATAATGCATCATATGTAAAAAGAACGCAAATATAGGTAGTAACACGAATAATGAAATAGGAACATAATTATAAAAGGTGTCTATTAGTGGAGTACTACTTCTGTGTTTATAAAGTTTAAACATTTGCTTGTAAAACTTTTTACTGATAGCACTCTCATTAGAATCTACCCCAAAAGCTTCTAAAACTTGATCACCAGACGCTCCTACTTGTACTAACGAATCTAAGGTAGACCGATTAATATTTGTTTTTTCACCATTAATAAATTGCATTTCAAGATTTTTAATATCTTCTTCATTTAGATTTAAAGAATCTTTTTCTATATGAGCTTTTAAATTTTTAAAATTTTGATTGACTTCAGCATCTATGCGTGCTTCTTCTTTATTTACATGAAAAGAAAACAAAAAGAAAAACACCACACTGGCAAATAAATAAAACTGAGCGGGATTTAAATATTTTAATCGTTTACCCTCCACAAATTGTAAAGCTAAAAACCCAGGTTTAAATAGCAACGGAAAAAAGCTTTTAAAAAAGCGAGCATCTACAGAAAAATAATTGTTAATCGTATTTATAAAAATATCATTAACCGTTAATTTTTCATGGTAATTCTGCCCACAATTGGGGCAATAATTAAATGTTTCATCAAAACTAAAATCGCAGTTTTTACAGGTTTTACTCATAAACGGAATTAAAAAATCTAAAAAGTGAAGATAAGTAACTTTTTTATACATGTTTTAATTAATTACCTTAGCCTCTTATAAGAATCAACTATGAAGTATAGCATTATTAAAGAAGACATCGTTTACAAAGAATTTTTTACTGTAAAAAAAGCTACAATTACTCATGATACATTTAATAGCGACGAACAAGTAGAAGTTGTTAGAGAATGTCTAGACCGTGGAAGTGCTATAGCTGTTGTTTTGGTTGAAAAAGATACAGATACTATTTTATTGGTAAATCAGTTTCGATACCCTACAATTATGCATAACAATTTTGATGGTTGGCTTTTAGAAATCGTTGCGGGCTGTATGGAAGATGATGAAGACCCAATGGAATGCGCAAAACGTGAAATTGCTGAAGAAATTGGTTATCAAGTTAATACTATGGAATTTATTGGCGAATATTTTGCTTCTCCAGGCGGAAGTTCGGAAAAAGTGAATGCATTCTATGCTGAAGTGAATTCTACAGATAAAATTTTTAAAGGAGGTGGATTAGATGCTGAACAAGAAGATATTCAGTTAATTAAAATTCCTATTTCAGAAATTAAAGCTAAATTATATG
Source organism: Formosa agariphila KMM 3901 (assembly GCF_000723205.1). Lineage (NCBI taxonomy): Bacteria > Pseudomonadati > Bacteroidota > Flavobacteriia > Flavobacteriales > Flavobacteriaceae > Formosa > Formosa agariphila. Next base: position 1,681,132 of record NZ_HG315671.1, on the reverse strand, counting down.
CAAATGCTTTTAAAGATGCTAAAACCATTATCGGTTTACAATGGATGCTTTTAAATAAATTCTAGAGATAAACATTCTATTAATTGTATTAATAAAATCGTATAAACTAATTAATTTCTATACAGTATCGACATCGAAATTTAGATTTCTTTAATTAAAATTCAAAATTGTTTTGGTTTATGGCACGTTGTTTGTATTTCATTCAATGTTAATCAAAAACTGATGCTATGAAATCAATTTTTACTCTCCTATTCGTATTCCTATTAGCTATACCGGCGACTCAGGCTTCTATATATAAGAATTCAGAAGTTACATCTTTACATTATAACGAGCTCAAATCTTTTATATTCATTGAACAAGATGTAGAGTTCTCTATTTTTCAAGATGGTCAGTTCGACTTTTACATGCAAGGTGTTAATAACTCAACGAATATTGTTTTTAATTCTCCAAATGTTCAATTTAGTTTTAACACTGGATATAATTACAATCCATATGTACAATACGATGAATACGGAGCTATAATTCAAATTCAGAATATCCCAATTTATTACGATAACTATGGAAGAATTGCACAAGCTGGACATGTGGTTATTAATTACAATGCTTATGGTTTAGTTTCCCATATTGGTAATATGAATATATACTATAATAACTATGTCTATACTCATTTTTCTGGGTATATAAATCCTCGTAATATGGGGTATATGTATAAACCTTGGCACAGTTATTATCAAATTCCAAGACCAAATTATTCGGTAGTCTATAACAAACCTTATAGAAAAAATTATCGTCCTGTAAGACGTTCTTATACAAAACCTTATAGAAACAACAGTCGACCAGTAGTAAGCAGAACTTATAATTCTAACACCTACCGAAGAAACACTCAATCTAATACAAATACAGCAACAACTACAAGGCCAAGTTATTCCACTAGAACAACTGCAGTAAATAGCAGGTCTAGAACTAATAATTATAATACCCGAAATACAGTTACAAGCAGTTCACGTTCTAATAACGCTAACACAAAAAATACAGCAGCGAATACGAGAACAAGTACGAGGTCAACTTCTAACAAAGCGTATTCTAATAATACAGCAAACTCTAGAACGCCACGTGTGCAACAGTCTAATACTACTAATTCGAACACTACATCGTCTCGTACAAATAAGAATTCACAAAAGATTAACACCAATTCTAGACGGGAAGCACAACCAAAATCGACTACTACACGTAAATCTAATACACAAAGTAATACATCTAGTAATACCAAAGCTCGAACTAAAAACACAAGTTCTAGAACATCGAATTACTCTAGACAAAGTAGTTAATCATTCTTTAATAAAAAACAAATATACAGAAGGTCTTGATCTATAGTTCGCCCCAAAGCGTCTTTCAGGATCTTCTTATTTTACAAACTGTTTTAATATGTTATTTAAAATGGTTGTAATATCCTCTGAAAGATTAAAGATATAACAAATACCACCGTACAGCAGTCCTATAATTATTGATTTTAAACCAATATTTACTACAGGATGAAACGGAAAATCCCAAAAATAAAAGATTAAAGCTGTTATTGTAATTAACCCAAATACTTTCAATGTATTCTCAGAAAAAGGCAGCATTTTAAACTTCCTATAAACAAAAGATATTTTTATGGTATTGTATAAAAATACAGAGATAAATGTTGCATAAGCTGCTCCATTTAAACCATAAAGAGGAATAAAATATATATTGAGTAAAACTGAAATCAATGCTAAAAACATCCCTTGAATTAATACAATTCTATAGTAGTCGCTGTTAAACAAAATGGCGTTATTATTTCCTAAAAGATTATCGAATAATTTAGCAATACCAATAAGAAAAACAACCAATATTCCACTTCCAAATTGTTCTGGAATTAGTTTATACAACTCGTTGATATTAAGTATGATTAGTAGGAATATAAAGCCACTAATTATTAATAAGTTCAATGAAGATTTTTTGTATAAATCCTCTAATCCCTCTTTGTTTTTTTCATTTAGATATTTTGCAGTCAACGGATTTGTAATCTGATGCATCGACCTTGAAGGCACACCCACTACCGAAGCAATATAAATGGCCACACTGTAATACGCTACGTTTTCAAGAATATTATAGAAACCAATCATAAACTTATCGATTTCTAGAATAATGTTAGCTACAGAACCTGCAATGATAATTAAAGAAGTGTATTTTAATATATCAGAAACATTAGTGAGCTTAGAAAACTTAATTACTGGACGTTTTATGCTAAAAGCATAAATCATCATGATACAGGTTCGTATCACGTAAACCAAAACAATTAAAATAATAAGCTGGTCTACAGAAACAATATCTAAGTATAATAAAAACAATAGCACCATAGTCCCTAGTCTATGGAAAACTTCTTTCATAAAATTTCCAAATACCGATTGCATTTGGACTTTGGCCCAAGAATAATAAACCTCGAAATATGCAAACACTATAGCTGCAATATAAATTAACCACACATATTCTTTAACCAACTCGTTGTCGTTAGCAATCCAATTACTAATAAAATCGAAAGCCAGATATCCAATAGTTCCAAAAGGAATAATAACCACTAAAGGTAAAAACAGAATTAAAGTTAAAAACGAATTTTGGGTATGTCGAGTTTTAAAAGTAGAATAGAATTTTATTATGGTATTATTCACCCCAAAGGCCATTAAAGGCATTAAAATATTTGCTGTAGATAATATAAAAGTTATTAAACCAAAATACTCATCGCTTAAAAAACGCGTAAATAAAAACAACGTATTTATAGCACCTAAACCAAAACCCAAATACGTTATAATAGTATTCTTAATTGATTGATTGATTACAACTCCCATTATAGTATTTTTGAAAGCGATTCGGTAAGCGAACGCCTACTGTATTTTTGTAATCCGATAGGGTAAGTTTGTAAATTCCCGTTTTGAAAAGCTTCGTAATATTTTAAGATTTCTTTTTTCAATCCGTTATAATCGTTATACAAAAAGTATTGTCCAGTATTCGTGTTTTTTATAATAGTTTCTACATCTGAATCTTCTGGACCCATTGCCAAAATTGGACGATTAGACACCATGTATTCGAATAACTTTCCAGGAATAATACATTTAGTGTCTTCAGAATCAATTTCAATTAATAATAAAATTTGAGATTGTTTCTGATATTTAATTGCTTCTTCATGAGAAACATAACCAACATTATTTACATATGTACTTAAACCTGATTTTTCAATGGATTGAAGCACATCTTCCCCAATGCTTCCTATAATGTTTAGCTGAAAATCCTGAGCAAATTCTGTTCTCGCTTTTACAAGATCACTTAAAACACGCCATAATACTTTAGGATTTCGCTTAGATAATAATGAACCAATATGGGCTAATGTAAATTTTTCATCAATAGTAATTGCTTCCGTTTTTACAGTATCATAGCCATTTGTAATTACATGAATTGGTTTACTTGTAAGAGCTTCAAATTCAGTTTTAGTTGGATTACTTGTTACAATAACTGCATCTGCAGAATTCAATACCTCCGACTCTAATTGCTTATGTTTGGCCTGAGATGATTTAGTTAATTTTAGTTCTTTATGATACCCTATCGTGGTCCAAGGATCCCTAAAATCGGCAATCCATTTTATATTTAAATGCTTTTTTAATTTTAAACCTATTAAGTGCAAACTGTGAGGCGGTCCTGTAGTAATTACAGTTTCAATATTATGTTCAGTAATATAATTATTTAATAGTGCTACAGATGGTTTTACCCAAGACTTTCTAGCATCTGGAATAAAAAAATTACCCCTGATGTAAAGCATAAGTTGTTCCATTTTACTCTGCTTTCCTGTTTCTGTAATTATCCCTTTACTAATTGTATTAGCTTTCTTTCCCGATAACAACCTTGCAAACTTATAAGGTTCGCTAATAGGTGATTTTAAAATGGTTATATCTGGTGAAATCTCATGTATTAAACTTTGATCAAGTAGCGGATAGTTAGCATTTTCAGGAATATAAACAATAGGATTTATATTAAATTCGGGTAAGTATTTTACAAATTTTAGCCAACGTTGTACTCCTGGACCTCCCGCAGGTGGCCAGTAATAGGTAACGATAAGCACATTTTTTTTCATTGTAAAATGAAATTAATCTTCTGTTGAAGATAATTTTTTAAATCCGAAAAACAATCCAATCAAAATTAAAATACCAAGAACAGCCGAACTTGCTAGCGCAATAGTACTTCCCTTTTTAATAACAGCAGGTTCAAATTTAAATTCTATAGTATGATTTCCAGCAGGAATATCTAAACCTCTTAAAATATAATTTACGCGTTCGTGAGGCACTAATGTATTATCGATGTATGCATTCCAACCTTCAGAATAATAAATCTCTGAAAACACTGCGAAACCGTTTTGAGTATTATTCGATTTATATTTAATATAGTTAGGCTTATATGTTATAGCTTGTATTGAAGCTGTAGAATCGATGACATTTTTAGAATATTTTATAACTTTTGAAGTAGACACAGCAACATGTTTCGTATTTAAACTGTCTAATTTCTGAATCTCTTGATTGGCAGTTTCTACAGTTTCTACACGATTAACAAACCATGCATTTCCGTTTGCATCGGTATTCTCATAAGGGAAATATCCGCCTTTTTCGTCTTGAGCAATAATGTATTTTGTATTCAACATGTTTAACACGTTGATGTTGTTTTTTGAAATATAAAAATCGAAAACTTCATTATAACGTCCCAACTTAGCCGCATGATATCCGTTTAAAGAATTATGAAAATAAGACGCTCGTGCTGCACCAGAAGTCACATCGAACACTCTAAAATGGGTGGTATCTTTTAAAATCTGTAAATCTGCTGCATTAGGCTGAAATGGTCTATTGATTTGACTAGACGATCTAAAGTCATCGTTATTCACATAACGTCTATCCACGCCTATTAAATCAAATAATATCAATACTGCAAAACTCACGACGACAAGTGTTTCAGACATTTTTTTCTTTATAAAAAGAAAAACCAATCCTGCCGACAACACCACAAAGAGTAATGTTCTTAATGTATCGCTAGTAAACATAGATGCACGATCTGCTCGAATAGCATCAATAAACTCTGGACCGTAATTCTGAGCATAATACCCATCGTTTCCTCCAACAAAATCGAACAATGTAGATTTAACTAGCAATAAAAGCACAGCCAATCCTGCAGTGATTCCTGCAGTATATTTAAATGCTTTAAATTTATCGTCATCAGAAACTGAAGGTTTAAATAACTCTACCAATCCGAAAACTCCCAATATAGGAATACACAATTCTAAAATAATTTGAATAGAACTTACTGCCCTAAACTTATTGTACATCGGTACATAATCGATAAATAAATCGGTTAACAGACCGAAGTTTTTTCCAAACGATAATAATAATGACAACACCGTTCCGCCAACTAACCACCATTTTAAACGCCCTTTAACCAAGAATAATCCAAGAACAAATAAAAATAATATTACCGCACCTACATAGGCAGGCGCTTCAACAATAGGCTGAATTCCCCAATATGTCGGTGCTTGTTTAACAATTTCTCTAGCCTGAACAGGTGTTGCACCACGTTTTAAATTAAATTGGTAGTATTCGGAATCTGTACCTACATCTTCATGACTTCCTCCACCAAATATTCGAGGGATAAATAGGTTTAAAGCTTCTAATTTTCCGTAACTATATTCCGTAATATAGTCTTTATCTAATCCTGTAGATACCGCTTTTGCCGAACCATCTGCATTTATAGTTAACTCACTCTGGCCTCGTGTGCTTTCTTTAACATATTCCTGAGTTGCTAAAATATTGGTTGCATTTAATCCGATAGACAAAATAACGGCTACCAACAAAATACCTACAGCTTTAAAAAACTCTGGTAATTCTTTTTTCTGGTACGCATCTACTAAATAAGCAACGCCTAAAATTAAGACCAGTAGCATTAAATAATAGGTCATTTGGTAGTGATTAGCCACCAATTCTAATCCCATCGCCACTGTGGTTAACAGAAATCCTGCAATATATTTGCGTTGAAACGTGAGTAAAATACCGCTTAAAACTAACGGCATATAAGCAATAGCGTGTGCTTTACTATTATGCCCCACGCCTAGTATAATAATTAAATAGGTAGAAAAACCAAATGCCAAGGCTCCTAAAGCCGCGAGTTTAAAATTGACTTTTAAAGTCAGAAGCAAAATGTAAAACCCTATAAGATATAGAAATAGATAGTCGGCCGGCCTTGGTAAAAACCGAATCGTTAAATCTAATTTTTTAATGTAGTTATGCGGATATTTTGCACCAAGCTGATACGTTGGCATTCCACCAAAAGCACTATTAGTCCAATAGGTTTCTTCTCCCGTTTGAGCCTTAAAATCCTTTTGCTGTTTAGACATCCCAATATAATGCATGATGTCGCTCTGAAAAATTTCTTTTCCTTTTAAAACGGGACTAAAATAGGCTAACGAAATAATTACAAAACCTATAAGTACTAAGAAATGTGGTAGTAGTTTTTTAACTGAAAATGACATGAAAATGTGTTAAACTTAGATTCCGAAAATTAATCAATTTCTTCGTAATCTACATATTCACCTACATTTTTATTTGAAGTTTCTTGTTTTGGTATTTTATCTATAACAACTTCCCCCTCTGGTGGAGCTTGCTGACGTTTTTGTTGGTTAGGATTGAATTGGGAACCGAATTTTTCTTCCGCTTTTTTCACAAAAAACTGCATAATAACAGGAGCGAATAATCTTAAAAGAATCTTCCCACCAAACCAAATTAGTAAAATTATTAATATCGTTCTCATTAAACCTGTCGCCGAAGCGTATTGAAGCATAGTTAGAATTTTGAACAAAAATACAATTCTTATATTTTAAAATGAATTGTAAATTGATAAAAAAAATATAAAATCTCTATATTTGATGACTGAGACCTCAAATCACAATCTACATGAAAACCTATATTGCTATAATCATTTGTACTTTACCACTCTTTGTTTTCGGACAATATACAGAAGTTATTAACTCTAATAGACCTGGTGTGTCTAAAAGTGCCTTTGCCGTAGGTGTAAATGTTATACAGTTAGAAGCTGGTCCTTATTATATTAAAGAAGACCATATACCCTTAGAATATGATGTTAAAGGTGGTGGTGTAGATTTTGCAGCACGTTATGGTTTACTATGGGAACCTTTAGAAATTATTGTAGATGGTACCTTTCAAAGCGATAGGTATACCGATAATAGATCCAGCATTTCAAACGACTATAGCCGTTCTAATTTTAAATATTTGTCTGCAGGTGCTAAATATTTGCTTTATGATCCGTATAAAGATTCTGAAGCAGACAAACCCAACCTTTATAGTTATAAAGCGAATCATTCTTTTAAATGGAAACGTTTAATTCCTGCTGTTTCGGTTTATGCCGGAGTAAATTATGATACAGATCTAAATCCATACACACCACAAGGTGTTGAAGGTATTAGTCCTAAAGTAGAAATTATGACTCAAAATAATTTTGCAAGCGGATGGGTTTTTATTATGAATTTATCTAAAAACAGAATAGGCATGAAAGATGCTAACGATTTAGATGCATCAGACTTACAATATATTTTCACTTTAACTCATGGTTTTGGAGAAAAATGGGTGGCTTTTGGAGAATATCAAGGTATTAAAAGTAATTTTTATTCAGATGATTTATTTCGATTAGGAGGTGCTTATTTATGGAATAAAGATTTACAATTCGACGCCTCTGCGACTTTTAACGTAAAAGACACGCCTACAATGTTTAGCTTTAACTTTGGAGCATCTTACAGAATCGATTTACATAAAGACAAAGAAGTAGAAGTAGATGGCGCTTCTGCTAGAGAGGAAGCTGAAAAAAATAGAAACGAAAAAGAATTATATAATTTTGGACAGGATACTGATTCTGCTCCTACAGAATATAATATGGATAATTAAAACACCCATATTAATAATTCTAAACCTCAATTTTCGTACTTTAAAAACTAATAGAATCCAGCACCCCTAAATGATTACACTTAAAGAAGTACATACTAAAAAAGAACTTAAAGATTTTGTGAAATTTCCATTCGAACTTTACAAAGGGTCTCCATATTGGGTTCCTCCTATTATTTCGCAAGAAATGGAAGTCTTTAACATAGATGTAAACCCTGTATTTCAAGATGCCGATGCTAATTTATTTGTTGCTATTAAGAACAATAAAATTGTAGGTAGAATTGCTGTAATTATAAACAAGCTAGATCTAAAACAATCTAATAATAAAGTGCGTTTTGGATGGTTTGATACGATTGATGATATTGAAGTCACCAAAGCTCTACTTAATAAAGCCAACGACATAGGGAAACAAAACAATCTAGACTATATAGAAGGGCCAATTGGTTTTTCTAACCTTGATAAAGTTGGGGCTTTAACCGAAGGTTACGATCATATTGGTTCAATGATAACTTGGTATAACTATCCGTATTATGTCGAGCATTTCACAAAATTAGGCATGGTACAAGAAAAGGAATATCAAGAGAATAAATTCCCTTTCTCGAATGTAAAGCCAGAGTTCTTTTATCGCGTAAATAATTTAGTAAAAAAGCGTTATGGTTTACGTCCGTTAAATTTCACTAAAACGAAAGATTTGATGCCTTACGTGGATCAGATGTTCGATTTATTCAACAAAAGCTACTCAGAATTGTCTTCTTTTGTTGAAATTACTGAAGTACAGAAAGCTTATTTTAAGAAAAAATTCATCTCCTTTATCAATCCTGAATTTATAAAATTTGTGATGGATGAAAATGATAACATGGTCGCTTTTGCAGTGGTAATGCCTTCATTTGCTGAAGCACTACAAAAAGCTAAAGGAAAATTGTATCCGTTTGGATTTTTTCACCTTTTAAAAGCCAAGAAAGAATGTAAAACGGTTTCTTTTTATTTAATAGGAGTTGATCCAAAATATAAAAACAAAGGTGTTACGGCCATTATATTTAATGAATATTACGAAACATTAAAACCTATGGGCGTTGAGAATTGTATACGAACACCAGAACTTGAAGAGAATTTCGCTTCACATCAAATCTGGAAACATTTTGATGCTACAACATATAAGCGTAGAAAAACTTTCCGTAAGGATTTAGTTTAATTCTAAAACATAAAAAAAATCCGAAACTCTAGAGTTTCGGATTTTTTATATAATATAGTAAAACAGTTTATCTACTACTCCATTGCAGCTGCAACAGAAGCGGATAAACGTTTATACGTTCCATTTTCTAATCGTGAGCGAATTGCTTCAAAAGCATCTAATGTTTCATTCACATCTTGAATATCGTGTGTTGCTGTAGGAATTAATCTTAATAAAATTAGTCCTTTAGGAATTACAGGATACACTACAATAGAACAGAAAATTCCGTGATTTTCGCGTAAATCTTTTACTAAAGCCATAGCTTCAGGAATACTACCTTTTAAATACACTGGCGTTACACAACTTTGTGTTGTTCCGATATCGAAACCACGAGATTTTAAACCAGACTGTAATGCATTTGTGTTTTCCCAAAGTTTAGCTTTAAGTTCAGGCATGGTTTTAAGCATTTCTAAACGTTTTAAAGCTCCTGCTACTAATTGCATTTGCAATGATTTAGCAAACATTTGAGAGCGTAAATTATATTTTAGGTAATCAATAATTTCTTGATCTGCCGCAATAAAAGCTCCAGTACTTGCTAAAGATTTAGCAAACGTTGCGAAGTATACATCTATACCATCTTGAACTCCTTGCTCTTCTCCTGCTCCAGCACCTGTTTTACCTAAAGTACCAAAACCATGAGCATCATCGACTAAAAATCTGAAATTATATTTTTCTTTTAAAGCTACAATCTCCTTTAAACGACCTTGTTCTCCACGCATTCCAAATACACCTTCAGAAATCACTAAAATCCCTCCTCCAGTATGTTCAGCCATTTTAGTAGCACGTTCAAGGTTTTTTTCTAGACTTTCAATATCGTTATGCTTATAAGTAAAACGTTTACCCATATGTAAACGAACACCATCAATAATACAAGCGTGTGCATCTACATCGTAAACAATAATATCGTCTTTAGAAACCAAAGCATCAATTGTAGATACCATTCCTTGATAACCAAAGTTTAATAAATAAGCTGCTTCTTTACTAACGAAATCAGCTAATTCATTTTGTAATTTTTCATGAAGATCAGTATGTCCCGACATCATTCTCGCTCCCATAGGATACGCTGAACCATAAGCGGCACCTGCTTCTGCATCTGCTTTCCTTACTTCTGGGTGATTCGCTAAACCTAAATAATCATTTATACTCCAAGTAATTACATCCTTACCTTGGAATTTCATCCTATTAGAAATTTGGCCTTCAATTTTTGGAAATACAAAATATCCTTCTGCTTGAGATGCCCATTTACCTAAAGGTCCTTTATCCTTATATATTTTTTCAAATAAATCTTTCATGTAAGCTACTAATCTTAATTTTGTTGCAAAAATAGCTATTTATGCTATGATAGCATAATATTTTCACAATCTGTTGTTAACAAACTTAATAACAAAGCACAACGCTTCTCGACGAAAACACAATCCTTTGTTATTATTATTTTATATATTGAATATCTTGAACAGACTCGACATTAACACTGTCAAAAAAGCCTTGTTCGTTCATCCACTTATCACTATATATCTTACTCATGTAACGCGAACCGTGATCTGGAAAAATTACAACTACTACATCATTAGTAGAAAATGTTTTCGTTTTTCCTAATTGTAATACAGCTTGCATTGCAGCTCCAGAAGTGTATCCTACAAACAAACCTTCAGATTTTGCAATCTGTCTAGCTGTATGTGCACTTTCTTCGTCTGTTACTTTTATAAATTCATCAATGATATTAAAATCTGTAGCTGCAGGAATTAAATTTTTTCCTAAACCTTCAATGCGATATGGATAAATTTCCTTTTCATCGAACTCTTTGGTTTCGTGGAACTTTTTAAGTACCGAACCAAAAGCATCTACACCTAATATTTTAATATCTGGATTTTGTTCTTTTAAATACTTTGCTGTGCCAGAAATTGTTCCTCCTGTTCCACTACACGCTACTAAATGTGTAATTTTACCTTCGGTTTGTTTCCAAATTTCTGGTCCAGTAGATTGGTAATGTGTATCAATATTTAACTGATTAAAATACTGATTAATATATACCGAACCTTTTATTTCTTCATGTAATCTTTTAGCTACTTCATAGTACGACCTAGGATCGTCTGCACTAACATTTGCAGGACAAACATAAACCTTGGCTCCCATGGTGCGTAACATATCTATTTTGTCGGCAGAAGATTTAGAGCTTACAGCCAATATACAATCATATCCTTTTATAATACTCACCATAGCAATACTGAATCCGGTATTTCCAGATGTTGTTTCTATAATGGTATCTCCAGGTTTTAAAAGGCCTTGTTTTTCAGCTTGCTCAATAATATATAGAGCTATTCTATCTTTAGAAGAATGTCCAGGATTAAAAGCTTCTACTTTAGCATAAAAATGACCGTTAAGTTGAGAAGTTATTTTATTTAGTTTAACTAAGGGTGTGTTCCCGACTAAATCCAATACATTATCAAAAACCTGATTTTTATGTTTCATAGATGCTGTTTAAAAACTGTTTTCTGATTGTTAAACCAACCAAAACCTGACAAAAATACGATTTTTTTTTATTTTAAGACGTAATTCCCTCCAATTCCAATAGAAACACGTATTCTAAAGCGACTTCTTTTAAACTTTCAAATCGGCCAGAAGCACCACCGTGACCTGCATCCATGTCGGTTTGAAATAACAATAGATTATCATCAGTTTTAACATCTCTTAACTTTGCAACCCACTTTGCAGGCTCCCAATATTGCACTTGAGAATCGTGTAATCCTGTTGTAACTAACATATTTGGATACTCTTTTGCTTCAACATTGTCGTAAGGTGAGTACGATTTCATGTAGTGATAGTACGCTTCTTCATTAGGATTTCCCCACTCATCATATTCCCCAGTTGTTAAAGGAATAGTATCGTCTAACATTGTCGTTACTACATCTACAAAAGGAACAGCTGCTAAAACACCATTATATAATTCGGGATTCATATTAATAATTGCCCCCATTAATAATCCTCCTGCAGAACCTCCGTAGGCATACATATGCTTTTCTGTGGTGTAATTTTCTTTTATTAAATGTTTGGTACAATCAATAAAATCGTGAAACGTATTCAGTTTAGTAAGTAATTTACCATTTTCGTACCAATCGCGTCCCAAATACTCACCTCCTCTAATATGAGCAATAGCATAAATAAAACCACGATCCAATAAACTTAGTCTAACAGTTGAAAAATAGGGGTCTATTGTAGAACCATAAGAGCCGTACGCATAAAGCAATAACGGATTTTCTCCGTTCAATTTTAATCCTTTTTTATAAACTAAAGACACCGGAACTTTAACACCGTCTCGAGCTGTTGCCCAAATACGTTCAGAGGTATAATTATCTTTATTAAATGTGTCGCTTAACACCTCTTGTTCTTTCTTTACAACTTTGGCTTTTGTTTTAAAATTATAATCGATTACTGAACTTGGTGTGGTTAACGAATTGTAGCTATAACGTAGAAACTCACTATCGAAATCGGGATTACTTCCCGTATTTGCGGTATACGTTTCACTATCGAATGGTAAATAATAATCCTCGTTACCATCCCAACTAATAATTCTTATTTTATTTAAACCATTTTCTCGTTCACTAACTACTAAGTAATCTTTAAAGATTTCTATATCTTCAAGTAAAACATCTTTACGATGCGGTAAAACTTCTTTCCAATGCCTTTTTTCTGTATGAATTTCGTCTGTTTTTAGAAGTTTAAAATTAGTTGCACCATCTGCATTTGTAATAACATAAAAACTATCCTTATAATGCGCAATGGCGTAATCGAGTTCTCGAACACGTTCTTGAAATATTTTAAATTCTTCGTCTGGTGTATTTGCATTAACAAATCTGTATTCAGAAGTTAAGGTACTCGCCGAGCCAATAACTAAAAACTTATGCGATTTTGTTTTATAAACAAACGTATTATAGGTTTCATCTGCTTCATGAAACACTTCAACATCCTCTATATTTTCGTGTAATTTATGTTTATAAACTTTGTCCGATCGCAGTGTAACTTCATCTTTACGTGTGTAAAAAATGGTTTTATTATCGTTCGCCCACGTGGCACTTCCTGTCGTATTTAATATTTGGTCGTCGTAAACTTCACCTGTTATCAGGTTTTTAATTTGAAGTGTATATTGTCTACGGCTAACCGTATCTGTAGAAAAAGCAGCTAGAGTATTGTCTTCACTTATTGAAATTCCTCCTAATTTAAAATAAGAAAACCCCTTAGCCATTTCATTACAGTCGAAAAGAACTTCTTCTTCTGCTCCTAATGTATCTTTCTTTCGTGTATAAATAGGATAATCTTTACCTTTTTCATAACGGGTAATATACCAATACCCATTAAGTTTGTAAGGCACCGACTCATCGTCTTCTTTAATTCTAGATTTCATTTCTTCGAACAAATCCTTTTGAAATTGTTCGGTATGTGCCATTTTATGCTTGGTATAATCATTCTCGGCATTCAAATACGCAATAACGTCTTCATTTTCTCTATCGTTTAACCAAAAGTAATTATCGATTCTCACATCGTTATGAGCAATCAATTTTTCTGGATTCTTTTTTGCTATTGGTGGTTGAATTTCTTTTTTCAAATGTTTATAATTTATTCTTGATTTTAACTTTCAAAAGTATAAAAATTAAATAATTTTGTATTGAATTTTAAAATATTAAAAATATGTTTGGAGACCTAATGGGCATGATGGGTAAATTAAAAGAAACCCAACAGAAAGTTGAAGATACTAAAAAGCGTTTAAATACGGTTTTAGTTGATGAGCAAAGCAACGACGGTAAATTGAAAGTTACATTAACTGCAAATAGAGAAATTAAGTCTATTGAGGTAGACGAATCGTTACTTGAAGATAAAGAACAGCTTGAAGATTATTTAATATTAACACTAAATAGAGCTATTGAAAAGGCAACTAAAATAAATGAAGCTGAATTAGGTGCTGTAGCTAAAGACGGTATGCCAGATATTCCTGGAATGGATATGTTTAAATAATTTTAAACTATAACGCATAAAAAAAGGAAGCTAAAATTTAGCTTCCTTTTTTTGATGAATATTGTATAGAAATTAAAGCGCTTCTCTTTTTGCTTTCTTTTCTTCTTTTATTTCTTGAAAACGTTCTAATAAAGCTCCACCAATCCAATAAGGAACAACGAAGGTTAATAAAAATACCATTAACCAAAATCCTATGGTTAAAATTGTTAAAAACGCTAAAAAGCCTAAATATTGGTCGAATTCGAACATAATTGGTGTGTGTCTATATTATAATTAACGCAAATATATATTAAAAGCTTTTTTTATACAATAGGAATTAATATAATTTTAAAAAGATTTAAATTTATTTTAAATCTGGTTGCGGTGTCATTCTTAAATACGGCTTAACTTCTTTAAATCCTTTCGGGAAATGATTTGGAATATCTTTAGTTTCTATACTCGGAGAAACGACGCAATCCTCTCCACTTTTCCAGTTTGCAGGCGTTGCCACTTTATGATACGCTGTTAATTGTAACGAATCTATTACACGTAACAATTCATCGAAATTACGACCTGTAGATGCTGGATAAGTAATAATAAGTTTTACTTTTTTGTCTGGATCAATTATAAATACCGAACGTACAGTTAAATTATTATTCGCATTAGGATGAATCATATCATACAAGTCCGACACGTTATGGTCTTCATCTGCAATAATTGGAAAATTAACAGTGGTGTGCTGAGTTTCGTTAATATCCTTAACCCAACCTTTATGCGATTCTACACCATCAACACTTAATGCTACAACCTTAACATTACGTTTATCAAATTCATCTTTATATTTTGCTACAGTTCCTAATTCTGTTGTACAAACTGGCGTATAATCTGCTGGATGCGAAAATAAAATACCCCAACTATCTCCTAACCATTCATGAAAATTTAAATCTCCTTCTGTAGATTTTGCTGTAAAATTTGGAGCTTCATCTCCTAGTCTTATTGTTGCCATAATATTTATAATGTTTAGTGTTTAATTAATGCCTACTAAATTAATAGGTTTATAAGAGACTATCAACAATCTATTCTTAAATTTTTGTTATAAAAATATCCTGAATAAGAATAAAAAATAAACTTCAAAATTGTTAAATTTGTTACTCATTAAATATAATAAAATGGACTATCGTATAGAAAAAGACACCATGGGCGAAGTAAAAGTGCCTGCCGATAAACTTTGGGGTGCACAAACAGAACGTTCTCGTAACAACTTTAAAATTGGTGTACCGGCTTCAATGCCATTAGAAATTGTTTATGGATTTGCATATTTGAAAAAAGCTGCGGCCTATTCAAACTGTGAATTGGGCGTACTTTCGGTTGAAAAACGCGATTTAATAGGACAAGTTTGCGATGAAATTATTGCAGGACAACACGACGACCAATTTCCTTTAGTGGTTTGGCAAACAGGTTCTGGTACGCAAAGCAACATGAATGCTAACGAAGTTATTGCTAACCGTGCGCATCAAATCGCTGGAAAAGTAATTGGTGAAGGTGAAAAAACCATACAACCAAACGATGATGTTAACAAATCGCAATCGTCTAACGACACCTTCCCTACTGGAATGCACATTGCTGCTTACAAAAAAGTTGTAGAAAACACTATTCCTGCGGTAACTCAACTTCGCGATACGCTTAAGAAAAAATCTGAAGCATTTAAAGATGTCGTTAAAATTGGACGTACACACTTAATGGATGCTACACCTTTAACCTTAGGTCAAGAATTCTCTGGTTACGTATCTCAATTAGATCACGGCTTAAAAGCTTTAAAAAATACACTTCCACATTTAAGCGAATTGGCTTTAGGAGGAACAGCGGTTGGAACAGGTTTAAATACACCTAAAGGGTATTCTGAAAATGTAGCTGGTTACATCGCTAAATTTACAGGCCTTCCATTTATAACTGCCGAAAATAAATTCGAAGCTTTAGCTGCTCACGATGCGATTGTAGAATCTCACGGTGCTTTAAAGCAATTAGCGGTATCTTTAAATAAAATTGCTAATGATGTTAGAATGATGGCATCAGGACCACGAAGTGGAATTGGTGAAATTATTATACCTGCCAACGAACCAGGAAGTTCAATTATGCCTGGAAAAGTAAACCCTACACAGTGTGAGGCGTTAACTATGGTTTGCGCCCAAGTTATTGGTAACGATGTTGCCATTTCTATTGCAGGAACTCAAGGTCATTACGAGCTTAATGTGTTTAAACCAATTATGGCTTTAAATTTCTTACAATCTGCTCAATTATTGGGAGATGCTTGTGTGAGTTTTGATATTCACTGTGCTACTGGAATTGAACCAAATCATCCTAAAATTAAAGAACTATTGAACAATTCTTTAATGCTTGTAACAGCCTTAAACACTAAAATTGGATACTATAAAGCTGCAGAAATTGCAAACACTGCTCATGAAAACGGAACTACTTTAAAAGAAGAAGCCGTAAACTTAGGTTATGTTACTGCTGAAGAATATGATCAATGGGTAAAACCAGAAGATATGATTGGATCACTTTAACCAACATATTTTATAACATTAAAAAATCCCATGTCTAATTTTAAAATGACAGTGGATTTTTTTTTTACTTCTTAACTTCTTCAGGTTTTTGTTCTTTTTCAGACAAAGGTGTATCCGCTTGTTTAAATAAATCTAAGTACGCCTGACCTAAATACGATATAACATCTGAAGCTATTAAGCTTTGATAGCCTTTAAATTCGATAGCCAAATCGGCAGATTTTCCATGTAAATACGTTCCAAAACAAGCCGATTCTAACGCTGTATACCCTTGGGCTCGTAAACCTGTAATTATTCCAGTTAATACATCTCCAGTTCCTCCTGTAGCTAAACCTGGATTTCCAGTAGAATTTATATATAATTTATCCTGATACACAGAAATAGAATTAGCTCCTTTTATAATCACCAATACCTTGTGTTTTTTAACAAAGGCTTTTGTTTTACTTAATTTGTCGAAATCATCTTCCCAATCACCAATAAGTCGTTTTAACTCTTTTGGGTGTGGTGTTAATATGGTATCCTCTTTTAAATACTTTAATAACGCTTTATTTTTAGAGAGTATATTTAAACCATCTGCATCAATAACCAAAGGCGCTGTATTGTTTTTTAAAAACGACTCAAAAGCTTTAACTGTTTTTTCATCTGTTCCTAACCCTATACCTATTCCTACAGCATCTGGGATGATATCGAACACGATATCAGTAATTAATTTCTTATCTGCATCTGTAATTACCATGGCTTCCGGAAGTGCGGTTTGCAATGGTATGTAACCACATTTAGGAACAAATGCAGTTATTAAACCTACGCCAGATAATAATGCTGAGCGACTTGACAGTTGCACTGCTCCTATTTTTCCGTAACTCCCACCAATAATTAAAGCATGCCCGTAGCTTCCTTTATGCGAAAACTTATCGCGCTGCTTGTACATTGGCAACACATCATACTTTCCTAAGACTTCTGCTTCAGTTTCGGTAGTTTCTAGATAAGTAGCATCTATATCAATATTAAGGATTTCCCATTGATCGATATACTTATCTGTTTCAGGCAAGAAAAACACCAATTTAGGGGTTTGAAAACTTAAAATTAAATTAGATGTTACCACATCATCTTCATGCTTAGGAGTTTTATCTGTGTATAATCCAGAAGGAATATCTACAGAAACCGTAAGTGCTTTCGATGCTTTAAAATGCTTAAACAAAGCTATAACCCAATCAGAAATAGGCCGATTTAATCCAACTCCAAATATGGCATCGATTATAATATCTTGACTTGAAATTTCAGGAAAATCATCAACAGAATGTATGGATACAGGCCAATCTTTAGTGGTTTCCTTTAAACGTTCATAATTTATTAGAAAGTCTTTCGAACGTTTATCGCTAAAATCTACAATAAATGTTTTAACGTTATAGCCATGAGAAATTAAGTGCCTTGCCAGCACCAATCCATCGCCTCCATTATTTCCTATTCCACAGAAAATTAAAATTGGTACCGGTGCACCTTGTAAACGGGCATCTAACCAATTAAACAAACTTATGCCTGCGCGTTCCATTAATTCAGACGAACTAATATTTTGTTTTTTTATAGTAAACCTATCACCTTCGTAGATTTGTTCTTTAGAAAATATTTTCATCGCTGTTTTATTTAAGAAAATTCATTAGAGATTATTCAGTTAAATAGATTTAAATTAGATTTAAATAAACGATTCAAGCTTAACACTAAATAATCTGCAAAAAATTATAATACATTTTTTTATTAATGTAAAAGTAATACATTTGAGAAGTTTAGTAGTAGAAAATGCAAAATACAGGAAACACATCTCAGTTCATTTCAAGACCAACAATCGTTGGGAGCATTGCTATTATTATTACTAACATTATTACCCCTTGGGGTAATTAAATATATATCTTCCGTCCACACAATTTGTAATATTATGTTACAAAATCAAAATAACAAGCTATTAAATTTATACAATCTACTTTAAAATGAAAGTATTAAAATTCGGAGGAACATCTGTAGGGTCCTCAAAAAACATAACTAACGTCGTATCAATCTTAACCAAATATGCCCAAACAGACAAAGTTATTTGTGTCGTTTCTGCAGTTGGTGGAGTTACCGATAAATTATTAGAAGCTGGCCAATTGGCACAATCTAAAAACAGTGCATATTCAGACGCTTTTTCAAATATAAGAACAATTCATTTAAATATTATTAAGGAATTAATTCCCACTAATAATGAAGCTGTTTTAGAAGAAATCGAGACTAGATTAGCCGCTTTAAAAAACCTTTTAGATGGCATTTACTTAATTAATGAATTGTCGCCTAAAACCTCTGACAAATTAGTGAGTTTTGGAGAATTAATGTCCTCTTTCATTATTGCTGAAACTTTAAAAAGCAAAGGTGCTAATGCCGAACGTAAAAACAGTCAGGAGTTAGTCACTACGAATTCTAACTTTACAAAAGCTGAAGTAAATTACAGTATTACAAATAAAAATATTCAGGATTATTTTAAAGATAGTTCATTCGATATTACCATTTTACCTGGTTTTATTTCGAAATCGGTAAATGGAGAAATCACAACTTTAGGTCGTGGTGGTTCAGACTTTACTGCAGCCATTGTTGCTGCAGCCTTAAATGTAGACCAATTAGAAATTTGGACCGATGTTAGTGGTATGTACACCGCAAACCCTAAAATGGTTAAACAAGCGCTTCCGATAGACAAATTATCGTATCAAGAGGCGATGGAATTATCTCATTTCGGAGCGAAAGTATTGTATCCTCCAACGGTTCAACCGGTATTGAGTTTACAAATCCCAATTCATATTAAAAATACCTTAGAGCCGGATGCTGTAGGAACCATTATTTCTAAAGACGGAAGTAATGTTAGCAATGCTGCAAAAGGAATTACTAATATTAGTAGTGTGGCGTTATTAACGCTTCAAGGAAATGGAATGGTTGGAATCCCAGGATTCTCAAGACGCTTATTCCAAACCTTAGCTCAAGAAAAAATAAATGTAATTTTAATTACGCAAGCGTCTTCAGAACATTCTATTTGTTTTGGTATAGACGATAAAGATGCGATTTCGGCAAAAGCAGCTATCGATGCTGAATTTGAAAATGAAATTTCGCTTAAAAAAATAGACCCTATTCTTGTTGAAAGCAACTTATCTATTATCGCCTTAATTGGAGATAGTATGAAGAGTCACCAAGGTATTAGCGGTAAAATGTTTAGTGCTCTAGGTAAAAACAACATAAATATTCGTGCTATTGCACAAGGTGCTTCAGAGCGCAACATCTCTGCTGTTATTGCGCAAAACGATGTTAAAAAAGCATTGAATATTTTACACGAAGTCTTCTTTGAAGGGAATATTAAACAATTAAACGTATTCATTACAGGTGTTGGAAATGTTGGCGAGCGTTTAGTTGAACAAATTAAACAACAACGTAAATATTTAAAAGAAAACTTAAAAATCAATCTTCGTGTTGCTGGGCTTTCGAATTCAAGAAAAATGCTTTTTGATACGGATGGTTTGTCTTTAAAAAACTGGAAAGAACAATTAGAAAAAGATGGTGAAGCTGCAACTTTAGAAGGGTTTTACCAGTCTGTTAAAGAATTAAATTTACGTAATAGTGTATTCGTGGATGTTACAGCAAATAAAGAGGTGGCCGACTTATACGCTATGTATTTAAAGCAAAGTATTGCTGTTGTAGCTTGTAATAAAATTGCGTGTTCTAGTAAATTAGAAAAATATAAAGAATTAAAGCAATTATCGTATAAATACAACGCACCTTATTTATTCGAAACTAATGTTGGAGCAGGTTTACCAGTAATCGATACGTTAAACAACTTAATTGCTTCTGGAGATAAAGTAACCTCTATTCAAGCGGTATTATCGGGTAGTTTAAACTTTGTATTTAACAACTTTAACGATACAACTAAGTTTTACGATGTGGTTAAACAAGCGGCTGCCGAAGGGTACACCGAACCAGACCCACGTATAGATTTAAGCGGTGTAGATGTCGCTAGAAAAATATTAATTCTTGCTCGTGAAAGTGGAACTGAAATGAATTTAGAAGATATTGAAAACACTCCATTCTTATCTGAAGCTGGTGTAAAAAGCGATACTGTAGACGATTTCTACCAAACGTTAATTGCAGACGAAGCACATTACCAAAAATTATACGCTTCAGCAAAAGCAAATAACAGTCAATTAAAATATGTAGCCGAATTCAACAACGGTGAAGCTAAAGTGGGATTAAAAGAAATTCCGGAAGGTCACCCATTCTACAATTTAGAAGGAAAAGACAATATCGTTATGTTTTACACCCAACGTTATCCAGAACAACCTATGATTATTAAAGGTGCTGGTGCTGGTGCAGATGTAACTGCTTCTGGTTTATTTGCTGATATTATACGTATAGGAAACAACTAATTTAATCTCAAAAGACAATTTTTATCCACGGATTTAATTGAAGTTGTCGACTTAGAACACATGAACGAAATAAAAATATTTTCGCCTGCTACTGTGGCAAACGTTTCTTGCGGATTCGACGTTTTAGGCTTTTGCTTAGATAGTATTGGTGATGAGATGGTGATTAGAAAAACCGATAGAAAAGGAATTTTTATTACTAAAATTGAAGGTTACGATTTACCGTTCGAAGCCGAAAAAAATGTCGCAGGAGTTTCTGCATTAGCCATGTACGCCGATGCTAAACCTGATTTTGGTTTCGAAATAGAAATTTATAAAAACATTAAACCGGGAAGTGGTGTTGGTAGTAGTTCGGCCAGTGCTGCAGGTAGTGTTTTTGGTATGAATGTATTATTAGGTAATCCTTATAACAATACAGAGTTGTCTTACTTTGCCATGAAAGGCGAAGCTTTAGCAAGTCAAAGTGAACATGCCGACAATATTGCTCCTGCCCTATTTGGAGGTTTTACATTGGTAAAAAGTGTTTCGCCTTTAGAGATTTTAGAAATCCCTACGCCTAATAATTTATACGCCACAATTATTCATCCGCAAATAGAAATTAAAACATCCGAAGCCCGTGCTATTTTACCAAAAGAAGTGGCTTTAAAAGATGCCATTTCCCAATGGGCAAATGTAGGAAGTTTAATTCATGGGTTACACACTAGTAACTACGGATTAATTGAGCGTTCGTTACACGATGCGATTGTAGAACCGCATAGAAGTAAACTCATACCATTGTACCACGATGTAAAAGCTTCAGCAAAAGCAGCAGGTGCGTTAGGATGTGGTATTTCAGGTTCTGGGCCATCTATATTCTCGCTTTGCGAAGGTATTGATGCCGCTAAAAAGGTAGAACTAGCCATACGTAAAGTATATGCAAATAGTGATATTGAATTCGACACTTATGTTTCAAAAATTAATGCTGAAGGCATGAAAATCCTGAAGTAATACAATAAAAAAGAAAAAGCTTAGACAAAAACCAAAACAAACTGCTATGAATTATTTTAGTTTAAACAAAGAAGCTTCAAATACAACATTTAAAGATGCTGTAATTAGAGGACTTGCCCCTGACCGTGGTTTATATTTCCCAGAAACCATAACGCCATTACCAGAATCTTTTTTCAAGAATATCGATAATTTATCACATTCAGAAATAGCTTTTGAGGCGATTAAACAATTCGTATCTCCAGAAATTCCTGAAGCCGACTTAAAGACCATTGTTGAAGACACTTTAAATTTCGATTTTCCGATTGTAGAACTAAATAAAAACATTTCATTTTTAGAATTGTTCCATGGTCCAACTATGGCATTTAAAGATGTTGGTGCTCGCTTTATGGCACGTTGTTTAAGTCATTTTTCTAAGGAAGATGCTAAACAAGATGTGACCGTTTTAGTGGCGACTTCTGGAGATACTGGAGGTGCTGTAGCTAGCGGTTTTTTAGGCGTTGAAGGTGTAAAAGTTGTCATTCTTTATCCTAGCGGAAAAGTTAGTGATATTCAAGAAAAGCAATTAACAACGCTTAAAAAGAACATCACTGCTCTAGAAGTAGATGGTACATTTGATGATTGTCAGGATATGGTAAAGCAAGCATTTTTAGATGCTGAATTAACCGATCATATGAAATTAACTTCTGCTAACTCTATTAACGTGGCACGTTGGTTACCTCAATTATTTTATTTTATGTTTGCGTATAAAGCTTTGCATAATAAATATGATAACTTGGTATTCTCTATCCCAAGTGGGAATTTTGGAAACGTTTGTGCCGGAATGATGGCACAACAATTAGGTTTACCTGTTAAACATTACATTGCATCTAATAACGAAAACAATGTGGTTACAAGATATCTTGAATCTGAAAACTACGATGTAAAACCTTCGATACAAACAATTTCTAACGCTATGGACGTTGGAAATCCAAGTAACTTTATTAGAATTCAGGAAATCTATAAAAATGATTTCAATTTATTAAAAGAAAATTTATCGTCTTACAGTTTCACAGATGAAGAAACAAAAGTCGCGATGAAAGAAATTTATAACGACTTTAGTTATGTTGCAGATCCACATGGTGCTGTAGGATATTTAGGTGCTAAAAATTATGTAGAATCACATCCAGATGTACATTGCGTATGTTTAGAAACGGCACATCCAACTAAATTTTTAGATGTTGTAGGTGAAGTTATTCGTGAAAACATAGAACTACCTGCTCAAATAGCGGCTGTTATGGATAAAAAGAAAAAATCTATAAAAGTTAGTACGTATACCGATTTAAAACAATACCTTTTAAATCGCTAAGAAAAATTCAATTCATATTTAAAAAATGGTCATAATCCTAAGCTATTATGGCCATTTTTTATACCCATAACTTTCGTTTACTGTACGCTCTCAATTCTTTATTCTAGACTTTAAATCAATATACAGCAGACTTTAAGCCGCCATTCATTTTATTCCGATTACTCTATAACAGGATAATTAATATGTCCCCAATCTTCAGAAATATTGGTGAGCATAATATCGATAATAATAGGAACTAAGAACTCTAAAATACGGCTTGCATCATTAACTTGCGAACGATTTAGCGAACTACTGTAAGTGGCTCCACCATGAACCAATTGGTTTCTTACAGTGTATAATCGACTTAAAACAACCTCTAATAGTTTATCGACTTTCTCATCGGCCAAATAGTTTCTAGAATCATTTTTTGATTGATTAAACAAAGTTTCCCAATCAATATGTTCGCCACGGTTAGCATCCCAAAAGGGTTTATACGCAAACTGATTATCTATTAATAAACGAACTGGACCAGAAAATTTAAACCAGAGTAGTTGAAAGAATTTTTTATCGGTATCGCATTGCACCAACTGCGAAATAAATCGACTGAATTGTCTCCGTTCTGAAATATTTAAATCTATAGATTCATTTTGCGCATAACAGGCGTTAAAAGCAATCCAAAGTGAAATGAATTTTAAATCAACATCATTAGATTGTGCTTCAGCACATTTAAGCCAACTAACAGCTCTATGTAAACGAATACAATCGTTTTTATACTTAACATTATCTAAAGCTTTTATTTTAATTTTTAATTCGGCTGCCGAAATAACAAAAATTGAATCACTTATATGTTTCATAATTTAACCATCAAAATTCATAATATTTCACTAAAAATATGACTTTCAATAGAAAATATTTTATGGGAAACCGTAAACACGCTATGTATTCAGTAGAAATTCTAATCTTCAACTTAAAAGTTCATCGGTTTATTTAGAATATTATCATTTCCAAATCCACCATTCTGCCTTAAATCCTAAATAATATCCCCAACGTTTTTCTCCTACAAATTGAAGATATGGCGAGTATAAACTCTCCATTGCATAATCATTATAGCGCGCTACAGAGGCTACAAATCTTAAATGTGGCCGAGCCCAAATATTTCGTTTTCCTGTAGGCACAAGCACAGGAGACACACTTAACTTAGTCATACTTGCTGTGGGATTTTCTCCGTCTTTACGCTGAGAATAATGAAGTTCTGCCAAGAGATGAAAATAATCTGAAATAAAAAATTCGTTTCTAGATCCTATTGTAAAATCTGTTTTCCGATTGTAAACCTCCTTTCCAAAATAGGTAGGCGCTAAACCATTAGAGTCTGCTCCACCCTTACTATGTGTTAAAATAACATAACCATTAAAGGCATAATTATCGGATACATTTAAAACGGTATGATTTACTAAAGCCAACGAGTAAGCACCTTTAAACGTTAAAGATTCATTTGGAGCGCCATAAGTTAGCCATGTTTTAGACATTCCACCATCACCGCCGTTAGCAATTCCTGTGCCGTATCTTAAAGTGAAATCGTTAAAAGAACCTGCTTTCATTCTACTAAATTCGTTATGATAGCGTCCACCAATTACAAATCCACGGTCTGAAGGAAAGTTAACTGCATCTTCAATATCTTCATTTTCTGTAGTCTCATTTCCATTATTACCATCGCCTATATAATGAAGTTCTGCTAATGCCGAAATGGTAGAATTTTCATTCACTTTAAAATCATGTTCTCCAACCAAAACCGTTCGCTGCCTTAAAGCTGCACTTGGTGTTCCTGTTTCAATATTTAAATAAAAATAGGGTGGTAAAGTAGATGTCGTATCTACAGAACTTACAAATATGGCTGCCAGACGCGATTTTTTATATTCTACACCAACACCTTGTCCAGAGTGATCGTTATAATAAAAGTGATCGGCAATATGCACATCTGGACCACGATACACTCTAGAGCCAATCCAAATGTTTAAATCTTTACCTCTAATATTTCGAGCTTCTGCATACAATTCTGGTAGCTGAAAAGTTAATCCTCCTGTGCCCGAGGTAGAGGTGTTACCTATGTACGTTAAACTTCTCGAATATATTGACAGGCGAACTTGCACATGTATTTCTGTACTGTCTCCAGCCTTAGGTCTAAACATAAAATTAGGAACTAATTCTACATAATCTTGTTCTTCTAAACGGCCACCAATACTTCCCATATTGTTCAAGTTTAATCGTCGACCAATAGATTCTCCATTTTCAAAACTCCAATCTACGCCTACGCGACCATAAGATCCTAGAGCAAAATTTTTGTTATTAGAGTATTCGTAATTTATTTGAGCATTTGTAAGTTGTGTACCTAAAGCAAAGAGTACAACAAACACAAAAGTAATACGGCATTTAAAATACTGATTGCTAGTCATAAGGTTAGTTTGGTTGTTAATCAAATATACATGTAAAGCCTTCTAATCACAAAAAAATGTTAAAATATATAGTTATCAGTTAGCTTTCCAAGGGGTTTTCTACCAGCATTTAACCTTATTTTATAAAGTCTCAACTCCTATAAACAGATAAATTTCTATACTTTTGCTCAACAATCAATTCAGTATAAATGAAAAATACAGCTTTAACAACAACTCACGAAGCACTTGGTGCTAAAATGGTTCCTTTTGCAGGATATAACATGCCTGTGCAATACGACGGTGTAAATATAGAACACGAAACAGTTAGAACATCTGTTGGTGTGTTTGATGTAAGCCATATGGGAGAATTCTTAATTGAAGGTCCTAATGCTCTAGCTCTTATTCAAAAAGTTAGTAGTAACGATGCTACAAAATTAACTATTGGAAAAGCGCAATACAGTTATTTACCTAACGATAAAGGTGGTGTTGTAGACGATTTATTGATTTACAAATTAAAAGAAGAAACGTATTTATTAGTTGTTAATGCGAGTAATATTGAAAAAGATTGGAATTGGATTTCATCTAAAAACGATGTTGGTGCAGACATGCGTAATTTAAGTGATGCCTACTCGCTCTTAGCCATTCAAGGTCCAAAAGCTGTAGAAGCAATGCAACCACTTACTAGTCATGATTTATCGGCTATAAAATTTTACAATTTTGAAGTTGGTGATTTTGCTGGTATTGAAAATGTAATTATTTCTGCGACTGGATATACTGGAAGTGGCGGATTTGAAATTTACTGTAAAAACGAAGAAGCCAAACAAATTTGGGATAAAGTTGTTGAAGCTGGCGCAAAACCAATTGGATTAGCGGCACGTGATACTTTACGTTTAGAAATGGGATATTGTTTATACGGAAATGATATTAACGATACTACATCTCCTTTAGAAGCTGGTTTAGGATGGGTTACTAAATTCACTAAAGAGTTTACTAATTCTGAAGCTTTATTAGCAGAAAAAACAGAAGGTGTTAAAAATAAATTAGTTGCATTTACATTAGACGAACGTGGAATTCCACGTCACGATTATGATATTGTAGATAATGACGGAAACAAAATTGGAGTCGTTACTTCGGGAACGATGTCGCCTTCTTTAGGTATCGGAATTGGTTTAGGTTATGTACCTAAAGATTTTGCTGTAGTAGATGGTAAAATCAATATTCAAATTCGTAAAAAAGCGATTCCTGCTACAGTGGTAAAATTACCTTTTTACAAAGGTTAGAAAACTTAAACTTCTCAGGAAGGAGATAGAATGAAGGGGAACGAAGTTAAACATAGAGTCTTAATTATAGGAGCAAGCGGCTTTATTGGCAACGCCATATATAAAGAGCTTTGCTCCTATTTTAATACGTTTGGCACCTATAATATTGCAAGAAAAGAATTTGAAGAAAATCAACATTTTTTTCAATATAATGTTGAAGAAGACGATGTATTTGAAATTCTAGAAGCCGTTCGACCTACCATAATTATTTCGGCTTTACGAGGCGATTTTTCTGCTCAGATTATTGCTCACAATCACATGGCCGAATACATTTTAGCTACCAATACAAGACTCTTTTTTGTCTCTTCGGCAAATGTTTTCGATGCATATAGCCAGTTTCCAAGTTACGAATTAGACAAAACGCTTAGTCATAGTGTTTACGGGCATTTCAAAATTAAAATTGAAAATATGCTCATGCGTCTTCCTAAAAAGCAAATCGCAATTTTAAGATTGCCTATGGTTTTTGGTGCACAATCACCTAGAGTTAAAGAAATAAAACAGCATTTACACGATAAAACGTCTATTGAAGTTTTTCCTAATTTAATAATGAATGTGACCACCGATTCTAAAATCACACAACAAATTCATTATTTAATCAATAGAAATAAATACGGCATTTTTCATTTAGGAAGCACAGACTTAGTACATCACGATGAGTTTATTAGAGAAATAATTTCATCTATAGGTTTATATAATCCTATAATTAAACAAGTTTACACCACGAATAACGATCGATATTTAGCTGTTTTACCAAAGGAAAATCTACTACCCAAACACTTACAAGTTTTAAGTAAACAAATCTTGACAGAATTAGAGGTCTAATAGATTTTACGCTTAAATTTCACTATTTTTAATGTATCAAAAACAGATACAACTATGAGTAAATTATCGGAACAAGATATCGAGAAACGTCTATTAGAATTTCCTGGATGGGACTATTATGACGATGCCATTCATTCAGAATTTGAATTCGAAAATTTCAAAGATTGTTTTAGTGCCATGAGCAGAATTGCTTTTGAATGCGAAGCCTTAAACCATCATCCAGAGTGGACTAATGTATACAATGTGCTAACAGTTTCTTTAACAACACACAGTAAAAATGGTGTAACAGAAAAAGATTTTAAATTAGCCGCTGCAATAGAATCTATATTAGAACCAGAAGAAGATTAAAATATATCACAGTTGGCTTAATTTTTTTAAATTTGCAACCGACTTAATACAAAATTAAAATACATAAGAAATGGGAAGAGCTTTTGAATTTCGTAAAGCACGCAAAATGAAACGTTGGTCTGCCATGAGTAAAGCTTTTACTCGAATTGGGAAAGACATTGTAATGGCTGTTAAAGAAGGTGGTCCTGACCCAGATAGTAATGCAAGGTTAAGGGCGGTAATCCAAAATGCCAAGGCCGTTAACATGCCTAAAGACAATGTAGAACGTGCCATAAAACGTGCAAGCGACAAAAGTTTAGGCGATTTTAAAGAAGTCCTTTTTGAAGGTTATGCACCTCATGGAATTGCTATTTTAGTTGAAACTGCAACAGATAACAATACTCGAACTGTTGCCAATGTACGTAGCTATTTTAATAAATGCGACGGAAGTCTAGGAACCTCTGGCTCTGTAGTTTTTATGTTCGACCATACTTGTAATTTTAGAATTACTGCTGAAGGATTAGATCCTGAAGAATTAGAGTTAGAATTAATCGATTTTGGTGCCGAAGAAGTTTTTGCAGACGACGATGGAATTTTAATCTATGCGCCGTTTGAAAGCTTTGGGGCAATTCAATCGGAATTAGAATCTAGAGGTATAGAAATTTTATCTTCTGGATTTGAGCGCATTCCGCAAGTAACTAAAGAATTGTCTGCTGAGGATGCTGCCGATGTAGAAAAACTTTTAGAGAAAATTGAAGAAGATGATGATGTACAAAATGTATATCATACAATGACTGAAGCTTCTAACGAAGAAGAATAAGATTTTCTAAAAATATATATTTATAAAAAAGAGGTCCAAAAATGGCCCTCTTTTTTATCTTACAACCCTAAAACGTAGTAGAATTTTAATAAAATTTTAAAACGTATAAATAAGTGATTAGGGTTTTGTAAATTTGAAATCCTTAAAATTATTCATTTATCCATTTCAACATATGCCTCATATTAAGCGTATAGAATCAGAATTATCGGAATTACAATACGAAATTCGTCATCATAAATTATACAGCATCCTTAAAACACCAGAGGATGTAAAGTTATTCATGGAGCACCATGTATACACCGCTTGGGATTTTATGTCGTTATTAAAAACATTGCAATTACAATTTGTTACGTTTAAATTACCATGGGTGCCTAATAAATATCCAGAGATTTTTAAATTTATAAACGAGATTGTTGCCGCAGAAGAAAGTGATGTTAACGAGTTGGGACAAACCAAAAGTCATTTTGAAATGTACTTAGACGGAATGGAACAAATTGGAGCTAATACCACTTTAATAACTACGTTTACAGAACTTATAGAAAATAACATAGCGGTATCTAAAGCCGCACACTTGGTTTATATTCCTAGTTTTATAAAAGATTTTATTGAGTTTACTTTTGAAATTATTGAAACAGGTAAACCTCATTTAATGGCTTCAGTATTTATTTTTGGAAGAGAAGATATTAACTCTGAAAAAGTTTTAAATGTAGTAAGTACTATTGCTACGGAGGAAAACCCATGTAACAAACTTACATTTTTATTAAATCGGTATCTATATTTAAAGCAAGACAATCACCGTGCGTTGTCTTATAAAATGCTTAGAGAATTATGCGGTACAGATATGGTTAAATGGGAAGAAGTGCTAACCGTAGCTAAACAAGCTTTAGAACACCGTATCATTCTATGGGATAATATTTATCATATCATTAATACCAATAAAGAAGAATTGGTGTAATCTTATACTTAAAAACTATTTAGTTTTTCGCACATTATAACTATTGTATTATGAATTGGGTTTTACTTATCATAGCTGGATTATTTGAAATTGGTTTTGCAACATGTTTAGGTAAAGCCAAATATGCAGAAGGCCCTATCGCCACATATTGGTATATTGGTTTTTTAGTGTGTTTAACCATAAGCATGGTACTTTTAGTTAAAGCTACAGAAACTTTACCCATAGGAACGGCATATGCGGTATGGACAGGAGTTGGTGCTGTAGGAACAGCATTAGTGGGTATTTTCATATTTAAAGAACCTGCAGACTTTTGGCGAGTATTCTTTATTTCGACCTTAATACTTTCTATTGTAGGATTAAAATTTGTATCTAATTAATCTACATCAAAACTATATTCTGGAACTTTACCTTTTACGTCTTTAAAAAAGCTGTGCATATATTTAAAATCGGCTTCCATATTATCTGTAGGATAAAAAGGTTCTGAAATTACATTCTGTTTTTTACCAAAATCGAAAGTAATCATAACAATAGGCACATTAGCCTCTTTAGCGATGTAATAGAATCCTGTTTTCCATTTATCTACTTTTTTACGCGTGCCTTCTGGCGCTATATTCAAACGGAATTCATCTCGCGTTTCAAACAATTTTGCAATAGACTCTACTTTATTCTGTCCTGGAGTTCTATCTAATTCTACACCGCCAACTTGTTTTAAATACCATCCTAAAGGGCCTTTAAACAACTCTTTTTTACCAACAAAATTAATTGGTGTGTCTTTTATTTTCCGAAGTAATATACCAATATAAAAATCGTGCCAGCTGGTATGCGGAACAGCAATCACCATATACTTCTTTAAATCGGCTGGAAAATCACCTATTATTTTCCATTTCATTAGTTTATAATAAATAAACGTATAAAGCGATTTCATCATATTATTCTACTTTAATGTACATTACATTTGTTCGTACATGCTACGTAATTTAGCTCTCGTTATTGTTTTTTGCCAATTCGACCCCAGTGCATTTTCCCAAAGCGGTACTAATCCTAAAGCCACATCAATCATAGTATTAAAATCGGCATCAGATAAATCTTTACATATACCAGTAGGTAATTGTATATCATGTTTTAATTTCATCTCCTTAAATAGCTTTACCCCTTCTGGATAAAATTCTTCTAATTGGTCGAACACAATACAGTTACCAATACCATGTTTAGTACCTAATAAATACGATAAACCATAACTCATTGCATGTGCAATACCTACTTGCGAATAGGCAATACTCATACCACCGTGCCATGAGGCCATCATTAATTTATCTTGAGATTCTACCGGAGATAAGTCGTTACCTAAGAAAATTTCTTTGCATAACTCTAATGCTTTCTCGCCGTAACTCTGACTAAAGGCATTTAAATACGTACCCGTTAACGATTCGATACAGTGAATGTAACAATCCATACCCGTATAAAACCATTGCTGTTTTGGTACATCTGCAATTAACTCTGGATCTAACACCACCTGATCAAAAGGTGTATAATCTGAGTTTATTCCTAATTTTTTTTCTGGACCAGTTAAAACAGTAGTCCTAGAAACTTCGGAACCCGTTCCTGAAATTGTAGGAATACCAACATGAAAAATAGCTGGGTTTTTAACTAAATCCCACCCCTGATAATCGCTAGTTTCACCTTCATTAGTTATCATAATAGCAACAGCTTTCGCTAAATCTAGAAGTGTGCCCCCACCAATACCTATGATCCCAGAAGGGCGGTCTTTAAATTTTAAAATAATATGTTCTACTAATGCATCAACTTGCGATGTTTTAGGTTCTTCTTCTGCGGAGATAAAAATTATTTCATCTTCGTAAGACAACGGAATTCTTGATGTTATTTTCTCGTTACCTTGAAAAACATCATCAACTAAAAATATAAATGGAGCATTTACATTTAACCGCTTAAGAAGTAAAATTTCTTCGAGTTGATTAAAACTACCTCGT
Source organism: Formosa agariphila KMM 3901 (assembly GCF_000723205.1). Taxonomy (NCBI): domain Bacteria; kingdom Pseudomonadati; phylum Bacteroidota; class Flavobacteriia; order Flavobacteriales; family Flavobacteriaceae; genus Formosa; species Formosa agariphila. The sequence goes on along the minus strand of NZ_HG315671.1, from coordinate 1,648,956 downwards.
CCAAAAACTACATTGGACACCATAGGAAAATTTTTAAAATTCATTATATATTGGGTAATAATGTGTATTATATCTTATTTTAAAAACTGCAACAAATCTGATAATTTCTGTACAGTTTTATAGGCTTTACCATTTGTTTCTTGCGCTGTAACTTGTTCGTGTACCCAAGTTGTGTGAAATGGAACGTGAATGGCTTGTGCTTTTATATGTATTAATGGAAGAACATCTGATTTTAATGAATTTCCTACCATTAAAAATTCGCTTGGCTTGATATCTAAGTGATTCAATAAATTTGAATAATTTTCTTCTTTTTTATCGCTAACCACTTCTATATGATGAAAATAATCAAGCAATCCCGATTGTTTTAATTTTCGTTCTTGATCTAATAAATCGCCTTTAGTAATTACAATTAGACGATAAGATTCTGATAATGTTTTTAAAACTGATTCTACACCATCTAACAATTCTACTGGCTTATTAATCATATCTTTTCCAATATCTAAAATGGCTTTAATGGTATTATTAGACACTGTATTGTTGGATATTTCTAAGGCCATTTCTACCATCGAGAGCACAAAACCTTTAATACCATACCCATACAGAGGTAGGTTTTTAAGCTCCATTTTAAATAGCTCTTGATCTATTTGGTTTATGGTCTCGAACTGCGATAATAATTTACCAAATTCTGCTTCGGCATCTCTAAAGTACGTTTCGTTAACCCAAAGCGTATCGTCTGCATCAAAACCAATAACTTTAATGTTACTGTAATCTATTTCCATAATTTCTTAGCGCGTTCTAAATCTTCTGGTGTATCTATTTCTACACCTTGTACATCTGTTTCTACCATTTTAATGCGCTTGCCATACTCTAAATAACGAATGCATTCAATTTTTTCTGAAGCTTCTAAAGGCATCATTGGTAATTTATAAAAATCTAAAATGGCTTCTTTTCTAAAGGCGTAAACGCCCTTATGTTTAAAATATTTTACATCAATAGTTTTGTCTCGCGGATAAGGAATTGGGCTTCTAGAGAAATACAATGCGAAATTAAAATTATCAACTATAACTTTAACCGTATTTGGGTTATTAATTTCATCTACTTCGGTAATATGTACCATTAAAGACGCTAAATCGATTTGCTTTTCAGTATCATCTTTAAAAACTTCTATTAATTTTCTCAACGATTCTACATCTGTAAAGGGCTCGTCGCCTTGTACATTAACAACAATATCTATGTCTAAACCTACTACCGCTTCGGCAATTCTATCGCTTCCGCATTCGTGTTCTTTAATACTCATCATGGCTTTACCTCCATTATCTATAATTTCTTTATAAATAATATCGCTATCTGTAACCACAATTACATCGTCGAATAATTGAGTAGCTACGGTAGCTTCATATGTCCGTAGAATTACTGTTTTCCCTCCTAAATCTTGCATTAATTTTCCCGGAAATCGAGAAGCGCTATAACGCGCAGGAATCATTGAAATTATCTTCATAAAATAAAACTAAATCAGTTTCAAAAATAAGGTTTTTCAAGTACAATTTAGGTGTGGTTGTTCCTAAAATTTTTATAAGACTGCATTCTAAATCGCATTCTTTTAAATAATCTGTAATTTCAAGGTTTCAATTTGTCCAATTTTTGTACCTTCAGTAAAATATTAATCAAAAAAATTAAACCATGTCTGGTATATTAGATTTATTAAATAGTGACCTAGGAAAGGGTCTTGTTAGCAACCTTGCTGGCCAAACGGGTCAAGACTCAAACAAAACAGGAGATATGCTTTCTATGGCACTTCCTGTGCTAATGCAAGCAATGAATAGAAATGCAACGGCCTCTCCAGAAGGTGCCGATAGCTTATTAAATGCTTTAGACAGTAAACACGACGGAAGTATTTTAGATAACTTAGAAGGTTATTTTAATGGTGGTGTAGACGAAAGTGAAATTAATGAAGGTAGCAATGTTTTAAACAGTGTTTTAGGTTCTAAACAATCGAATGTAGAAAACGCTTTAAGTCAGAAATCTGGAATTGATGCAGGAACAGTATCTCAAATTCTAAAAATGGCAACACCACTTGTCATGGGGTATTTAGGACAACAAAAACGTCAGAATAATATAACAAATTCAAGCGATTTAGGAAGTATGCTTGGTGGAATGGTAAAAGGAAACTCGCCACAACACGAGCAAAGTTTTTTAGAATCTATTTTAGATGCCGATGGAGATGGTAGTATTATGGACGATGTTGCAGGTATGTTTTTAGATGGAAAAACTAGCACTAAAAATAGTGGAGGAATTTCTGGAATGTTAGGCGATTTATTAAAATAAATACCGCTTATTTATAATATTAAAGCCAAGCAATATTGCTTGGCTTTTTTACATCTTGTAATATCACTTTTTTTATCTACAACTTAAAATTGTATATTTAATAAAATCAATTTAAATGAAATCTATCTATTATATTATACTAATTAGTTTGTGTTTTATTGGATGTAATGCTAGTAAACCAAGCACAAGTTCTACTAAAAAGGCTTCGGAAATAAAAGTCGCGGATAACGATACCCTAAGAATTGAAAACGACAGTTTAGAATATCAAGTTATTATTATAGAACCTGGATTTAATTTTTGGCTAGAAAGCACAGCCAAACCCGAAGGCTATTATTCGCAAGAGTTTTTAGAATCTAGAAATTACATTTATGTTGTAGAATGGAACAATAGAGTAATGAATCCAAGCCAATACGATCCTAATTTATACGAGATGCGCATAGACTATCGTCCAGATATAAATTATGGTTACGAGGTAAATTATAAAATGTATAATTACTTCATCTATTTTCAGCTTAAATACAAACAGAAATTGTCTGGTTTTATTCCTAGAATTTAATATATATTTGCAGCTGGAAAAAAATATGGAAAAATTTAAACAACATTGGGAAATCACAAAGAATTGGCAATTTATCTTTCCAATTGCTGGGGTTCTCATTCTTATTTATAGTGCTTTAAAAATATCCATTTTAATTTTCGGAAATAACACGCCTGTAATTATTGGTTTAAGTACAGCTGTCTTTACCTTTGTGTTATTAAAATTCTTTCTTTTTCTCTTCAAAAAACTAGAACACAAATGGGTTTTAGAATATAAATGGGAAATGATTCGCGTATTTATGGTGTTTGCCATAACGGGATCTTCTTCTTTATTTGTAGGACGACCTATTATTAAGTGGCTAGGTGTTACTAAAGATAATTTAAGTCCGTTTTTGTACTGGACGTTATATATCTTTTTAGGTATTATTTTCTATCAGATTCTTCTTGTTTTTTACGGTTGGTTATTCGGTCAGTTTAGGTTTTTCTGGGAATTTGAAAAGAAAATGTTACGCCGATTTGGATTAAATCGGTTTGTAGATTAATATGAATCATTTAAAAACATATATCGTTTTTAAAGTGTTTACAATTGTTTTAGTGTTAGCCTTTTTAGCACCTACGTTTGTAAAGTTTAATCATGTGTTTGAAACGCACCTTCATGAGGTTTGTCATGGTGAAAAAAAAGCGCATTTACATACTGCAGACATCGATTGTGAATTTTATAAATTTCAATTAAATCATCATTTTACCATACCTGTATTTACTGCTGAAATACTTGACGTTAAAGAGAATCACTCTTTAATTTCTACACAATATTTCTTTTTAAATACGTTTCAACAACTTCATTTCTCTTTAAGAGCTCCTCCTACTATAATTTAAACGCTCGTACTTAGACTGATTACAATCAGCATTATACATCATTTAAATTATAAAAAAATGAAATCATTCATATTATTACTATTATTATGCATTGTCGCGACGCCTAGTTTTGCACAAAACATAATACAAGGACGTGTTGTAGAAAACGATACTCAACAAGGCTTGTCTATTATAGACGTTTATTTTCCACTGCTTGAAAAAGGAAGCATTACAGATGACGACGGGTATTTTTCAATAGAAAACATTCCTAACGGCACTTACAAAATTGTTTTCTCTTCTATAGGATACGAATCACAAACTCAAAATATTTCTATTCCATATACCGGTGAGCTTAAAATATCACTAAAAACTTCGGTAACAGAAATGGAAGAAGTTATTATTTCTACGCCATTTCATAAATTACAACGCGACAATGTTATGATGGTTGAACGCGCAAAGGTATCTGATTTAAAAGCTAGCGGTGCAGTAACCCTTGCCGATGGTATTACAGATATTCCAGGTGTTGAAAGTATTACAACAGGTACCAGTATTGGAAAACCAGTAATTCGTGGATTAAGTTCTAACCGTGTTTTAGTATATACTCAAGGTGTGCGTCTAGAAAATCAGCAATTCGGAGACGAGCATGGTTTAGGGATTAGCGATGCCGGAATTGAAAGTGTTGAAGTTATTAAAGGCCCTGCTTCCCTACTCTATGGTAGTGATGCTTTAGGAGGTGTATTGTATTTAAATCCTGAGCGTTTTGCTGCACAAGACGAATCTCATGGGGATTTTGGTACAACTTATTTCGGAAATACTCAAGGTTTTAGTTCTAATGCTGGATATAAAACTTCTGGAAACGGATTTAAATTCTTAATTCGTGGAAGTGCTTCAGAACATTCAGATTACGATACTAAAGACTACCGTGTAACTAATAGTAGATTTAAAGAAAAAGATTTAAAGGCAGGTTTCGGATATCAATCCACGAACTTTAAAACTGAAGTGAGATATAATTTAAATGATTCTAAATTAGGAATTCCTGAAGAAATTGGAGAACAGTCTACAGACAAAACACCACTTCTACCTTACCAACAAGTAACTAATCATATTTTTAGTTCTAAGACCAATATCTTTTTTGAAAATTCGAGTTTAGATGTTACACTCGGATATTTATATAATGACAGAAAAGAGTTTGAAGAAGAACACGATCACGACCACGGTGATGAAGATGATCATGATGACCATGACCATGATGTTGCTGATGAAGATCATGACGATGACCACGATGATCATGATGAACATGAGGAATTACATCCTGCTTTACAAATGAAATTAAAAACATTTAATTACGATGTAAAATACCACATGCCAACTTTTGGTAAATTTGAAACTATTGTTGGTGTTCAAGGCATGAACCAAGTAAATACCAATTATGGTGAAGAAATCTTAATCCCGAATGCAACTACTAATGATATTGGTGTTTTAGCCATGTCGCATATTCATTTTGATAAAATGGATATTCAAATAGGTGCTCGTTTTGACAATAGAAACATTTCTACCGAAGACGATTTAAACAGAACCTATAATAGCTTTAACGGTGCTGCTGGTTTAAAAACTAACATCACTAAAAACACATCTTTACGATTAAATTTAGCTTCTGGATTTAGAGCTCCAAACTTAGCAGAATTAACATCTTATGGTTCTCACGAAGGGACTAACCGTTTTGAAATTGGTAACCCCGATTTAAACAACGAGCAAAATTATCAATCAGATTTAGCTTTAGAATATAAAAACAGACATATTGAAGTTTATGCTAACGGATTTTACAATAAAGTAAACAATTATATTTACCTATCGCCAAATGGAGAGCTTATAAACGACGACCCTGTTTATTTATACTTACAAGATGATGCTGCATTATACGGAGGTGAAATTGGAATTCATATTCACCCGCACCCTATTCACTGGTTGCATATAGAAAGTAGTTTTGAATCGGTAACAGGAAAACAAGATAACGGAGACTATTTACCTTTAATACCTGCAAATAATTTTAAAAACACTGTTCGCGTTGAGTTCGAGAAAAACTGGATTCAGAAAGGATATGCTTTTGTAAAATTAAGCTCAACTTTAGCTCAAAACAATGTCAGTGCAAACGAAACTACTTCAGATAGTTACAACCTATTAAGCGCTGGTATTGGTGGAGATTTTCAGTTGTTTAAAAACACTCTAAACGTAAGTATTACGGGAAGTAACTTAACAGATAAGCAATATATAAACCATTTATCGCGATTAAAAACAGACGGGATTTATAATATTGGAAGAAATTTAAGTGTAGGTTTAACCTATAAAATCTAGTTTCTTATTTAATAAATACACACAAAAAAGTCCCTTAAATAAGGGACTTTTTTGATTCTATTTCTTTCTCTTTACTTGAACTGGAGCTAAACACATAAGTGTAAAACCACATTAATGTAAAGGTTGGTATAATATCTAAGCCAGGCATTGCTTCTTCTAAAAACGAAATTCCTGCTGCCACTTTTCCTTGCTGTCCTTTATATAATTTGGTCATGATGTAAGCTGACGCTGGCGCCCAAATAATATCGGAAAACTCACCTATTCCTGGCACAATAAAACTAACATAACCAACAGCATCTAAAAGAATACTCAAGGCTAATTTTTTATAATTTTTATTTTTAGGCATAATATGTTTTAAAGGTTACAACACTCTATTTGCAAGAAACATACCAAAAATATATTATGACAAATCTTCACTTATCAACTTTAAAAATTCATTTCTTGTTTCAATCTTTTCAAACTGACCACGAAATCCAGAAGTTGTAGTTACCGAATTTTGTTTTTGTACGCCACGCATCATCATACACATATGGCTCGCTTCTATAACCACTGCTACTCCTTGTGGTTTTAAAGTATCGTTTATACAGTCTAATATTTGCTTTGTTAAGCGTTCCTGAACTTGTAAGCGTCTTGCAAAAACATCTACTATTCTGGGTATTTTACTTAACCCAACAATATGTCCGTTAGGAATATATGCAATATGCGCTTTACCAAAAAAAGGCAATAAATGATGCTCGCAAAGTGAATACAACTCTATGTTTTTCACGATTACCATTTCGTTATACGACTCTTTAAACATAGCGCTTTTTAAAATCTCGGCAGCATCTAATTCGTAACCTTGAGTTAAAAACTGCATGGCTTTAGAGGCGCGTTCGGGTGTTTTTTGTAACCCATCTCGCGAAACATCCTCGCCTATGTTTGTAATAATATTTTGGTATTGCGATTTTATTTCATCTGTAATTTCCAGATTATACTCTTCGTAATGTTTATAAGGCATTGATACAATTATTTAGTAATAATAAAGATTTGCGAATCTGTATTACATCATTAGGTTTAAAAAATTTCTAAGGTTGAATTTTAGAATGCTTTTAATTATGCTTCTAAAATCGTCTTAAAATGAATTTGCTATAAACCTAAATTTTTATCTTAAGGCCTTAAAGCAGATTTAAATAACAAAGATATAGTTTTTAATCTTCACTACTTTTAATGAACTTCAATGTTTAATAGTTGAAACCATTTAATTGTTATAATAAACGAATTGAATGCCTTTGTAAAACAGCAGCTTTAGTTAAACCTTTTTAAACTACAGCTATTTAATTTTGTGAGATTGTTTTTAAAGTATTACTTTAATCATCTTAATTACAATGCATGATTCAAGCAAAAAACATTCATAAATATTACGACGATTTTCATGTTTTAAAAGGTGTAAATCTTCATATAAAAAAAAGTGAAATCGTATCTATTGTTGGTGCTTCTGGCGCTGGAAAAACTACTTTACTTCAAATTTTAGGCACTTTAGATTCTCCTTCAAAACAAGATGCTTGCAAACTTGTAATCAATGGTATAAACATTCAAGAGTTAAAGGAAAAAGGCCTAGCGAAATTTAGAAATGAGCATATTGGTTTCATATTTCAATTTCATCAATTATTACCTGAATTTAGCGCTTTAGAAAACGTATGCATACCCGCATTTATTAAAGGCGTTAATCCTAAAGAAGCAGAACCCAGAGCTAAAGAATTACTTGACTTTTTAGGGCTTTCTCATCGCTATCATCATAAACCAAACGAATTATCGGGTGGAGAGCAACAGCGTGTTGCCGTGGCTCGTGCACTTATAAACAATCCAAGTTTAATTTTTGCAGACGAACCTTCGGGAAATTTAGATAGTGAATCTGCAGAACAATTGCATAGTTTGTTCTTTAAATTACGTGAACAATTTGGACAAACCTTTGTAATTGTAACGCACAATGAAGAATTAGCCAACTTGGCCGACAGAAAATTAGTTATGGTAGATGGAAATATTACAATCTAAAGTAGAAATATTTACAGGAATTTCAAAAGTCTTTATAAGCTATTTAAAGGCGCCTTATAATAACGAAGAAAAAACGTTATTTCAAGGGTATTCTAAAGCTAGTGTCTTTATTACGGCACTTATAATTGCCTTTTTTCTAAACTTTTGCTTTACCATAGTGTTTTCTATTATTGAAACCATGGGCCTTGTAGATTTTGAAGATCATGCTTCTACAAAACTGTTTGAAGATTACCCACCATATGTTATTGTATTACTAGGCGTGCTCGCAGCTCCTATACTTGAAGAACTTATATTTAGAGGACCTCTTACCGCGTTTACAGGAAAAAAAGGATTTAAATACGTATTTTATTTTTTCGCTTTAGCCTTTGGTTTGGTACATATTACAAACTTCGAAATCACTCGAAATGTTTTAATCTTAGCTCCAATTTTAGTCGCTCCTCAAATTATTATCGGATTATTTTTAGGAATCATCAGACTACAATATGGGTTAATATACTCGATATTATTTCATGCAATTTATAATGGTATTATAATTATTCCTGCCGTTTTACTTATGACTGAATAATGACAAAAAACGAACTCAAAGAATTTCTAGACGAGAAAGTCATCCTTTACAATAACCCTAAATTTATTGAAAGCGACCCTATTCAAATTCCACATCAGTTTACCTTGAAGGAAGATATTGAAATCTCAGGTTTTCTAACCGCGACTATTTCATGGGGGAACAGAAAAAGCATTATTAAAAATGCAAAATCGATGATGGAATTATTAGATAATTCACCTTATGATTTTGTAATTAATCATTCCGAAAAAGATTTAGAATCCTTAAATGCCTTTGTACATCGCACCTTTAATGGAGACGATTTGTCTCAATTCATTAAAAGTCTGAACCATATTTACACCCAACATTCCGGATTAGAGATGTTATTTTCTAAATACGCCTCTACAGATTCTTTACAACCGTCTATACATGAGTTTAAAAACGTGTTTTTTGAGAATCCACATTTACAACGTACACAAAAACACATTAGTGACCCATTGAAAAATTCGGCGGCAAAACGCATTAATATGTATTTACGTTGGATGGTAAGAAACGACAATACCGGAGTCGATTTTGGAATTTGGAACAGTTTATCTCCGTCACAACTTTCTTGTCCGTTAGATGTACATTCTGGAAACGTGGCTAGAAAACTAGGTTTGCTAAGTAGAAAACAAAATGACGGAAAAGCATTATTAGAATTGGATACTGCGCTTAGAGCTTTAGACGAAAATGACCCCGTAAAATACGATTTTGCACTCTTTGGTCTCGGTGTTTTTGAAGGGTTCTAATTATTGTTTTTAGTACATTTGTATAAATTAATCATTTCCTTAAATCCTTCCAAAAAAATAATTTATGAAACAGTATTTAAATATTCTCTTTGTTCTTTTATCGATAAGTGTTTTTTCTCAATCTCGAAAAATCCCAATAGATACTATGGTTGTAACAACTCATACATCTACTATAAAAGGCAAAAGTATTTCTTATACTGCTACTACAGGAACACAACCTGTTTGGGATAAAAATGGTAATCCTATAGCTTCACTTTATTACACTTATTACGAGCGTAATAATGTAAAAAACAGCACAAACAGACCTCTTTTAATTTCATTTAATGGAGGGCCAGGCTCTGCTTCTGTGTGGATGCATATTGCTTACACAGGACCTAAAGTATTAAACTTAGACGATGAAGGTTATCCGGTTCAGCCTTATGGTGTAAAAGACAATCCGAATTCTATTTTAGATATAGCCGATATTGTTTACGTAAACCCTGTTAACACTGGATATTCTAGAATGATTGCCGATAAAGAAGGAAAATTTCCTGACCGTAAAGTCTTTTTCGGGATTAATGCAGATATTAAATATTTAGCAGAATGGGTGAATACCTTTGTTACTAGAAAAAACCGTTGGGAATCTCCAAAATATTTAATTGGTGAAAGCTATGGAGGAACACGTGTTATGGGATTAGCTAAAGAACTACAAAATAGTCAGTGGATGTATCTAAATGGTGTTATTATGGTATCGCCAGCCGACTATAAATTGTACAGTACGGGACAACCCATTTATTCAGCATTAAATTTACCTTATTTTACTGCAACCGCATGGCATCACAAGGTCTTACCTCCGGAATTACAACAGAAGGATTTATTAGATATTCTACCAGAAGTTGAAAATTACAGTATTAATACTCTTATGCCAGCAATTGCCAAAGGTGGTTTTATATCGGAAACAGAAAAAAAACAAGTTGCAGATAAAGTAGCTTATTATTCAGGTTTAAAAACTGAAGAAGTATTGCAAAGCAACTTAGAAGTACCAAATAATTATTTTTGGAAATCTTTATTACGCGATAAAACAGGTCAAACTGTAGGACGATTAGATTCTAGGTATTTAGGAATTGATAAAACTGAAACTGGTATTTCTCCAGATTATAATGCCGAAATTAGCTCTTGGTCGCATTCTTTTACGCCCGCAATTAATTACTACTTAAGAGAACATTTAAATTTTAAAACCGATATTAAATATAATATGTTCGGTAATGTTCATCCTTGGAATAAAGAAAACAACAACGTAAGAGAAGGCTTAAGACAAGCTATGGCTCAAAATCCTTATTTAAAAGTTTTAATTCAGTCTGGCTATTACGATGGTGCCACTACCTATTTTGCTGCAAAATATACTATGGGACAAATAGACCCTAGCGGAAAAATGAAAGACCGTTTTACTTTTAAAGGATATAGAAGCGGACATATGATGTATTTAAGAAAAGACGATTTAAAGACTGCAAACGATGATATCCGTGAATTTATAAAAACAGCGTCTAGTAACGGAAAAGCTGCCAAATACACGAAAGACTAAGCATAGTCAATTAAAAATAAATTAAACGGTGTTACATTAATTTTCTATAACTCAACATTCTAATTTTACAGCAATTGGTCACACATTTACCATTTTACGCTTAAGATTAACCTTTCGTAAAATCAACTTAAAACAGACCTTTGTAAAAAAATAAATTATGAGCGATGTAGCTAAATGTCCCACTTGTGGAAGTCATTCAAGAATAAAGACTAAAGACGGAGAAATCACATATCAGGCAGTGCAAGATGAAGATGCCTTCAAAAAAGTTGGTCAGATGAAAAAGGCTTTAGAAAAATTTAAAGCTAAAGCAGAAGCGCTTGAAGCAGAATTGAAAGCTTTAAAAACGGATAAAACATAAACCCTTTTCTAAACTTAATACATATTGCGTTATGAAAATTGCAGTTACATCAGCCAGCGGTCAGTTAGGATCTGCCATTGTAAAACAACTAATACAAGAAATAAGTTCAGACCAAGTTATTGCCATTGCAAGAACTCCTGAAAAGGCAAAACACCTTGGTGTAGAAGTTAGAATTGGAGATTATAATAATCGAGAAGATTTTAACAGCGCTTTAAAAGGTGTAGATATAGTTTTATTGGTCTCTGGAATGGACGATCCCCAAAAAAGAATACAACAACACAGAAATGTTATAGACGCTGCAAAACAAAATGGGGTAAAAAAAATAGTGTATACTAGTATTATTGGCGACTCTGAAAACACGGCTTTTAGCCATGTTGTTAAAAGTAATAGACAAACTGAAGAGGATCTTAAAAACTCTGGTTTAGTATGGGTAATTGGAAGAAATGGTATTTATATAGAACCCGATTTAGAGTTTATAGACACTTATATAAAAGAAGGCGAAATTAGAAACTGTGCTCAAACTGGTAAATGCGGTTATACAAGCAGACCTGAGTTAGCTTACGCCTATGCACAAATGCTCTTACATAGTAAACATAACGGAAAAACATATAATTTAATAGGAGAAGCCATTACACAATCGGAATTAGCAACCTATATAAACACCGTTTATAATACAGATTTAAAATACACATCGGTTTCTGTTGAAGAATATAAAAAAGAACGACAACATGCTTTAGGTGAATTTATAGGAACCATAATATCGGGTATCTATGAAGGTATAAAAAACGGAGTTAATAATGTACCTTCAGATTATGAAAAAGCAGCGGGTCGACCGCATAAATCTCATATAGATAGTATTAAAGATTACAAAAGCAATCATACAACGTCTTAATTGACGGATATGCTTAACTTTAAATAATGGTTCAGAAAAGAATTACATTGTAATATTATGCAGATACACACCTAATCTTTCTAGAATCCTAAAAAGGATTGGCAAAATAATATTAATATTAATTCTAGTAATTAAGCGATGGACGTTTGGGCAAGTAACGTTTTCACTTCATCTAAACTTTCATCGTTATCTAATAAAATTACCAGAGTATCGTTAGCTTCTATAACCGTAGAACCGCCTGGACGCACAAATTTACCATTCCGCTTTATCATTACAATAAACGCTGATTTTGGAAAATGCAAATCGATAATTCGTTTATTTACAGCATAACTATTTGCGGGAATTTCAGTTTCCTCCATGGCCGATTTTGGTAAATCTAAAATGTAACGCTCATCGTCTGATGCGCGTTTTATCTTTTCAGGAAGGGCAACATTCAACCATTTTGCTACAACAGATAAGGTTGTTCCTTGAATTAAAATAGAAGTCACTGAAATAAAGAATACAATATTAAAAATCATATTGGCTTTGTCAATTCCTGCCAATAACGGATAGGTTGCAAATACTATCGGTACAGCGCCACGTAACCCGACCCACGAAATATAGAAACGACGTCGCATTTTCATTTTAAAAAACATCGTACTAATTAACACACTAACCGGGCGAGCAACTACCATTAGGAATAATGATATTAATAAACCGATGCCCATATAAGGGATAATTTGCGAAGGAAATACAAGTAATCCTAAAGTAAGGAATAATACAATTTGCATTAACCAAGCCATACCATCGAACATTTTTAAGATAGTAGATTTATGAATTAAATCTTGGTTTCCTAAATATACAGAACAAATGTAAATAGCGAGAAATCCGTTACCACCAAGTGTATCGGTAGCAGAAAATGTAATAAACATTAGTGCAATTACTAATACCGGATACAGTCCTTCAAAATCTAAAGTTATTTTGTTAATAATAAGTTTACTAAGTTTTCCAAATCCAAATCCAGCAATGGCTCCAACTATCATTTGTTGAAAAAACATAAAAATGATTGTAGAAACGTCTTGATCTTGATTGATTACTAACGACAAGAAAGCCAAAGTTAGTACATAAGCCATAGGGTCGTTACTTCCACTTTCCAGCTCTAATGTAGGTCTTAAATTCGCTTTTAAAGCTAGATTTTTAGATCGTAAAATGGAGAAAACGGCAGCAGCATCTGTAGACGATACGATAGATCCTAAAAGCATACTTTCAAAGATTGTAAAATCGGTGACATACCATACAAATACTCCTAATGTAACAGCTGTAAGCAAAACACCCAAAGTAGATAACACCAACCCTTCTTTAAGAATAGGTTTTACGGTATTCCATTCTGTATCGAGACCTCCTGAAAACAAAATAAAGTTAAGTGAAACAATACCAATAAATTGTGCAATTTTAGGATCATTAAATAAAATACCTCCAATACCTTCGGAGCCAGCTAACATCCCTATAGATAAGAATAAAATTAACGTAGGAACCCCAAATTTATATGATGTTTTACCAACGATTATACTTATAAAAAGTAAAAGGGAACCAACTAATACAATATTTTCAATTGTTAAATTCATGCATTTTTATCTTAAATCAATCAAAACAAATTTAGTTTATTTATAAGTAGACCTGAAGAAAATCGATATGCAATTGTAATATTTTATCGATAAACATCATCAAAAGACCTAATCTCTTATTTTGATTTCTATTTAAAAATAATTCCTTTTAACGATTAACACCTTTAAAAAAGAAATTACCTGCTATTATTATCAAATTAACAATTCACAACCAGCTAATTCATTAAATACCTATAATTACAACTTTAAATATATGATATTCGGAATACTTGATTTATGCGTAATAATGGCGGTTCAAGATTTTAAAAAGTGCTCTAAAAATTAATACCTTAGTGTAACTACCAACAAATCAAATCCTTTAGAAATGACTTTAACTGATGACAAAATTAAAGAAATCGCTGAATTATTAGAATGTGGCATGGTATGTTATATTCATAAACACACATTAAATATAGAATATTATCCTGATTATAATGAACTGTATATGGATCCTGAAGAGTGGGAAGATACTATTAAAAAAGTGCAGTCTCATCTAGACGAATATATATGTATAAAGAAAATGGATGCCAAACATGCATTTCAAGTTATGGAAGCTTTTACTCGAACTCTAACTGACTTGGAATTTAAACAAGAATTAGAACACTGTTTATCTACCAAAAAACCGTTTCAGAATTTTAGATTCTTAATGGTTAACTCTAAATACAAAAGCATGTGGCTAGAACATAAAAAACAGGCGATTATAAATTGGGTAAGACACCAATTAGACTTCTAGGGATTAGGGAATCTTAATCTAATTTCACTTCAAAGCTCAACTAAAAAAAACACACAAAAGATTTGAAACCTACAGAATTATAGATCTGCTCCTAACCTCTTGTATGCTTTAATTTTTTATATTGAAACGGCCTTTAATCTAATAAATCAGGTGTATTTAAAATCAGTTCAATTTTTCTGATAATCACGATTACTTGATTCATTTGGGCTTCAATATTTCTAAAATAAATACTAATATCTCGGTTTACCCAACTTTCTGAAATAACTCGAGCTCCAAGACTAATTCTTAAAATAGCACTTGGTAAATCGTTTCCATATTTTACATTAACTGCTTGCCCTATATGACATTTTTGGGCTGCAAGTCGAACAATTTCTAATGGTGAACCTTCAAACAAATCAGATATATCTGAATTTAACAGCACATAAAGTTTCTTAACCTTATCTACAGTAAGTGCTTGATTGTCTTTTATAATGAAAAACGGAAAAATGGTACGTATGCTTCTTATTCCGAAATCATAACTCTTATTACTAGCATCTGTTTTAGTTAAATCGCTATAAAGTGGTTCTAAAAATGAAACATCCTTTATAGAATCTTCAATAAAATTACAGAACATCTCGATACCTAAATTACGGTATAAAATTGGCGTTTTGTAATATCTATCCATTTCTACAATAGCAGCATTCCAACGCATGTAAGAGCCATAATTAAATCCGTCTGATAAATCTTTCGAACAAAACCACGTTGTTGGCCAATCTGATCGGTTATAATATTGAT
This sequence comes from Formosa agariphila KMM 3901, assembly GCF_000723205.1. NCBI lineage: Bacteria > Pseudomonadati > Bacteroidota > Flavobacteriia > Flavobacteriales > Flavobacteriaceae > Formosa > Formosa agariphila. The sequence goes on along the minus strand of NZ_HG315671.1, from coordinate 1,633,569 downwards.
TTAAACTTACAGGTAACTTTACTTTAGACGACTCAATAGATTCACATATTGTTTCTGGTATAATAAGTGCACCTGCATACGGAGGTCCTGTAAAATATTTACTTCCGGTTATAGACACTATATATCCAGCTGATAAATAATTCTGAATATCTGAAGGATCTAATCGAAGCTGTGCGGCATCAACCACAATCTGTAAAGGAATGTCGTTTAAGGTGTTTAATTTTTGCATCATGTCTTCACTAGGCGATTGATATCCTAATTTTGAATGATCCATAACATGCAATACAATTTGATGTCCTAATTTATTAGTTTCAGTAATTGCATTTAAAACTTCTTCATCTAATTGATCTGCAGATTTTAAAATACCACATTCATCTCTAAATGGAATTTTAATGACATTAACATCTCTAAAACCGTCCATTTTTTCACCCTTTTTAACCTGGTAATTTAATGCCGTTGTATTTTCGAAATGACACCCTTTTAAAGCTCCTGCTACACCACTACCTGTTTCATCTGAAGCAACTAAAATATGTGTGATATCTTTTTCTGTAATAATTTGAGTTATGGCCGCAACTTGAAGTGAAGAATCTGTACCCGATGGAGAAAATATAATCTGACACTCGTCGTTTAATTCAAAAATATTTTTAAGGTTATTTTTTAAAGATTCAGCATAGGCAATAGTCGTGTCTTTAAATCCATTCTTTAAACTATCTTTAATTAATATACTTCTAACTTTTGCAGCTTTATCGAACGCAAAATTAGACACACTAGTAGCTGTAGACGATGCAAAAGTAAAAGCTTCTGGCCTTGGAAATGGTCGACAACCATATTTATTTAGCAAATCAATTTCGTCTATATTCAATCTAAGATCACCACCAGACATAAGTAAATACTCTGTTGGCTTAGCTAAATTTTCAATTATAGGCTCCCAAGATGGTTTAAATAATTTATCTGTATTTTCTAATCCATGGAAAGCTTGTAACTCTTCATTTTCTAACAGAGCTTCTGGACTAGAAAACGTATCGTTTTTAATTAAATTTATTAATACATAGTCTAAAGATTCTAACTTCTCTTTGTCTTCTTTTGGTAATAATTTATAAAATATTCGAGCGACTTCAAAAGCAGCTATATCGCATAAAACAGTATCGTTTTCTTTATCATTTAATGCTTTATACCACAGTTGCCATTCAATTGCATATCTTAAATACACCAATGCCAACACAGGTTTTCTTAAATATAAAGAGCCAATTACAATGGCTTGATTAGGTATAATTTTAAATATTTTAGGTTCCTTTTCGGAAGTAATAATATTTATGTTGTTTAATTTAGGTACCGTATTAAATCTTTTTAAAACGTGAATTAAAAAATTTACATTTTCTTTTTCGAACAAAGGCGTTCTTTTATATTGATTTTCAATAGGTATGCTATTCTTCATAGGTGCTTTAATTAATTACGTTCCACAGAACGGTGGTTCTCTCTCCAGAGTAATTGCCTGATAACTTTATCAGTTTAGGGATTTAGAACAATCTAAAAATTTTATAAAAATAGGATTATTTTAAAAATTAAAAACCATTACTCTTTTTAATTATGTAATTAAATATATAGCTCGGTTTTATAACTGATTAATAAAACGCACGTAATACACAGTATGTCTAGCTCTTAGACGCTTTTAGTAATAACTATTATCTTGTTTTTCATTAAAAAGCTATTAACAGTTTTTAACAGTATTATTCCTATAAATAGCAACTTTGCATAGTGGATTAAACATTAAAATTATAAGACCATTTTAACTTCTACCAACATCATACATAAATTACATCTCATTTAAAGTATACATGACTTCTCAATATTGTTTTTCGGAACACAGTTTTTAATTTAAAGAGAAAAGAAACTTAGATAACATACAGTGTTTACTTATAACAATACACCTGATTTAAAAATGTCTTTTGCAAAAAAACATCTATATTTAGATATTAAGCATAACAACTTATTATTAACTGACTCCCGGCATTGTGCATATGTACAACCTCATATTCTTTAAAGCTAATTGATGGAAATTTATAAAGACAATATAAAAAAATACACAGTTAGAATAGCCGCTTTAAAGCAAGTTTTACGTAAATTATCATTTATCAGGCTGACTGTTTTTGTAACATCTATAGCTATTATAATTCTACTATTTAATCTAAAACTCACTATTCTTGGCTTCATATTTATACCCGTTACTATTCTATGTTTTGGTTTTATATTAAAGCGCCACGACAAAACAGCTTACCAAATACAACATACCAAATTTTTAAAACACATCAATGCATCTGAAATTCTAAGAGAAAATTGTGATTTGAACGGATTTAATGCAGGAGCCCAATTTAGTGACCCCAACCATCCGTATGCATCGGATTTAGATGTTTTTGGAGAACATTCTATTTTTCAGCTGCTAAACAGAACGACGACAGAATCTGGAGAAATACGTTTATCGGAATGGTTAACTAAGCCTGCTACTAACACCGAAATTTTTAATAGACAAGAAGCTATAAAAGAACTCGCTCTTAAATTAGACTGGAGACAAAATTTTCAAGCATCGGGTTTACATTTTCAAAATAAAAAAAGTGATTATCTTAAGTTGTTAGATTGGGTAAAACAACCTGTGGTTTTAATAAAAAAACAATATCTATATATAGCCATAGCTAGTATTCTTCCCATTCTTTTTTTTGTAAGTGTTTATTTCTTTTACGTTAATTTAGGGGCTTCAAGATGGTTCATGTATTTATTATTTATGATTTCAATTTTGGCTATCAACTATTTCATTTTAAAACAAATGAAATTCATTGCCGAAGATATTGTATTTACATCTACAAATAACCTTAGTACATTAAAAGGGTATCAAGCACTTCTAATTCATATTGAGAGCGTCACGTTAAAGTCTAAAAAATTACACGAATTACAGGCTATTCTATTACAGGAAAAGTATTCAGCAAGTAATGAAATTAATAAGATTTGCCGATTATTAGAATTCTCGCATCAAAGACCTATAAAAAAGATACCTATTGGAGGAAACTACATGTATCCGCTATTAAACAGTGTATTTCTATTAGACATTTACTTAATTCTTGGAACCGAGAAATGGAAATTAAAGAATAATACATTTTTAAAATCTTGGGCGAATATAGTAAGTGAATTTGAAGTTGTAAATAGTTTTGCTGGCTTTACCTATTCAAATCCGTCGTATAACTTTCCAGAATTAACAGACCAACATAACTATATCCATTTTAAATCTTTAGGACATCCTTTATTGCATCCGGATTCACGTATTTGTAACGATTTTCATTCCGAAGGTCATGGTCAAGTTGTCATGATTACGGGGTCCAACATGGGTGGAAAAAGTACATTTTTAAGAACCGTTGGGGTAAACCTTGTATTAGCTCTTGCTGGTGCTCCGTGTTGTGCAAAACATGCTAAAGTTGCAAACATGAACATCTTTACAAGCATGCGAACTCAAGATAATTTAATGAAAGGCGTGTCCTCGTTTTATGCTGAATTAAATAGAATAGAACACATGCTAACATGTATCGATAAAAGTGAAAATGTTTTTTTCCTATTAGACGAAATGTTTAAAGGGACAAATTCAGAAGATAGACAAAGAGGTGGTTATTCTTTAATTAACCAGATAAGTAAATTGAAAACGTCTGGTATAATAGCGACGCATGATATTGAACTTGCAAAACTTTCAGGGCAAAAAAACTTAGTAACAAATTACAGTTTTAACAGCAAGATTGAAGATAACACCATGGTTTTTAGTTATAAGTTAGATCCATTTATTTGCACAGATTTTAATGCCAGTGAACTTATGAAAAAAAGCGGTATTAAAATTTTATCGGATATTACAGATGAATTAAATACCTAAACTGCAACGTTTGTTACTAATCTATTTATTTTACTTAGAATGCGTGAAACATGACTTATAAGTGATGAAAAAAATTTAAACACGAAATAGAATCATAATTCAAATTATAAAAAAGTACTATAGATGACGATATACAAATCTAAATTTGGTTACGAAACCATCATACTTTTAACCTTAATTCTAGTTTGTACTTTAGGGTTTATGATTTATAATAATGAACCCGTTGAGGCAATGTTAACAGTTGGAGGTGTCTTTGCGCTAGTATATACATTTTGTTTGTATATAAGTTTTAAAACCAAGTATACTATCGCCGATGAAGGCACATTAAAATTAACCTGCGGATTTTTATATTCTAAAACTTACGATATACAAAAAATTACATCTATATCTGAAAGCAATAATCTAATGTCGTCTCCGGCACCTTCTATAGACAGACTTGAACTTAGTTATGCTAAGTACGATTTAATTATTGTATCTCCTAAAGACCAAATAGGCTTTGCTAACTTATTGAAAAGTTTAAATCCCAATATTGTAAATAAATTAATTGGATAATATATTCACTCCTTTATATATTTTAAATTAAGTGCTTCACCTATTCACGAAAACTATGTTTTCTATAAAGAGTTCTAGATGATAAATTCAATAATCTAAAAACGAAACAAAACACAATTTTAATTAGATTGCATAAAAAAAACCTAAGACATCATTATTAAATGGTGCCTTAGGTCATTATAAAGGTTGTTATGCTTTTATTAGTAACATGAACCTACAGAACATATTGCTTATTAAAGTGTAACTATCTATTTACACATTACTTGTGTATAATCTTGATTACTTCTTTAAATCTACGAAATAATCGAAAATTTCTGGAACATTTCCGTTACCCATATCTGCAGCTACAGCAGCTTGAAGGTTAGAAGATGTTGCTTCAGCAATTGCAGAAGTTGATCCAAGATCATTCATCATTTGTACAAAGTATCCAAGATCTTTGTTCGCATTGTTAATAGAGAATCCTAAATCACTTACGTTATCTACAGCATAATTCTTACAGAATTTCATAAATGGAGAGTTAGAAGGACCTGCAGACATAATGTCGAACAATTGTTGTGTGTCTACACCTGCTAATTTTGCTGCTGCAAAAGCCTGAGACATTGCAACTACAGTTGTCATACCCATAAAGTTGTTGATGAGCTTAGTCGTATGACCAGCACCTAGAGCTCCTAAATAGAATACGTTTTCACCTTGTTCGTCTAAAACTGGTTTAACCTTCTCGAAAGTCTCTTTATTACCAGCAGCCATAATATTAAGTAATCCATCTTTTGCATGCGCTGGTGTGCGTCCTAGTGGAGCATCAATCATACCAGCACCTTTTTCAGCTAGATCTTTACCTATCTTTTTAGTAGATGCAGGAATAGATGTTCCAAAATCAATTAAAACAGCACCTTCTTTAATACCGGCTAAGATACCTTCTTCACCATAAACAATCTTTTCTACAACTGCAGAAGTAGTAAGACAGAACATAATGATGTCGCTTTTTTCAGCTAATTCTTTAGGTGTAGTAGCTTCGGTAGCATTACCGCGAGCGATAACCTTTGCAACTTCATCTTTATTAAGATCCATTACTGTTAGCTCGAAACCTCTCTTTTGAAGATTTTCAACCATGTTACCTCCCATAAGGCCAAGTCCGATAAATCCGATAGTGGGTTTTTTCATATTTAATTATTTAATTATTTAACTTTAAAATGTTAGCACAAAGATAGGCATCTGTTCGCATTTACAAAATTATTTCTAACTTTCAGTGATTCAAATACTTCAAAAAAACAAAATCCACTAATTTTAAATGTGTTAGTCTCTTATGAATTATAATCTGAAGAATTCATATAACCCATCTGTAGTTATTAAAACAACTTAAAATACTACTCCCACTCCCCTTTAATCACGATTTAAATACTACATCTCAGTAAAACAGAGTCAAATTAAATGCATAGTGTAACTATTAACTTAAATCAGTCCCATAACAACTAACACACTAATAATCTTATATTTAAAAACTATAAATACATATTAAGTTCGTGTAATTAGACGTTAAACCTTTCTTAATTATTTAAGATTTTAGCCATATTCTATGCTCTTCCAACATATAAACCCTAGTTTTGCCTTTTATTAAACATTAAAAATTTAGTATGAGTCAAGTAAAAGAGAATGATACAGTAAAAGTGCATTACACAGGTAAATTAAGCAACGGTCAAGTATTTGACAGCTCTTTAGAGCGTGAACCATTAGAAATTACTATTGGTCAAGGTATGTTAATTCCTGGTTTTGAAAATGCTATCATTGATATGAAAGTGAATGAGAAAAAAACAGTTGAAATAACTAAAGCGGACGCATACGGCGACATAAATGAAGCGTTATTCCATGAAGTAGCTAAAGAACAGTTACCTCCAGATGTTAAGCCAGAAGTTGGAATGGGATTAACCTCTAAAAGTGAAGATGGAAGAGAACACCAATTTAGAGTTGTAGATGTTAAAGATGATCATATTGTTGTAGATGGAAATCATCCACTTGCAGGTCAAGATTTAGTATTTGATTTGGAATTAGTGGAAATTAAATAAGAATTTCAATCCATATAAAACATTAAAATCCGAACACTAGTTCGGATTTTTTTTTATGAAATAGATTAGCTTTCATCCTACTCCAATACGTCTATATTCAAGACCTATTTTCTTTAAACATAGACACTTTATATATAAGAGTCTACCTGATTTAAAAATCTCAACTTTTATTTCAATATAAAATTCACTTTGGAGCACCTTTTGATAGACAGGTTTTTAGTATTGATTAGTAATAGAATTTAATTGTACCTTTGCAACCATATGCATATAAACAAACTCACAGACTGGTTACCAACAACTAACAAAGAAGTAAAGCTTCGTGGTTGGGAAGAACTTGACGTTATTTTATTTAGCGGAGACGCTTACGTGGATCATCCATCTTTTGGACCTGCCGTTATTGGTCGTATCTTAGAAAGTTACGGACTAAAAGTTGCTATTGTTCCGCAACCCAGTGTTAACGATAATTTACAGGACTTTACAAAACTTGGTACACCCAAATTATTTTTTGGAGTAACAGGTGGTTGTATGGACCCCATGGTTAGTAATTATACGGCAAGTAAAAAACGCCGAGATAAAGACGCCTATACTCCAAATGGAGACAAAGGGTTTAGACCAGATTATGCCACATCTGTATATTCTAACATCTTAAAAGAAAAGTTTCCTGATGTTCCCGTTCTAATTGGTGGTATTGAAGCATCCTTACGCCGTGTAACTCATTACGATTACTGGAGTGATAAATTGATGCCGAGTATTTTAGAAACCTCTAAAGCAGACATGCTCGTATACGGCATGGGCGAACAACCTTTAAGAGAAATTGTAGAATTATTACAAAAAGGAGTTCCGTTTTCTAGTTTAACCACTGTAAAACAAACTGCCTTTTTATTAAATGCTGATGAGCCTCTACCTAAAAACAAAAATTGGGAAGATGTCGAAATCCAGTCGCATGAAGTCTGTTTAAAAGACAAAAAGAAATTTGCTTCTAATTTTAAAGTTATCGAGCAAGAATCTAATAAGCTTAATGCGAATAGAATTTCTCAGAAAATAAACAATAAAACCTTAGTTATTAATCCACCTTTTCCAACTATGTTAGAAGAGGAGATTGATGCCTCTTTCGATTTACCATACACACGATTACCTCATCCAAAGTATAACAAGCGTGGACCCATTCCTGCGTTCGAAATGATTAAGTTTTCTATAAACATTCACCGTGGATGCTTTGGAGGCTGTAGTTTCTGTACCATTTCTGCACATCAAGGAAAATTTATTGCGAGTCGTAGCCAGGAATCTGTTTTAAAAGAAGTCGATAAGGTGGCTAATATGCCAGATTTTAAAGGCTATTTATCTGATATTGGCGGACCTTCTGCGAATATGTATAAGATGAAAGGAAAAGTACAATCTATTTGCGATAAATGTGTTGCGCCGTCTTGTATTTCGCCTGTAATCTGTAGTAATTTAGACACATCGCACAAGCCTTTAACCGAGTTATACCAAGCGGTAGATAAGCATCCTAAGATTAAGAAATCATTTATTGGAAGTGGTATTCGTCATGATATGTTAGTGCCTGAATTTAACAAAAATGCAGATCCTAAAGAATTAGACGATTATACTGAAGAAGTGATGACTAAGCATATTTCTGGGCGCTTAAAAGTTGCTCCAGAGCATACGTCTGATCCCGTTTTAAAACTGATGCGTAAACCGTCTTTTAAATATTTTCATAAGTTTAAAGAGCGTTTCGACAAAATCAATATTAAAAAAGATTTAAAACTTCAACTGATTCCTTATTTTATATCGAATCATCCAGCTTGCGAGGTTGAAGACATGGCAAATCTAGCTGCAGAAACCAAAGATATGGGCTTTCAGTTAGAGCAAGTGCAAGGGTTTACACCAACACCAATGACGGTTGCTACGGTTATTTATTATAGTGGATATCATCCGTATACGTTAAAGCCAACAAAAACACCTAAATCTAAAAAAGAGAAAGACGAACAACACCGTTTCTTCTTTTGGTACAGACAAGAAAATAAAGATTGGATTAAAAAGACTTTAAACAAAGTTGGAAGAACCGATTTGTTAGATGTGTTATTACCAGAAGCCAAAGACGGTAAAGCCTGGAAAAAAGTAAATCTTAAACCCGTTAAAAACACTTTCGATGATGCTGTTCCATCTAATAACGACAATCCAACTATTGGATCTCGTAGAAAAAAGAAACAATATTCTAGAAAGAAAAGACGTTAAAACGTTTAAATAGTTTTTAATTATTATATCATTTTTAGTAGGCTAAATATACTTAATTCTCATAATTTAAGATGTATTTAGCCTACATTTATTTATAGACTTATCTTAATTATGCCCTACTGATATTCGATAAACCGATCCAATTTTTTCTTATACTTTTATTACCTTTAAGTCTAGATTTTTAGTCGCACTACTCAGCACTTAGTAAGCATACACAATGGATTTAAACACAAACTTTACAACAGAAACCATTAACCTCAACCCAGACTACGAAGGTGAAGTTATTGCCGTATTAATAGCGTCTAAACTCAATACAAACAACAGAAAAAGTGTATTATATATTCATGGGTATGTCGATTATTTTTTTCATTCTCATTACGCCGAGCAGTTCAATGCAAATAACTTAGATTTTTATGCGTTAGATCTTCGTAAATATGGACGCTCACTCCTACCTCATCAGCATCCTAACTACTGTAAAAATTTAAAAGAATATTACGAAGAAATTTCATTCGCAATTCGTAAAATAAAAATAAGCAGTACTGGTGTATATTTACTCGCACATTCTACCGGAGGCTTAACCACGAGCTGTTACATGAACGAGGGAAAAGAAAGACACCATATTGATGGATTAATTCTAAATTCTCCATTTCTAGATTTCAATCAATCTAAAATCGAAAAATGTGCTAGTCTATTCGCTTCTAGAGTAATTTCAAAATATGCCAATTACGCTAAAATAAATGGTGTCCTCTCTCCTGCCTATGCCCAAAGTATACATAAAGACTATTATGGCGAATGGGATTTCAATTTAAATTGGAAACCTATAAAAGGGTTCCCTACTTATTTTAAATGGGTGGTTGCTATCGCAAATGCTCAAAAAAGTTTAGAACAATCTAATATTCAAGTTCCAGTATTAGTCATGTATTCGTCGGGTTCCCTAAAGACATCTAAATTCTCTAAAGCTGCCATGTCTAATGATATTGTATTAAATAATGACGATATTAAACGAGTCGGAAAAACTTTAGGTTCAGACGTGTCTCTCATGAAAATTGAAAACGCACAACACGATATTTTTTTATCACCTAAAGCGGTAAGAACCGAAGCCTTCAAGCGCATGTTTTCTTGGCTTTCTACACATTAACTGTAGCGCAAACCAAAGTTTATCTAGGCATTCTGGACTAAGTGGTTTTTGATTAAAACACAGAGCAGGTTCTGAAAAATCAGTGATAAACCCAATAAAAAATAAACTTTCATCGAAGACCTTTGGCATCGCTTTTGTTACTCAAAAGAAGATGTTTTGTATGCGACTAGAAAATCATTTAAAATAAATGTATCTTGGCGCGCAGAAAACTAAAATCTATTCAAACACAATTGCTTACACGTTTAATTAGATACGCCTAATTTAATAGTAAACCACATTAAATATATATGATAACAAAAGGAATTTTTAATAGTAAATTACTGTTTATTTTATCAATTATGCTATTCGTAGCTTGTAGTTCCGATAGCACAGATAATGAGAATACAAATACCGATGGTGACGAAATTACAGATGCTGATGGAGATGGAGATGAAACAGAAGAACCAGATATTACAGAAGAAAACATCTCGTGGAAAAATTGGTATTTATCTGTACCTATAGATTCTGGAAATGGAAAAGCAACATCCATACAACCTTCAGATATTATAAATGATAATCTATCGTCTAGCCAGTCTAAATATTTCTATAAAAACGATGACGGCTCGTATACACTTTGGACTAAATTTACAGGAATAACAACCTCTGGTGTATCTACTTTAGGCGATAAATATTGTAGAACAGAACTTAGAGAATATTGGAAAGGTAATCAAGATACCAACGATAATTGGTCTATGTCAACTGGCGTTCATATTTTAGAATCTACTATTAATGTTGATTATGTTGAAGGTAATGGCCGTACTATTGTGGCTCAAATCCACGGTAAATCTTCTGAAGGTATTCCGGGTGATCCTGCAACTGTTAAAATTAGATGGAATAGCGGAATGATACAAATAGACCACTACACCAAGCCTGATAATAACGAGGCGTGGACAAGTGCCTATGATGATAAAATTGATTTTGGACGAGTTGATAATGAAATTTTCACATTTAAAATGAAAGTTGAAAACGGAAAATTATATTGTGCGCTAGTCTGTGAAGCTAAAGATTTAGATATTGAATATACTGAAATATACGACTATGTTGGCAACGGTTATATTCATGAAAATTACTTTAAAACAGGTAACTATTTCGGTTGGCACGATGATTACGAAAAATCGGCTCAAGTCGTACTTCATAAAGTAGTCACAAGCCATGAATAAGGAACTTCACTAAGATTTACGAAGATTTAAATCATATCAAATTTGTAGACTACAATATTTACCGTATTAAAAAATGAACTCCGAAGTTTTTAATCGCATTAAAAATTTCGGAGTTTTTAGCTTACTTTTATTCTTGAGCACTCTAAAATTAGTACGTTTATAATACCGATTAACCCGACTACGAAATCAAGCTTATGACAATTAGAAAAGCGACCATTAACGACCTATATGCCATTGTAGATTTACTTGCAGATGATGAACTTGGACAAATAAGAGAACAGTTAAAAAATCCACTCCCAACATCTTACATTAAAGCGTTTGAAACTATTACTGAAGACGCACATCAAGAACTTATGGTAGTTGAAAATGAATCTTCAGAAATTATTGGAACTTTCCAACTGACATTTATTCAATACTTAAATTATAGTGGCGGATTAAGAGCACAAGTAGAAACTGTACAGATTAGAAAAGACCACAGAAGCTTAGGCATTGGAAAACGAATATTTGAATGGATTATACAACACGCCAAAGCACGTAACGCTATTATCCTTCAATTAACTTCGGATAAAAAAAGACCTAGAGCCATCAAATTTTACGAAGCCCTCGGTTTTACAGCCACACATGAAGGCATGAAAATGCACTTTTAATCGAGTAAGACCCATGATCTAAAATAGAAAAGGGTCAGAACAAAGAAAACTTCATTTTGACCCTTTTTAATTGGTATTAGAAGTGTTTATTTTTTAATTACTCGTTTATTAATAGATTGTGATGCTCCAGATAATCTAAAGATATATAAGCCAGAACTTAAATGGGAGATGTTTATAGCTCCATCTGTAATAGTGCGCTGCATAACCAATTTTCCTAATTGATCGTAAACTTGTAAAGTGTTATACATTTCTGCCCCGCTTATATTAACGATATCTGAAGTAGGATTAGGAGATAATGTAATATTAGTTACATCAGAAGTATTATCATCTATACTTAATGACGATTCGCCATAGATTCTAAATTCAGATAAACTAACCCAAGGTCCGTCGTAAACAGCAGCTCCTGTAACGGTTAATTTAATAAAGCGTCCATCTACAGCTGAAAATAAATCTACAATTGGATTTGCAGCATCACCAGGAGTTACATTTTCAGTTCTATCTACAATCTCGGTATAAGTGCCGTTTTCTGTATCAGACACAGCTATTGAATATTGATATGCTCTATCTGTATAACATACAACCTCGGATCGGTGTAAACTATACTGCTGACCTAAATCTATAATTGCAGTTTGTGGAAATCCAGAAACAGACCATCTTGTAGAAGTTGAACCATCAACCAAATTTTCTACCACGTTATCTGCATCATGAGTTCCTGTACCTGTTACGGGTTTATTGAGTGCTAAATTATCTCCCACTGGGTTACCAACAACATCTACTGTAATGGTGTCTGTAAAACCGCCTTCTACAGTGGTTGCTGTAACAGTAGCACTTCCTTCTGCAATACCCGTTAAAACGCCATTTTCATTTACTTCTACAACAGCTGTATTTGAAGACGTATAAGTTACAGATTTATTTGTTGCGTTTGCAGGAGTAATAGTTTTTGTTAATTGAAAAGGTCCGCCTATAGAAAGATTAACATGACTAGGTGTAAGTGTTACACCGCTTACTAAAACTTCATCGTGAACAACTGTAAAATCATAAACTAAAACTTCGCCATAATTTTCAGGATTATTAACATCATAACCCTCTTCTTTTGAATTACTTTGAGTATAGTTCCCAACTTTAAAGTAAGAATCTTCATAATTCAAATCCATCACATAATCGTTATCATTTTCAATATCTCTAATAAGGTATTGCGAAGCATCATTATTATTATAAGCCTCTAAAAGCTTACCATCTTCAGCATAATAACAATAGTGTTTACCATTAACTACCAAGAAAATAACTTCATGCTTAGTTCCTAAAACATAATCTTCTTTTATGGTTATGTTTTTTCTTAATTTACCTCCATTAAAAGATAAAAATAAATGAGATTCTTCTAGTCTCATTACCATAGAATCATCAATACCTGCTTCTTTATTTCCATGTATTTGCGAGGCTACTAACTCAGGTTTGTTTATAGGTAAATGAGTAATCGCTTGTTCTACATAGAGCATATGCGACCCTTCGGTAGTCCAATAAATATCTACACTGCCATCTGCTTCACGTTCTCGAAGCTCTGATCGTATATTATCTGAATTTGGTGTTGTACCATTATCTAATCGAATAGGCGTACGAAAAACGATAGCATCTTCTGTTTCATTAACAAAAAAGTATTCGTTATTAGGTTCATCGCATAATTGTTTTTCTTCTTGACCTGTAGGATATGTTATTTTCCATTGTAAACAATTATCCATTAAATCGGATGGAATTTTCTGTGCCCACAGTGGATTATTAAGGTTAAAAAGGATAATGAATGCTGTAAAAAATTGTAATAGTGTTTTGTAATTTATTATCATAAATATGTTTTATAGAATAGCGTTCTGTTAAAATTGGCACACCAATTATTTAAGTCCGAAAATATGAAAAAAAAAGAGCAATCTAAAGAATTGGTTAACCAATTTTGATTTAATATATAGATTCACAACAGACGTAAAATAAAAGCATACACAAACATAAAAAGCATATCTATTTATCTAGCAGAAATAGAAACTAAGGATAACTATAATGTCTTAGAATCGCTCTAGTTTTTCTAAGATTTCTATAAAATTTGGACGCCATTGCACCTCTGGCAAGAAACAATCTGAAATTAAACTTTCCCATGTCGTTCTCTTTTTAGAATCCATTTGCGTTTCAGGAACGAGATTTAAAAGATCTTCTATTAAACAGCCATATGCACGTACTTCTACACGCTCTATAGCATGAGCATCATTGGCATAAATATCGTAAAATGAAGCTGCCCCAAAATCTCCTAATAAACAATCGGCTGTATCGTTAACCAAAATATTGTGCGCATACAGATCGCCATGGTTTATACCTCTAGCATGTAATTGTGCACTTACCGAAGCTATATTTTTAGCTATTTTAAGTAATTCGTTGTCATTAAAAGTAGTATCCTCATCAAACACATCTCGAGTACAAGATGCCATACTCGGTGGGTTTCCTAAGTTTATATAAGAAGGAGCAATTAAACTCATAATTAAACCACTCTTATCTTCTGGATGATCTTTTAATTTTCCTAAAATCGGAATTAAACTGTCATGTGAACCCGCTGCTATAGAGGCCGACATTTCATCATCTGGTAATCCATCACTCGTAACATCGCCCTTAAAGATTTTAATTGCGACATCGTCTTGTTGCGAATGCCATTTGGCTTTAGAAATTAATCCAGATGCCCCCTCGCCTAGTAACGTTTCAATACTAAAGTCTTGCCAAGCGTATGAATCCAAATCTGTATCGATTTCTATGTCATGTGCTCCTGGGTTTCCTCCAAAAGCTACCCAAGATAATTTAGGCAAATTAAACAGCCATTGTGGAATTATTTTTAAGTTATTAGCAGAAATCCTTAATAGTTCTAAATTCTTGCAATTAGCCATTTCTTCAGGAAGTTCTGTAATTTGATTACCTGCTAAAGCACATTTTTGAAGCCACTTACAATCTCCAATACTTTTTGGTAAGGTCGTTATCTTATTATCGGTTAAAATCAACCAATTTAATTTTGGAGGAAACACATTTTCGGGAACGTTTGTAATCTGATTTGATTTAAACCCAACCATATTCAATTCTGGACATTTCGCTAAACCCTTAGGAAATGCTGTAAAATTATTGCGTGCAAAAAATATGATTCTTAACTTCTTAAGTTCAGTAATAGAATTTGGTATAGAAGATAAATGATTATCAGACAAGTCTAAAACTTCTAACGTATCTGCCAGTTCTAATATTTCTGCTGGAAAGGTTTTTAAACCACAGGCTAGTTTTAATGTTTTTAATCCGACTAATTGCCCTGATTTTAATTCTTCTAAAGTATGTAGCATTTTTGAAATATTAGGCTACAAACTTAACTATTCTTCACTTTAATTGAGAATTAAATTCGGTCATTTTCTACCAAATAATTCTAGCTTCTAAATATTATTTATCTTTAAAAATTCAATACGTCTTAATATCATGTCTAGATGATTTTTGACAATTTAAACTAAACACTCATTTATTTTTTTATATTTTGAATATGAATAAAGCAATACTATCTGCCGAAGGGCTAAACCAGATATTAAATACTGAAAATTTAATCATCTTAGACTGTACTTTAAAAAATCAACTTTTAAAACAACCTATAGAAATTCAAGATATTCAGATTAAGAATGCGCGTTTTTTTGATCTTAAATTTAAGTTTAGTGATCTAACCAATGAATTCCCTACAGCTTATCCTTCAAAATCTCAATTTGAAACAGAAGCGCAAGCATTAGGTATTAATACGAATAGTACTATTGTGGTTTATGATGCCAACGGTATTTATTCTAGTCCGCGGGTTTGGTGGCTGTTTAAATCTATGGGACACCAAGACGTTTATGTTTTAGATGGTGGTTTACCAGAATGGATTTCTAAAGGGTTTCCTACAGAAACAAAAACTGAAAGCAATTACCCAAAAGGAAATTTTAAAGCCAATTTAAATCCTGAAATCGTAAGAAGATTCGATGATGTCTTTAATAATCTAACCACTAAAAAAGAATTGGTTGTTGATGTGCGTTCTGCAGACCGCTTTAATGGCGTCGTTAAAGAACCTCGCGAAGGACTTAGAAGCGGACAAATTGATAATTCCATCAACATACCCTATACCAAGGTACTTAACAACGGGAAATTTGAAAGTGAAGCCAAGTTAATTGAACTATTTAAATCTTTAGAACAAGAAGACAAACCTCTTGTTTTTAGTTGTGGTTCGGGCATTACAGCATGTGTTATGTATTTGGCTTCCGAAGGCATATTAAAAAACAAAAAAGCGGTCTATGATGGTTCGTGGACCGAATGGGGTGATAAAGTTAAAGCTGATTAAAACAAATCGTTTTCCTTTTACAGAAACAAACATTTAAACATAATCAATATTATTTTTAATGGATATTTTAAAACAATTTACTAAAGTTATACTTTATAGTTTAGGTGTTTTAATACTTATCTCTGTATTCTTTGGTGACTTGGTACTCTTATTCGGATTACTTTTTGGCATTTTATTTTTATACTATTTTCTACTTTATCAGCTTATTAAATGGTGGTCTAAGAAAGATAACGATTGGTCTATTTATGTAATAAGTTTATTATTTGTTATTCCTTTGCTGTGGGGTATTATAGATTGGGAAAGTCTTTTTAATTTCTTGCTTCAATGGATACATCTAGATATGAGACATTAATTTAAAACGATGTTATAAACAAAAAAGAACAGTGTTTTACAACACTGTTCTTCTATACTTATCATTCCTTAAAAAAAAGTTTTAATTTTATTTCATCGTGATGATTTGTTCCATCAAATCATTTAAATCATCAGATTTTAAATCAGCTTGCAAATAAAACGGATGATAAATTTCTTTCTTCCTTTTAATATAAGCCGTTGTTAATCCTACTTTTTTAGCTCCAAATAAATCCCAATCGTGAGTAGCAACCATCACAATATCTTTAAGCTGTAAACCTTCTTTCGCTGCTACAGTGATATAGATATCCTTAAAAGGTTTGTACTTCTTAACATCGTCTACAGAATAATACGAGTCAAAATATTCAATAATACCTGCATTTGTTAATTGTTCCTTTATCATCTCTAAAGACGAATTAGAAACTGCAATAACCCGAATATTGTGTTCCCTAAGTTTTTTTACAGCGGGAATAACATCATTATAAGCTGGTAACTTTTTAAACGCTCCTAGAATTTCTGTTTTAACCTCGGAAGATAAATGTGTATTGGTTTCGAAAAACAAATTTTCTAAAGCCACATCGGCCAACTCTCCAAAATTTTTATACGTATCCATAGTTCCCATTACGGTAGAACTATGAAGTAATTTTGTAAACCAATATTTAAGCACAAAAACGTCATCGAAATGCTTATCAAATTCAGTTTTAAGAACACTTAAATTTAATAAGGTTTCGTTCATATCAAAGAATACTGCTTTTTTCATAAGGTTTATATTTGAAGATTAAATAGGCAAGCTTAAACGGTATTTCTATTTTGTAAAATCGGCTTTAGTTAAACCGTTATTAAATGTAATGTCTGTCCAATTTACTAAAACCCATGGATCTTCTGTAACTTCGGCATCCCAATTAGACGCTTTATATTTACGTTTTGTTGGCAGTAATATACCATCTACGTTCTCGTATTCTAACTGCATTAATAAAGGATCTGCTTTTCCGAAATCCATAACAGTAAATAAGAATTGATCTACTAGTTTAGTGTCTTGATTAATATACACCTGATAGATATCTTTTGGTTTTCCATTGGTAGACTCGAACGATACTTTTACAACATCGTATTTTACGCCTTCCACAGTTTGTTCTTTTACATACTCGTAAATTACACCTGGATCCATTAATTTAGGCATCATTGTAAACCAATAAAAGTTTGTAGGTCTATTAAAAGCAACACGTTTTAAATACACAGAATCTGTTAGCACTTTACCTTCATGCTTTAACCAATACTCGTTACCATCGTAACCTTGTTCTATAGTACCTTCTAACTCTGCAAGTGATCTTTCGTGTTTGGTGTACTTCCCGTAAGACAATTCGCCATTGAATATATATTTCTCTGTAGTAACATCTGTTTTACCATCTGGAGTTTGGTAGGTGTAGGTATAAACAACATCTTTTTTACTCATTAATTTACTGTAATCTCCAACTTTCTGAGTCATTTCGTAAATTAACTCATGTGCTTTATTTGTAAATTCTGGCGTTGTATCTACAACTTCCGTTACAGGCAAATCTGTCTTAACTTCTTTCTTGTCTTCTTTACATGAAGTTAAAGTAAAAATAGACATCATACTAATTGCTAAAATGTTTTTCATGTTGTTTTTTTTCTTTTGTTATTACAAATTTAATGTGATTAGTGGCTTTACAAACTATTTCCTTACATCTATTTTAAAAGGATTTCAAACCTTCAAAATTCAGTTGAAATTTTCAAGTGGTAACTTGAAAAACAATACATACTATTATATATGTTTGTATTAGAAACTAAACTATTAGTGAACCTCTTAAACTATAGATGTCTGTTATGAACACATTAAAATTTTCACTTATAATTGTAGCGATACTTTTATGTAATGCATGTGGATTAAAACCTATTGCTTCTGAATATACATTCGTTAAAACAGATGTTGAAGATGTAGATATCAATCAATTAGGCGATGGCCATGTGCTTATTTATAACGGCGCTAATATGCTACACACGGTAGACAATACCGCTCGGTTAAATGTTTGGATTGATAATATTCCATTAGGACAAATTAGACCGAGTGAATATGCGATTCTAAACTTTAAACCGAAGTCTTATCAGTTTAAATTACTTCATATTGATTTTGTAAATATGAAAAGTGAACATACCGTTGAAATTAATAATCAGACAAAAGTAATTATGATTAAACCAACAGTAACGTCTAACAAATTAGAGATTACAAACGAATTACCGTCGAAGTTTGAAAAATTTAAATATGCAGAAAAACGATAGCATCCTTATGATTGCTATTTATTGTAAATCAAAATACTTACAATAACATATATCGCTTAGATTTTATGTGAAAGCATTAATTTCTTATTGTCTTGGTTTGGTTTTTAAATTTCATCTTCAATAGTTAAGATGTTGCTTTTATAAAAACTGATTTGTAAAAACAGAACAATTGCTTTTGTCTAACATAAATCGTCTTCAGAATTTTATATATTTGTTACGTAATGAAACTTATAACATACATATTAGCTTTTATGGTGCTTTCTCTTTCGGTTAAATCTGGAAGCGATACTGTATTGTTATCAACTAACATTGAAAAACCGTGTTGTTCGCTTAAATCTGCTCCAGTGTCGGAAACTCAGAACTCAGAGCATAAAGACGACAATACTAGTAATGATAGCTGTAATCCGTTTCAGGCGTGTTGTTCTTGTTTACTTGTTAGTTTTCATTTCCCCTTTACTATTCAGCCAAATATTGATATTTCAACCGAACAATATTTCGGATATCAATCATTTTTAGCTTCACAATTCATTTCTGATTTTTGGCAACCCCCACAATTTGTTTAATTAAATCGCAGTATTACCGAATCGGACTTTCGATTCAAAATTCATTTTAAACAATATCAAAATATCAGAACACATGAAATTATCACATATTTTCGCATTAGCCATTACATTTACATTAGCTTCTACAACTGCAACTTTTGCTCAATCGGCAACAGAAAAAACAGAAATTGCAGCATCATTTACAACTCTTAATACTAAGGTAAAAGGTATTACTTGCTCTAGCGATTTAAAAACCATTTCTGCAAACGTAGAGAAATTAGAAGGTGTAAATGCATGTAAACCAGGAAAAACTGGGCCAACTACACAATTCGAAATTGCATACGACCCTGCATTAGTATCTGAAGACGATATCTTTACTGCAATCCAGAACACTGCCGGTTGCGAAGATCCAAACGACAGACCTTACAAAGTAAAAAAGTAAATTTATTTAGGCAAGGTGTTGCGTAATTACACCTTGCATTTTTCACTTTAAAAATCTAACAATGAAATTTTTTGTATTCATTGTCGGTTTGCTAGTTCCGTATGTTTTGTCGGCTCAATACATTACAGGAACAGTAACCAACAATAATAACGAACCACTTGCTGGAGCCAGTTTACATTGGAAAAACACAGCTATTGGTACGACCACAGATATTAACGGACAGTTTAAACTTACTGCAAGAAAGATTCCAATTAAAACATTAATTGTGAGTTATGTAGGGTATACCACACAAACGCTAGATGTTACCGATGAGACAGAAATAAACTTTATTCTAGAGGCATCGGAGTCTCTAGACGAAGTTGTCATAGAGAGTCAGCGCGATGGTGTTATCATTTCAAGTTTAAGTCCTATTAAAACAGAACTCATTACTCAAACCGAGTTGGCAAAAGCTGCCTGTTGCGATTTGGCAGGCTGTTTTGAAACTCAAACTACCGTACAAGCACAAACCACCAATGTAATTACAAACTCTAAAGAACTTCGTATTCTCGGACTTTCTGGTGTGTATAACCAAGTGCTAATAAATGGTTTTCCAATGATTCAGGGGTTAACTTACACCTACGGTATTAGTAGTATTCCTGGAACTTTGGTCGATAATATTTATATTTCTAAAGGTGCAAATAGTGTGCTACAAGGTTTTGAAAGTATTAGTGGACAAATAAATGTAGAAACTAAAGACCCTGCGCATACAGACATGCTGTTACTTAACGCCTATATTAATAGTTTTTCGGAAAAACACCTGAATGCCAACTATGCCTTTAAAAAAGGAAAATGGAGTAATCTTACCGCTGTGTCAACCGTACAACCTGCGAATGCATTTGATAAGGATGATGATACCTTTTTAGATTTACCAAAACTAACGCGCTATACCTTTTTTAACACGTTGAAATATGGAAATGAAGCACATTGGGGTTGGAATAGCGAATTAGGCATACGCTTTGTTAACGAACAACGTATTGGCGGACAAATTAATTTTGATGCTGATACAGACAAAGGGAGTAACGAAATCTACGGACAAACCGTTAATTTTAATCAGCCAGAAGTGTGGAGTAAAACAGGATATAGAATGAACGACCAACACAATTTTACATTCTATGCTTCTAGTTTTTATCAGAATCAGAACTCTTATTTCGGAACCGTTAAATATGATGCCGAGCAAACCAATGTCTTTGCAAACCTGCAACATGAATTTAAATATGGTGCACATAGTTTAAAATCGGGATTGAGTTTTAAACATTTAAATATCGATGAAACTGTTCTGTTTACATACAACGATTTAAACCGAACTTATGATGGCGATTATTATAGAAACGAGAATATAGTAGGTGTTTTTGCTGAAAATACTATGACTCTTTTCGACGATAAACTGACTTGGATTTTAGGACTTCGTGTAGATAATCATAATGAATTTGGAACTAAAGTTACACCTCGTACTTTAATAAAATACAACATTGCTCCTAAAACAGTTATCCGTGCCAATATTGGTACAGGTTGGCGCACGGTAAATTTATTTAGCGAAAATGTAGGCTTACTGGTGAGTTCTAGAGATATTATTTTTAAAGAAGCATTAGAACCGGAACAAGCCTTGAATACTGGAATTAATATTACACAAAACTTTGACGGCGAAAATATAAATGGATTCTTTAGTGCCGATTTTTATCATACAAATTTTAAGAATCAGGTATTCCCAGATTACGATACAGACCCCACGAAAGCCATTATAGAAAATTTTAAAGGAAAGAGTATTAGTAATGTTTTTCAGGCCGAAGTTTCTCTTAATTTATATAAGCGCTATGAGTTTAAAACGGGATATAGTTATTTAGATGTGTATCGAGAAATTGATGGCGAAAAAGACGTATTACCGTTTAACCCAAAACATAAAGTAGTAGCTAATTTTGGTTACAAACCCTTATCGAATACATTTAGAATAGATGTAAATTTCCATTGGTATGGCGAACAACGTTTACCAGATACAAAAAGTAATCCTGTGGATTATAGACGACCAGATTTTTCTGAAGACTATGCGATTATGAATGCACAATTTACCTATAATTTAAACCGTGTTGAATTGTACACTGGTTGCGAGAATATATTCGACTTTAGACAAGAACAACCCATTTTAAGTTGGCAAGATCCGTTTGGGGCTTATTTCGATACCAGTTCGGTTTGGGGTCCAACACGTGGACGTGAATTTTATTTAGGGGTTCGTTATAAAATTCCGAGTAAATAAATCTTCATCATCACATTATAAATTGGTGTTAAAATATTAAGCTTATGGTTGAGAATTGATTAATTTTCAATCATAAGTTTTTTCATTTGTAATTTTACGTTAGTGTAATTACCTATAATAACTCCTTAATTTGTAATCGTAACCTATGGCAGTCTATCAATTTAAACGTGAACAATTTTTCAATCAGTCTATAGATGTTTTATGGGAATTTATATCGAGTCCTAAAAACCTAAAAACCATTACACCAGATTATATGGGCTTCGATATTGTATCTAAAGATTTACCAAATGCCATGTACGAAGGGATGATTATTAACTATAAAGTCTCCCCTGTTTTGGGTATTAAAACCACCTGGGTTACAGAAATAACACATGTAAAAAACAAACATTATTTTGTAGACGAACAGCGTGTTGGTCCTTATAAAATTTGGCATCATCAGCATTTTTTAGAAGAAACAAATGGAGGTACTTTAATGAAAGATATTGTAACATATCAGCCGCCTTTCGGCATTTTAGGAGTACTTGCCAATAGCATAATGATTAAGCATAAATTAAATGAAATTTTCGAATATAGAAATACTGTTCTAAACGAATTATTCGGTACTTAGAATTCATCTCAATATTAATATATAGCCTACAAAACAGGTTATAATCTCTATGAGATCAAACTTAAAATAGCTCACACCAGAAGTCATTATCAATGCCAATAATTTCACAATCAAAATACCAAGCTCCTAGATTAGTCCATAGAAATCCGCATTTTTCTACCATATATGCCGCCAAAATTAAACATGTAGACACACCAAATTACAAGACAGAAATATTAGAGTTAAGTGATGGCGATTTCCTAAACATCGACTACAGTATTAAAAGCCTGAAGAAAGCCGTTATTTTATGTCACGGATTAGAAGGAGATTCTAGACGCACTTATAATAACAGTTGTGCTAATTATTTTTTAGAACGTGATTTTTCTGTTATTGCATGGAATAATAGAACCTGTGGCGGACACATGAATCGTTTACCACAAATGTATCATCATGGCTCTATAGAAGATTTAGATGCTGTAGTACAATTTGCATTTAGCCAAGGTATAGCATCTGTATATATTATTGGATATTCTATGGGTGGTGCACAAGTTCTAAACTATTTAGGAAAACAAAAGCTTGATTCTCGTATTAAAGCTGCCGTTGCTGTCTCTGCGCCTACGCATATAAGAACATGTTCTGATACTTTAAAAGTCGGATTCAATAAAGTCTATTTAAATACATTTAAAAAAGGAATAGTAAATAAACTGAAACAAAAAGTAATTCAGTTTCCCGAATTAGCAAATACCGATAAAATAAACGCATTACACAGTTTTGCTGAGATTGACGATTATTTTACCGCACCTATGCATGGTTTTACCGACAAGGATGATTATTACGAAAAAGTTTCACCAGAATTTATCCTTAAAAACATTACCACCCCAGTACTTATTATTAATGCTTTAGATGATCCTTTTTTAGGCGAACGTTGTTACCCCAACTCGATTGCGGAAAACAGTAAATATGTCTATTTAGAAACGCCTAAATACGGAGGCCATTGTGCGTTTCCTTTAAAAGATTCTAAACAATCTTATGCTGAAGTTCGTGCTTTCGATTTTTTTAATGAACGTTCTTTTAAAAAGTAAGCACTAATTTAGAAAGGAATAAACAACTATTAACCAGACGTTTCATCATTATTTTTTCACAAAAACCCGTATCTAAATCATTTACATTCAGTAAATTGTATAAAAATACGGCATTATGGAGCATGGAAGAAGTATTACATTAAAGCATCTTTTTATTAAAAACAAAAAGTACATCGGACTACAATACAGTTCGGATAAAATTATAGATGCTCTAATAAAACAATTGGCAGACATTAAGTGGAGTGACGAATTTAATATGGCTTACGTTTTAAATACAAATGAAAACCTTAATAGCATTTTCGACACTTTTAGAGGCATTGCGTGGATAAATTCTAGATATTTTTTCGACCAAAAACCAATACATGAAAACAATGAACCCATGGATATTACGTGGTTTAGGAAACGTGTAGTACCTAACTCTTATCGGCTGTGTCCATCAACTTATTTAGATAAATTAGAATTAAAAAAATATGCAAATAATACTGTTAAAAGTTATATTCTGGCGTTTGAAAAATTTATAAATTACTATAAGTCAAAACCATTATTGGAGATAAATGAAAATGATGTTAGGCAGTATATTCTATCGCTAATTCATGAAAACAAATCGGACTCTTATGTTAATATAGCCATTAATAGTATTAAGTTTTATTATGAAACTGTACTAGGAATGCCAAATCGGTTTTATAAAATAGAACGTCCTAGGAAAGCTAAAAAGTTACCCAAAATACTATCGAAAGCAGATGTATTAAAAGTAATAGACCATACAAATAATTTGAAACACAAATGCATAGTGAGTTTATTGTATTCGTCTGGTATACGAAGAAGTGAATTAGTCAATTTAAAAATTTCGGATATAGATAGTATAAGAATGCTTATTCGTATAGAATCTGCAAAAGGTAAAAAAGACAGATACACACTTTTATCTTATCAGTTACTAAAAGAATTACGAGAATATTACAAACAATGGAAACCCAAAACATATATAATTGAAGGTTTGCCAGGGCAACAATATTCTGCTCAGAGTATAGGACGGATAGTAGTTAATGCCGCTAAAAAAGCAGGATTACGAAACACAGTAACCCCACATATATTAAGGCACAGTTTTGCAACACATTTGCTAGAATCTGGTGTAGATATTAGACAGATTCAAGTTCTACTAGGCCATAGTTCTACAAAAACCACAGAAATTTACACACACGTTGCCACAACAACCTTTAAAAAAATTATAAATCCATTAGACAATTAATATATAAGATATATAAAACATATGTTCTATATATCTTATATTTGGTATATATAGAACACAAGTGCTATATACTAACGTTGTAACACATTTGAACAAACCAACAAAATCCTGAAAAATGAACGAAATTGAATTACTAAAAGAACTTATTGAAGCAAAAAGAATTGCACACGACTTACAATTGAGGATTGAGATTTGGACTAATGATGCGGAAAGAATTCGTTTTGCTCAAGAATTGGAAAATACGAGCGTACAAATTGAGGATTTGGAAACTCAAATAGTCGAAATCGAAGACAAAAGGTACAGCAGAGAAGCAAAAGCCAGTATGATTGAACAACTGGAACGCTATATAACAGAAATTAATAAAGCTAATCCTCATTTAAATCTCTCACGTAATCAAGGACTGATAATTGACAACGAGCTGTTTTCTGGAATTGTAAGGGATATAAATTATTTGGTTACTGACCGAGTTTTTGGAATCCATATTCCAGCATATTTACAATATACAACAAACCCAGATGATTCAGTTAGCATACCAGAATTGACTGACTTTTTGCGGAATGAAATAAATATTTTGCGAGGAATTGACTCACCAAACTATTTAATACTTTGGCAATATAAAGACCAATTAATTGACCGAATTAGAGCGCAGTTCATTGAATAAAAAACGTGTTACAACAATGTATAACCGCAATTACGGCGGATTCGACTACGTCCGAATCCACTCGGAATTGCTGACGTCTGTGCTAAATCGAAAATAATCGCTAATTTAACCCGTAACTGACGGTTATACGAGACCGTTACCATACATTTGAAAAAAGACATTCTCATATTAATTTTTACTGTTTCAATTGGAGTGAACTTTTCATTTTCTCAAGAGATAAAAGATATTTATAAATACCGAAAACAGATTGAAAAAGTAAAATATTACAAAAACAAAGAAGGTATAAATCCAGGAAAAATGGAATTAGATAGTCTAGTTTTATATAAGAATGGAACTTTCTACAGAAAAAACTTTTATACTCATCGCGGAATAAAATGGCTTGAACAGAAAGGAAACTGGACAGTTGAGAACGGAATACTTTTTTTAATTATCAACGGAATCAAAACTGAACCGACTCAAAGAAAATGGACTTTGACAAAATCAGAATATGAATACTCAATGAAAAGAAAAAAACTTATACCCAATTCTGGATTTGAATTTAAATCTGACCAAAAATTGAAACGGAATTAAAAAACGTATGGTAACACCGTGTAAAAATAATTGCTTGGTTCTAGCCTACTCGGAAAATCCTGCGGATTTTCCTCTGGTTCGTTCCATTTTTAGTAAGTTAGTTGCTTGCACACGCAACTATCCTTACACAAACACGTTGCCACCAATTAAAACTCACTCATATTTATGAATTTTGACGACATAAAAGACGAATTAAACAATCCCAAATTTAATATTGACATTCCTACTTTTTTATTAGAATTAAAGGCTGATTCTCTAATGAATAGCTACAAATTAGATTCAATACTAAAAAGGCAAATTGAAATATTAGAATTACATAAAGGAAAAACAGGACAAGAACTTGAAAACGCTGTTGAATCAGAGATTGAAATGTTGAACGAAAAATATTCTGAATGGCTAAAAGCCGACTTAATTGATATTGTAAGCGGTTCTGATATTTAAAAAGAATAATTAAACACACCACTAATCATACACTAGACCTTTGCCAACAATTTGAGAAATGACCGAAAACGAGGAACATAAAGAAATGAATTTTTGTCCGACTTGCAATTCTGTAGTCGAAACAAAAATTATTTTCACATATACTGCCGAACGTGAAATGAACGATGAAATGTTTGGAAACACTACTGAAATTTCATTGAGTAAGTGCTTGAAATGTCAAAATCCGTTTCTAAAACAAAATCATTATCAAATTGTCGAGGGAGAATTTTATCCGAATAGTGAAATTCAATTCTTTCCAAATACAGAAAACATAGCGATTAAAAATTGTCCGAAAATTGTATTTAACCCTTATAAAGAAGCTTTGAAATGTTATCGTGCGCACGCATATGACGCTTGTGTCATAATGTGTCGGAAAGGAATAGAAGCAATCTGTATGGACAAAGGAGAAATTAAAGGAAATCTCGCAACTAAACTGAAAAATCTAAATTCAAAAGGAATTTTAGAAAATACTCTATATAGTTGGGCGAACGAATTGAGACTAATCGGAAACGATGGAGCACATTCGCACGACCAAATTGTTGACCAACAAGATGCGAAAGAAGCGATTGATTTTTTTGACGCCTTAATAACTTATTTATATCATTTAGTAAACCAATACGAGGAATTAATTAAACGTCGGAAAAAATAAAAACTGGTGGCAACAAAGTACTGTGGTAAAAAACAAGTAAAAAAGCATTAACTTTTCACTAAAGTACTTCGATAAGAATCATCATATATTAAACCAGATTTTGCGATAGCAAAAGCCTGTTTTAGAAGCTTATTACACACAGCTATTAAAGCTAGTTTTTTACTCTTCCCTTTTGCTACAATTCGTTCATAAATATCTCTGCATGCTTTGTTGTATTTACAGGCATTAAAACTGCACATAAATAATAAATTACGAAGCTTTTGATTTCCTATTTTACTTATTCTACTACGTCCATTTACACTGCTACCACTCTTTCTAACTACAGGAGTTAATCCAGCATAACTGCAGAGTTCACTACCGCTTGTAAAACGCTCAAAACCATCCGTAAGAACCACAAGCATCAATGCCGTTTTATTTCCAATTCCTGGTATGCTTTTTAAGCGAGTTAATACATCCTGGTGGACTTCTTTAACTAATACCATCAGTTTATCTTCTAAAGTTTTGATTTCTTTTAAAACGTGTTTTAAGCTTCGTTTAATAGAACTTACAACTGCTTTGCTAGGATTTCCTAAAACGGCTTCACCATGTATTTTATTCTTCAGCATAGTACTCTGTTTTGTATACACAGTAAGGAGTCTGGTCATTTGAAGACATTCTGTTTGATGTTTGGATTGACCTTCCCAGGGCTTTAAATCTACTTGTTTTGCATATTCACAAACAAGTTTAGAATCACTCTTATCGGTCTTGATCTTAGACAACTTCATCTGGATAAAGCGTTTAACAGCTAAAGGGTTTTCTACTGATACTTTTATCCCTAATTCTAGTAAATAATAGGCCAATTGATAGTGGTAGTATCCCGTGGCTTCCATAACACAATGACTATCCAAATCTAAGAGTTTTGTGAATTTTTTAAAGCCAGAAATTGTGTTTTTAAATTGGTAGTAATTGCCATCTGAATCTGTCACATCAAAAACTAAATGGCTAATATCAATTCCAAAATATTTAATATCTTTATTCATAAGAAAATGATTTTTGAAAGGACGACTACGCGAGTTTCAACGACTTAAAATCGAGGTCTAAAAGCCTCATAGAACTGTACGAAATCTGTGTAGTAAAAGAGAGGGGATTTTCAATGTTGACGAGATCTGTAGTCTCTCCGTGTATAATAACCTTATTCCTCTCTTTTGTTCTTTCTAATTTATAGGTATTAATTTAGTCTTGTTTATTTGGCAAGCTTTAATATTAATTTCTATTGGACTTTGGATTTTTTGTTTAATTGACATTTTAAGAAATCAGTTTCAGAAAAACGACAAAGTTATTTGGGCTTTGGTTGTTATATTACTTCCACTTTTAGGTTCACTTTTATATTTATTTATTGGAAAAAGTAAAAAATTAAAACTGAATTAATAACTTTAGAGAAAAGCACTAAAAGCTAACACAGTATATAAAAAATTGCTAGTTTTAGCTTAACCAATGTTAGTTGCTTTGTTTGCTAGCTTCTGATTTTCCTTCGGAAAATCCTCGCACACAAACACTCAACTTTCCATATACATAAACGTTGTACATAATGCTAAAAAAACTCATACTCATATTCATATTACTAAGTTTTTTCTTGAGTTTTTCTCAAAAGACAAAAGCAATTACTGAATTCAGAAAAGAAATTGACACGATTATTAAAGTTAGAAAGAGTTATTTTAACAATAGAGGTCGTTTAATTAAAGAAGTTCGTTTCGGTGGTTATGATATCATTTCAAAAACTTTTAGAAATAGAATAAAAAATATAACTTATTATAAAAACAGAAAGAAACTAGAAACTAATTGTGAGTATTTTATAAGTTCTGATACTTGTATCGCACTTCCTTTTTCAAAATATAATTATAACAAGAAAAAGAAAACTGAAAAACGAATATTTTATGATTCTGACTCTTTAATTATTTCAATTACAGAAACCAAAGAGTTAAGACAAAAAAAATATGTTACAATTTATGCTTGGGACTTTGACCCTGTAAAAGAACCAAACTATAAAACAGCTTTTGTAATTAAAGATACTTTATTTTTTGACAAAAAAAGGAGAATTTTAGAAAGTTATAGCTACAGAGAAAATTCTGAAAAACCAGTTATTATTGAAAAATACAATTATAGAAAAGATGGTTATACATTACAAAAAGAGTCTTATGGAAAGAAATCTATAATTGAAATTAAATACTCAAAACAGCAAATTTGGGCGAACAAACGAAATTTAGAATATGACTTTTCGAATGGTGAAAATTATTACTATGAATTTGAAAGCTATTAAAAAAGTACTATGTACAACAAAGTACTGTGGTAAAAAACAAGTAAAAAAGCATTAACTTTTAACTAAAGTACTTCTATATGAATTATCATATATTAAACCAGATTTTGCGATAGCAAAAGCCTATTTTAGAAGTTTATTACACACAGCTATTAGCTTCCTAATAAAAATATTTAAATTATAAAAATTAAATACTAACATATAAACTTAAAACAATTATGAATGATAAATTTTATGTCAAATTGGGTTATTTGTATTTCACGAAAAAGGCGATTTTAATATTGGCATTCGGATTTCTATTAACAGGAGTTACATTGGGTAGTTTAATTTTTAGTAGTATAAATTCAAATGAAAGTTTTAACTTAATGTATTTTATGTTAGTAAATATTCCTATTTGGTTTTTTACTTTTCGTTCTTTGAGAAATGAAGTTGTTGAGAAATCAAAAATTAAATAAAGATTTAATTAATAACTTATTATTTTTTTAAAGATATTTAAACATCTTCCTTTGAATTACTCAAAAGATAATACACTATCCTGAAATTTATTTACTCGACGAATCCAAAGATGAAGATTTTATACATACTTCTGGAATAGTTCAGTTCGCTTCATTTTCTTGGATTAACATGATTCCGGAATCTATTGTTGTTGGAATTGGAAATGTAGACCGAAAAAAAGATTTTACATATCCTTCCCAAAACAAACTTGACCAAAAAGAATTTCCAACATCTGGAAAATCTAAAAGTTTTATTGCTTTTATACAAAATGAATTTCAACCATTTATCGATTCTACTTACAGCACAACATCAACCAAAATCATTATAGAACTATCATTAGGCGGATTATTAGCTACAGAAATTCTATTCAAAAAACCTGAACTTTTTGAAAACTATCTTATAGTGAACCCAAGTTTATGGTGAGACGACGAAAACCTCTTAAACGAGTAACCTAAGGAATTAGAGTCAAATAAAACTGTCTATATCGCTGGAGGAAAAGAAGGAGAAATCATGGAACGAACTACCAAAGCTTTATATGACAAGCTAAAAAGAATGAAAAACAAAATACACGGAGACGCATTACACATTGCGGTATACAATGCATTTGAAAAATATTCGATTAAAAATGATTAAAAACACATTAAAGGCGCCAAAAAAATAAAATAAATTACACTATAAATACCATTACACGTATCTTTATACAACAATGCATCTCATGTGACACATTAATAATCGATGTTAAAGCAATTTTTAAATGTGTCATATTTCAATACAGACTTATTAAATCTATTAAGATGAAAAACAGCTTGCTATTAATTTTAGGACTTATTCTGTTCTCTTGCAATGACAATGAAAGAAAACACATAGAAAATAAGGCTTCCGTTTATTATGGAGGAGACATTATAACTATGGCTGGAGATTCTCCCGAATATGTAGATGCTTTGGTTATAAGAGATGGCAAAATAGAATTTGCAGGTGAATCTAGTAAAGCCATGGAAATTGCGGGTTCTGGGCATAAAATGATTAATCTTGAAGGCAAAACATTATTACCTGGTTTTATTGATGGTCATGCACATTTCGCTAGTTTTTCTTCGCAAGCTATTGGTGCACAAATATTACCATCGCCAGATGCTCAAGCAGATGATATTCCTAAATTAATTGAAATTCTTAAAGCTTGGAATACTCCTGAAAACAGAGCCCTTACAGGGTGGATATTCGGAATGGGATTTGACGATTCGGTGCTTAAAGAAAAACGATTCCCTACAAAAGAAGACTTAGACCAAGTGAGTACAGAAACACCTATTATGATTATTCATATTTCTGGGCATTTTGCAGCTCTAAACTCTAAAGCTCTTGAACTTTTAGATATAACAGCCAATACTAAAGATCCTGAAGGCGGTATTATTAGAAGACTGCCAAATACTACAGAGCCTAATGGCGTTTTAGAAGAACTGGCAGCCATTCCACTATATGCTAAGGCGCTAACGCCTGCGTCTAAAGAGGCATTACTGCAGTTCATGACAGCCGGACAAGAGATGGCTCTATCTTATGGATACACCACCGCTCAAGAAGGACGTGCCATGGAACAACACGATTTGTTAGCAGAATTTGCCGAAAATAACTTTTGGAAACTCGATGTAGTGTCTTATGTAGATTATATGTTTACAGATCCTTTAGAATCTAAATGGTATTCTCAAGACTATACAAATCACTATCGCGTTGGCGGAATGAAAGTCACTTTAGATGGCTCCCCACAAGGAAGAACAGCTTGGAGAACTATCCCTTATTTACTGCCTCCAGATGGTGCCGATAAAAACTACTTAGGATATCCTGCCATTCCAAATGATGCAGATGTTACAGCCATTTACGAAAAAGCCTTTGCTAATAATTATCAGGTTTTAACTCACGCTAATGGAGATGCGGCCATGGATCAAATGATACGAACCATGAAGCCTTTAGCCGAAAAATATGGTAACGATAATCGTAGAAATGTCTTAATCCATGGGCAATATGTTAGAGACGATCAATTGGATGCATTTAAAGATTTAAATGTAATTACCTCTTTATTTCCGTTACATACTTTTTATTGGGGCGATTGGCATAAAGAGATTATAGGAGATTCGTTAGGAAACAGAATTAGTCCGGTTAAAACAGCTCTTAATAAAGGTCTAAATATCTCGATTCATACAGATGCACCTGTAGCATTACCTAACTTAATGCGAGTTGTTTGGACAGCTGTACAACGCACCTCACGATCTGGACAAATTATAGGAGAAACGGAACGACTTTCTCCTTTTGAAGCCTTAAAAGCCATTACAATTTGGTCTGCCTATCAACACTTTGAAGAACAGAATAAAGGGACTTTAGAGCCAGGAAAATTAGCAGATTTAGTCATTTTAGATAATAACCCTCTTAAGGTAGATCCTGCTACAATAAAAGATATTCAAGTTGTTGAAACCATAAAAGAAGGACATACTGTTTATAGAAGATAACGATTACCTTGTTGAACAAAAGAAATGTATTTTTTGAGGTTCAATGGCAGTATCTCATAAACTGTGTAAGTTTTAAAATCTCAGGTTAAATATTAATCTGAGATTTTTTTATTCATTAATTTTAACTTTTACACACTTATGAAACCAGAAGATTTATTAAACGAAGACTTTTTAAAACAATTCAAGAATGCACCAGAGCTAACATCCTTTTTAGAACAGTTGCACAAACGTGGTATTGAGAAGTTACTAGAAGGGGAACTAGATGCCCATTTAGACTACGATAAGCACAAAAAAAGTAAAGCAGCCAACCTTCGAAATGGTTACACTAAAAAGAAATTAAAATCCGTTTTAGGAGAAACAGAGATTCAAGTTCCTCGAGACCGTGATAGTTCTTTTAATCCTTTAATTGTAAAGAAAAGAGAAAGTACAACAGAAGGCATCGAAAATATTATTATATCGCTTTATGCCAAAGGCATGAGTAACAGTGATATTGAAGAACAAATACGTGAGCTGTACGATTTTAATATTTCTACATCCACTATTTCAAGGATTACAGATAAGATTACAGAAGATGTTATTGCTTGGCGGAACAGGCCTTTGGAGGCCACTTACCTAATTGTTTGGATGGATGGCATCGTATTTAAAGTTAGGGAAAACTCTAAAGTCATAAACAAGACTATTTATATTGCAGTAGGCCTGAGAACAGATGGCAAAAAGGAAGTCCTAGGATTATGGTTAGGTAAAAATGAATCTTCAGCCTTTTGGATGAGTGTTTTAACCGATATTAAAGCTCGAGGAACTCAAGATATACTTATCACAGCTACCGATAATTTAAATGGATTTACGGATACTATTAAAACTATTTTTCCGAAATCAACGACTCAAATTTGTGTTGTGCATCAAATAAGAAATTCGTGTCGTTACGTGGTCTGGAAGGACAAAAAGGAATTTACTCGTGACATGAAGCAAATCTATACTGCTCCTACAAAAGAAGCTGCCAAAGCTGCTTTAAATGACTTCAAAACTAAATGGGATTCTAAATATTCTTACGCCATTAAAAGTTGGGAAAATAATTGGGATGAGCTTACAGTATTCTTTGATTTTCCTATTGAAATAAGAACCATAATCTACACCACAAATCTTATAGAAAACCTAAATGGAAAGATACGGAAATACACAAAAAACAAACTCTCGTTTCCAACCGATGAAGCAGTTATGAAATCCGTGTTTTTAGCTTTGAGAGAAAGCACTAAAAAATGGACCATGCCAATCAGAAATTGGGGAGTGATACTAAATCAATTTTTAGCTATATTTGAAAACAGGATTAAGTTATAAATAACCTAACCCTGAAATTTTGAACTTACACACTTTTTAGGATAGTGTCGGTTCAATCAAAAAAACGCATGTATTATTACAATACACTACTATAATTTAAACCACCCGAGATGCCTCAAATAAAAATATTCCTGTTAGTATGTTTGGGAACTATGTTAATCGGATGCCAGAAAGAAACTAAGAGTTTATATAAAACCTCTGTATTGCAAGATGGCTTCCCAGAAATATTAAAACCTCTTGAAAAGGATTTACCTTTTGAATTATTAAGTCAAACACATTTAGAGTCCAATAACGACTCAATTGATATATATTTTGGAAGTCTAAAACAAGGCAACCAAAAAGGAAACTGGATTGCGTTAGCTTCAAATAAAAAAATTAAACAATTCAGTACGGTTGACTTAGAGCAAAACCCAGAAAACGAAAAAGAAAATGATATAGATTTAGAGTTTAACAATGCAACTAATAGAATATCATTAAGAATTAAAGAGTTTGATACTATCATTAATAGTATAACGTATTCTTGGATCAATAAAACTACTTTAACCGACTCCCTGACAGTAATTACAATCGACAAACCTCTTGCAAAAGGAAAAACTTTTCCATTTATCAAATTCACGGACCGTAATGGAAATGAAATCAATTTAGAGAACTTCAAGGATCAAACCATAGTTATTAATTGGTGGGCAGTTTGGTGTACTCCTTGTAGAAAAGAAATTCCTGGCTTAAACAAATTGGTTAATAAATATTCTGATAAAAATGTCAAATTTGTTTCAATTACTGACGATTCAGTCGACAGAGTTTCTAACTTTTTGAAAGAACATGAATTCCTTTACGATATCACCTTTATTTCTGAAAACGATAGGGTTTTATTTGGTAATTCATACCCTAAACATATTGTAATAGATAGCAACAAAACCATAACATTTTATAAGGAAGGTGGAAATGAATTTTTCTGGGAAGAACTTGACCGCCACTTGACAGTACTGCAAGCAAATTAATATAAAAACCAATACTAATATATTGAATATAAACACTTAACAGCCTCCTAAACATTAAAATAACATATTTTACTTGTTCCAATTTTGGTATAGAAAATTCCCTCCAATACACCTACACATCTAGAATTATTTAGATATATCAATTTAAATTATAACATACTCTAAAATATTAAACAAAAAAAATCCAGCTAAATAGCTGGATTTTTTGTTCTATAAATGTAAGTCTTAATATTACTTCGCAATGTTAACTGCTCTTGTTTCACGAATTACAGTAACTTTAACTTGACCTGGATAAGTCATATCCGTTTGGATTTTCTGTGAAATATTGAATGATAAATCAGATGCATTTTGATCTGTTACTTTTTCACTCTCAACAATTACACGTAATTCTCTACCAGCTTGAATAGCATAGGCTTTCTTTACGCCTGTAAATCCGAAAGCAATATCTTCAAGATCTTTTAAACGTTGTATATAACTATCGAGTACTTGACGTCTTGCTCCTGGTCTTGCTCCTGAAATAGCATCACACACCTGAATAATTGGTGCCAACAACGATTTCATTTCTATTTCGTCGTGGTGAGCTCCAATAGCATTAATTACGTCGTCTTTTTCTCCGTATTTCTCTGCCCACTGCATCCCTAAAATAGCGTGAGGTGTTTCCATGTCTGCTTCCGCATCTGGCACTTTACCAATATCGTGTAATAACCCTGCACGTTTAGCTAACTTCGGATTTAATCCTAACTCTGCTGCCATGATTCCACAAAGCTTAGCGACTTCACGCGAGTGTTGTAGTAAGTTTTGACCGTAAGACGAACGGTATTTCATACGTCCTACCATTTTAATAAGTTCTGGATGTAAATTATGAATTCCAAGATCGATAACTGTACGTTTACCAACTTCAATAATTTCTTGTTCAATTTGTTTTCTTGTCTTCTTAACAATTTCTTCAATACGCGCTGGGTGAATACGACCATCTGTTACTAATTTGTGTAACGATAAACGAGCAACCTCACGACGAACAGAATCGAAACATGATAAGATAATAGCTTCTGGCGTATCGTCTACAATAATTTCTACACCTGTTGCAGCTTCAATAGCACGAATATTTCGACCTTCACGACCAATAATACGTCCTTTAACATCGTCGCTTTCAATATTAAATACAGACACACAGTTGTCTACCGCTTCTTCTGTACCAATACGTTGAATGGTGTTAATAATAATTTTTCTTGCTTCTTGTTGTGCGGTAAGTTTAGATTCTTCAATCGTACTTTGAATAAATGCTAAAGCATCGTTTTTAGCTTCACCTTTTAAAGATTCTACCAATTGCGATTTCGCTTCTTCTGCAGATAAACTAGAAATAACTTCTAATTGTTCGACCTGACTTTTGTGTAAGCGTTCAATTTCTAATTCCTTTTTATCTAAAAAGTCTAATCTATAATTGTAATCTTTTAATTTAGCTTCAAACTCACTGTTTAATTTTTTTTGTTTTGAAAGCTCATTAGAGACTTGAGATTCTTTGTCTCTAGTACGTTTCTCAGCATCAGCAATCTTTTTATCACGACTTAAAATTACTTTTTCGTGTTCAGATTTCAGTTCAATAAACTTTTCTTTTGCTTGTAATATTTTATCTTTTTTGATGGATTCTCCATCGTTAGTAGCGTCTTTAATAATGCGTTGTGCTTCTGCTTTAGCATTCGAGATACCTTTAGCAGCATTGCTCTTTTCTAAAGTTTTGGCTATTATAAAGCCAATGATTACGCCTAGTAGCGTTCCTCCTGCAATCAATATAATTGAGTTATCCATGGGTTAAGGTTAGTAATTAGTATATATAAAAAAAGCCTGTACCGGTTTTATAGTTTTGTATAAACTCCTTAAATACAAGTTTAGGGTTAACAAGCTGATCAAGGGTCTGCCTAAATATTGAATAAATTCAATATTAGCAGCATGCTTTTACAACTTAAACTCACCCTCTTTAAAGAATTAACGTTGAGTTTATCAAAAAAAATGACCAATACAGGCAGTAACTTTGTTTATTTTAAAGACCGTTAAGAATTCAATTGTTCTTGTAATAAGCGATTTAAAGCATTTAACTTCTCCTCGACATGTTCACTAACCGATTCCTTATCTATTTGTTTTTGTTCTACTTGAGATGCAAATTGTAAAGCACACATGGCTAAAACATCTTGTTTATCTCGCACAGAATAACTTTGCTCAAACTGTGTAATCATCGCTTCTATTTCTTTTGCTGCTTTTCGTAATCCTTCTTCTTGCTCTGGAGCAATAGTTAACGGATATACTCTGTTTGCAATAGAAAGTTTAATTTTCAGCATCTCTGACATAAAATCAATTTATGATTACATTATTCTGAGAGTTGTGAAATACAATAATCAATCTCTCTTACTAATGAATTTATTTTAAGCTTAGTTTCTTTTTTATTATCGTCACTGCCAAGTATACTTTTTGCTATTTTGAGTGCTTCATATTTTTCTTCCCAAGCTTCAGTTTCTTCCTTTTTTAACTGAAGGTTGTTCTGAGATTGCATTAAATCCTCTTTCAATCTAGCATTCGTTTGCTGTAAGGCTTCAACTTTACGCAACATTTTGCTAATTTTATCCTCTAGAGCATCTACAATATCTTCAATATTACTCATTTGCAATTACCATACTTATCTCACAAAGTTAACATACCTAGGGAAAAATAACAATTGTTTTGCCTATAAAATTTAAAATACTTTGTTCTCTCTCATTTTCAATATGATGTGAGGCTTATGTAAATTTAAACTTTGCATATTGACATCAAATAATTACTTTAGTGCCTCAATTTTACTATATGCGCATTCCTGTATTTTTATTCTTTTTTATTCCGTTAACACTTTTTTCTCAAAACCCTTATCCTCAAGATTATTTTGGGAATCCGTTAGATATTCCTATAGTTTTAGCTGGAACTTTTGCAGAGTTACGATTTAATCATTTTCACTCTGGAATGGATATAAAAACACAACATCGTGAAGGCTTAAACGTTTTAGCCTCTGCAGATGGTTTTGTAAGTCGTATAAAAATATCACCTTTTGGTTACGGTAAAGCGCTTTACATTACTCATCCTAACGGTTATACAACTGTATACGCTCACTTATCTAAATTAGCTCCTAAAATTGAAGCCTATTTAAAAGAACAGCAATACGAGAAGGAATCTTACACCATAGAATTGTTCCCTCCTATTAAAGCTTTAGTGGTTAAAAAAGGAGAACTTGTAGCGTATAGCGGTAATACAGGGAGTTCTGCTGGACCTCATTTACATTTTGAAATCCGAGACAAAAATGAACATCCTATAAATCCAATGTTATTCGGGATTAATACTAAAGACACCACGCGCCCACTAATTAATGCCCTTTATGCCTTCCCGATAGATGAAGATGCTCAGATTAATAAGTCGAATAAAAAACAGCAAATACGTCTTATAAAGCAACCCGATGGTAATTTTACAACAGAATCTATTGAAGCTGTTGGTAAGATAGGATTTGGAATTGAAACCATAGACCGTCAAGATTTGGCAAACAACAAAAATGGTGTATACAACATACAAACATTGTTTAATGGTAATCCTAATTTTGAAATTGATTTTAGAACATTTTCTTTCGATGAAACCAATGATATTAATCGTTTAATTGATTACGATATTTATAAAAATGAAAAAGACAAAATTCAGAAGTTATTTATCGATACCAATAACGGGTTAAGCTTGTATAAAAACACTTTAGATAATGGCTATTTAACGATTTCTGATAGTACGTCTGCTGTTTACAAAATTAAAGTAAGCGACTTTAGAGGAAACGAAACTTCGGTTACGGTTTCTATAGATGGAAAATTTAATACCGATGTTTTAAAAACCAGCCCAGAAGTTACACCTTATTATATATACGAAAATCAAGCCGCTACATTATCCGAAGAAAATGTAACTGTAAACTTCTATAAAAATACATTTTATGAAGATTTCTATATCGATTTTAAAGTTTCTAACGATACGTTACAGTTGCTTCCTATTGGACATGCAGCTCGTAAAAACTTCAATATAACTTTCGATATTTCTAAATATAACGAAGCTGACAAAGACAAACTTTTTATTGCAGAATTGGTTGGCTATAAAAAATGGCCAAGCTATTCGTCTACTAAAAGAACAGAAAACACTTTAAGTACGTTTACAAAAAGCTTGGGGTATTATACAATAGCCTCAGATACGACTGCACCTAAAATTACAGCTGTTAATTTTAAAGATGAACAATGGATTAGTAATGCCAAAACCTTGAAGGTTAAAATTACAGACGACTTGTCTGGTATATCAGACTATAGAGCAACAATAAACGGAAAATGGATTTTAATGGAATACGAGTATAAAACGAATACATTAACTTACAATTTTGACGACCAAATTAGTACAGAACCACACAACGATTTTAAAATAATTGTAACCGATAATGTAGGAAATAGTTCTACTTTTGAAGCGCGCTTTCACAGAAAATAATGAACGTAACTAACAACCACAAACGTTTTCTTTTAAACATATTCTATTTTTTAATTCCCTTATTTTCCATTGCTCAAAATGGAACCTTGCAGGGTGTTATTTTAGATGAATTAAATCAGCCTATCCCGAACGTGAACATCACGACCAACGGCAAAGGCACTCAATCTAACGAAAACGGATTCTATTCATTAAAAATAACCGACAACAAAGATGTTACAGTTGTGTATTCGCATCTTTCATTTAAATCGATTACGGCTAGTTTTAACCTTAAAGATGGTGAATTTTTCGAGTTCAATCCAGTCATGAATCCTAATGTTGAACAAATTGAAACCGTGGTTTTATCTGGAAGTACACGTAAAGATGTTCAAGGTATTGTAACTTTAAATCCGACGGTTATCCGTAAAATTCCGGGCGCCAATCCAGGAATAGAAAACCTATTAAAAACACTTCCTGGTGTGAGCAGCAACAACGAATTAAGTACCCAATATTCTGTTCGTGGAGGTAATTACGACGAGAATTTAGTGTATGTAAATGGCATAGAAGTGTATCGTCCTTTTCTAATTCGTTCGGGGCAACAAGAAGGGTTGAGTTTTGTTAATTCTGATATGACGCAGAATGTAGATTTTTCTGCGGGTGGATTTCAGGCGAAATACGGCGATAAATTATCATCTGTATTAGATATAACTTATAGAAAACCTGTAGATTTTGCTATTAGTACAGATTTAAGCTTACTTGGCGGGAGTTTAACTGTAGAAGGTAAAAGCAAAAATTCTAAACTTACTGGACTAGTTGGTATGCGTTATCGTGATAACAGCTTATTGGTAGATGCAAAGGAGACAGAAACAAACTACGATCCTAAATTCGCAGATATACAGACGTATTTCACGTATCAATTTACAGATAAATTCAGTTTGAATTTCTTAGGAAATGCTTCCATCAACAAATACAATTATGAACCTGAAACACGACAGACTAATTTCGGAACTTTAGATAATCCGCTGGCTTTATTGGTGTATTACGACGGACAAGAAAAAGACGCCTACCAAACGCTTTTTGGTGCTTTACAGGCAACTTACACTGTTAACGATGCTTTAAACTTACACTTAATTGCATCTTCATACCATACAACAGAAGAAGAATATTTCGACATACTCGCGCAATACCGTTTGGGTGAAGTAAATAGTAATATTGGTGATGAAGATTTAGGAGAAGTAGAATATAGCGAAGGTATTGGAGGACAATTAAATCACGGTCGTAACGATTTAGACGCTCTAATTTCTACTGTAGAACATAAAGGTAGCTACAGCAATAACGGAAATGATTTTGATTGGTCTGTAAAATTTACAAACGAAGATATTAAAGACCGTTTAGTAGAATGGGAAGTTATAGATTCTGCAGGTTTTTCTATAAATCCACCTAAATATAGAAATCCGAATAACCAACCTTACGCACCTTATGAAGGTCCATTAGTGGCATTTCAAAATGTAAGAGCAACAAATAGTACAAGTATAAACAGATTTCAAGCATACCTGCAATGGAGTCGTCGTTTTGAATTGGGAGAGCATGAAGTTTGGGCCAATGCAGGAGTTCGCTCCCACACTTGGAGTGTATCTGGAGAAGATATAAATAAAACAACCCAAACGGTAGTTAGTCCGCGTGCTCAATTTGCCATAAAGCCAAACTGGAAACACGATATGCTTTTTAGAGCGTCTGGAGGATTATATTATCAACCGCCATTTTATAGAGAGTTAAGAGATTCTACAGGTACCGTAAATCCAGAAGTAAAAGCACAAAAATCTATTCATTTTGTAGTTGGAAACGATTATAGCTTTTTAATTTGGGAACGCCCTTTTAAATTAACCACAGAAGCGTATTATAAAAAAATGACGGATGTTAATCCGTATACCATAGAGAATGTTCGTATTCGATACCGCGCAAATAATAACGCCGAAGCTTATGCTTATGGTTTAGACTTACGTATAAATGGGGAGTTTGTTCCTGGAACAGAATCTTGGTTTAGTTTTGGATATTTAAAAACTGAAGAAAATATAGATCATCGCGGATACATAGCAAGACCTACAGACCAACGTTTAAAATTTGGAGCATTATTTCAAGATTATGTACCTAAACTTCCGGCTATGAAAATGTATTTAAACTTAGTATACAATACAGGCTTACCTGGTGGATCTCCTAGTTACGCCGATCCTTACGATTACCAAAGCAGACTACCAGATTATAAACGTGCCGATTTAGGATTGCAATATGTAATTGTAGACGAGAATAAAGCGTTTGATAATGGTTGGAAAAAACCATTCAAATATCTGTCTGTAGGATTTGAAATTTTTAATGTATTCGATGTACAAAATTCTATCACCAACACTTGGGTTCGTGATGTATATAGCAAACGCCAATATGCAATCCCAAATTACCTTACACCAAGAGTATTCAATGTAAGAACTACTATGAAATTTTAGTCATCACCTAAAATCACAGCGTGCTGAATCATTAATCTCGCAGTTTTAAAGACATATATAAGCTAGAATGCTTAATTTCATAATGCAAGATTCATAAAAAACACATTAAAATTATACTATATAATTGAGTTTTATGTACTCTATTTTAATCATTACTAAAAAAAGTAAGCATAACCGCTTATTGTTTTCAAAATCCCATAAACACTTACTTTTCTATTAAAACTTATGCATCTTTGTAATAAATAATTGTTGTGAATTTTACAGATAAAGATTTAATTATATTCGACTTTGATGGTACGCTAATCAATAGTATTCCAGATCTTACCATAGCCGTAAATAAAATGTTAGCGCATTATAATCTATCGCCTTTAACCGTTGCTCAAGTCACGCCATTTATTGGAAACGGTGCAAAACCACTAGTTAAAAGAGCTTTAGTATCTGCTATGGGTGAAGACAAGATTACCAACGCTTTATTAGATGAAGCATTCAAGATTTACTTCTCTGCTTACAAAGACGTTACTTGCGAAAAAACCTTCATGTATCCTGGGGTATTAGACACCTTAAACCTATTAAAACAGAAAGGGTAT
Source organism: Formosa agariphila KMM 3901 (assembly GCF_000723205.1). NCBI lineage: Bacteria > Pseudomonadati > Bacteroidota > Flavobacteriia > Flavobacteriales > Flavobacteriaceae > Formosa > Formosa agariphila. The sequence goes on along the minus strand of NZ_HG315671.1, from coordinate 1,591,082 downwards.
ACACTTGCCATTTGCACGAATAAACCATTCGGATTTATAGAACCTATTTTAGATACATTAAAGATTAAACAGTTCTTTACCCTTTGGATTGGAGAAGATTCTTTAGATCAGAAAAAACCCGAAGCTGCTCCCCTACTGCATTTGGTGAAGACATTAGATACAACCATAGAAAAATCTATAATGGTAGGAGATTCTAAAAATGATATTCTAGCTGCACAAAACGCGAACATGCAAAGTATTGGTGTAAGCTACGGATATAATTATAACGAAAACATTTCAGATTACAATCCAACACAAGTTGTTGATGATTTTTCAGAACTTCAAGACCTCTTTTAATATGTCAGAAATATATAGTGTTGGTATTATTGGTGGTGGAGTTTCTGGAGTGGTGTCTGCATTACAATTGGCGGAACACAATATCGATTCTATATTATTCGAACAAGAAAATAGTGTTGTAAACGGCCCTCCGTTTTGTCATTTACATGCTGGAGGAAACTTATATCCAGACATTTCTTACGAGCAGTGTAAACTCCTCATGAAGCAATCTATTGAAATGGCTAGGCTGTTCCCTCAATCGATAGACGAACGACCTACATTTATAAGTATTCCTAAAACTGAAAAATACGAAGTCGATAAAATTGAGCAACGTCTAAACTTATTAGTAGATTATTACCAAACGCTAATAGACGAAGATCCTGAAAATGCTATTCTTGGGGATCCTAAAGACTATTACAAAACATATAACAACGACGATTTACAATTTTTAGCAACGCAACCTACTGTGAAGCATCCAAAGACTGCGGACGAATGGATGACCAATGCGATAAAACTTATCGATTACACAAAATTAAAAACGCCAATTATTCTAGTTCAAGAATATGGATGGAACCTCTTTAGATTAGGTGCACAAGCCCAATTGGCTTTAAATAAAACGGAGTATTGTAATTTAAAAACGAATACCGATGTTTTAAGTATTACAGATGTTAGAGATCAAAATTTAGGATACAACTGGAAAATACAGACTAAAGACAACACCTATAAAGTGAATTATTTAGTGAATTCATGTGGTTTTAAAACAGGTAAGTTCGATGAATCGTTACATTTAACCACAGAACGTTTAATAGAGTTTAAAGCAGCTTATGTATCTAAATGGCAACCTATTCCTGGATTAATTCCAGAACTCATTTTTCATGGCGAACGTGGTACTCCGCATGGTATGGTACAGCTTACACCCTATTGCGACGATTACTACCAAATTCATGGTATGACTAACGACATTACATTATTTGAAAACGGATTAGTACAGTCTAAAGACAATAAGTCTCAACCAGAATTTAACGAAGGCATCACAAAAAAATTGAATCATGGTTGGGATAATGATGACATAAAAACCAGAACAGAAAATGCAATCGATTCTGTTGTAAAATTTGTGCCTTCGTTTGAGTCAGCTTCAGTCGGTGGACCGCCATTATTTGGTGCGCAACAAATTCCGGGAGATGACCCTAATTTAAGAGTTGGAGAAGTGAGTTTTCCTTGTAAATCGTATGCTAGAAGTGAAATTGTTAAAGCATCTTCTGCTCTTACGGTAGCAAATCAGATTATAAATAGAATGTTAGAAGAAAGTGTGGTCTCTAAAATTGATACGTCTTTACAACAAAAGACATTACTAGATGCTGTTTCTAAAAATGATATTGATGAATTGGCTCGTGAACTGGCTGTACAACGTGGCTATCCCGAAGCCTTATCTCGATTAGTGATTGAAAAATATTAGTGAAGATTAATTCTTTTAGTAAATCCATGCTAAATTAAATCTTATTTCCATTCATTTTCAATGTAGCTTTACCATATCCTATATCCTTTACATAGGTATTTGTAGTATCATCGTAAACAATATATCCTAAATTTTCATTAAAATTAAGATTAAATAAGGCTGTAGACGTATATAATCCTGGAGTCGCAGCACTTGTTGTAAAAACATTTACCTGACCCTCTTCATTCGGATTTATAATATTAGATGCAGTGGTTAAGGTTGAACTAAAAATATTATTTGCATCCGTTTCAGGTGTGTTTACATCAACATATTCTGTAGTTCTATACGTAAGTCTAATAGGGTAATTTCCAACATTTTTCCAAGTGTCTATATTTAAACCATTGTAATTACTATCCGTTGGAGAGTCTGGAATGGTAATTTCAGAATTGTTAAATAAAATAGGTTGTTCAGTATCAACAATAATCCTATACACTTTAGATTCTGAATCGTTTAATGCTGAGATTTTAAAATCTACAATATTTGGATAACTAAAGTCAATGTTTTCCCCTTCAGATGCCGAGTATTCAATGAATGCTTCGTTATTGATTCGATATAAAATGCTTGAACCTTCAAAATCAACTATTGGACTTATGTTCGCATAGTCTACAGGTGTAGGAAAAAGACACACCACTAATGAATCTACGGAAAAGACATCGGACTGTATTACAGAAAACGTATGGTCTTTCGCTAACATATCGAAACGTGTTAAAGCCACTTTCTCTTCAGTTGGTTGTTCAACATCATCCGTATTAGAATCGTCGGAACTACACCCTAAACATAAAATAAAGATGAAAAGCAAAACGCTAATCGGTGAAAATTTTTCTAAGTATCTCATATCACATACATACTGTGAATAAATAGATATACAAGGTTAATACAATCCCCTTCGCGCTACATTTGAATACACATTACCTAGATTTTAGTATTATATTTACACCCATTACTGACATCTGGATCTATGACTAAACACTCTTCTCATACAAACAAAGCGAAAACACCGTGGCCTACAAAAGCAGCCATGGAACAAGTTTACGAAATGAAACTTTGGGGAGAAAATCAATCTGAATTTTATTCGGGCGATGGATCTCACTTAGACGATTTAGTTCACCCTTATATTGACGTCATTACTTCATTTTTAACTCAATTACCGTCGCCTCCAATAGTCTGCGATTTGGGCTGTGGAGATTTTAATATTGGAAAGCAATTAGTAAAATATACTCAGAAATATATAGCAATAGATATTGTACCAAATCTTATTGCCTACAATAAAGAAAACTTTAATACTGATAATTTAGAATTTCACTGTTTAGATTTAGCTGCAGATCCATTACCAAAGGGAGATTGTGCTATACTCAGACAAGTGCTTCAACATTTGTCTAATTCCGAGATTCAAAATATCTTAAATAAGTTAACGGCGTATAAATATGTTATTATAACAGAACATATTCCGAATAGTGACTTTATCCCAAATGCTGATATTATTTCAGGACAAGGTATTCGTTTAAAGAAACACAGTGGTGTTAACGTATTAGCTACACCATTCAATTTAAAAGCAAAAGATATACATCAATTATTAAGCTTGCCTTTAAATAACGGTAAAGAAGTTATAGTTACCACCTCTTACACCCTTTATTAGAGGTTTAAATTTGAATACTTACCTGAAGACTAATATCAATTGAATATTCCTGAGTGTTATACCTTATATATTTTCTGAAAACAAAAAGGTTGCCAACACCCACAATATAACAGATAATACACCGCCTATAATTGCAAAATGGCGGAAAGAATAAATCCCGAGTCCGTAGATAATTGTATTGGTTTGATAGCCCATTGGGGTGAAAAAGCTAAAGTTTGCAGCAAATAAGACTGATAAAATAAAAAATTTAGGATCTAAATTTAAACCTGCAGCAACAGAAAGTGCAATAGGCGTCATTATAATTGCTGTTGCGTTATTAGAAATAACACCACTAAAAAGCATGGTAATTCCGAACAACGAAGCAATGACAAGCATCGGACTTTGACCTTGGAGCATACCAATTAAATTTTCTGAAAGCCAAGTTTCTGCTCCTGTATTTTTCATGGCAATACCAATAGGAATTAAACACGCTAATAAAAAAATAACTTCCCAATTAATATCTTTATAAACCGTATTTAATTTTAGGCAATTGAATACAAGTAAGAGAAATACGCCAATAATCGTACTTTTAACAATAGGAAATAATCCACTCGCTGCCAACCCGATTGTAATTAATAAAATCGTTAGCGATATATACTTTTTACGGGCATTTGGAAATGTGCTACTCGACAATTGTTGCATAACCACCACATGTTCTATACCTTCTAACTTATCTATATCATCTTCGTCGATTTGAATTAATAAGCGATCGCTTACTTTTAGCCTGATTTTATCCTCACGTTTTCTTATAAGACGTTCCTTGGTATTTCGCATATTAATCCGTTTTTTAATAGCTAGCGGATTGGCTTCCATAATCATGGCCGGTTTAATATCTCCTAGTCTCAACCCCAATAAATTGGAATTTGGGAGTATTAAGAGCTCTACAATGTGAGTGTCTTTATTTACTTCCTGTTTTACCTCTTCTGAATTGTCTTCATCTTCATGTTCTTCCGCTACAACTTCATTAAATAGAGTAATACCTTCTGTTTCCTTGGCTTTTAACAAATTATCCATACTCGCGTTTACCAGCAAAATATCACCCTCTTTTAATGTAATGTATTTTCCTGGCGCGTTTGTAGTGATGCCATCCCGTGTCATTTTTAGCAATTGCACATTTTGATTGGTAAATAAGAATGTTTCGCCTATAGTCTTACCAATTAACGAAGACTCCTTATTAATACATAGCTTTGTTATAAAATCTTGAAGTTCTTTTTGAAAATCTTTCGTCTTTTTAGAATCGTAAGGTAAAACAAACGACAAGGCTGTTACCACCACCACGCCTACTCCTAGAAAAATAAGTCCGTAATTAGTAAACTCGAAAAACGACAATTTTGGCACACCGCTTTGCTCGGCAATGGCATTTACAATTAAGTTGGTAGACGTTCCCATTAAGGTACAACTACCACCCAATATTCCTGCAAAAGAAATAGGCAGTAGTAATTTAGATTGAGAAATCCCATAACGTTGATGTAATTCGTTGGTAAGCTTTACAAATACAATAACCACTGCGGTAGTACTAATAAACGCAGATATACCCGCTACAATAAACATAATAACAGGGATAAGTAGTAATAGAGGCATACCTTTTAACTTGGTCATGGATTTAGATAGCATATTAATTACACCGTTTTGCTCCATAGCTATAGCAATAATCATGAGCATAAGAATGGTAATTGTGGCTGTGTTACTAAATCCAGTAAGTGCTTCTTCTGGCGAAAGAAAACCAGCTAGCAATAGAGAGGCCAATACAAAAATGGAAATTTTGTCTATAGAGAACAGCTCGAGCGCAAAAAAAATAAGGCTTAATCCCAAAATAACAAATATGATAACAATTTCGATGGTCATAAGCTCAATGGTTTTTCATTAAAAAAACTCCGTTCAAAATTTTATAAAAGGCATTCTAAATAAATTAGCCTGTAATCAAGTGTTCAAAGTAGATCGTTTTTTTCTTCAATTTCAAGAATATTTAGTCTACATAACATCTTAAAATAAGAAATTCAATTTTTAACATGTTTTGATACAATCTAAATTAAGTAAAATTTAGATACAGAAATTTCTTTTTATTAACTCAGAAGAAATTTAGGTCTGCTATAATTTTTCTGTTATTCTGAAATATTTACAAATTACAGCGAATTAAAACTTCTTAATATGGAGAATTTACAGCTATTAGATACAAATATTTTTTTTTACGGCAACAGTAACAATCTATGAAGTAAAACAAACACATTTAGTTTGTAGTTATTTGATAAACCGTTAAGTCCCTATTTGGAATCTAAACGGCTTTTAGAGAACAGGAATTTTTTAGTTTAATCAAAAAAAAATCTCTAGAAGAGATTTTTTAGTTTTTATATGGCTTTTATAAGCAACTCCGCTGTAGCTGGATTTGTTGCTAGTGGCACATCGTGCACGTCGCAAATCCGCATTAGCATAAATATATCCGGTTCATGAGGATGTTTTTCTAAAGGATCCCTAAAAAACAAAACCATATGGCATAACCCTTCTGCTACGCGAGCAGCGATTTGAGCATCTCCACCTAGAGGTCCTGATAAATAAGGTGTAACTTGAAACCCTGCTTTTTCTACTTTTGTACCTGTGGTTCCTGTAGAAATTAACGCGATTTGTTTCTGATCTAATACATCGCGGTGTTCGTTTAAAAACTGAACCATTTCAGCTTTTTTACCGTCGTGTGCTATAATTGCTATTTCCATTATTCTATATCCTGAGTATGAAATTTCGCTAAACCTTCTATTGGGCGTCTTGCAAAATTACCTACAGTAAAATTCAATTCTTTTCCAACAGCTAAAATTTCATCTTTAGCAAAATATGCTATCGAACCTGCAAAATGTACTGGCACTGTTTTTAATTCTTCTTTATACTGTAAAATCATGTTTTTAGCAAACAATCTAATACCTTCTTTAATTAAGTTCTGAATGTATTCAGAGTCTTTATTTAAAAACATAAATTCGGCAAAAGACGCCAAAAAGGCATTCGGGTTAGGTTGTTTGTAAATGTTGTATTTTATATAATCTGCTTCCAAATTATACTTATCTGCCATGGCAACTCGAATTGTTTCTGGCATATTATTAAAGTAGTAATCTCTAATTAATTGTTTTCCGTAGTAGTTTCCACTTGCATCGTCCATAAGACTCCAACCCAAAGATTTTACACGTTGGTGAATTTGTGTCCCATCAAAATAACTACAGTTAGAACCTGTACCTAAAATACAAACTACAGCAGCTTCTGTTGGCGTATTAATTGTAGAATACACAGCAGCCATTGTATCTTCGTCTACTGATACTTCAGCATTCTCAAAAAAATCTTCTAATACTGTTGTTAATAGTTTTTTAGGGTTTTCTGTTCCACAACCTGCACCATAAAAGAATACGTGAGTAACTTCTTTTTTATGCTTTTTTAAAACTTTACTGCCTTTAATAATTTTTCTTAATTTCTTTTCAGGAAGTATTGCCGGATTTAAACCGTTTGTTCTAACTTTTTCGAGAAGTTGGTTCCCTTTTTTATCTACCGCAATCCAGTCGGATTTTGTAGACCCACTATCAACTATTAAAATCATATGTTAGTTTTAGATAAAAAAACTCCACAGGATACTGTGCTTTATACACAATAACTCTGTGGAGTTATTATTAATTTGTATAAATTATTTTACAGATGCGATATGTTGTGCTAAGTCAACTAATTTAGTTGAATAACCAAACTCATTATCATACCAAGAAACTAATTTAACAAAACCATCATTTAAAGCCATACTTGCGTTAGCATCGAATGTACTTGTTTTTGGTTCTGATACGAAATCTTGAGATACTACACCTTCTTCAGTATAACCTAATATACCATTTAATTCTCCTTCAGAAGCTTCTTTTAAAGCTGCTTTAATTTCAGCCCATGGTGCTGGTTTTTCAAGACGACAAGTTAAATCTACAACAGATACATCTACAGTTGGTACTCTAAATGCCATACCTGTTAATTTTCCGTTTAATTCAGGAATTACTTTTCCTACAGCTTTAGCAGCTCCAGTTGAAGCAGGTACGATGTTGTTTAAAGATGCACGACCTAATCTGTAATCTTTTTTAGATACACCATCTACAGTAGATTGTGTAGCTGTAGCAGCGTGTACAGTTGTCATTAATCCTTCTGCAATACCAAATTTATCGTTAATTACTTTAGCTAAAGGTGCTAAACAGTTTGTAGTACAAGATGCGTTAGAAACAATAGTATCTGCAGCAGTTACTTGTTTGTGGTTTACACCCATTACAAACATTGGTGCATCTGCTGATGGTGCAGAAATTGCAACTTTTTTAGCTCCAGCAGTAATGTGCTTTTGTGCGCCTTCTAATGTTGTGAAGATACCTGTACAGTCTAAAACAACTTCAGCCTCTACTTCATCCCATTTTAAATCTTCTGGATTACGTTCTGCGGTAATTCTAATAGCATTTCCATTAACTATTAATTTTCCTTCTTCTGTTGAAATTGTTCCATCAAACTGTCCGTGTACAGAATCATACTTTAATAAGTAAGCTAAGTGCTCTACATCTAATAAATCGTTAATACCTACTATTTGAATATCTGGTCTAGCTACCGCTACTCTAAAAGCAATTCTACCTATTCTACCAAATCCGTTAATTCCAATTTTTAATTTTGACATAATCTTATTCTAAATTTAATGTTTAAGTGGTCATGATATCTGACACACGTAATAATTCTAAGTTAATTTTTGATTGACCTTTTATGGCTTGATCTAAAGGTGTTAAAGACATGACATCGTTTAATAAACCGACCATGTAATTAGACTTTCCTTCTAACAAGCTCTCTACTGCTTTTACTCCCATACGACTTGCCAACACTCTGTCAAAGCACGATGGTGAACCTCCACGTTGCATATGTCCTAAAACAGATACACGTACTTCATATTCCGACATATGCTCATCGACATAGTCCTTTAATTCAAATACGTTTTTACCAATTTTATCGCCTTCTGCAACGATTACTATACTTGACGATTTACCAGAATTTTTACTTCTATGTAAAGATTCTAATAATCGATCTAATCCTAAATTTTCTTCTGGTATTAATATTTCTTCTGCACCACCGGCTACACCAACGTTAAGCGCAATATGCCCAACATCTCGCCCCATAACTTCTATAAAGAATAAACGGTCATGAGAACTGGCTGTATCTCTAATTTTATCGATTACTTCTACTACTGTATTTAAAGCAGTATCGTAACCTAAAGTATGTGTAGTTCCAAAAATATCGTTGTCTATTGTTCCTGGTATTCCCATGACAGGCATATCGAATTCTGAGCTAAAAACCATAGCCCCAGTAAAACTACCGTCACCACCAATTACAACTAAAGCATCGACACCTTCTTTTTTTAAATTATCGTAAGCTTTCTTGCGACCTTCTGGCGTTCTGAAGTCTTTAGATCTCGCAGTTTTTAAAATGGTACCTCCTTTATTAATAATACCTTTTACACTACGGGCATCCATAGGGATAAATTCACCACGAATCATACCTTGATAGCCTTGAACAATACCCACACATTCAATATTATGAAAAGCACATGTTCTAACTACCGCACGAATCCCGGCATTCATTCCTGGAGAATCTCCTCCTGATGTTAAAACACCTATTTTTTTAATGGTTTTTGACATGTTCTATTGATTTGCTAGTAAATCTACTAAAGAAAATCAACATATAAAACAGCTTTGAGGACTTTTTAACAGAGGTTTTAAACTATAACGTTTGAATTTGAAAAAAAGTTAAAAACTTATTTATTAATTGAATAAATGCACGTTAACTGCGGAATTATTCCTCTGAAATATCTGTTTTCATAATAATATATGCAGGAAGTGTGCCTGTGGGTTTTGGTGTTTCATTTTCAGAATTTTCACCTTCTGATTTGTTCATTTCACCATAGAATATTTTCTGAATCAATTCTCTAAAAGTATCGAAATCTATATTATAAGAAATTCCTACTCCTTGAGTGTATCCTACCTTATCACCAAAATCTTGTATACTGTTTTCTCTATTAAATACATTTGCTGTTAGCGTCCCTTCTTCATTCAATAAGAAATTAACTTCAATATCTCCTGCTATTACTGTTTGGCTTACACCTCCAACAGGTACGTCTACATTTCCGTTAATCATAACACGTTCGCTAATCTTGGTTTGTAACGTTACACCAAAGCGATCGTCTGTTTGATAATCTGGATTGTTTTCACCCAATTCGTAGTTTAACCCTATATTTAACTTATTATCGCTTTCAGAAAATAAGCCGTTTACAATACCGTTTAAACGTTCGGTTAATGTTCCGTAAGGGTTTAAACTTGTTAAGCCACTAGAAAACGACCCTGTAGTTAATAGGTATAAGGCTTGGTTGTCGCGATCCTCTTTAGATTCTAATCTGTATGTTAACTCAGATTTCACCGTTGAATTTACATTCGGGAATTCGAAACCAAAGTTCACTTCAGGTTTTTCTAATTGTTCGGTTAATTCGATTTCAACATTTACCGGAATACTCTTATTAATTGGGTTATCTAATAAAGGAGAAGGATTTGCTTGTGTTTTATAAATGGCTTTAAGATCTATTCGTGCTCCTAACGGATCTCCATCCCAAGCTAACGTCCCTCCTGGTTCTACCGTAAATTCTTTCTGTACGATTCCACCATACATAAAGTTATACACACCTTGAAATACAGAGAAATCTCCGTAAATATTAAATTTACCATTGGTATTAATTTCGATTAGTAAACCTCCAATTCCACGACCTTTAATGGTACTTCCAGAATCACGGTCCATAACAATTTCAATTTCAGCATTCTTATTAACTTCTAAGTCGAAATCTAATTCTAAACCTTTTATGTCTTTAATAAATAGTTCTTTCCCTTCTAACTTTGCCTGTTTTTCTTCTGGGCTTAAAAAATGAATAAATGTATTGTCTCCAAACGATTCTGAATCATTCATCGGAATTTTAAAAACAGTTCCCGGTTTGGTTTCACCAATTACAGAAATAGAAAGTTCTTCTGTAGGTCCTTTAATAGAAGCCGAGCCACCTATATATCCTGTTCCGTAATAAAGCGCATCTTCTACATAGGGTGTATTTAATACTAAAAGACGGTCTGTTTTAATATCTAACCCTAATACCCACTCAGAAAAATTATTATGTTTAATAAATCCGCCAAGAACACCTTTAGTATTAAAAGCATTATCGGTAATTTTAATATCATCGAAAGTAAACTCTTGATTTTTTAGAAGTACTCGCGAACCATTATCAAAATTAAAATTTGTGTTTAACAAGGGAACCAACAGTCCTGCTTCATTTAAATTCAGGACACCTTCATAAGCCGGTTTATTTAAATCTCCAATTAGTTTGGCATTTCCAGATACAAATCCTCGTATATCACTAATTACATCTTTTCCTAGCGGACTAAATGGTTTTAAGTCGAAATTATCGAATAGTAAATCGACATCGATATACGACTGATTATTTAGAGCATCGATATAACCAATTGCAGAGAATGAATTTGTGGAATCGTTTTTAATTTTCGCATTTACAAAATATCGTGTTAAGTTTTCGTTTCCTGTAATGTTTCCTGAAAACGAACCTAATCTAAAGCCATTTACTTCAAGAAAATCTATAGAAACATCTGAACTTGGAATATAGTTTCCGTTTTTCTGAACAATATCGACTTTACCATTTAATATACCTCCTAAGTTTAAACTGTCGAACTTAGGCGTAACCTTTTCTAAATCGACTTTATCGAACGTTAGTTTTAAATCTTTCGATGTTGAATCTACTAAAAAACCTTCTAAAGAAATCAATTCATCATCTAGAGACATTGCCAGTTTATCTATGCTTATATTTTGTAAATCTCTAGAAAATTCAATTTTATTAAGTGTATCGCGGTCTGCATTAATTAACCACGTATTGTTTTTAAATGTAACGTCGGATTTTTTAAATCCAAACACCGAATTATTTTCGGCATTAATAGTATGGTAAAAGTTTAAGTTAAACACATCGTCATCTCGCGTTCCTCCTTGAAATTCTGTACGCATAAATAAGGTGTCGTTAATTGTTTTGTTTACTAGAGAAAACCTAGACACATCGTAAAACTTAGTGTAAATACTATCAATCTCTATATAGGTATTAAATAAAGGATTGGTATTATTAATATCGATTTCTATATCACTCGCAAAATAATCGTACAGCTTAATCTCTGGCGATTTAAACTTAAAGTTAACAGACTCTTGATTACTTTGTACATGACCGCTTATAAATGTGTTTTTTCCAAGCGCTATATTGGGATAAAAGACTTCTACAATCTTATTATAAATGGTAAAGTTAAAATCTAGATATTGATTTTTTTGTACTGGATAAGAATCGAAATTACTGTAAATTGTTCCAATAGAATTTCTAAACATGGTTTCTATATCTCTAAACCTAAACACACCACTCATTTCTCCTTCTACAATATCTGGAGAATCTACTGTTACATGTCTAATAGAATCTCTAAAAACAGACGTTACCGTAAAATCGTCGAAAATGTAATTGTCGTGTTCGTTTAAATAATTTGCATCAGAAATACTTATTAATCCTTCTACATCGTTTATAGATGTACCTATGGCACGAATTTCAACAATACCTTTAAACATCGATAAGGTATCGCGTTTAACAAAATTAAGCGCTTTTAAATCGGCATATTGTACATCTGCAACGAAATCTACCATTTTGGTGCGGTTAGAAAAATCGGCTGCACCGTTAAAGTCGAGTTTAAAATTAGGGTCGTTACTCACTAAATTCCCATTATATATACTGCTCTTAAAATTCCCTAAAACATTAATATCGTGATACGAATAGTTATTATATACCATATAAAACACTTCTCCATTTACTTTGGTATCTACGCTTTCTTTGGTAAAACCACTACCATCGACATCGATATCTAATGAAGTATTCCCAAACTGAGCTTGATCTATAAACGTTCCTAAATCGAAATCTGTTACCCGTATATTTCCTTTATAAGAAGCAAGATCTATATTATTTATGTTGGTTAACACCAAATCGGACTCGACTAAACCTAAAGCGGTATTAAGTCGTAAATCGGCATTGATTCTAGAAGTTGTTATTTCTGAAGTTCCCGTGATATTAAAATTACCAAACCGTTCGAAATTAGATGGAATGGTTTGTCCTAAAAGTTTAGGTAATACCGTTATTAAATCGCGATAGTTAGAAGACAATCTAGAAAATTGCCCGTTCATATAAAAACTATTATCTGTACGATTAAATAGGTTTTTAAAATTGAAATCTCCAATAATTCGGGAGCCTCTGTTCGTTTTTAAATTTAAACCATCAAGATTTAAATCGTTTAAAGTACCTGTTAATAGTACTGAAAAATCGGCACTCTGATTGACTCCAAATTCATTGTAAAAATAATTTAAATCGTTGAACGCTACATCTGCAGAAGTAATATTGGCATTTACCTGAACTTTATCTGTAAAAGCACTTAAGTCTTCACGATTAAATTCAAACCTAACATCGCCTTTTAAAGTCGACTCTTCGGTTCTTAAATCTAAGTTTGCAAACGTGATATCGTTTAAGGTGTACGCAAAATTAGTACTCATATTTTCTACATGAAGACCGCGACTATCTGTAAATTCTAAAGTATTTATTCGTGTAGATACTTTTGGACCATGAATTAAAAAATTAGAACCATTAATAGTAATGTCATTAAAAACCATGACTTCTGGAGTGTCTAAATTTTCATTTACAAACGTAAATCGGCCATTATAAATCGATACATCGCTAGAAGACAAGAGAAAATTGCTTGGTGTATCGTCGTTATTATCGTTATCAAAACGTGCCACAAACACATCTAAATTAGTTTGTTCTTCGTCTTTATATGTTTTTATATTAAAATCTAAATCGGTTAATTCAATTTCAGAAAACACCAATCTCCCATTGTATAAATTTCTAAAATTTACAATATGTGTTTCTAAAAGCTTCGCACTAATTAAAGTATCTTGTCTATAATCTTCAATATACACGTGCTTTACCTGAACATCGCCGTTAAAATGAAGTCCTACAGCTCCAATATTTATATGCGTATCGAAGGACTCATTTAATTTAGAAGTCGCATATTTTCCTAATCGTGTTTGAACACCTGGAATAGCTAAAATCAGAATTAAAATAATAAAGAGCAGCAAAATGATAGCTGCCAATTTGGATAGTATTTTTAAAAATTTTTTGATACAGTTTAAAGTTATAACTTTGAGCTCAAAAATAACAATACTTCTAATACATTCTAATGCATTCAGAAAATATTTACATTTTAGGAATTGAGTCCTCTTGCGACGATACAGCTGCTTCGGTAATGCTGAACGGTAAAATATTAAGTAATGTTGTGGCTAGCCAAAAAATACATGAAGAATTTGGTGGTGTCGTTCCAGAACTTGCTTCTAGAGCTCACCAACAAAACATTGTTCCTGTTGTGCATCAGGCCTTGGTAAAAGCAGGCATTACTAAAGACCAATTACAAGCTGTAGCCTTTACACGCGGCCCTGGATTAATGGGGTCTCTTCTAGTTGGGACGTCTTTCGCTAAATCTTTAGCTTACGGATTAGATATTCCGTTAATAGATGTAAACCATATGCAAGGTCATATTTTAGCTCATTTTATAGATGAGGACGGCTTTAACAAACCGCCATTTCCATTTCTAGCGATGACAATTTCTGGCGGACATACGCAAATTGTTAAGGTGAATAATTACTTCGACATGGAAGTTATTGGAGAAACTATTGATGATGCTGTTGGAGAAGCTTACGATAAAAGCGGAAAAATTTTAGGTTTAGGCTATCCTGCGGGTCCTGAAATAGACAAACGCGCACAATTAGGAAATCCGAAAGCATTTAAATTTACCAAACCTAAAGTCACTGGTCTAAAGTTCAGTTTTTCTGGTTTAAAAACAGCTATTTTATACTTTATCCAAAAAGAAGTTAAAGCCAATCCTAATTTTATAGAAGAAAACTTAAACGATATCTGTGCATCAATTCAATATACTATTATAGGTATATTAATCGATAAGCTGAAACTTGCTAGTAAAGAAACAGGTATAAAACACATTGCAATTGGTGGTGGTGTTTCGGCAAATTCAGGCATAAGAAAGGCTTTAAAAGATGGCGAACAAAAATTTGGATGGACAACTTACGTCCCTAAATTTGAATTCACGACAGACAATGCCGCTATGATTGCAATAGTTGGCTATTTAAAATATTTAGAGCACGATTTTTCTGAAACAAACATTACAGCCTCTGCCCGATTAAAAATCTAGAAACCCCTTATTTTTTAGTTAAAAAATTAGTATAATTGTATCCCAAATACAATTTAAACTTAACCCCACAATCAGCCTACTTTATGTTAAAAAATCTACTTTTAACAAGCGCCATTTTGAGCGCTGTATTATGTAATGCTCAAGATTCTTTTGATGGTACCATAGACGATGTTGCCACATCTGAACAAGCAAAAATTTTTATTAAACAAAACAAAGACCTTAAAGGAAAGTATTTTGTTTTCAACAAAGAAAAACACAATACTACCCTAGCAAAAGAACTTTTTGAAATGCCTGTTGGACGTTCAAAAGTATATGAAAATGAATTTAACAAGACTACCTATAAAATTATAGACAAACACGAAACTACCTACTACCGTGCTAGCTATATTTTTATTGATAGCGAAGGATTAGATGAAACAGATTTAAAACGCCTTAAGCAAACTATTTATTCTAAATTTAATCAAGGTCAGCATTTTAACGATTTAGTTCAACGTTATTCTATGGATAAAAATGCATCACGTGGTGGCGATACTGGATGGTTTATTAATGGAAAAATGCCAATAGAAGTTGAAGAAGAATTAATTAAGAACAATAAAAATCATTACTTAAACAAACTGTTTACAGTAGATATTCCTGAAAAAAATTGGCACTATATTATTTTAAAAACAGAAGAGCCTAAACCTATTGAAGAAATTCAGGTTATAAAAATTACCGAAGCCTATTAAACTATGCAATTATTTTACAACCCCGATATTACAGAAAGCACCACGCAACTCGCATTTTCTAGAGAAGAAAGCAGACACATAGTAAAGGTACTAAGAAAAAGTACTGGTGATAAACTTTTTGTAACTAATGGTAAAGGGTGGTTGTTTACAGTTGAATTAAATTTAGCTGATATTAAAAATTGTTTAGCGACTATTGTCGATAAACAATTTCAAGATGCTCGAGATTATAAAATTCATCTTGCGGTTGCTCCAACTAAAATGAACGACCGTTACGAATGGTTTTTAGAGAAAGCTACCGAAATTGGTATAGATAGCATTACGCCTATTATTTGCGACCATAGTGAACGTAAGGTTGTAAAACTGGAGCGCTTCGAAAAAATATTACAGGCGGCTATGAAACAATCTTTACACTATTATCTTCCCGTTTTAAACGCTCCAATACCGTTTAAAACTTTTATTGATGACCTACAACATGGCGATTGTTTTATTGCGCATTGTGAAGAAACCAACAAAAAATCTTTAAAACAATGCATAAAACCTAAAACAGAATTGACCATTTTAATTGGTCCTGAAGGTGATTTTAGCACAAAAGAAATAGAATTAGCACTAAAAAACAACTTCATTCCTGTAACTTTGGGACACACCAGATTGCGTACAGAAACGGCTGCTATTGTAGCGTGCCATACTGCCGCATTAATAAACGAATAATTACCTATGAAGTGTTTTTGGGTTCTAGGCTTGTTTTTAGTAACCACTTTTGTTTCGGCTCAAGATGTTGCTGTATTGCATTATAAAGGTGGCGGCGATTGGTATAGTAACCCAACGTCTCTCCCTAATTTGGTTAAATACTGTAATACGCATATTAATACAAGAATAAATACAAACGTTCAAACCGTAGAAACATCAAGCCCAGATATATTTCAATTTCCCTTTATACACATGACAGGGCATGGAAATGTATTTTTTGACGATACAGATAAAACCAATTTAAAAAATTACTTAATTTCTGGCGGATTTCTTCATATCGATGATAATTACGGCTTAAAACCGTACATTACTAAGGCACTTAAAGACATCTTTCCAGAGCAAGATTTTGTAGAACTTCCAACAACACACGATATCTTTCAAAAACCAAATCGTTTTCCAGAAGGTTTACCAAAAATTCATGAACATGATGGAGAACGTCCACAAGCATTTGCTCTGTTTTACGAAGGCAGAATGATTGTGCTTTTTACGTTTGAAAGCGATTTAGGAGATGGCTGGGAAGACCCCGAAGTACATAACGACCCCGAATCGGTACGCGAAAAAGCACTTAAAATGGGTGCGAATATTATATTTTACGTTTTTAATCACTAAGATTTAAATGACTCAACTCAATCATTACAATACCAATTTCAGCAAAAAAAAATTTCCAATAACCTTAGTGTGCGATAATGTAAACAACGCGCCAAACATTGGAAGTTTATTTAGAACCGCTGATGCTTTTGGAGTTGAAAAACTCATTCTTTGTGGCTCATATATACCTTTAGGCAGAAAAATGACTAAAACGTCACGTGCTACAGAAAAAGTAGTACCTTTTGAAATGCAAGCAGATGTAGATGCTGTAATTTCTAATCTAAAATCGGAAGGCTACTTAATTATTGCTTTAGAAATTACAGATTCAAGTATTCCACTTAGAGAAGCTCATTTTAAAACATCGCAACCCATTGCTTTACTTATTGGCGACGAAAATTTCGGAGTTTCTGAAACACTTTTAAAAGCATCCGACATGATTGTACATATCGATATGTTTGGTCAAAATAGCAGCATGAATGTAGTTCAAGCAACTAATATAATTTTATACGAACTAACCAAACAAAGTCTTTAATTGTTTAATTATATTTGTTTTATGAAAGCAAAAACTATTTCAAATGGTATTTTAAGAGCCATCTTTACACTAATAATTATTGCAATTATTCTTTACTTATTATATCAAATACAATCGGTAATTGTTTATATAATAATCGCAGCCGTTATTTCTCTAACCGGAGCACCTCTTGTTCAGTTTTTAAGACATCGTTTCAAGTTTAACGATTCAGTTTCGGTTATAATCACCATGCTTTTAATTGTAGGGTCTTTTGTTGGTTTAATTTTATTATTTATTCCACTAGTTATCGAGCAAGGGCATAACTTATCCCTCTTAAATATTGAAAAACTTCAAGGTAACTTTAATAATGTATATCTAGAAGTCTCGAATTATTTAGAGAGCAAACATATTGTTTTAGAGAAATCTTTAGAAGACTACCATTTATTATCTAAAATTAATTATTCTGCTATCCCCGATTTTCTAAATTCAATTTTAAGTGGATTCGGAACGTTTAGTGTAGCTTTTTTCTCTGTACTGTTTATATCCTTCTTCTTTTTAAAAGACCGCAAATTATTAGAAAATAGTTTTATGGTTGTTGTTCCAGAAAACAAAAAACACCGTGTAAAAAAATCGTTATATACTATTAAGCATTTATTATCTAGATACTTCCTAGGACTGCTCATCCAAATTTTCATTCTATTTGTAATCTATGCTGTAGTGCTTTCAGTTTTCGGAATTGATAATGCCATAGTAATCTCCTTTTTATGTGCCCTTTTAAACCTGATACCTTATATAGGCCCATTAATTAGTGCTATTTTAATGATTGCCTTAACATTGTCTAGTAATATAGAAAATGAGTTTAGTGTAGCCCTTTCAACTACAGTTTATGTGTTAATAGGATTTGTTTTTGCTCAATTTATAGACAATTTTTTCAGTCAGCCGATTATATTCTCTCGAAGTGTAAAATCACATCCTTTAGAAATTTTCCTAGTTATTATTATTGCAGGAATTCTTTTTGGTATTATTGGGATGGTGGTAGCCGTACCAACATATACCGCCATTAAGGTTATTTTGAAAGAGTTTTTATCTGAAAACAAAATTGTGAAACTCCTTACCAAAGACTTATAATTTCTTTTTTGAACACATCTATTTTAAATACTGAAATTCAAAGATTTATAAATGAAAATTTAAAATCGAATATTAGTTCTATTCTCCTAAAAGGAACTCCTTTTGAAGGTGTAGAAACGCGAGAAATTGTGGAACAAATTGAAGCCAAAAGTCGCTGTATTTCTAAGCTAGAAAGTTGGTATAATACACCCAATATTTACTATCCGAATAAATTAAATATAGAACAAACATCTTCAGAACACACAGCAAATTACAAAGCTGCTTTACTATCTGGAGTTTCTATTTTAGATATAACTGGCGGATTTGGAGTCGATTGTTTTGCATTTTCCAAACGTTTTAAACAGGTAACGCATTGCGAAATTAATTCCGATTTAAGCAACATAGTTGCTCATAATTACAAGCAATTACAAATCGATAATATTGAAACTGTTGCCGAAAACGGAATTACATATTTAAAAAACACAACAAAGGTTTTCGATTGGATTTACGTAGATCCTTCTAGGCGTCATGATAGTAAAGGGAAAGTATTTTTCCTTAACGATTGCTTACCAAATGTACCTGAACAATTAGATGTATTATTTAAACACGGAAAGCAAATCCTAGTAAAAACGTCTCCCCTATTAGATATTGCTATTGGTACTCAAGAATTAAAATTTGTAAAATCAGTATATGTCATTGCATTAAACAACGATGTTAAAGAATTACTATGGGTTCTGGATAAAAATGCGACAGAATCTTTTACAATTCACACGGCAAACATTACCAAAACAACTGTAGAAACATTCAATTTTCCTCTAGAATTAGAAGGTAATTTAAATGTCGCTTACAGTAAACCTTTAAACTATCTATATGAGCCTAACTCTGCGATTTTAAAAGCTGGTGCTTTTAATTCTATTGCAGATCAACTTAATCTATTTAAACTTCATAAGCATTCGCATTTATATACTTCTGAAGGAAAAACAGCATTTCCAGGTCGTATATTTCAAATTGTAAAAACCATTCCATTTAACAAAAAAGCAATTCAGAAAGAAGGTATTAAGAAAGCAAACATCACGACACGAAACTTTCAAGACTCCGTTTCCGATTTACGAAAAAAACTAAAAATTAAAGATGGCGGCGATCTATATCTGTTTTTTACAACCGATTTAGACTCCAATAAAATAGTACTGATTTGTAAGAAGGCATAAGTATATCAAATAATATATTATATTACAAGAGTAAGTATATCAATACTTTATCGACTTTTAAATAAATCAACTCCTTTTTTTATGAAACTTAAATTTTTAATTCTATTACTTTTAGCTATGTTTTTAGCAAGCTGTTCTTCTAACGACGATGCTTCTGCCAACAACAGTGACATGGAACAAGAAAACGAAGAAATCACAGAAGTGGTTGGTGATTTTGTAAGTTCGGCACATCCTACTTCAGGAATAGCTACAGTTTCTGCAGATAGAAAAACGCTAACACTCACAAATTTTAAATCGGATAGTGGCCCATTACTAGAACTCTATTTATCAACGAATTTACAAGTAGAAGACTATATTAGTTTAGGAGTATTAAAAGGATTAGATGGTAATTATACGTATCAAATCCCTAATAATACAGATATCGAAACCTATAACTATGTTATTGTTTGGTGTGTCGATTTTTCTGTGAATTTTGGATATGCCGTATTAGAATAGTTATAATCTATATAGCATCAACATAAAACC
Organism: Formosa agariphila KMM 3901; assembly: GCF_000723205.1. Taxonomy (NCBI): domain Bacteria; kingdom Pseudomonadati; phylum Bacteroidota; class Flavobacteriia; order Flavobacteriales; family Flavobacteriaceae; genus Formosa; species Formosa agariphila. Next base: position 1,570,841 of record NZ_HG315671.1, on the reverse strand, counting down.
AACAGTCATTTTCTTTTATAAATCGAGAGTTTTCGTGAATCATTTGTAATTCGCCTTCTTCTTGAAAAATCGCTTTAAATTCTACGGTACCTTCTGTGTCAGGTTCTAAACCTTTGGTTGTATTAATAATATCTAACTTTATCCAATCTACAGATTTCGCCCATTTTACTATGGCCTTTTTTTCTTTTAGTGGTCGTGTTTTTTTATAATGACTTTCCATTAAATACTCACCATTTGCAAATACAAAAGCAGAATATCTAGAACGCATTAATGCTTCGGCTGTTTTAACTTGCAAGATATTATCGTGTGCAAGTTCACAACAATTATTATACATTTTCCCGCTACAACAAGGACATTTCATAACGCTTAAGAATTAGATTGATTTTCTTGAGATTTCTTAACAATAGCTTTTAAACGCTCCTTATGTAATTCTTTTTCTATACGCAGTTTATTCTTCTTACGATCCATTAATTTAGAATGTTTCGCTTTATTCTTAGTATTCTTCTCTTTACCTTTTTTAGCCATTGCTTTAGAATTTCACTTCAAAATTACGATTTAAAAAATGCGTAGATTCTATAAATTCAATAATTAATTCAAATTAATTTTAATGATTTCTTATCACCTAACCTAAAATGCTTTTATATCTTCGTAAACAAAAAGAAGGATATGTTAAAAGCAGTTTTATTCGATATGGATGGTGTTATTGTAAATACCGAACCGTTACATTATAAAGCATATTACGATATGTTTAAAACTGTTAATGTTGAAGTCCCTCTTGAATTATACCAAAGTTACACAGGCCGTTCTACAATTAGTACGTGTCGCGGAATCTGCGAACATTTTGGTTTACAAAATGCTCCCGAAGAATTAGTACAATTAAAACGAAAAGCGTTTCAAAAGTTATTTAAAAACGACCCCGATTTAGATCTTTTACCTGGTGTTCTCGATTTAATTAAGAATTATTATAATAACGGAATTACATTGGTCTTAGCATCGTCGGCATCGCAAATTACAATTCATGATGTTTTTACGCGTTTTGAATTAGACCAATATTTTAAAGGTCGCATTTCTGGAGCAGATTTAGAAGCGTCTAAACCACATCCCGAGATATTTGAACGTGCCGCAGAAATAGCAGGCTTTGCGCCCTCAGAATGTATGGTTATCGAAGACTCTACAAGCGGCATAAAAGCATCGCATACTGCAGGGATTTACTGTGTGGCTTACAAAAGTCCGCATTCTAAAAATCAAGATTATACTTTGGCTAATAAATTGATTTCAGATTTTAACGAGATTAAGTTTGAGCGTATAAAATCGGAATTCGAAAATTAAAATTACTTGATTAATAATGCTTTTAAATCAGGATACGTTCCTTTAAAAACGTTTAAATCTATAAAACCTTCTACACCTTCGATTTGTCCTTGCTCGGTAAATTGCCAGATGCTCCATGGCTTTGTAAATGGTTCTGCATAATTACCGTAATTAGCAATCCAAATGGGATATTTATCAAATTCTGGTGTGTTTAAATGCTTCCTATAAAAGTGGTCGCCAGTGTAGATTATTGGAGTTACACCATAGTGGAGCTCTACGTCGACCAACCATTTTTTGATTCCTTTTTTTAAATTCTCAACCGATTGAATTGTAGATAAATTTTCGATATCTAAAATAGGTGGAAAATCTCCAGGTCTTAAACGTACGTGTGCTTTAAACTGTTTGGACTGGCTTAAAGAGTGTTGGTTTGGTCTGTAATAATGATACGCACCCCGAATAATTCCTTTTTCTTTAATAGTCTCCCACCGTGTTATATACGTACTATCTAAACCATCGATTCCCATGGTTGCTCGTATAATAATAAAGGCAATTGGTATGCTATCGTTAATGTAGTTAACTAATTTCCAATCTATGGTTCCTTGGTAGTGAGATAAGTCTACGCCATATAAAGATCTTGGATAGCGTTTAAATATAGACTCATTTTTTGAATCTGCTGTACTTGACTCCTGACTTAGCCTATGGTACATTATACTTAAGTCTATTCTAAAATAATAAATGGCAAAAATTAGCGCAGAACTACACACTATAATTAAAGCCAAAATTACTTTTTTCGGAATCATGAATACAAAGCTAATGTATTAAATCTGCAAAAAAAAGACACATGGAAAATACCATGTGCCTAATTTGTATTACCGCTTAGTAATACCCCCTAATTAACTAATAGCTGTAACAAATGTAAACTATACTAATTTAATAGACTTACGGTTTTCCCGTAAATTTTCATTCTTTTTTTCAACCCTTTGGTTATCAAAAAGTTTGAGTTGAAATAAATTTCAGAAATTCATCAAAAACATAAAATAAGAGCTATTATTACATCATATTAATGAAATAACATTAAAAATTATATGAAGAATCTATAATTTTATTATTTTTTTTATCAATTCTCCCTGATCTGTTTTTAATTTTAAGTAAAAAGTTTTCTTGTAAATAATAACTCCTACATTGATAAAACACATTTAGTTAAATAATTGATATTTCTAATTCAAAAATCACACGTATACCTTATAATCACCTTTCTATTCACTAATTTTACAAAATGGAAAAATCTAACAGAAAAATAACTTTAAAAGTAATTATTGGTTATGTCATTTTAGCCACAGTTGCTGTTACAACCATTTTTTTAGTCTTTACAGAAATTAAGAACTTCTTAAACCTAAAACGTGAAGATATTAGTGATCGAAATAAAGTTATTGCTGTTGGAAATTTAATTGCCAATATCTATGAGAATGAAAGTATTGCTAGAGCAGCAATACAAAGTGGTTCCCAAGCGCAGTATAATAATTACATATATAAAAATCATTTATTAAACGACGACATAGATAGTTTAAAAACTAAACTAGTTAACGAACATCAAATCCTCTTATTAGATAGTGTTAAGCAGTTAATTGCTGTAAAGTTTGAAAATATTGGAGCCCTTAAGCGTATTAAAGAAGATGATATTTCTGAAAAATCTATAGAAAAAGCGTTACAAAAAATAAATACAATTGAGAGCTCTGTAGGCCGTTTAACTATACATGATTTTGCAGAAGACCCAGATGCTTTAACACCAGAACGTAAAAAAACAATTGAAGAATACATTGCCATTGTAAATAAATACAGACCGAAAGAACAAGACGAACTAAAAAGTGAAAACCGATTAGATTCTATTGTAATTGCTGCAAGAGAAATGCTAAAGGAGGTGAAAAGAGATGCTTTAATTCAGAAAAACAACTTATCTGCTAAAGAAAATTCACTATTAAAAAGTGATTTAAATGTCTCTAAAAGCTTGAGAAACTTGCTCTTTAATTTAGAAAACGAGATCCTATTACATTCAGAAAAACTAAATAAAGAACGTGATTCTGCTTTAAACAAAAGTTCTAAAATTTTAATCCTGTCTACTATAGTAGGTTCAATTCTAATTATTTTATTTTCCTTTATCATTTTAAACGATTTTTGGAAAAGTCAGAAATACAGAAAAGAATTAGAAAAGGCCAATGCCTATACAAACTCTTTACTACAAAGTCGTGAACAATTAATCTCTATGGTTAGTCACGATTTACGAACGCCTTTAAGTACTGTAACGGGTTATACCGATTTACTGGCAAAAATTTCTACCGATAGCAAATCTAAATACTATATAGATAGAATCTCTAAATCGTCTAAATACATGAAAGATTTGGTAGATGACCTTTTAGAATTCTCTAAACTAGAACGCGGCACTATCTCTATAGAGAAGATTCCGTTTTTATTAAATCCTATTATAGACGAAGTCATGGTTAGTGTAAAATCTGTTTATCCAGATAAAGACATTAAACTAAATGTAGAATACACCTCTAACATAGAAAAATCTATTCTTGGAGATCCTTTTCGCGTACGCCAAATTCTGTATAACCTGGTAGGAAATGCATATAAATTCACAGACTCTGGTGAAATTAAGATTGAAACAAAATCTTTTAAAAATGCCGAAAGAAAACAGTTTCTACAAATTCGTGTATCGGATACAGGTATCGGGATTCCGTTAGAAAAACAACCTATTATTTTCCAAGAATTCACTCAAATTGAAGGTGAAAATGAAAAGAAATATGATGGTTTTGGATTAGGTTTAACCATTTCTAAAAAGCTAGCAAACTTATTAGATGGCGAATTATCGTTTATTAGTGAAGAAAAAAAGGGAAGTACTTTTATACTGACACTTCCTGTAGAATACAGCGTTAAACCTATTGCAAAATTAAAACCTAAACACATAAATATAGCAGCTCATTCTCACGTTATTGTTATTGATGACGATGCCACACTTAGACAATTGTTAACAGATATTCTTCAAGATAAAAAACTTAAAGTTACAGCTTTCGAAACAGCTAAAAAAGCGTTAAAAGCAATGGAAAACCTACCTTACGATTTAGTTATTACCGACATACAATTACCTAAAATGAATGGGTTTCATTTTATGGAAATCTTAAAATCTTCAAGTTTTTATAAACAGCAACCTATAATTGCATCTACAGGACGAAAAGATTTAAAAGGTGATATATACAAGGAAAGTGGGTTTTCTGATATCATTTTTAAACCTTACGGAGCAAAAGAATTAATTGCAACTGTGAGTAAATGGTTGCCGAAAGCGGATTTAAAATTAGAAATTGAACCTCCTGCTGCAGTAGACATTCAGAATTTTAAGCATTTTAATTTAGCACCCATTAGTTCGTTTTTAAATAACGATATCGAATCTTTAAAAGATACTCTTCAACTGTTTTTAAACGAAACAGAAATTAATATAGAAACGCTTAAATCTGGTGTAGAAAACAGAGATTTAGAGACCATTCATGCTACAAGTCATAAAATGCTGACCATGTTCAAGCAATTGGAAATTAAAAAGGTTATTCCGTCGTTAACGTATTTAGATAAGTTGAAAGATATTAATGATTCTGAACTGGATTCAACATTTAAAAACCTATTAGAACACACCGCTTTAACCGTAGCGGAAATGGAGAAATTTATAGATTAATACCGTATTCTTTTATTTTGTTATAAAGTGTTTTTCGAGTCACATTTAAAAGTTTAGCTGCGTGAGTTTTATTGTTATTAGCTTGCTCTAAAGCGCGAATAATTAAATCTTTTTCGTTGTCTTTTGTTGAAAAGTTTTTGGACTGCACAGCTGTACTACCCTGGCTTGACCCTAATTTTAACTCAGCAGGCAAAACACTTTGTTCTATAAAATCGCCTGTCGTTAATAAGGTGGCACGCTTAACCACATTTCCAAACTCTCTTAAGTTTCCAGGCCAAGAGTAATTATGAAATATATTTAAAACTTCGTCTGTAAATCCAATAACATTTTTATTTAGCTGCACATTAGCTTTATCTAAAAAGTAATCTGCAAAAATTATAATATCATCTTTACGCTCGCTTAAATTTGGAATCTTGATTGTAAATTCATTCAATCTGTGGTATAAATCTTCACGAAAGTCTCCTGCTTCAACTGCTTTTAACAAATCTTCGTTAGTTGCGGTAACCAATCTAATATCTACTTCTATTTCTTCACTACTTCCAATAGGTTTTACACGACGCTCTTGCAATGCTCTAAGCAGTTGAATTTGATTTTCGTAAGATAAATTTCCAACTTCATCTAAAAACAATGTTCCGAAGTTAGCCGATTCAAAGTGTCCTTTCTTATCGCTAATAGCGCCTGTAAAAGACCCTTTTTTATGCCCGAAAAATTCACTTGCAGCAATTTCATTTGGAATAGCACCACAATCTACAGCCACAAAAGGTTTATTTTTTCTTGAACTTATATTATGAATAGACTTTGCAACAACTTCTTTACCTGTTCCGCTTTCACCAGTAATTAAAACCGACATATCTGTAGGTCCAACAAGTTGAATGTATTCACTTAATTTTTTTGAAGTAGAGCTAATTCCAGTAACAAATTCGGAGTTAGAGAGACTCTCCTTTTTTTCAGTAGGTTTAGGTTTAGACTCTACAATTGGTGCAGAATTTAAAGCGTTATTTATAACGTGTAAAACTTCATCCTGATTAAAGGGTTTAGAGATATAGTCTATAGCGCCTTGCTTCATTGCTTTTACAGCTGTAGACACTTCGGCATAACCGGTCATTAAAATTACAGGTGTTTTTTCTTTGTGCTGTTTTACTATTTCCAACAACTCTAATCCGTCGCCATCTGGCAATCTTAAATCAGTAAAAATTAAATCGAAATCATCTTTTAATATAATGGCTTTGGCATCTTCAAAACCATAACTTATTGATACGCCATAGTTATGCTTCTCTAAAAAACGTTTTAGCATATTAGAGAAAGCAACATCATCTTCTATTAAAAGGATTGACTTCATATATTGTTTAAAAAGTATAAGTATTAAGGTATAAAATTAAGCAAAAAAAAGAGGGCGTTTTAATAAAACGTCCTCTTTATATGGATACGCAATTGAAATTGTATTATTCCTAATTTCAATTGCGTTATTCATTAGATTGTATAGTAAAAAAATGGTTAATTGGTGTTTACTATTTTTTTATCCAATTTCCTTTAGCATCTACATGCACCGTTTCCATAGTACCATCCATAGTAAGTTCTAATTTGTATTCCATAGCTTCATTTACGTAAGCTTTGGCGATTGTAGCTTTAGAAAAATCTGTTGCTACAGCATCTGTTACTGCTTTTGGTAATTCGGTTACTTTAATTTCTTTATACTCATCTTGCAAAACAAACACACCATCTTCAAATTTTAAGACCACCGGAGAAGCCGCGTAAAATGACATGTTACTTAAAACTACTGCTGCAAATACTAATGTTAAAAATACATTTTTCATAATTTAAAAATTTTAATTAATAATCTGGTTACTCTATTTATTCTGGTTACTCAATTTTATTTTTTTATCCAATGTCCGTTTTCATCTTTATAAACGGTTTCAATTTGATCATTAATATTAAGATCAAGTTTATATTCATTTAAATCATTTTTATACACTGCGTCAACATTATCAATACCATAATCCTTGGTTATAGAATCTATAACAGCTATTGGCAAATCTGTTAATGACATAGGTATAAAATCTTCTTGAAATATCGTATCCATAATTCCGTCGTGAAAAAATATGGTTTGTGGAGATGTAGCGTAGGCTCCTCCTCCTACAGCTAATGCCGATGCTATTATTATATTTTTCATATTTCTAAGATTTAAAATCGTTTGTTTATTTGTTCTGATTAGTAATATGAAATAAGCATGCCATGTACAAAACTTTTTAATTCAAACGTTGTAAATGCAGCACACACAAGGGATTTATTAAAATTTAAGATATAATTGTTTATTCTAGGTTTGGGAAATGTGTGTAAAACAGATGTGTTTCCTGTGAAAAAATTACACACTTTTTACACACTATGTATATACAACTTACTGTTGCTTTGATTTTGAATTATTAGAGGAACTCATTTAATTCGAAAAAACACATAAAAAAAGCAGAGACCTAAACTTTAGATATCTGCTTACTTTAAACTTATAATATATGATTTATAACGTAATTTGTACGTTATGCTCTCTTACTTCTTCTAAATATTCTTCAATTTTAAAATCGGTAGAATTAAAATTTTCACTTCGTTTACGCGCCTGTTTTTGCCTTTTTATACTTCTAGCAAATCGTCTTATACTATCTTCTGTATCTAAAATTAAACCAGGGACTTCAACACTATTATAATCTTTATCTTTTGCAACCATAGTAAAATAAGACGAGTTACAGTGTTTAATAACTCCTGTATGTATATCTTCAGATTCTACACGTAAACCTACCACCATAGAAGTTCGTCCCGTATAATTAATGGATGCTTTTAAAGTGACCAACTCGCCTACCGCAATGGTATTTAAAAAATCTACTTTATTTACAGAAGCTGTAACCGAATAATGTTCGGAATGTTTTGAAGCACAAGCAAACGCAATTTGATCCATCAAATTTAAAATAAATCCTCCATGAATATTTCCTCTAAAATTAGAGTGGGAAGGCAACATTAATTGAGTCATTGTAATTTGAGATTCTTCTATATGCTTAAATTTCATAATTTTTGATTTCTAGTATTTTAACGTTTAAATGTAATTATTTTTCTGTTAACCAAACACATCGGCTTTAATTACTATTAAATTTAGAACACTTTTAGCGATTTACTAATAATTACATCAGCTAAAACCCATAAAACAAATAATTTAACAATAAAAACTAAGTAATAAACCAACTAAATCTAAGTAAAAAAACTTGTTTTTTAAGTAATAGTACTTACAAAAGTATTAAAATCTACGTGAACTAGTAACGCAATACACACAGATTTTAGTACTTCTTTTTACGTTGGATATTTTTTTCTGATTTTACTTTACTTAAAACATAAACATAGTATTTTAGCATAGGTTTACAGCTTATAAATTTTGTTTAAACTTTAAATCGTTACAATTTAACAAAACTAGTATTTAACTCACACAAAACACATATCAATGGCTTCAGGTTTTTTTGCATTATTAGATGATATCGCCGCTTTAATGGACGATGTAGCAACTATGGGAAAAGTAGCAACTAAAAAAACCGCAGGAATATTAGGCGACGATTTAGCTGTAAATGCAGAAAAGGCTTCTGGATTTTTATCCTCTAGAGAAATACCTGTATTATGGGCCATTACCAAGGGGTCTTTAAAAAACAAAGCTATAATTTTACCTTTTGCCTTTTTATTGAGTGCTTTATTACCTGTATCGATACCCATAATTTTAACACTAGGAGGACTATACCTTGCATACGAAGGTGCCGAAAAAATATACGAATATATTGTACCTCATGAGCATGATATAACACCTATAGTAGAAGCAAAATCTGAAACCGATTTATTAAAACTTGAAAAGGAAAAGATAAATGCTGCAATAGTTACAGACTTTATTCTTTCGGTTGAAATTGTAATTATGGCTTTAGGAACTGTTGTAGGTCATCCCTTAACTACTCAAATAATCGTAGTCTCTTTAGTCGCACTTTTAGCTACTGTAGGTGTGTATGGTATTGTTGCACTTATTGTAAGAATGGACGACATTGGTTTAAAATTAATTAACTTAAACGAAGAAGATAATAGCATCTCGGATAAGTTTGGCCGATTTTTAGTACGTGCACTTCCATGGGTAATTAAAGGCCTAGGCGTGGTTGGTACTATTGCTTTACTCCTAGTTTCTGGAGGTATCTTTTTACACAACATACCATATTTACACGATTTATTTCATGCATTACCAAGTATGATTTCTGAATTTATTTCAGGTACAGTAATTGGTTTTATAGTTTTACTTATCGTTATTTTAATAAAAAAGATATTGCCTAAAAAAGTATAGAACAAGACTCTAAGACTGAAGCTATTGGTATTATATTTAATATTTCAATGTAAAATGGCCGCGATATTCTCTACCGTTTGGTAAAACTAAGTGGTACCAATAATCATCGGGAAGAAGTTTTGTACCATTTAAAGTCCCATCCCAACCTTCGGAATTTAATGCATCGAACCTTGTTATAATTTTGCCATACCTATCGAAAACATAAACATCAATTGGTTGCGTAAATAGACTTGGATCTAACCCTTCTACCTTCCAAATATCGTGTATACCATCTCCATTTGGTGTAAAATATTTTGGGAGACCAAATACATAGAATGTTTCTTCTATAAGATTACATCTAAATTTATCGCGAACATAAAATTTATGTTCGCCTGCAGATAAATTTCTAAACACATTACTGTCTTGAAATCCATTTAAATAGTCTACTGCATATTCAAAATTATTACCCGGGTTTAATAAATTAATGGTTAAATTATAATTATCTACTTTAAAATCTTTTAACATGGGAGCTGGAAATTCAACCACACTAACCCTAACTGTTGCATCACAATTCAAGGCTGTATCATAAATTGTTACATAATATTCTCCTGCTGCATGCACTTCTAATTCATCATTTGTACTGGGTATTCTAGTACCTGTACCATCCCAACTATAGGTATAAGAATTAGTATTATAAGTAGAACTTCTTATCCCTGAATCTATAGTTATAGGAAATTCTGATGGACATACATTATATACTCGATCTGCTAAAATCGGAAAATAATTCACCCTTAAATTTACCTTTCCAACATCGTAACACGCACTGCTACTCTCTGCCTTTATATAAATTGTTGTATCTGCCGATTCATAATTAGGAGGCAAAGGATTTGCTCCGTTTTGAGCATCTACTCGACTTGAATGAAAAGAAATTGCTACATCATTTGAAAAACCAGACGCGGTTCTAATACTATTTATAAACGTTTCAGACAAATCGAAAAGCGCTATACCTTCTGTTATTGTTTGACAAGCTTTAAGAGTAAACTCTCCTACAGAAACTGGATCTTTTGTGGTTAACTTAACTTCGACAGTTTGAAAACAATCTGAATGATCTGCATAAACATTTGCGTATACTATTTGATTTTCCACTGAATTTTGAAACGAACCATTAATAGCATCTAATTTATTTGCAATTGTAGCTTCTACTAGGGTTTCATAAAAATAGACTTGTACTAAATCTGTAGTAAAAATAGTGCTATTCGCACTTAAGTTTTGTAAATTAAAGTATGTTAAACCATCGTTAGCATCTGCATCAAAAGCATCGCAAGCAATTAATTCATAGTTGGTATCTAAAGTTGGTTCTTCGGCAATAGTTATTGTTTTTTTATACGTTTGTATTTCTCCATTTATACTTAATTCCATACTAACTTCATAGTCTCCAGGAACAGCATAATAATGAGTAGCGCTCGATGTAGACGTTTCTCCATCTCCAAAATCCCAAGACATTTTATAATCTGGATCTTCTTCGCTTGGATCAGGCAGAATATTAAACGTAGCTTCAAATCCAGAACCTGCACAGGTATACGTATAATTAAATCTGTACTTAAATATAGACTGTACAAAGGGTGGCAAGCCTAATTTAGCACGACCGTAGTCTAAATGTATTCTACCATGTCTATAGTTACAATCTGTTCCAATTGTATTCGGGTTATCTATAAGAGATAATGTATTTAAACCTGCTGTACCCGTGTATCCGGTACGATAAATTTTACCATCTATGGCCAACTGCAAAGCACCTGCATAATAATTAGATGTATTAATTAAAACTTCTGACCCAGGTATATCACTACTTTTCACATCATATTGATACAAATAACCTTCACGAAATGAATCATCAGTATTATAATGTCCAACCGTTGTATATAAAAGTTTTGAATTGGGTGAAAATTCTAAACCGTAAGGATAAAGCCCATCACTTAATAATAATTCACTTGTAACTGTCCCTGTAATAGTATTGAAATCGTACAAGAATACTTTTCCATTTCTTTTAGTTCCCGTTCTAGGGCTTCCTAATGCTGTAGAACTATGTGCTATAGCTATATTTTTTCCGTTAGGAGATACTTTTAAATACCCAATGGCTGTTACATTTATACTATCTGAATTAACTCTAGGAATAATATTTGTTGAAACTGTTGATGTTACAGGATTTTCATTGACACCTAGTTCGTCAATTAAAAATGAATAAAAAGTATTTCCTAAATGTGTAATTACCCAAATTGAAATTTCATCATCATGGGTAACTGCTGTAATTTTTTCAGATGACTTAAAATAACGTTCTGTTTCATTATTTACATCATACGTAATTAAAGGTTGATTTTTTAAAATAACATCGCCATAGCCACTATTTAAAGTCATATCAACTTCAGAATAATTTACACCATTAATTTTACCATCATCAAAATTCTCTTTAGATTTTCCTGGTTCATCAATAGTAAATACATAATACCTATTAATAGTTCCTGGTTTAGGAATAATTAAAGCAGACATTGTACTTGATTTATTTCCAAATAAATTATAACCATTTGGCATCGCTCTATTTCGCTTATCCCAAATGGTTACACCATCTGTATAAAACAATAAATTACCTTGTTCGTCGGAAATTGTTGCACTTCCTTCATGAGTTTCTAAACTACTATTTGCAATAGAAACAGGCGAATTGCTATTAAAACTTAATGCTGCTTTTTCGCCAAAAAACCAATTTGCAGATTCTTGCTGGGAGTGGGCCTGAGTTACTACAATTAAGCATATAACAAACAGACACTGTTTGAGGAGGAGGTTTAATTTTGCTATCAATTTTACTTATTTAGGATTATAAATATAAAACTTAAATATCTAATGGTTTCGCTATAAAAGAGAAAGTTCTTTATTTATACATTTTACAATTTATTAAACTGTTAATGTTTAATCTTTATTTTTTAACAGCTTTTAGTTAAGAATTCGCTCTTATTTATCTAATATAAAACATTTTGATTAAAAAAATCGTACTCTATATCTCTTGAATTGAGCCTAGAATCTATAATTCACTCCATAATTTAATCTTTTTTTATTTCAATTTAAAACTAGACTCCCAATTTAAGTTTCAACATAAAAACAACTGATTATTAGTCTGAAGCCTTTAAATTTGAATCTTAAAACAAATGAAGTATGAAATCTACTCTTTACTTATTATTATTTCTAATATCTAATATGTTTTACGGACAACAAGCGCCAGCTTTTCAAGTCGTTCCACTAGGGGTTAAAGGCGGCGTTGATGAAACTAATTTATCATCATACTTAGTTGCTCCTATTCACACCAATGATTTTGTAGCTTTAGATGCTGGAACCATTCATGCAGGAATAGAAAAGTCTATTGAAAACAACATCTTTAACGTATCTGCAAGCGAAGTCTTAAAACGTTATATAAAAGGTTATTTTATTTCGCATGCCCATTTAGATCACGTCTCTGGCTTAATAATAAATTCGCCTGCAGATTCTTCTAAAACTGTGTATGCCACACAGAAGTGTATGACGATGATGCAAAATCATTATTTTAACGGACAAACATGGGCGAATTTCGGTGATGAAGGTCCAGGATTTCAAATAAAACGATATCACTTTGAAACTTTAAATGTCAAGCAAGAAATACCAATTTCAAATACAGATATGCATGTCACAGCGTTTCCTTTAAGTCATGTAAATCCGTTTGAAAGTACAGCATTCCTTGTAAGGCATCACAACGATTATATCCTTTATTTAGGAGATACAGGTCCAGATGCTATTGAAAACAGTCAGGATTTAAAACACTTATGGACTACGATTGCACCTTTAATTAAAAGGAATCAACTACGCGCTATGTTTATTGAAGTTTCCTTTCCTAACGAGCAAGCAGACACTGCATTGTTTGGACATTTAACTCCAAATTGGTTTTATAAAGAATTAAGCGTATTACAGAAATTAACAGGAGACAAAGCCTTAACAGGTTTTAAAACAATAATTACGCACCAGAAACCGCCAAAAGAAAATATGGTTAAAATTAAAGCGCAATTAGAAAAACAGAATAATTTAGGCTTAGATTTAATCTTTCCAGAACAAGGTGTAAAGTTAGAATTTTAAAAAGACAGCAGAGTTATATCCACAAAAAAAGCCTTTCGAAAAATCGAAAGGCTTTTACTTTTTGGGTGGAAGACCGGATTCGAACCGGCGACCCTTGGTACCACAAACCAATGCTCTAACCAACTGAGCTACAACCACCATGTAACTGCATTTTTGTAATGCGTGTGCAAATTTAAGCGATTTTATAGATATTCCAAATGTTTTTTAAAAAAATTTTCATTTTAATTTAAATAAATTTTCGACCGCCACATAACGCTCTGATGTAAAGCCCTCTGCGTATTCCACTCCAATTAGACGTCCTAAATCTTTTGCGCGATAATTTACACTATCGGTAAAATTCTTACTCGAAATTGGAGTTTGTGGTTCTTTACTATTCGGATCAAAAAACTGTGTTTTATACGCTAAAACTGCCTGTTCTTTAATTTCTATATATCCTGTAACATCTACAACAAAATCTGGTTCAATAGTTTTCCATTGTATATAATGGTACACATGCTTTGGTCGCCATTGTACTTGCTCCTCTCCTCCTAGTTCTGTTTCTATCTTTTTTAATCCACTTAAAAAACAAGCATCGCTCACTAGCTTACTCCCTTTTCCATGGTCGATATGCCTATCATCTATAGCGTTACAAAGCACAATTTCTGGCTGATATTTACGTATCATTTTAATAACCTCTAATTGATGTGCTTTATCATTTACAAAAAAGGCATCATCAAAACCTAGGTTTTCACGTACCGACACACCTAATAGCTCTGCTGCTGCTTTGGCTTCTGCTTTTCGTGTTTCTGCTGTTCCTCGTGTTCCTAATTCACCACGTGTTAAATCTATTATCCCAACCGTTTTTCCGTTGGCTATTTCTTTTGCAATGGTTGCTCCGCATCCCAATTCTACATCGTCTGGGTGTGCGCCTATTGCAAGTATATCTAATTTCATTTATTTAAATTTTGCTTAAAGACACCTGCTATCTTTATATATTAAGCTTCTACTTGAGCTTGTTTTTTAACTGCTTTAATAGCCTGTTCTATATCTTGAATTAAATCGTCTTTAGTTTCTATTCCAACTGAAAAACGTATCAAACCATTTGTAACACCAATACTATCGCGTTCTTCCTGACTTAATAATCCATGAGACGTTTTGTAAGGCGATAACATCGTACTTTCTACACCAGCCAAACTCATAGATGGTTTTATTAATTTCAGTTCTTTTTGAAATGCCGTAGCATCTAATTCATCATTCAATTCGAACGACAACATTCCACCAAATCCTTTCATTTGAGATTTTGCTAGTTTGTATTGTGGATGACTTTTTAACCCTGGATAATACACGTTTTTAATATCGGAATGTGTATTTAGATACTTTGCCAATTTCTTCGCATTTCTATTCTGAGCTTTTACACGAAGGACTAATGTTTTAATACTACGCTCTAACATCCAGACCATAAAATCGCTTAAACTACCGCCTAAATTTTTGGCGACATTCCAGATAATGTTCATGTGCTCGTTAGAACATGCTACAGCTCCGGCCAAAATATCGCTATGCCCACCTAGATATTTAGTTGCTGAATGCAATACGATGTCGATACCAAAATCTATTGGGTTTTGGTTTACGGGACTGGCAAATGTATTGTCTATAATAGATAATAATCCTTTATCTTTTGCTAAAGCGGCCACTCCTTTTATATCGGTAATAGTTAATAATGGATTTGAAGGCGTTTCAATATAGATTACCTTTGTATTGTCTTGTATAGCTGCTTCAAAATCTGAGACTTCGTAACCGTCTGTAAAACTAAATTCGATACCATATTTAGGAAATTCTTCACGAATAAAGTTACTTGTTCCACCATACAATGTGTTTTGCACAATAATGTGGTCGCCTGTTTTCAAGAAAGCTAGCAAAGTTGTACTAATAGCTGCCATCCCTGAACCAAAAATCATTCCAGCTTCGGCATGTTCTAAAGCTGCTATTTTTTTAGATAACATTTCTTGATTTGGCGTATTAAAATAACGCGGGTACCGTTTTACATCTACATCTTCGAACTGATACGATGTAGATATATAAATTGGAGATACAGCACCTTTAAACTGTTCGTCTTTAACTTCCCCAACATGGGTGCATATTGTTTGTAATCCTAGTTTTTTAGTCATGACATTAGTTTTTTATCCAAGAAATTATTGATTCGTCTGTCGGTAATGTTTTAGGTGAAACTACACGAACAACATACCCGTTTTCATCTATTAAATATTTCTGAAAATTCCATTCTACTTCAGAATCTTCAAATCCGTTTTTATTTTTTTGAGTTAAGAATTTGTAAACAGCATCCATATCATCTCCTTTTACAGAAATTTTACTCATCATTGGAAAAGACACGCCATAATTTGCTTCGCAAAATGCAGCAATCTCTGTGTTAGTACCAGGTTCCTGTCCTTTAAAATTATTAGCAGGGAAGCCAATAATTACAAAACTATCGTCTTTATAGGTTTTATAAATCTCCTCTAATTGTTCGTATTGAGGTGTTAAACCGCATTTACTCGCTGTATTAACAATCATGATTTTATGCCCTTTTAAGCTTGAAAAATCGAAAGGATTACCATATAAATCGTTTACTTTAAATTGATAAATAGTTTCTTTCTCCATAACATTATTTTCTTCTACAGTGACCTTATTATTGTTACTTGCTAAAACTGACGTTTCTTTTGAGTTTTGCTTACAACTACACATTATAATTGCTAGCACTATTATTAATGTATTTTTCATGACATAAAGGTATAAAATAATTCAGTCCTAACTATTAATCTTAGATTACCATATAAAGCAAAAAATACCCAATTTAGGGTATTTTTTATTTTAAAAGTTAAAGCTACATTTGAATATACAATTCAACTATGATATCTTTTAGCTCTGAAGCTGAAGATTTACCATATAAAAATGCTATTAATTCCTTTTGGAAAACCACTATAACCAGATTTTGTTATGGTGGTTTTATTATTATTTCGATTTAGTTTTTAATAACGTGTTTTGTTCTTCTAGCAATTCAGTTATCCCAGACAACAATTGAATATCTTTTGGAGTTACAACGGTTTTATCTTTTGGATCTTGCGATTTGTTACGCAGTCTGTTCATAAACTTTACAACGATAAATACAGTAAATCCAATAATTAAAAAATCTATTAAAGCCTCTATTAACGCACCATAACCTATAACAACTTTTTCTACTATTACTGTTCCGCTCGCATCCTTTATAGCATCTCTAAGCACCCAAACTTTATCTTGAAAATGAATCCCTTCTGATAGTAAAGATAATGGTGGCATAAAAACTTGTTTCACCATAACATCGATAACTTTATTAAACGACGCTCCAATTATAATACCAACAGCCATATCGATCATATTCCCTTTAATCGCAAACTCTTTAAATTCTTGTATTAATTTCATAACTCCTTTTTTTGAGCAAATATATTTTTAATCTCTAGTTTCTCAAAAAGAATTACTCTCTTAATATTAGACTTAAAACTAATAAACTAAAATATTAGCTTTTAAGCTTATAATTTATATTATTAGTTTTTTAGCTAATAATTTTGAATTCCATATGAAATCGAATATATTTGAAACAAAGCTATTTACGAATGACGAGTATAATTACAGGAGATATTATAAATTCTAGAGGACAAGATGCTAACGATTGGTTAACAGAATTAAAATCGCAACTCGCTCTTTATGGAGAAACTCCAAAACAATGGGAAGTATATAGAGGTGATAGTTTTCAAATAGAACTTCCTCTTAAAGATGCTTTAAAAGCGGCAATTTTAATAAAAGCAAGTTTAAAACAATTTAAAACTATAGATGTTAGATTGGCCATTGGAATTGGAGAAAAAACATACGATGCAGACCATATAACCGAATCCAATGGGAGTGCTTTTATTAATTCTGGCGAATGCTTTGAACAATTAAAGAAAACAAATTTAGCAGTAAAATCTGGACGTACAGAATTTGATATTCCAATAAACATCATGCTCGAATTGGCTTTAATAACCATGAATACATGGACACCAACTACAGCGTCTTTAGTAAAACTAGCACTTACAAAACCTGAAGCAAACCAAATAGAATTGGCAGAACTAACACAAAGTACTCAGGGTAATATTAGCCAAGGACTAAAACGTGCGGGTTACGACGAAATATTAAAAATGATTCAGTATTACACTAAAAACGTTCAACCATGATTGTACTTTTTATAAAACTACTTCTTGCCCACTTAGTTGGTGACTTTTTATTACAACCTAGTAAATGGGTGGCAGATAAAGAAAAACACAAAATAAAATCGAAGTACCTATATGCACATATAGCAATTCATTTTATAGCGCTTTTATTTGTCCTTCAATTTAGCTTTAAATACATCTGGGGCATTGTAATTCTTACTGTATCGCATTTTATAATTGATGCCATAAAACTACACCTAAACGGTGTTGTAAATTCGCGTTGGTTATTTTGCTTAGATCAATTGGCACATCTTACTTTAATAGCTATAGTTGTTCGTATTTACGAACCATTTACCATAACTATAGACACCATATACGATCCTAAAATATTACTCGCCATATGCTGTATTATTTTTGTTACTGTAGTCTCTTCTATAATTATGAAAATTATAATTTCTAAATGGCAATTGGAGGAAACCAATGAAGCTTCACTTAAAGATGCAGGTGCTTACATAGGCATGTTAGAGCGATTGTTTGTGTTTACTTTTATCGTTTTAAATTATTGGGCCGGTATTGGGTTTTTAATTACAGCAAAATCGGTATTTAGGTTTGGAGATTTATCTAAAGCAAAAGACCGAAAGTTAACAGAATACATTTTAATTGGTACCCTACTAAGTTTCGGTCTAGCTATTGGTTGCGGATTACTATTTAATTACATACTTCCGCTTCTATAAATCTTTATTTTCCTTTTTTATAAAACTTAGCATATTTGGCATAAGCAAATCCTGCTATAACAGCTATAATTCCTAAGGTGATAAGAATGAATTTTACACTTACAATTTGATCTCCACTAGCATACGAGTGTAATCCAGCTAAGTAGAAATTCACACCAAAATAAGTCATCATAATACTAGAAAATGCTAGAACAGATGCTAAGTTAAAGCCGAAACGCCCTCTTAAACCTGGCACTAAACGCATATGGATAACAAATGCATACACCATAATACTAATTAAAGCCCAAGTTTCTTTAGGGTCCCACCCCCAGTAACGTCCCCAACTTTCGTTAGCCCACATTCCTCCTAAAAAGTTACCTATAGTTAACAGAACTAAACCAACAGTTAGCGCCATTTCGTTAATTACAGTTAACTCTTCTATATTAACAAGCATTCTCTGCTTATTGTTTTTATTTGTAAAAATCATAAGGAACAGTACCGTTAAGCCTAAAACCATCCCTATAGTAAATGGTCCATAACTACCCACAATAATTGCAACGTGAATCATTAACCAATAACTATCTAATACAGGCTGAAGGTTTGCAATTGCAGGATCCATCCAATTCCAATGTGCAACCATTAAAATCATTGATGTTACTAATGCTGTTGAAGCAATGGTTAAATCACTTTTTCTTCCAAAAAGTAATCCAAATAACATGGTCGCCCAGGCTACATAAATCATCGATTCATAAGCATCACTCCAAGGTGCGTGTCCTGAAATATACCAACGTGCAATTAACCCTAAAGTATGTAACAAAAACAAGCCTACAATAACCCATTTAAAAACAGTTACACTTACATCTATTGCTTTACTTTTACTCTTAAATATTTGAACTATTAAAACAATAAACATTAAAGCGCCTGCGTACAAATACCAACTAAAAAGATTTTTAAAAATATCGTAATGGTTATAAAGTATTTCAGTTTTTACTTTTTCATCAGATAGCATGACACTTCCACCGTACTGTAATTGTGTTTTATGAAATGCTTCTAACAACTTATTAGCATCGGTAAAATCGTTAGTTTTCTTGGCTTGATTTAGCGTCATTAAATAAGCTGAAAAACCACTATTTATAAAGTTTGCGTATAGAGTATCTTCAACTTTAGTTACACCATTTTTATATTCTATAGAAGATATCCATTTGTTGTTTTCATCGTCTGGAAGCGGAAAAATACGTAATGAACGCCCTTCAATAGTATTATATAATAAATTTACACGTTGATCAGTTTCCTTAAATTCTTTTTGAAAACCATTAGGAATTGGCGCCTTATAAGCTTCCTCTAAATATGGGCCTAACTTATAAGCACCACGATCTGTAAAGAAATCGGCTAGTGTTGCAAATTTCTGATCTTTAGGAATACCAATTAAAGAACGAATAGAATCTGCTTTCTTATATTTTAAATAAACAATAGGTACATTGTACCAGAGCAACGGACTTTCGTGCATAGATAAAAACACCTGATCTGCATCTAGTCCTGCATATGTATCGGTCTTTGTTAACTTACGTAACAACTCTGATGCGTAGGTATTAACAGGCATCATTCGTCCTCCAACATCCTGAATAACCATATGTCCGAATTTATCGGCATGCTCTAACGGCACTTTATTTGCAATTAAAACAGAGTCTATTTGAGCTTTGGTAGGCTTAGGGCCATGAGCATGTCCATCGTTTTCTGAGTGTCCTTGCGCAAATCCGTTAAGAGCAAAACACAATAATACAACTGGTAATAATTTTGCTTTCTTCGATTTAATTTTATCTAATTTTCTACGTAAATCTCCAAAACGTGTACCTTTTACAACAAGGGTTGCTAACATTCCGAAATACAATAAGAAGTAACCGATGTAGGTAAATAATGTTCCATAATAATCGTGATTTACAGAAAGAATAGTTCCTTTTTCATCAGGATCAAAACCCGATTGAAAGAAACGGTAACCACGATGGTCTAAAATGTGGTTCATAAAAATCTTATAATCAAAATCGCCTTCTTCTTCATCTATCACGGTAACTTGGCTAGAAAATGCAGAATAACTATTCTCTGTTCCTGGGTAACGCTCGGCTTCAAAATCATTTAATTTTACACTAAATGGAAGTTCCATTACTTTAGAACCATATTTAAATGCGAAATCTAATCCGCCTACTTGTATTTGTTTAAAATCTCCATTAGTACCTTTCCCGCCTAATAAACCAACTCGTTTTGTTTCTCCATTAGTGGTTACTTTTAAAACAACACCATCTTCGCTATTTTTAAGAAATTCTGCTTTTTTAACGATATCGAATTTACCTTTAACCACAGGCTTAGGAAAAACAATTTGCATATCTCCAATAATATAGCGCGAGCGCAATACTAACGGCTGTAAACTATCTTTTACTAAAGTTCCTGATGCCATAGTGGCCATGGTTAAATATTCACCTTCGAATGGCGAATCAATAAAAATACCATCTTCGTTAGATGTAATATTTATAGCACCTTCTGTAGGTTTATTTAAAGAAATTAACAGACTATGAATGCTCTGAACTTCTCCTGCTTTTAAAAAGTGATTATGTGGCTGACCGTTTCCTGCTTCAACTAATTTTAAATATTCTTCTCCAGATTCATCTGGAATAATATCTTCTTCAGCACCACCAATAAACGATTCCAACTCAATACTAATGTCTTGCTGGTCGTATGCTGTGTGTATACTAAACTCATTTTCTAAACGTGGTGAAAAATCTACTTCACGCTCTAAAGGCAAACGCTGTGGTACACCGTCAATCATATAATCACCATCTATAAAAGCTGTAATATATGTTTTCTGAGATAGAAACGTATTTTCTGTAGCGCCTTCACGAATGGCCATCATACCTTCAAAACCTATATATCTAGTTATAAATGCACCTAATAAAATAAGTATAAAAGATAAGTGAAGTACTAAAGATGCCCATTTCTCTTTTTTATATAATCTGTAACGTTTAATGTTTCCAATAAAATTAATCACAAAAACTACCATAATGGCTTCAAACCACCAGGTATTATAGATTAAATTTCTTGAGTATGGTGTTGGAGATGTGTCTTGTCCCGCATCCATAAACGTACCGATAGCCATAGCTGCAGCAAAAACGATAAATAAGATTGATGTTAACCGGGTAGAAAAAAGAATTTTGGCAAGTTTATTTTGCATGATGGTTTCTCTAGATTTTAAGTGCGCAAATTTAGCCTTTTTTGTTCGGTTGGTTGGTACGTATTAAACGCAAAGATTGTTAAAATTAACCTAATTTTAAGAGTGCAAAATTGTGTCGTGTTAATTTTTACGGGCTTGAAATATATTTAAATACAAAAAGGTACTCATTTTACGCGCACGTTGTTTGGCATTATCTGCGGTGTCGCCTTCAAAAAGTTCATCTACGGTTTGTACCCAATAATTTAACCACGCGCCAAAATGCTTTTCGGATATAGTATTGTTATTTTCCTGATCTACCTTAATATGTACATCTAAAGGATTCCCGTAATATTTTGTTTTTAAAAATAAACTCGATTCCCAAAACGTGGTTAATCGCTCTATATGTGCTGGCCAATCTGTAATAACAGTATTAAAAAAAGGACCTAGAAAATCGTCTGCTCTAATTTTATCATAAAATATTGAAACAAGTTTATTTACATCGTTTCGGTCTTTAATATCATGTTTAACCGTATCCATATTTTTCAGAATTTGATTCATTTAAAGTGCATTACAAATATAGTTTACCTAAAATTAAAGCACCCAATATTTGGTTTAAACTTAAAGGCATTCACCTTTGTCACTGAAATTCTTTTGCGATACTGAAAAATTATTTTTAAAAATGTATTTTAGCAGGATGATTTCAGTAATATTACTTGGGGCAGGAAATGTGGCCTCTCATTTATATAAAGTGTTTCATAATTCGGATACAATTACGGTAACACAATGGTACAATAGACATATTGATAAAATTTCAACGTTTAAGAATGAAGTTGAAATCACAGACGATTTATCCGCTCTAAAACGTGCCGATATTTACATTATTGCAGTAAGCGACGATGCGATTGCTACGGTGTCTGAAGCACTACCCTTTCAAGACCGTTTCGTGGTTCATACTTCGGGTACCGCTAGCCTTTACGATATTGATGCAAAACACAGACGTGGTGTATTTTATCCGTTACAAACCTTTACTAAAGGTGCAGAAGTAGACTTTAGTAATATCCCATTATGTATTGAAGGTCTAAAAAAATCAGATTTTAAACTTCTAAAACGTTTAGCTGAAGGTATTGGTAGTAAAGATTACAAAGTCTCTACAGAGCAACGTAAACGTTTACATATCGCAGCTGTTTTTGCCAACAACTTTACGAATCAGATGTATCGTATTGCACATGAAATTACAGAAGCTAATCAGATAGAATTCGAGATTTTAAAACCCCTAATTCTAGAAACAGCTAAAAAAATTCAGACCATGTCTCCATATATGGCACAAACTGGACCGGCTGTTCGCGGCGATAAAAAGACCGCCAAACAACATTTAAATTTAATAGAAAATCCGCAACATAAAGCAATTTACAAGCTATTAACAGAATCAATAAACGACACACATGGAAGAAAAAAGCTATAAAGAATACCTAGAACATATTACCACTTTTATTTTTGATGTGGATGGCGTTTTAACAGATGGTACTGTAACTGTAACCACCGAAGGAGAAATGTTAAGAGTTATGAGCATAAAAGATGGTTATGCCGTAAAAACGGCAATAGATGCGGGTTATAAAATTTGTATTATTTCTGGTGGATCTAACGAAGGTGTTAGAAAACGTTTAGAAGGTTTAGGCGTAACCGATATTTATTTGGGCGCTCATAATAAAATTGACCAACTCGACGAATACGTACAAAAGCATAATATTAAAACAGAGAATATACTATACATGGGCGACGATATCCCTGATTTCCCAGTAATGCTTATTGTAGGTTTACCAACTTGTCCGCAAGATGCTGTACCTGAGATTAAAAACATATCTAAATATGTGTCTCATAAAAATGGTGGAGCTGGTGCTGTAAGAGATGTTATCGAACAAGTTCTAAAAGTACAAGAAAAATGGAGCGGTAATTTTGATGCGCAATACGATTAGCATGAAGGTGTTAAACCTAATACGTTGGAAAAATCTTTTACTTATTATTCTTGTTCAAACACTAATTAAATTTGCTTTATTCCCAGTATTTCATGTGGACACTGCTTTACAAGATTGGCAATTTGCTATTTTAGTATTAATTACCTTATGCTTAGCATCGGCAGGAAATATTATTAATGATATTTATGATGTTGAAACCGACCAGATAAATAAGCCAAACCGAGTAATTATAGGCAAATCAATTTCAGAACAAACGGCCTATATACTTTTTATCATATTTAACGTTATCGGTGTAGGTTTGGGGTTCTATTTATCTCAAGCTGTTGGTCAAAACAGTTTCTTTGCTCTTTTTGTAATTATTTCTGCCCTACTCTATTTATATGCAAGTTATTTAAAGCGCATGTGTTTAATAGGTAATATTATTATCTCTATTTTGGTAGCTTTAAGTCTTGTTATAATTGGGTTATTCGATTTAATTCCAGCTATTACTTTCGAGAATCAATACAGTCAGCGTATGGTTTTTAAACTGATTTTAGGATATGCAGGCATGGCATTTTTACTCAATTTTATCAGAGAAATTGTAAAAGATATTGAAGACATAGACGGCGATTATGCTTCTGGAATGCATACGCTACCTATATTAATTGGCAGAAGTCGAGCTACAAAAGTCGCATTTGTATTCGCATGTTTCCCACTTGGAATTGTTATTTATTATGTGATTACCTATTTATATAGTAAACCTCTAGAAGTCGGTTATTTTACGTTTTTAATTATCGGTCCCTTAATTTTTATTGTCTTTGAACTTTTTGGAGCTAAAACAAAAAAAGACCACCGCAGAATAAGCAATGCCCTCAAATTAGTTATGTTAACAGGTGTATTATCATTACTTTTATATTCCATATAACGCGGTAAACATGTTACACGAAAATATAAGTCAATATAATATCATTTTAGCATCAGGCTCTCCTAGACGCCAACAGTTTTTTAAAGATTTAGGACTAAACTTTTCAATTGAATTAAAGCCTGTCGACGAGGTTTATCCACCACGTTTACGTCATTTCGAAATCAGTGATTACCTCGCTCAACTTAAAGCCCTGCCTTTTAAAGCTAATTTAAAACCTAATGATATTTTAATTACTAGCGACACCATTGTATGGCATAATAAAACAGCATTAGGAAAACCAAAGACAGCTGCTGAAGCTTTCCAAATGTTAAAATCGTTAAGCAACACAACGCACGAAGTAATTACCTCGGTTTGTTTTACATCGTCTCAGTTTGAAAAGACTGTAAGTTCGGTAACCAAAGTTACTTTTAAAGCACTTACAGACGACGAAATTAATTACTACATAAACACCTATAAACCTTTCGATAAAGCTGGAGGATATGGCATTCAAGAATGGATTGGTTATATTGGAGTAACCAAATTAGAAGGGTCTTATTTTAATGTTATGGGACTTCCTACAGATGTTGTTTATCGTATTTTAAACGACATAGTCTCTTAAAAAAAACTATTTAAACTTCGTAAATAGATATATAAATTGTAGTTTCCTTAATCTATATTTGTGGCACTAAATTCATGTATATTTTATGTTTTTTGAAACTCATTTTAAAGTCATCATTTCCTGTGTAATATTACTTGTTGTACTGCTTATCATTCGTTACATCGTATTAATTTTAGTAAAAAAAATTGGACGAAAAAGCGGAATTAATGAAGCACGTATTCACCTGATTCAAAGGTATTCTACAGTTACATTATTTCTAATCGGGCTACTATTCCTTTCTGTAATTCTGGGGGCTAAACCTCAGGATTTAGCTTTAGTTTTCTCTTCGGTTTTTGCCGTAATTGGTATTGCTTTATTCGCCATTTGGTCTATTTTAAGCAATATTACGTCTGGAGTTATTATGTTTTTTTCATTCCCATATAAGGTAGGAGATAAAATAAGCATTCACGATAAAGATTTCCCTATAGAAGCGGTTATTGAAGATATTCGTGCATTTCAACTCCACTTAAGATTGGATAACGGTAACTTGGTAACCTATCCGAATAATTTAATACTTCAAAAAGCTGTAACTTTAGTTCAGAAAGACGCAATAGACGATGGACACGACGCTATTTAAGTCGTAAACATTTTAAAATATGGCTAAAAAACCACGGATTAAAAAGCATAAACAAAAACCAGGATTAGCGCCAGGAACCATTGTATATACCGGACAGAAATCTTCGCAGTCTTTATATATCGAGATTTTTAATTACAGTGCAAATCATATCACCGAAAAAGAACTCACTTCTATCGATGAAGCACTAACTTATAAATCGGAATCTTCCAACGAAGTGACGTGGATTAACATAAACGGATTAAATCACACCGATGCCATTGAAAAGGTCGGAAATCATTATAACATTCATGCGCTTATTTTAGAAGATATTGCTAATATTTCGCAACGTCCAAAAATCGATGAATTTGAAAACTATCTAGCCATTAGTATGAAAATGCTGTATTACGATGCTAGTAATGGTTTAACTTCAGAACAAGTGAGCTTTATTTTGGGTCATAATTATGTCTTAACATTTCAAGAAGCCGAAGGCGATGTTTTCGATGGATTACGCGAACGTCTTCGCCATGGTAAGGGCCGGATAAAATCTTTAGGTTCCGATTATTTATTATATGCTTTAATAGATAGTGTGGTCGATCATTATTATATAGTAATTGAATCTATTGGTGAAAAAATTGAAGATTTAGAAGACGACTTATTTAATGGCTCTGCAAAAGAACAAGTTACTAACCAAATTCAGGATTTAAAACGAGAAATTTTAAGAATCCGTCGTGCTGTTTTTCCACTTCGTGATATTATAAATCGAATCGAAAAAAGCGAGCATAAACTAATAAGCGAACGTACCATCCCCTACTTTCAAGATGTTTACGACCATACAGTTCAGGTTAACGAAAACATAGAAATATACCGTGAAATGGTTTGGGGTTTAATGGATATGTATATGACAAGTATTAGCAATAAAATGAACGAAGTAATGAAGGTTTTAACCATTATGTCTTCCATTTTTATACCACTTACATTTATCGCAGGAATTTATGGTATGAACTTCGAAAATATGCCCGAGTTACATCATAAAAACGGCTACCCTATTCTACTAGTTGTCATGCTTTTCATGTTTATTTTAATGCTTATTTACTTCAAACGTAAAAAATGGCTTTAATATTTTAACTCTAAAATTTTAATTTTTTTCTGAAATTATTTGAATTGGGTTACGTCTATATTAGTGTTTAAGTTAAAGAAACCTTAAAACACTCTAAAACCCAAGGCGACTTTTTATATTTGAAGTGAAAGCCCAAAATTCAAATTCATATTAATGAAAAACCAAGTTCTAGCAGCGCTTACAATCCTGTTATCTTTATCTGTAAGTTTCGCGCAACAGCCAAAAAAGCCAAACGCGGCTGAAATTCACGAATCAATTAAAAAACTGAACTTTTTAGGTTCCGTTTTATATTTAGCTGCACATCCAGACGATGAAAACACCAATATGATTTCGTATATGGCGAATCATGTAAAAGCCAGAACAGCATACTTATCGTTAACCCGAGGTGATGGCGGACAAAATTTAATCGGACCAGAAATTAGAGAACTTTTAGGTGTTATTCGTACCGAAGAATTATTAGCGGCAAGACGCACCGATGGCGGCGAACAATTTTTTACACGTGCTAACGATTTCGGGTATTCTAAACACCCAGATGAAACCTTATCGATTTGGAATAAAGACGAAGTATTAAGCGATGTGGTTCTAGCCATAAGAAAATTTCAACCCGATGTAATTATTAATCGATTCGACCACCGCTCGCCAGGAACAACGCATGGACACCATACCAGTTCTGCCATGTTAAGTGTAGAAGCGTTCGACTTAACAAACAATGCCTCAAAATATCCAGAACAATTATATAGTACCTCTACGTGGCAACCAAAACGTATGTTTTTTAATACATCGTACTGGTTTTATGGCTCTCAAGAAAAATTTGATGCCGCAGACAAATCAAATTTACTAGCCATAGATACAGGGGTTTATTTTCCGTCAAGCGGATTATCGAACACAGAAATTTCATCTTTAAGTAGAAGTCAGCATAAATCTCAAGGGTTTGGAAACACCGGAACTCGAGGTTCTAGTATGGAATATATAGAACTTATAAAAGGAGATATGCCTACCGATAAATCTAATATTTTTGAAGGTATAGATACCACTTGGAACCGTGTTAAAGGCGGAGAACCTATTGGAACACTTTTAGCTGAAGTAGAACAAGAATACGATTTTAAAAACCCTTCGGCAAGTATTCCTAAATTGGTAAAGGCGTATACAATGATTCAGAAATTAGATGAAACCCATTGGAAAACCTTAAAAACTGAAGATTTAAAAAGTGTTATCGCTGCCTGTGCCGGACTGTATTTAGAAGCTGCAGCAACTCATAACTGGGCAACTGCAAACGAGGATGTCGATTTAAATATTGAAGTTATAAACCGTAGTGGAGAGCCTATCACTTTACAAAGTATTGTAAACCCAAATACCGTTTCTATATCTAAAAACATTAAACTTGAAAACAATATTAAATATAATTTTGATGAGCATTATAAGGTAAATTCAAATACTAAAATTACAACTCCATATTGGTTAACCGAGCAAGGTAGTTTGGGCATGTACTATGTAGAAGATAAATCGTTAATAGGACAACCTGAAACACCCAGAAGTCAGAACATCACTTTTAATCTTAGCATCGAAAATATTACTATCCCATTTACCAAACCCATTGTTTACAAGACAAACGACCCTGTAAAAGGCGAAGTGTATAAACCTTTCGATATTGTCCCTGTAGTGGCTTCTCAACTATCAGAGCCTGTACTTATTTTTGAAAACGAAATACCAAAACAAGTAGCTGTTATTGTAACTGCTGGAAAGGATAATGTAGAAGGTTCGGTTAGTCTTAATACACCAACAGATTGGACCATCTCTCCAAAATCATTACCTATTTCTATTGCGCATCGCGGAGAAACTAAAACGGTATTTTTCACCGTTACACCACCTAAAACACAAAGTGAAGTTAAGATTACATCTTCTGTAACCGTTAAGGGAACATCATATAAAAAATCGATTATAGAAATTGATTACGACCATATTCCTTTTCAAACGGTTGTAATGCCACAGCCGAGTAAATTTGTTCGTTTAGACATAATAAAGAAAGGTCAAAACATTGGATATATTCAAGGTGCTGGAGATGTCGTTCCTGAAAGTTTAAGACAGATTGGTTACAATGTAGCCATTATAAATCCTGAAGCTATTACACCTTCAAACTTAACGCATTTCGATGCTATTGTTGTTGGTATTAGAGCATATAACACAGTAGATGATTTAGCATACAAACAACAAACTTTATTCGATTATATTAAAGGAGGAGGTAATTTAATTGTGCAGTATAATACCAGTCGTGGTTTAAAAGTGGACACTTTAGCACCTTACAAATTAGAATTATCTAGAGACCGTGTTACCGATGAAGAGGCCAAAGTTACTTTTTTAGACCCAACAAATGAATTGTTAAACGTCCCAAATAAAATAACTCAAAAAGATTTTGAAGGATGGACTCAAGAACGTGGCTTATACTTCCCTAATGTTTGGGGAGATGAGTTTACGCCTGTTTTAGGCATGCATGATAAAAATGAATCTGAAAAAAGTGGAAGTTTATTAGTCGCGAAATATGGTAAAGGCCATTACATCTATACCGGACTAAGTTTCTTTAGAGAGTTTCCTGCAGGAGTTTCTGGTGCTTACAGATTGTTTGCAAACATGCTATCTATTGGAAAAGAAAATATAAATACAGAATCTAAACTAGTCGATTAATATGCAAGAGAATGAACCTATTAAACAACATTGGAAACGCTCGTATACTTGGGTGTTAATCGCCAATGCAGTCTATATAATAATATTTTATTTAATTATGAAAGCCTTTTAAAATGGAGAGTTTAGACTGGATAATATTAATAGGAACACTATTGGCAATTGTTGGCTACGGCACCTGGAAAACACGCGGAAGCCAAAATGTTCAAGATTATATTCGTGGCGGAAACCAAGCACAATGGTGGACCATTGGATTATCGGTAATGGCAACACAAGCCAGCGCCATAACCTTTTTATCGACACCCGGACAAGCCTTTAACGACGGTATGGGATTTGTGCAATTTTACTTTGGGTTACCAATAGCCATGATTATTATTTGTATGGTATTTATCCCTTTATATCATCGACTTAAAGTATATACAGCATACGAGTTTTTAGAAAACAGGTTCGATTTAAAAACCAGAAGTTTAACTGCTGGATTGTTCTTAGTACAACGCGGATTGGCTGCAGGAATTACCATCTATGCTCCTGCTATTATTTTATCGGCCGTGTTAGGTTGGTCTTTAAACCAATTAAACATTATTATTGGTGTACTCGTAATTATATACACCGTTTCTGGAGGGACTAAGGCTGTGAGTGTAACTCAAAAGCATCAAATGGCAGTAATATTCACAGGAATGTTTATCGCTTTCTTTTTAATTTTAAGTTATCTGCCCGACAATATTAATTTCTCGAACGCTTTAGAAATTGCAACTGTAAACGATAAAATGAACATCTTAGATTTCTCTTTCGATTTCGAGAACAGATATACCTTTTGGAGTGGAATTATTGGTGGAACGTTTTTAATGCTCTCTTATTTTGGAACAGACCAAAGTCAGGTACAACGCTATCTTTCAGGGAAATCGCTTAGAGAAATGCAGTTGGGTTTAATTTTTAATGGCCTTTTAAAAGTACCCATGCAGTTTTTCATTCTATTTGTAGGTGTAATGGTTTTTGTGTTTTATCAGTTTAACGAATCCCCTATTCATTTTAATCCGCATGCCCAAGAGGTCGTTGCTGCATCCTCATATTCAGATGAATTTAAAGCCTTAGAATCTGAACAACATCAATTATTCGAAAAGAAAAAAACACTATTAGACGCTTATGTTTTAGCACCAAATGAATCATTGAAATCAGAAATAACAACTATTAATTCAGCAGAAAAAACCAATCGAAATGAAGCCAAATTGGTCCTAGAAAAGGCTGCGGATGAACATCAAACAAAGATTGAAACCAACGATAAAGATTACGTTTTTATTCATTTTATTTTAAATAATCTACCACGAGGGTTAATCGGACTTTTGCTCGCTGTTATTTTAAGCGCTGCCATGTCTAGTACAGCCAGTGAATTAAATGCATTGGCATCTACAACAACTATCGATATTTACAAACGTAGTTTAGCGCCAGATAAAGACGATATGCATTACGTGAAGGCTACGAAGTGGTTTACTTTTGGTTGGGGAATATTAGCCATTTGTATTGCTTGCATTGCATATTTAGCCGATAATTTAATCCAATTGGTAAACATTATTGGATCTATATTTTACGGTAATGTGCTAGGAATATTTTTACTTGCATTCTTCTTTAAACACGTGAAAGCAAATGCTGTTTTCATAGCAGCTATCATCACTCAATCGGTTGTTATACTTGGCTGGTGGCAAGATTGGATGCCATATTTATGGCTTAACCTTTTTGGGTGTACATTAGTCATTATTGTCGCATTATGTATTCAACTTTTTATACCAAAACAAGATGTCATTACAACAGAATAAAACCATAAGATGGGGAATTATTGGATTGGGTAAAATTGCTCGTAAATTTGCCACAGATTTATTAACCATAGAGGATGCTCAATTACAAGCTGTCGCTTCTAGATCTATAGAAAATGCCAATGCTTTTGCAAAGACATTTAAGGCTACAAAAGCATACGACTCTTACGAAGCTTTAGCACAAGACCCCGATGTTGATGCCATATATATTGCGACACCACACAGCTTTCATAAATCACATGCTATATTGTGTTTAAAACACGGCAAAGCGGTGTTATGCGAGAAACCTTTCGCGATGAATACAGAAGAGGTTAAAGAAATGATTTCGGTAGCCAAAGCTAATAATGTGCTTTTAATGGAAGCGCTTTGGACGTATTTTCTGCCTCATTATCAGTTTGCATTAAACTACATAAAAAATGAAACCTACGGCAAACTATTAAAAATTGAAGCCGATTTTGGATTTACACGACCTTTTAACGAGTCTTCTAGATTATTCGACAAAAGTGTGGGTGGCGGAAGTTTATTAGACATTGGTATCTACCCTATTTTCGCAACGCTATCAACTTTAGGTGAACCAGACGATATTGAAGCTTCGTGTACATTGTTTAAAAATGGAGCTGACTCGTCTTGCGATATGATTTTTAAATATTCTAATGGTACTGAAGCCCTATTAAAAAGCACTCTAATTGCCGATACGCCTACAATCTGTAAATTTACCTGTGAAGATGCAACAATCACTTTAAACACCCAGTTTCATGCACCTACAACCGTTACGATTGCAAAAAACGGTAAAGAAGAAATTTTAGATTATACAGGAACTACCATTGGCTATAATTTTGAAACAGAACATTTCAACCAATTGTTAAGAGATGGTAAAATAGAAAGTAATATTATGACTTACGATTTTAGTCTAAAACTCATTAACACATTAGACAAAATACGTGAACGTATTAATCTTCAATATTAAAAAAAGCCGCCATCAATAGATATTATATTGATAGCGGCTTTTTTAAAAAACACTTGTATTAATTTATAGTGCTCCCCATTCTTTTAAAGAATCGGTATTCATTTTAATATAATCTGCATTTCCAGCAGCCTCTGCACCTGCTAAAGATTTTTTAGCTGTTTCTATAGCGCCTGCTTTATCACCCGTTTTAGCGTGAATTAAGGCTTGTTTACGTAACTGCCAAAATGCTGGAGTTTCTGTCATTTCAATAGACTTATCAATCCAAGTTTGCGCTTGCTTAATATCTTTTCCAGACTCATAGTAGTACACCGCAGACGCATAATAATCGTTAGCTGTTGGGTTTCCTTTCATCGTTGCATCGATATTTTTCATTACAGTTTTATCTGTAGGCACTACAAACTTCACACCTGCATATACTTTCCCCCATAGCATACCTATAACAGCAGAATCGCTTGTTAAATCATCTAATGTTATGGTAAATGTTTCAATATCTACTGGCATTGGATAAACTTGAGCTTTAGCTTTTAAAGCAACTTTACTATCGTCCCAAGTTTTAGGTAAACCACTATTATTCGAATCTGTGTAGAACATCACATCCCAAGAAGATTTATTCGGAACAGTATAAATAGCATATGTTCCAGACTTCAATGTTTTTCCATCAATAACAACATCATCAGAAAAAGTAACTTTAGTATTGGCATTTGCTCCTGTTCTCCATGTTTTTCCATATGGCACAAGGTTTCCAAAAACTTCGCGCCCTCGCATATTTGGTCTTGAATATTCTATGCTTACATCTGTTAATCCTACAACTTGTTCTATTTTACTTAACGGACTTGGTTGCGGTGTCTTTAATTGCGCTTGAACGCTAAAGGTCATAGCTAAAGCCATAAGACCTAACATTAGGTATTTCTTCATCTTGTTTATTTTTAGTTTGAAGTAAAATTACAAAGGTCCATACCTTGTAATAGTTAACAAAAACTTAAATTACATAATAAAACAATATACTTTCAAAATAAATCTCAAAAAAAAAGGCTTACAAAACTGTTTAATTAATTATATTTTACTATATTTCAAGTGTTTACGAATAAATTGTTATTCTAACACACCTCCCTCAGAAACGTAATTAATAGGTTAATTTATTAATCTAAACTTATAGTTACGTGAAAATTTTCACTCAAAATATCTTTTTATTCCCACTACTTTTTTTAAGTATACTAACGCCTTTTGTATTCTTACTACAAGAAAACACCTTTTTGTTTAGTTCTAAACCTCCATTATTTTGGGCATTAACTTTTATAAATATAACCGTTCCGTCTATACTTCTAGAAACTGATTTTGTCATATTCATATTCTTTATTGTTCTAATTATCTGTTCTATTGTAATAACGTTGATATTAAAACACCAGGTAAAATCGAATTCATTTTTAATTGAAATTGCAAACGAAGTAAATCAACAAGACCACTATTTAAAGTCGTTTAAACACACCGCATTAAACGACAGTTTTCCAATTATTAATCAAGCAATTCCAGAAGATTACACTTTAAGCATTACACAAGACGCCAAATTTAAAGCAAAGGTTTTAATTGTTGAAGACCATGATAAAATGCTAAAATTTATTACTAAATCCTTAGAAGAACATTACGATATATATACCGCTACAGATGGTAAAGAAGGTATAAAAAAAGCTAAATCTATTTTACCCGATGTTATAGTAAGTGATTTAAGAATGCCGGTAATTGATGGTTTAAAACTTTGTAGCGTTTTAAAAGCAGATGAGAATACAGCCCACATTCCTATACTTGTTTTAACTGCTAGTATTGATGATGATATTGAGCTTGAAGGTTTAAAATGTGGAGCAAACGATTTTGTCTACAAACCTTTTAGTGTAGATGTATTAAAAAGACGTATAATAAATTTAATCAATTCTAATAAAATTGTGACTCCTAACATAGCCTTAGCAAATAGCGAAGTTCCAATACAAGACTCAAATAGCATCTTTTTAGAGAACGTTAAAAACACTTTAAACAAACACCTAGACAATCCTGATTTTAACGTTAAAACATTTAGTAAAGAAATAGGTATGAGTCGTATGCAATTGCATCGTAAAATATACCAATGTACTAATTTAAGCACGTCTGCATTTATTAGAAAACAACGCTTATATAAAGCTAAGAAAATACTTAAAAATAAGCAAAACCTTTTAGTGAATGAAGTTGCCTATGAAGCAGGATTTAATACACCATCATATTTTATAAAATGCTTTAAAAAAGAATATAAAATAACACCCACAGAATATCGTGAACTAGAGTTAATGTCTATAAAATAGTATGATGTATTGTAGTGTCATTCAATAAAAAAATGTCAATAATCTTAAAAAAAATATTATGAAAACAAAAAATTTATTATTTGTATTAGCATTGTTAATGTGTACCACATCTATGCATAGCCAGTTTTTAAGGAAATTAAAAAACAAATTAGAACAAGTTACCGAAGATGTGGTAATAAATAAAACATCAGAAAAAGCAGGCCAAAGTCTAGATAAAACTTTAGACAATATTTTAGGATTAGACGGCGCATCTTACGATGGAAATATTGGTGATATCTCGTTTGGTAGTATATCTGTAGGTGACCCAGCACTATTACCCGATTCATATACTTTTGAATGGAAATATAGGTTACTTATTGAAGGGAGTAGCTCCGACCCGATGGAAATCATTTACTATTTAAAACCCGATGAAAAGTATTTTGGAATGCAACCACAACTTGAAGAGATAAAAAAGAATCAAGATATGTTTATGGTAATGGATGTAGAAAACAACTTGAATGCCATATTCATGACCAATAAAAAAACTAAAACTGGAATGGTCATGAAAACCAACAATACT
Source organism: Formosa agariphila KMM 3901 (assembly GCF_000723205.1). Classification (NCBI taxonomy): domain Bacteria; kingdom Pseudomonadati; phylum Bacteroidota; class Flavobacteriia; order Flavobacteriales; family Flavobacteriaceae; genus Formosa; species Formosa agariphila. The sequence goes on along the minus strand of NZ_HG315671.1, from coordinate 1,535,704 downwards.
TTAGATAATCTAAACACCGACGAGTCTCTAGAAAACGATTATACCTTTACAGAAATAGAAGACAAAGTTATTAACGGGAAAACATGTAAAGGATTTAGAATGGAAAATAAAGACGCTGTAATGACTATGTATAACGACATGAACGCTCCTGTAAGTTTTGTTAGCATATTTGGTATAAATACTAAAAATGCACCTAAAGGATTTAATCCAAAATGGTTAAATAAAGTAGAAAACAGTATGGTCATGGAAATTAATTATACAAATAAATCGAACAACGAATCTACAACAATGCGATGTTTAGAACTCGTAGAACAACATCTAGAAATTAGAAAAAATGATTATGAATTTACGGCTTTTGGGCAATAATTCAAGATTAATGTTTAAAGCGAAAGAAATGCCAAGTATAGCTTTTTTAAAATAGCCAGCCCATATTAGATAAGCCGTAAAATAATGAGTTTTTGAATTTCGATTCAGAAACTCATTTTCATGTTAACATAAATTGTAATACATCTCACTTTTTTTTAACTTAACTTGTAAATTATTATCTAAACTAAACATATGATTTTTGTAGGTATAGCCTTCGTTATTCTAATTGGGTTCGCAATCTTTGCATTACGTAAATTAAAGACAAAAAAAGCTGATAAATGTCCTAAACATTGGCATGATTTATTACTTAAGCATGTCGATTTTTACACCAATTTATCATCAAAACAGCAAAACCAATTTCAAAAACGTATGATGTTGTTTTTAAGTGAAGTAAACATAGAAGGCATTCAATTAGAATTACAAGAATTAGATTCCGTATTAATTGCGGCAAGTGCGGTAATTCCTGTATTTGGATTCCCAGAGTGGCATTATACAAATTTAAGTGGCGTTCTTTTATATCCGGATAATTTTAATTCAGATTATGAATTTGGCTCTAAAAAAGAGAATCGGATTATTGCCGGAATGGTTGGCACTGGGCGTTTAGAAAAACAAATGATACTTTCTAAAAAAGCATTATATCACGGATTTTCGAATGCTCATGATAAAAGTAATACCGCAATTCACGAATTTGTTCATCTTATAGATAAAATGGATGGAGAAACAGATGGTGTTCCCGAATACATTATGAAACACGCATACACCATTCCATGGTTAAAATTAATTCATAAAGAAATAGAAGCTATTCATAATAATAAATCGGATATTAGAAGTTACGGAGGAACTAATCAAGCTGAATTTTTTGCTGTAGCTTCAGAATATTTTTTTGAAAACCCAAAACTGATGAAAAGAAAACATCCTGAATTATTTAATATGCTTCAGAAAAGTTTTCAACTGACTCCAAACACCCTAAGAACATAACCCAATGAAACTGAAATCATTTTTATTAACCTTAACACTAATCGTATTTAGTGCTGCTATATCTCACGCACAAGGTTTTAGAGTACGCTTAAAAGTACCAAGCGAAGCTTTAAAAAACAATTTAATAAACAATCCTTCTAACAGAGATATTACGGTTTACCTACCACCTTCTTATCAGACTAATTTAGATAAAAAATATCCGGTGTTATATTTCCTACATGGATTTACAGATAGTGACAGTAAATGGTTTGGTTGGGAACATCATTGGATTAATTTATACGAGTTACTAAATAAGAACATGACTAATGGTACAGTAAAAGAGATGATTGTCGTTATGCCAAATGCATACACTACTTTTAAGGGAAGCTTTTATGGTAAGTCTGAAACTATGGGCGATTGGGAAACCTTTATTACTAAAGAACTAGTAAATTTTATTGATTTAAAATACAGAACATTACCCAATGCAGAAAGTCGCGGTTTGGCAGGTCATTCTATGGGTGGTTACGGAACCCTGCGTTTGGGTATGAAATACCCTGAAGTTTATTCGGCAATGTATGCTTTAAGTCCGTGTTGTATGGAAGAAAGTTTTATTCCGAGTGCAGAAAACATAAAAAACATGGAGGCTGTAAATTCTAAATCAGGTGTTGCAGATGTTTCTTTTGTAGAAAGTATAAATATGGCTTTTTCTGCAGCTTGGGCTTCCAACCCTAAGAAATTCCCATTGTACATAGACTTAGCCTATAAAGATGGTAAACCCAGACCTGAGATACTAGAAAAATTTAAAAACAATCAAATTTTGTATACCGTAGATCAGTATATAGATAATTTAAAAACATACAAAGCCATTGCCATTGATGCAGGAACAGACGACACAGCAATTTTTGAAGCCTCAAATAAACTTCACACGCTACTGTCTAATCATCAGGTAGAGCACACTTATGAGAGCTATAAAGGTGACCACACCAATAAAATTGCAGATCGTATTACAACTAAAACGTTGCCGTTTTTTTCTGAACATTTAAAATTTGAACAAGATTAATCTTTTGAAATCACTTATTATTTTCCGATATTTATAGAAGTCAAACACTCACCTATTCACCCTTAAGAACACATTTAAGTTATGGATTTTATTGATTATTATAAAATTTTAGGAATTGACAAAAATGCCACAGAAGCCGACATTAAGAAGGCTTACCGTAAGTTAGCTAGAAAATATCATCCCGATTTAAACCCGAATGATACAGAAGCTGAAAAAAAGTTTAAGAATATAAATGAAGCTAATGAAGTCCTTTCTAATCCAGAAAATCGTAAAAAATACGATAAACATGGAGAACAATGGAAACATGCCGATGATATAGAACGTGCTCAAAAAGCACAAGGTTCAAGACAACAGCAAAACTATCAAGATTTTTCAGGTCAAGGAGGACATTTTGAAGAAGATTACTCAGATTTCTTCGAATCTATGTTTGGTGGTCAACGTACTTCTGGATCTAGACAGAGCAGAACTCATACGCAATTTAAGGGACAGGATTTTAATGCAGAACTTCAGTTAAATCTAACTGATGTTTATACAACCGAATCTCAAATCCTTACCGTAAACGGAAAAAAAATAAGGTTAACTATTCCTGCAGGAATAGAAAATGAACAGGTTATAAAAATTCCAGGAAAAGGTGCTCCTGGTGTAAACGGTGGTCCAAATGGAGATTTATACATCAAATTTAATATTGTAAACAATACAAAATTTAAAAGATACAGTAATAACCTTCATGCCGATGTTGATTTAGATTTATACACTGCCCTATTAGGTGGAGATATAATGGTAGATACGTTTTCAGGAAAAGTAAAATTAAAGGTGGCTCCAGAAACTGAGAACGAAACCAAAGTAAAACTTAAAGGCAAAGGATTTCCCGTATATAAAAAAGATGGTGAGTATGGCGATTTTATAATTACGTACCATATTAAAACACCAAAAAACCTTACAGAGAAAGAAAAAGCGTTGTTTTTAGAATTAAAAAAACTAAGATAAGATGGCAGAAAATCATTATATATTAGTCAGAACCATTTGTGTACAATATAAAATTGAACCCGTATTTCTTGAAGATTTACAAGGCATAGGCTTGGTAGATATTATCACTATTGAAAATGATAAATTTTTACATCAAGACACCTTAGCCGATTTAGAAAAAATGATTCGTTTACATAACGAACTGAATGTAAACTTAGAAGGTATAGATGTTGTTTTTAATTTATTAAAAAAGGTGAATACGTTACAACAAGAGTTATCGGTTACAAAAAACAAGTTACTATTTTACGAGAATCAATAATTATAGTTTAGGGAAATAATCTCTAGTAAATGTAGTTATCATTGTATCTAATTTCAAGTTTTTATACCCCTTTATGAAAGTTTCAATTTTAATCATTTCATTGTTTTGTACCGTTTTACTATCTATTAAATCTAATCGTTTTGAGTCTGTAGCAAATACAACTAAGGAATCACACTATCCGTGTAAAGTAATTACTAAAGATTTTGTTCTTGGTAAATTCGATTTTAAAACTGACTCTTGTTTTGTTAAAGTAGATTCAAAATACTCCAATAAAAGTATTTACTTGCAAAAAGAAGTTTATGAAGCATTTTTAAAAATGAGAACAGCTGCTGAAGCACAAGGCATTCAATTTAAACTGATTTCAGGAACTCGAAATTTCACATATCAAAAATCAATTTGGGATCGTAAATGGAAAAAATATGAAAATCTTACCCCAATAGAACGAGCCAAAAAGATATTAAAATACAGTTCTATGCCAAGTACATCCAGACATCATTGGGGAACAGACTTCGATTTAAATCATTTAACAAATTCTTATTTTGAAAGCGGACAAGGCTTAAAAGCGTATAACTGGTTACAAAAACATGCGAATACTTTTGGGTTTTATCAAGTGTACACATCTAAAGACGGTGGCCGTACAGGATATAACGAAGAAAAATGGCATTGGTCTTATCTGCCTTTAGCTAGTCAATATTTAACATTTTACAATGAGACTATTACTAATACAGATATTATTGGCTTTGAAGGTTTTGAGTTTGCTTCAAGTTTAGATATGATTTGTAATTATGTTAATGGAATATCTCCCGAATCACTTCGTTTCTTAAATTAATATAACTGTTATTAAACGTAAAAAAGCTGAAACACTAATGTATTTCAGCTTTTTTATGATGTAAATTTATTTACAATGTAATGGTTGCTCCCATAACTTTTAAAAAAGCGGCAATCCATTCTGGGTGTCCTGGCCAAGCAGGTGATGTTACTAAATTACCATCAACAAAAGCTTTATCGGCTGGAATATCTTGGAATTCTCCACCAGCCATTGTAACTTCTGGAGCAACAGCAGGATATGCTGTTAATTTTCGTCCTCTAACAACGTCTGCTGCCGTTAAAATTTGAATTCCGTGGCATACGGCTGCAACGGGCTTGTCTTCGGTAAAAAAGTGCTTAACCATTTCAATCACTTTTTTGTTCAATCGTAAATATTCTGGAGCTCTTCCTCCAGCAATTACTAAACCATCATAATCTTTAATATGTACTTTACTGAAGGAATAATTCAACACAAAATTATGTCCTGGTTTTTCGGTATAAGATTGGTCCCCTTCAAAATCATGAATAGCAGTCTTAATAGTTTCTCCTTTCTTTTTATCGGGACACACGGCATGCACTTCGTACCCTACCATTTGTAACATTTGAAACGGCACCATAGTTTCATAATCTTCTGTAAAATCACCGGTAAGCAACAATATTTTTTTCATAGGTTTCTAAAATTAAGAGTGATTAATAATCTTGATTTTCATTTCTTTTAAAGTTACAATGATTTTTAATCGTTTTAAACTGCTTTAAGTTAAAAAATTGATAATCTTAATTTCTATAATCATTTAAACAAAAACGCCAAACAATTATATGTTTGGCGTTTTACTTATTAATAAAAAAAGATATTAAGATTTAGCATTTTCTAGATCTCGCATACTTTCCATTTTTTTCATTTTAAGGAAACCACTAATATCTTCGAAATGTTCTTTTACACGTTTCTCACCAAATTCAAATACTTTAGTTGCTAAACCATCTAAGAAATCTCTATCGTGCGACACCAATATTAACGTACCATCAAAATCTTTTAAAGCATCTTTAATAATGTCTTTAGTTTTCATATCTAAATGGTTTGTAGGCTCATCCAGAATTAAAACATTCACAGGTTCTAACAGTAATTTAATCATGGCTAAACGCGTCTTTTCTCCTCCAGAAAGCACTTTTACTTTCTTAGTTGAAATATCTCCACCAAACATAAACGCACCTAATAAATCTTTAATTCTATTTCTAATATCTCCAACTGCAATGCGGTCTATAGTTTCAAAAATAGTTAAATCGCCATCTAACAACGACGCTTGATTTTGAGCAAAATATCCAATTTGTGCATTGTGTCCTAATTCCATGCTTCCTTCAAAATCGATCTCGTTCATTATGGCTTTTACCATAGTCGATTTTCCTTCACCATTCTTCCCTACAAATGCTACTTTTTGTCCGCGTTCTATAACTAAATTCGCGTTATTAAATACCACATGATCTCCGTAAGACTTAGATAATTCGTTCACGATTACAGGGTATTGCCCAGATCTTGGCGATGGTGGAAATTTTAATTTTAATGCTGCAGTATCTACCTCGTCTACTTCAATAGGCACTAATTTTTCAAGCATTTTGACGCGCGATTGCACTTGTAACGTTTTAGAATACGTCCCTTTAAAACGATCGATAAACTCTTGATTGTCTGCTATCATTTTTTGTTGCTCATCGTAAGCCTTTTGCTGATGTGCACGACGGTCTTTACGCAATTCTAAATAGTGCGAATATTTAGCTTTATAATCGTAAATACGTCCCATAGTAACTTCTATAGTACGCGTAGTAATATTATCTACAAAAGCTCTATCGTGAGAAATAACCACAACGGCTTTTGCCTGACTAATTAAAAATTCTTCTAACCATTGAATACTTTCAATATCCATATGGTTTGTAGGCTCATCGAGAAGAATTAAATCTGGTTTTTGTAATAAAATTTTTGCCAGTTCGATACGCATACGCCATCCTCCACTAAATTCTGATGTAGGTCTACTAAAATCTGAACGTACAAAACCAAGTCCCATTAATATTTTTTCGACTTCTGCTTCGTAATTAATTTCTTCAATAGAATAAAATTTCTCACTTAACTCCGAAACTTTTTCAATTAATTTCATATACGCATCACTCTCGTAATCGGTACGTACGGTAAGCTCTTCGTTTATGGCTTCAATTTCTGATTTCATTTTAAAAATAGAAGCAAATGCTTTTGAAGCTTCTTCCATAACCGTACAATCATCTTCGGTAAGTAAATGTTGTGGTAAATATGAAATAACATAGTTTTTTGGAGAAGACACTTTCCCTCTACTAGGTTTACTTGCTCCAGCAATAATTTTTAATAATGTGGATTTACCAGCACCATTTTTTCCCATTAGGGCAATTTTATCATTTTCATTAATGGAAAAAGAAACATCGCTAAACAGGGCTGTTCCTCCAAATTCTACTGCAATCGCATCTATTGAAATCATTTAAATGTATGTTTTAAGTCGGCAAAGATAAGTTTTAAAGCTACATGCTAACAAATGAATTAAACAAAAAAAACCTCCTAATTCTATTAAAAATTTGGAAGTGTTTAGTCTGATAAAGTAACCTTATTTAAAAAATATCTAATTCATCTTCGCAAGTGTCTTGTACTTCTTGAACTTTTTCGTCACGTAAATCTTCATATTCTGCAATCAATTTATCTTTTTCTTCTTGAGATAAATTATCATTATTAATAACTTCATTAATGTATTCATCATATTCGTCGTACAACTTGATTATTAAAACTTCACAGGTTTCGCCAGTAATCTTTTCGACTAATTCTTCAACATCACAAGATGTACAAACAACAACCAACAATAAAATTGATGCTATTTTTCTTAATGTATTCATATGTTTTGGTTTAGGTTGATTAATTTTACGCTATTAATCATTTAACCTGAAATTTAAATTCCTTAGCAGCCTTCTTCAGAACTTAAGTTGTTTATTTAATGAATGCTACTAATATACGATATCATTTATTTTACTCGAGCTTGAATTTCGTTAACTAACGATTCATACTTTTTTAAAATTCTGTTCCATTCCTTAAAATGTCTATCGTCTACTACTCCAGCATCGTGTTGATCGGTATGCTCTGTAACTAGTTTCACTTTATAAATTAAAGGGTTACTAGACGATTCTTTTACAATAAATCGAGTTCTAATAGCACTTTTATCAAAAGTTTCGATAACCCAAGCCGTTCGTACATAACCTGTTTCTTTATCACTCATTTCTATGACATCGAAATGAGATAATACAATTTGGTTGATTAATTTCCAAGAATCGTCTTTGCCCTTAGTCGCTTTAATAGCGACATCTGAGTTAGCCAAATCTGAATGTATAGTAACACCGTAAGCTTCATCTTTCAGTAAAATAAATTGATATTTACTTGGAGGTTTTGGCATCTCTTTTTTATTACAGAACTCTATCTTTTCGGTTAAATATCCTGTCTTTTTAACTTCTACCAAAGTACACCCTTTGTCTGGAACTTTTATATCTATGGCGCCTTTACCTAACAGTTTACCATTAATATAAATATCGGCATCTGTTTCTGTACAACTCAATTTAATTTTTTTGCTACCTGGAATATCTTTAGTTATCACCGGATTGGAGAACATTGTAATGGAAACAAAAAACAATAACGTAATTAGTAATCTTTTTTTCATATTTGGTTGGTTTAGTTATGTATTCGTAGAGTGAAATTTAAAAAGCATAGCCGATACCTATGTTTAGAATAGGATACCCCTTACCAGATACATATTCTAATACATCTTCTGTACTTACTTGAAAAGTTTCTCTTTGCCCATTAACATCGCCTGTTGCAGTTATTTCATCGGGTAATTTTCCAAAAGCATAACCGAGTTCCCACCTAAAGTAAAGTGATTTACCATACTTCCATCCTAATTTCAAATTAAAGGATGCAAGTTCTTCTTTTGCAACACCGTTTGTAAATTCATTGCCATCGACATTACTACTGCTGATGTTACTTACTTCTCCGTCTAAATTACCGTAAGATGCAGAAACATATCCACCTTTACCACGACTTCCAAAATAGATGTTTGAACCTATCTCAAAATATTTAAAATCTAAATCACCAAAAGGAACCATTCCATAACTAGCAAATGGCGCAATACGGTTGCCTAACAAAGGCGTAACATATTCTATTTCGGCACCAATACCAACAGGAACTCCACCCTTAATTCCAATGCGAAAAGGGTTTATGTCTTCATTTACCTGAGAAAAGCTTAAAAATGGTAGACAGACTAATAAAAAGAAAATTGTATGTTTCATTATCTAGAAGGTTAGGTTTAAATCAAAGGTAGATAAACAGATACTGCAAAAAAATACCCACTTTAAGGTATTTTTTAATCAAATAAAAGAATTATCATTTTGAACATATTAAGAAAACTTTAAAAGTTCTCTGGTTTAGTTTTTGTAATTTTAATCAAAACAAACTTACTTATGGAAACATCCTTAAGCGATTTACATATTCAAGAGTTAACTAAAGCTGTTAGCCTACTTGAAAATCCTAGCATAGCTGCCAAAATAACGAACGTTATAGGTATGCCTATTGAAAAGGCAATCGACTTTCTGCCAGACAATTGGCAATCTAGTATTGGAAAAATAACACAAAAATCTCTTATTAAAGCTACGGAAGCCGCCATTTGGTCTTTAGAAGACATAAAAGTTGACCGACCCTCTAATGCGTGGCATAAATTAGGAGCCGCGGTTTCTGGAGGTGTTGGTGGTTTTTTTGGTTTGCCAGGTTTGGCTGTCGAATTACCATTATCGACCACTATTATGTTACGCTCTATTGCAGATATTGCGCGTTCTGAAGGTGAACTGTTAAGTGATAACGAAACCAAATTAGCATGTATGGAAGTCTTTGCTTTAGGAGGTGAAAGCACGGCAGATGACGATGCAGAAAGTGGTTATTTTGTAGTTCGGGCTGCACTAGCAAATTCTATTACTGAAGCCTCTAGATTTGTAGCTACCAAAAAAATATCTGAAGAAAGTGCTCCTGCCCTAGTTCGATTTATAGTGAATGTTGCTGCTCGATTTAATGTTTTAGTTACAGAAAAAGCTGCTGCACAAGCTATCCCCGCAATTGGAGCTGTGGGAGGAGGAATTATTAATACTTTATTTATGGATCACTTTCAAAATATGGCACAAGGCCATTTTATAGTGAGAAGATTGGAACGTATTTATAGCCCTGAAGAAATTAAAACATGGTATAACGCAATTTTAGAACTCAATCTAGAAAACGCAGATTAGTGATACACATTACAGACTCCAAAATAAGCTCTTTAATCTCAATGCCTATTTTGGAGTCTATTATATTAATAAATTACTTTTCTTCTCTATGTTATAGAAGCATTGTATATGCTGTCTATAGCGTCTTCTAGTGTTGAAGAAAATTCATCATCGCTTTGTTGTTCTTTTAAATTATTTAAAAGAGCTCTAGAAAAACTTGCTACCACACCTTTATTTTTAGCCAATAAGCTATTTGCAGTTTCAATATCGTAACCTCCAGAAAGCGCAAATACTCGAATTACTTTTGAATGATTTACCAAATCTTTATAAAAATCTGGTACCGATGGTAATGTAAGTTTTAAAATTATAGATTGATTCCCTTTTAATTTATCCAATTCTAATCGGATATTTTTCTTTAATACCGCTTCAATTTCAGATTTTTCCTTAGCGTGAATATCTACTTCTGGCTCTAAAATTGGAATTAAACCACAAGCAAGAATCTCTAATCCTACAGCAAACTGTTGTTTAACAATTTCAGCAATGCCTTTCGGATTATTTTCATAAATAACAGAACGCATTTTAGTACCAAAAACACCAAGTTTTTTAGCTTCTAATAATCTAGCTTCAAGATTTGGTATTGGCTTCATCAATTTAACACCATGGTTTAAATCTTCTAAGCCTTTATCGACCTTTAAAAAAGGTACAATGTTTTTTTCTAACAAATACGTTGGAACCGGTTTTGTATCGATTGTACCTTTCATAGTATTCTCAAAAAGAATCACTCCTAGAATTTTATCTTCGGTGAAATTTTTATTTGAAATGACTCTGGTACGCATCTCATGAATTAATTGAAACATTTCGGTTTCGTCTTTATATTGACTCTCGTCTATACCATATCCCAAAAGTGCCTTAGGTGTACTTCCTCCGCTTTGATCTAAGGCTGCTATAAAACCTTTTCCGTCTTGTATGTGTTGTAATTGTTGCTGAAATGTATACATGATCTTCTTATTTAAACATTAATAAAAACAGACTTTTTGTTATTTATAAAGATGCAAAAAGTTAAATTGTTCAACAACAAAACAGGTCTTAAAATCAGTTAAATTTTATTGAATTATATGTTCTTCACGTCTTGCTAATTTTGAAGCTATAATGCTGATAATAAATATTTGTGAAGCATGAAAAACCATTAAAGGCAATAAAATTACGCTCGATGCTGCGACATTTTTGAATAAGATTTTATAAAATATTGTTCCATGAACTAACGACTTTTTAGTTCCACAAAATTGTGCTGTAATTTTATCTTCTACACTAAATTTTAATTTGGTTGCAATAAGTCCGATGATATAGAAAACAATAAAAAAGATAAGAATTACAATACCAAAAAGCAGTGCCAAATCAAACCAATTAATATCAATAAAAATATTATTATAAAAGGAGTCAGAGAAGCTTTTATAAATGATAAGCAGAATTACAGATTTATCGAAAAGCGTTAGTTGTTTACTGTATTTCATGGCTAGTTCATGACCGTACTTCTGTAGCATAAGTCCTAAAATTACAGGTAAAATAATTCCGAGAATCAAATTCATGTATATAGAACCATAATCGAAATCTGCTCCTGCTTTTTCTATAAATAAACCAACCCAAAGTGGCGTAATTAAAATACCAATAATTCCAGATATACTTGCATTAAAAATAGCCGCAGGTACATTTCCTCGAGCTACAGATACCATAACAACAGACGACGAAACTGTAGACGGTAAAGCAGCCATAAACAAGAGTGCTAACCAAAAACTATGTTGTTCCTCTGTTTGGACAAAAGGATAAAACATTAAAATTAATAGCGGAAACAATAAAAATGTAGACAACTGCACCAGAACGTGTAGTTTCCAATTGTATAATCCAGACTTAATTTGTTTCGGACTCAGTTTTAATCCGTAGAAGAAAAAAATTAAAAAGAATCCTATAGAACTTACTGTTGAAATAGGAAAAGGGCTCCCTTCTATTCCCCATTGTGGGAAAAAATACGCAAATATTATAGTTGCTATAATCGCAAGAATAAAGCGATCTATTTTAAATTTCATACATTATAATTTTGAATACAAATTTATATCAACTAAAGTTTTTTAATTCGCTCTAATCAACTTTTATTTTAAGGTTTCCATTTTATTCTAAATAAAAAAACTTCATCTAGATGATAGAGATGAAGTTTTAGTATTATGTTCTTCAATTTTAAATTGAAGTTATATGTTCTGATTATATTTTAAACCAATCTTGAACTTTTTGAATAATTTCTACATCTTTACTAGAATCTTCAAATTCATTATTCATTTTATTATAAATATAATCTTTACTCCAAGCTTCATGGTTTTCTGCGACTTGTTCTATGGCATCACAAATAAATTCTAACTCTTTATTAGACGTAATAGGATGCAATGATAAACGAACCCAACCCGGTTTATTTGTTAAATTTTTAGAGTTTAAATCTTCAACCATTTCTAAAGATTTATTCTCATCATAATCGAATAAATAATGTCCATACGTACTAGCACAAGACCAACCACCACGTACTTGAATTCCGAAACGGTCGTTTAACAATCTAACAATTAAATTGTAATGTACATTCTTAATTCCGAAGGACACACAACCAATACGTTTTACTTCTGTAGATCCTAAAATAAATAAATTTGGAATTTTATTCAATCTCTCGAAGCAATACGCTAATAATTCTTCTTCTCGAGCAGCTATTTTTTCGGTATCCATTTTATCTTTTAAACGCATCGCTAAAGCTGTACGCATAACTTGTAAAAACCCTGGAGTTCCACCATCTTCACGCACTTCAATATCTTTAAAATAAGCATATTCTCCCCAAGGGTTAGTCCATTGAACATTTCCACCACCAGGAACATCTGGACAGTTAGCCGTATATAATACTTTATTAAAAACTAAAACACCACAAGTTCCAGGGCCTCCTAAAAATTTATGCGGAGAAAAGAAAATAGCATCTAAACGCGCCTCTACATCTACGGGGTGCATATCGACATCGACATAAGGAGCAGAAGCTGCAAAATCGACAAAACAATATCCACCATGTTTATGCATGATTTTAGCTAAATCGTAAAATGGTGTAATAATACCTGTAACGTTAGAACAAGCTGTAAATGACCCTATCTTGGTTGTTCTATCTTTATACTGAAGTAATGCTTTTTCTAATGTTTCTGGACAAATTAATTTTTGATCGTTACATTTTAAAATAACAACATCAGCAATGGTTTCATGCCAAGGCACATGATTAGAATGGTGCTCCATATGAGAGATAAAAACCACCGGACGATCATTTTCAGATAATTGTGCTTTTTTCTGTTTTGCATCTGGAAAACGCAATCCCATTACACGTTGTAAGTGAGATAAAACACCTGTCATTCCTGTATTTGCAGTGACTAACACATCGTCTTCGTTGGCATTTACATGTTCTTTTATAATAGCACGAGCATGTTTATATGCGTAGGTTGAAGCTTTTCCTGTTTCACTAGAAAACGAATGCGTATTGGCAACCATTGGTCCAATCTGTTCTTGCATGATCGTTTCAATTGGGGCATATAAGCGACCACTTGCAATCCAATCTGCATATAATAATTGCTGATTCCCGACTCTGCTTTTAAAAGTGTAATTATCTCCAATGACACCTTCTTTAAAACTTTGAAAATAAGTCTCTAATTTTATATTGGCATCTACATCTGTTATCTTACTCATTGATTGTTCTCGTTTACGATTTATAAGAAAGCAGCACAGTTAATTATTTGCTATGCTTTCAATAAAATGCTAATTTACTATTATATGTTACAATCTGAAACTATTTTGAGGACGAGAATCATTTCTGAAATACGACTAATTAATGAAATTTAATAAATAACTAAATATTCTCATTCATATTAAAGCATCACATATTTTTTTGTGTAGAAAAACTTTAAATCTTTAAAAAACATCCTCATAAATTATAAATATTTTTTTTAAAAAAAATTCTAGTATATAAAGAGAAAGACCGTCTAAACTAACGGTCTTTCTCTTTTATATAAATACATTGATGCTAAGCACCAATTTTATAACATTTAATCTATAACCAATAATGGTGTTTTAGAAACTTCAGATAACGCTTTAGTTAAAGCGCCTTCAGATGATGTTTTTCCTTTAGTATGGTTACGTGGTAAGATACTAATTAGGTCTATATTTTTTTCTTCAGCATATTTAAAAATACTTGTTGGAATATCTGGACCATCGACAAAATGGTGATGCGAATAAAAGTTTTCTAGATAATACATTATCGCATTTTCATTCTTTTCGTCTACAATGGTATAACCATATTCTGCCACGCCTTGCTTAACTGTAAGCACATCTACTTTAGCTTTAAATCGTCTAGCAACTTGTAATAATACTTCTAATAGTTTACTATCGTGAATTAAATCTTCACCTATAACTAAGGCTATTTTTTGTATTTTAAAGTTTTCATAATCTTTAGGAATTACAATAACAGGACAATCTGCTACAAGCACAAAAGAAGATGTGTTTGTATTTAATTTTTTATTATTAACTAGGCTTGTTCCCATAAAAATAAGATCTACTTGTTCGGCCTTCTCTACTTCTAATAAAGACGTTTGAAGCAACCCTTTTTTTACAATAGCGCTTACATTACTTGCACAACTTTCATGAGCTTCTGCTCTTACAGCTTCTAATTTTTCTGCTGCAGTTTCGTCTTCAACTTCATTTACATAGACTAATATAATTTCTGTATCACTATCGTTCGCAACAAAATTCTTCGCATAATTGAGTGCATTATTAGCTGTTTCAGAAAAGTCAAAAGGCACCAAGATTTTAAACAACTTTTTCATGTATTAATTTTTTTACAACTCAATAAAGTTACGAAAAACAGAATTAATAAACATGACATATATCATTGTATCAACAACTTTTAAGTTGGACTTTTACAGAGTAAAACTGAAAAACAGAAATTAATTTAATTTTTAATTTCTATAGAATCTCTTAATAATGTTTAATCTTAAACTCGATTTTTATAAATCGAACAACACTGTATACCCTAATAATGTGGTAAAATGGGCTACATTATTTTTGTTTGAAATTTTATTTTTTCCATCGCTTATTTACAGTCAAACTAAAGATGCTGAAACAGCTAAAGCAAACAAGGAACGCTTTGAATATACATTATTTAAAAATCCAAAGATTAAGATGAAAGTTGGTGGCTACATACAACCTTGGATTCAATACGCACAGTGGAATCCTGGAAGCACCAACGAAGCTGGTGAAGTTAAAACTAGCGATGTAGGAATGTCTGTAAGACGTTTAAGATTAGGTACGGCATTTACTTTTGGAAAAAAAGTAAAATTAAATTTTGGTCTCGGAGAAAATAATTTTAATGCAAAGGGTAAGACTTTTCCATTTTTAAAAATTCTAGATTTATACGCAACCTACAATATATCGAAACCATTTGCAGTAGCGTTTGGGAAATCGACTTACGATGGATTGTCTCGTTATACAGCCACATCGACATCGACAATGATGCAAACCGATTTGCCGTTAATTGCACTTCCGAATTTAAATTACACAGACGACTTAACTCGTGAATTAAGTTTAGTGTTTTTAGGTGATATTGGTAAACTAAACTACCGCATGGTATTTATACATCCGTTTAGTTTTTCTTATACAGGAGCACATCCAGCAGAACCTAAACCAGGTGCTTCTCAATTTACAGATGAATTTAATAACCTACAATACGCGACCTACATAAAATACGATTTTCTTGAAAAAGAAAATAACCGCGGACCAAATTTTAGAGGAACTTATTTGGGAGCTAAAAAAATATTGTCCCTAGGTGTAGGAGCAAAATATCAGCATGATGCGTTGTATTCTATTGAAAATACCTCAACAAACTATCACGATATGAATTTATGGTCGGCAGACCTCTATTGGGACCATCCTGTAACCTCAGCATTTGTGGCAGCAACAAGTGCTTACATAGGGTATTTTAATTATGATTTTGGGCCAAATTATTTAAGAAATATAGGTGTAAATAATCCTGCTTATGGCATGGATAACGGTTATGATAATTTAAATGGTAGTGGAAATTATTTTCCATTTATGGGATCTGGTGAAAGTGTATATGCACATTTTGGTGTGCTTTTTAATAAAATGGGAACCCAAACCAACTGGGGTCAATTGGAACCTTATGCCGTAATACAAACAAGTAATTTTGATGCTTTAAAAGAAAATATGGTTATTGGAAATTTAGGTGTAAGCTGGTATTTAAAAGATCATTACTCTAAAATAAGTTTAGATGTTCAAAATCGTCCTATTTTCTCGAACACAACTTATAAAGAAACAGATAGAAAATACATGTGCATTTTGCAATATCAATATATTTTACATTAAACAAGATGAAATAGATTTTTTCAGTTTTCAATTTCTGTCTTGTATTTAAGAAAGTGGCTTTGATAAATCAAAGCCACTTTTATTTTATAACTTTTAGTTTAAATTTCTTGATTGAAAATATGTATTTAAATAAATAAATTATGTGAAGGTGATAGTTGTTCTCGACTTCGCTTACTCACACTGGATATAAAGGCTCTTTACTAAACCTAATTCCGAAGAAATGTTAGAAGGTTAACCATTGAAATTCAATCAGCATACTATTAAGAATAAGGTATTCGAGCGGAGTCGAGAATCCATCAAAAAGTATCTCTACATCTATAACCCTTATAAAAATTAAATCATATTTATACTAAACAAAAAAAGAGCTTACGATTATCGTAAGCTCTTTGATATTAAAAGTGAAAAATGATTTACTAAAGCAATTAGTACATCAATTTCATTTTTAGATTTTGCTCTGTTTTAACTTCACCAGAGTTATCAATAGTATTGTTTACAGACACTTGTCCTTTTTCTCCCCAAAGCACTATAATGTAAGAAACCGCATTGTCTTTAAACGTATTTCCATTAAAATCGATGTTTACGATTCCACGAGTTTGTAATAATATTTTACTTTCCTCTTTAGATCCACTGTTTTTAAATGTATTGTTTCTTAGTACTAAAGTACCACCAATACTAGACTCGTCGTAACCACCTCTATAGTAGTTTAGGACGTTTTGGTCTACATTATCGAAAGTTGAATTTTCAATCGTTACAAATTCTGCACTGTAATCTCCTTTATCGTCATCTTCTCCTGCTAATAGAATACCGTTTGTACAATCTTTAATAGTTGAATTTGAAACGACAAGAGAATCGGCTAAAGATCCTTTATACGTTCTTAAAACACTAGAGAATTTAGATACTTCACTGTTGTTAATTTTCAACTTATAAACAGTCGACATGTTTTTCTCTAAGGTTGCGAATGCATCTTGAGTTTTAGATCCTTCGATAGCGACATTATCTAAATTTAAGTTTCCTTTAGGTAACATTTGGAATAACGCTGTATTTGCAGCACCACTATATACAATCTTAACTTTTTTCTTTCCAGCAGATTTAATTGTAATGTCTTTGTCTATTTTCATAGTTTCAGACACTTTAAATGTTCCTGATTTTAATTCTAAAACATCTCCAGAATTAGCCTCTTTTACTGCTTTAGCTAGCGCTTCTGCAGATGTTACTTTAATAGTTTTAGACTTTGCTTTCTTACCGCTACGGTCTAACCATTTTGGTCCGTATTGTGATTTATTGATTTCAACTTTACCTTTATCATCAAAAGGGAATGTTACTGCACCTATAGCACTATTATCTGTTCTGTCGTTTCCTACAAGATCTTTAGATATTTGTTCGAAATCGAATCCGTTATATACATCAGAAAATGATTTTGAAGGCGTATAAAACCAATCAGTTACTTTGTTTACTGTAAAATCTTCTTGTGTTAAACCGCCATTAGTATCAATACCACTTACATCATTAGTATTTAAAATGTTATTGTAAAAACTTACACCATCAACCTCATCGTAAGCAAAAATTGGCTTAGTCTCATTTACATCGTGATTATAAATTAAGTTGTTTGCAACAATAGTACGCGTTGGTCTTGCAGAACGTAATTCGGTTGCAGGAAGTACATCACTTTTATCAGAATTGTTTCCTACACTAAATTGTAAAGGTGAGATACAATCGATAAATGAGTTATAAGCAATGACAACATCTGTAACTTGGTTGTAACGGTTTAAAGGTGATTTAGGTATTCCGTTCATCACTGCAATGGCACTTCTAAAATCGCTACCAATAATTTTGTAGAAATAGTTATTTGTTACCCAGTGTCCTGTATTTACAACACGAACACCACCAATTGCTGTAGAGTTTTCATTTCCGATAAATACATTTCCATCTACTTTTGCATAGTTTCCGTGACGTAACACTAAAGAACCTTCACTTTCAAAAAAGATGTTATTTGTAAATTCGTTAAAGTTAGATTTACTAGAAATTATCTCTACTTCACCATTACATCTTTCAAATAGATTATTTGACACCTGAGTGTATGAAGGCGTCATAGACGTATAACTATCTCCTAACTGTATAGTTTCTCCGTGAGGTCCTCCAGCTCTTGGTCTTTCACCAAAATAGTTATTTATAATTTTATGGTGATTATTAATGTTTTCGTTACCGTTTAAGTATATTCTTAATGTTGGTCCAGGGTTAGATTTACCAGCAATGTAACAATTACTTAATTCGTTATGTCTTCCGTAGAATTGAACCCAGTTATCTTTCTCTTCACGATCTGGTTGAGTAAATCCTTCGATAACACAGTTAGTAATTTTACTGTGGTTTGCTACACTTTCGTTATCGGTTCTAAAATCGATAATGGTGCTTTTAGGTGTAAACCCATTTCTGAAGTATAATCCAGAAACTTCTAAATATTCTCCAGATAATCTAAGTCTAGATTGTCCTTCAATAAATACTTTACCTGGTGTTTCGGCTTCCAAAACAATAGGCTGGGCTTCTGTACCTACTCCTTTAAATTTAATAATAATGTCTGTCCATACACCGTTAGCCATTACTAAATGGTCTCCTGGTTTTGCAGCTTTAATGGCTTGGTCTAATTCTTTCGCATTGTTTACAATTGTCTTTCCTGCTTGTGCGTTAGCATGAACTGTAAATAAAACTGAAAGAATTAAAATTGAAATCGTACTTTTAATTTTGTTCATTTGTTTTTAGATTAAATTGGTTAACCAATTTGGTGAACCAAAAGTACGAATTTAAACACTCCTATTCAAAAGGAAACTATGAAAATTATCTTAATAATGACTGTTTAAGCTTAAAAACAAATAAAATTACAGACGAATTGCGTATTAGATCTTAAATTAAATATATAGACTGGAGAACTTACGTAATGTAGACGTGTAAATTAAAATATAGATTGTTTAGATTCTGTAGTAAAAGCTTCTAGAAATTTCATGCCTTTATAAGAATTCCCTTTTTTATTCAGTTTAGGACTCCACACAGCAATAGCGTAACGATCGGGATGTACCGCAACGATACCGCCACCAACTCCACTTTTTCCTGGCAAACCCACTCTAAAAGCAAATTCTCCAGATTCGTCGTAAAATCCACAGGTTTGCATGAGTGCATTTATACGTTTAGATTGCTGTTCTGTTAATATAGGATGTTGGTCAGAAATTCTGCAACCGTTGTTGGCTAGAAATAAAAATAATTGAGACAGTTCCATACAGTTCATTTCTAAAGAACATAGATTAAAATAAAAATCTAACACATCTTCAGGTTCATTTTTAATATTTCCTAAAGATTTAATATAGTTACATAACGCGATATTTCTATACCCAACTTTCTTTTCTGAGGCAGCAATCTTACTTGAATAGTCTATTTCTGGCTGATTGGCAATATCTCTTACAAATGCTAAAAATTCTTCTTTAGGATGTTCCAGTTCACTCAATAAGATATCAGATATAACTAATGCTCCAGCATTAATAAACGGATTTCTAGGGATACCATTTTCAGCTTCCAACTGCACAAGTGAATTAAACGCATTTCCTGAAGGCTCTACATCGACACGTTCCCATATTTTTTTACCTAAAATTTTATAAGCCATAATTAAAGACAATACTTTGGCAATACTTTGAATTGAGAATTTATCGTAACAGTTACCCACTCCAAAATTAGAATGATCCATAGTAGAAATGTGCACACCAAAATTTTTAGAGTCAATCCGCGCTAATTCTGGAATATAGGAAGCGAGTTCTCCTTTATCTTCTATATCCTTAACGTCTTTATAAATATTCTGAACTACCGCTTTAAAATTCACCTCTTCTTGTATTAAATGCATACCGCTTATTATGATCCATAATCTTTTGCTAATGTAAGAAATAGAATCGGGAAAGGGAATCTGCTATCTTTTTACTTTTTGTTCACATTACAAAAGGCCCTTCGTTAAAAATTTAAAATATGATATTCAATCTTACTGCTAGTTTTTTAAAAAACGCTGTATACTCATTCTACCAATTACAATCTAATTACTCCCATCGGCACTAAGATTTACACAACATATAAAAAGACAAACTGGAACTTATTAATTATACATTACTTTTATTCAAAATTGTCCACACTACCATGATTAATGCAATTCTTATTGATTATGAATTTAATGCTCTTACAAACCTAAAATGGGAAATTGAACTTTTTTGTCCCGAGGTTAACATCTGTGACATGTTCTCTAATCCTTTAGAATCAATTTCTGCCATAAACAAATTAAAGCCAGACTGTGTCTTTTTAGATATAGAAACGCCTAAAGAAGAATTACTTCCTTTTTTAAACCAACTTAATTTTAAAGGTTTCGATTTAGTTATTACCACGACTTATACGCATTACGCGTCTAATATTTTTAATAAAAACTCGTTAGAACATATATTAAAACCAATAGATAGTGATGAGTTTATAAAAGTAATTGGTAAAATAAAAAAGCATAAAAACGATAAAAATTTAGGTCACACATTACAACAAACCATCATACACTTGTTACAACAAAAGTAAAGGTAACTCAGTCTTTACATACTCTTTGTAATCTACTAATTGAATAAACTAAAACGGTTATCACACTATTTTTTAAAATTGTCAATAAGTTATGATAAGTTAATTATTAAAACTTGTTTATAGTAGATAAATTTGCATCCAATTATTAATGGTTATTAAGTTTAACAACTTGATATTAAAAGGGAATTCGGTGAAAATCCGGAACTGTCCCGCAGCTGTATGCTCAACAAACGAAACCCAATAATGGTCACTGTTTAATAGAATGGGAAGGCCGGGTTAACAGAGTAAGTCAGAAGACCTGCCATTTAACATTAATTCAATGTGCTTTCGGGGATTGAAGCAAGAATTAGAAGATTACTATGGTCATTTATGTCTAGTTATCATATCTACTTCTATCTTCTTTTCCAAAATTATTACAGCACCGAATAAATTTAGGATTAACAACTCATGGTTTAAAATCTGAAGAATAAGTTTCATGCCTGTATCTAAAGCTATTTTAGAGTTCAAGACATTGGTTATTTAAGATTATTAAATCTACTTAATATGGTAAACATGGAAATAATTCAAATTATTAAAAGAAATTTTAAGTCAAAACCTTTTGACCTTCAGAAAATTACAGCTGCCGTTACAAAAGCAATGCAAGCCGTTAACCATGGTACAAGTGATGATGCCGAATTAATAGCAAAAAATGTATATGCCGAGCTTTTAGAGCGTCGCGATCAAGACAAAGATTACGTACCTACTGTAGAAGAAGTACAAGATATTGTCGAGAAAAAACTAATGCATAGTGAGTTTGTAGATGTTGCCAAAGCGTATATCATTTATAGAAACAACCAAACGCAAAGTAGAAAAAGTAATATTTTCGAAAAACGTATCAATTTAAAACCTTACGAGTACCCTCAACTATACGAATATGTACCAGCTATTCGTCATTCCTACTGGATTCATACCGAATTTAATTTCACAAGTGACATCCAAGATTTTAAATCGGCTTTAACACCTGTAGAACAAAGTGCTATTAAAAACACCATGCTTGCTATATCTCAAATAGAAGTGGCTGTTAAAACGTTTTGGGGTGATATTTATCACCGTATGCCTAAGCCAGAAATAGGATCTGTAGGTGCTACATTTGCAGAAAGTGAAGTAAGACATCACGATGCCTATTCTCACTTATTAGAAATTTTAGGATTAAATAGTGAGTTCGAAAAATTAAAGAAGAAGCCTGCAATAATGAAGCGTGTCCAGTATTTAGAGACGGCTTTAAAAAATGCAAAAAGCGAAAATAACGAAGAGTATGCAGAATCTGTATTATTATTCTCTTTGTTTATAGAACATGTGTCTTTATTCTCTCAGTTCCTTATCATAATGGCTTTTAACAAGCATAAAAACATGCTTAAAGGAATTTCGAATGTTGTAGAAGCAACCTCTAAAGAAGAACAAATTCATGGCGATTTTGGTATCGACCTTATCAATATCATTAAAGACGAACACCCAGAATGGTTTAACGATACGTATAAGATTATGATTCAGCAACTATGTGAAGAAGCGTATAGTTCTGAAAGTAAAATTATAGATTGGATTTTCGAAAAAGGTGAATTAGATTTTATTCCGAAAGCGGTAATAAACGAATTCATTAAAAATCGATTTAATAACTCTTTAGAGAGTATTGGAATTAATAAAATATTTGAAATTGATCAGAAATTATTAGCTCAAACGGAATGGTTTGATGACGAAATAATTGGAACAAAACATGGAGACTTCTTTGTTAAACGTTCAATAAATTACAGTAAAAGAGCCCAAAGTATAACTAGCGACGACTTATTTTAAAAAATGGAAAACAACACTTACAATCAAGACCCTGTTACAACAACATCAGAAAAAAATAATGCTCAAAATTTAGTCGATGCTAGGCACGCGGCATTACACACTAAAAACGGTACCATAGAAAATGATTCCTTTGGGTGGTTAAACGAAAATAGCCGTAAATTTTTAGAATCGGGATACCTTACAGAAGGTGTAAATCCAGAAGAGCGTATTAGAGAAATTGCAGATTGCGCGCAAGACATTTTAAAAATGCCTGGCTTTAGCGATAAATTTTACAACTATATGTCTCAAGGTTTTTATTCGCTAGCCTCTCCTGTTTGGTCTAATTTCGGACAAAAACGTGGCTTACCGATTAGCTGTTTTGGTTCGCATATAGACGACGATATGGGAAACATCTTGTTTACCCAATCTGAAATTGGAATGATGTCTAAACTTGGTGGTGGAACATCTGGATACTTTGGTAAAATCCGTCACAGAGGAGCCGAAGTAAAGAATAACGGAACAGCATCAGGAGCTGTGCATATTATGCGTCTTTTCGAATCTATGGTCGATGTTGTAAGTCAAGGTTCTGTACGTCGTGGTCGTTTCTCTCCGTACTTACCAATAGACCATAAAGATATTATGGAGTTTTTAGAAATTGGGTCTGAAGGAAATGCTATCCAAGAGTTAACGCACGGGGTTACGGTAACCAATGCGTGGATGCAGTCTATGATTGATGGTGATGTTGAAAAACGTACAGTTTGGGCGAAAGTATTACAAAGTAGAGGTGAAATGGGTTACCCATATATCTTCTTTACAGATAATGCTAATGAAGGTTCTGTAGATGTGTACAAAGACAAAAATCATCCGATTTACGCGAGTAATTTATGTACAGAAATCATGTTGCCGTCAGACGAAAACTGGTCGTTTGTTTGTGTACTTTCTAGTATAAATTTACTTAATTACGACAAGTGGAAAGATACAGACGCCGTAGAAACTATGGTGTACTTTTTAGATGCTGTAATTTCAGAATTTTTAGAAAAATTAGAATCTTATAGAGATTCCGACAGCCGTGAAGACCGCCAAACGTTCTTATTTATGGAGCGCGCTTATAACTTCGCTAAAGAAAACAGAGCTTTAGGTTTAGGGGTTTTAGGATGGCATTCGTTATTACAATCTAAATCGTTGTCTTTTGACAGTCAAGAAGCGTTTAACTTAAATAGTGAGATATTTAAAACCATAAAAGAGCGTTCTTATAAAGCTTCAGAAGAACTTGCTACAGCATTAGGAGAACCAGACCTTCTTAAAGGATACGGACGTAGAAATGCGACTCTAAATGCGATTGCACCAACTACATCTTCAGCATTTATTTTAGGACAAGTATCTCAAGGTATAGAACCAATTTGGTCTAACATTTATGTAAAGGATATTGCTAAAATTAAAACCACTATTAAAAATCCATACTTGGTTAATCTTCTAGAAGAAAAAGGTATGAATACTCCTGAAGTTTGGAACGACATTAGAAGTAGAGATGGTTCTGTACAGCACTTAGATTTCTTATCAGACCATGAAAAGGCGGTATTTAAAACCTATTCGGAAATAGACCAAATGGATATTATTTACCAAGCAGCGAACAGACAAAACCATATCGACCAAGGACAATCTTTAAACATTATTGTACATCCAGATATGCCAACAAAAGACATTAATAAAATACATATTAATGCTTGGAAATTAGGATTAAAATCATTGTATTATCAACATAGTATGAATGCGGCGCAGAAATTCAAACAAAAGAAAGATTGTGCAAGTTGCGAAGCGTAATTTAACTTAGTTTATAGAAACAAATACGACATAAAAACACCCTTAGACTAATATAACGTCTGAGGGTGTTTTATTTATATAGACTTACTTATTCCATTACAATAACTAAGTCGTCGGAATTAACCATAATTCCTGGTTTTATAATAACCTTTTTTACTACAGCATCTGTAGCTGCCGTCATTGTGGTTTCCATTTTCATCGCTTCAATAATAAACAAGGGTTGATTTTTAATGACTTTATCACCCGCTTTCACTAATATAGTAGATAACATACCTTGTAATGGGGCGCCTATCTGTTTGCTATCGGATTTATCTACTTTTACATGTTCAATTTTATCCACCTTAATAGAATCATCTTTTATCTGTACCGTTCTCCCCTGCCCGTTCACTTTAAAGTATACCGTAACGAGGCCTTCATAATTAGGTTTTCCTATAGATTCTAATGTAATTAACAGCGTCTTTCCCTTATCTAATTCTACAATAATTTCCTCTCCCAAATCCATACCATAAAAGAAATTTTTAGTCGGTAAATTCATCAGGTTATCATATTTTAAATGCTTATTAAATGCATCTGTAAATACCTTTGGATAGAGTTGATACGATAAGAAATCTGTATAATTTATTTTTCTACTTAACTCTTGCTCGAAAGTCTTTTTAAACGCTTTATATTCTTCTTCTAAATCTAATGGTGGTATATGAGCATTGGGACGGTCTGTATATGGCACTTGATCTTTTAAAATAATTTGTTGAATCTTTTTAGGAAAACCACCAACGGGTTGACCGAGATCCCCTTTAAAAAAATCGACTACAGATTGAGGAAAAGATATATTTTCTCCTTTTTCTAAAACATCCTGAATAGTTAAATTATTACTTACTAGATATTGTGCCATATCACCCACGACTTTAGAACTTGGAGTAACTTTAACTATATCTCCAAAAAGGGTATTCACTTCCCCGTACATTTTAGTGATTTCATGAAAACGACTTTCCAATCCTAAGGCTTGAGCTTGCGGTTTTAAATTAGAATATTGTCCACCTGGAATTTCATGTTTAAACACATCGCCCGAGCCCGACTTTAATCCCGACTCGAACGGATAATAATAAGTTCTAACAGTTTCCCAATAGTTAGAATATTCGTTTAAAGAATCGATATTAATTGGACTTGCACGATCTTGATATTTTAACATCTCTACAACCGAATTAAAATTAGGCTGCGACGTTAAGCCAGACAAACCACCTAAAGCCACATCTACCACATCTACACCCGCTTCAATCGCTTTTAAATACGTCGCAGATTGAATAGACGATGTATCATGTGTATGTAAATGAATAGGAATATTAATCTCCGATTTTAAAGCCGAAATTAACTCGTAAGCCGCATAAGGTTTTAATAAACCAGCCATGTCTTTTACACCTAAAATATGAGCGCCGGCTCCTTCAATTTCTTTAGCTAGATTAATATAATAGTTCAGGTTGTATTTTGTGTTTTCTGGATTTAAAATATCGTTAGTATAACAAATAGAACCTTCTGCTAATCCGCCAGTTCTAGTGCGTACATGTTCTATACATGGTGCTAAGGATTTCATCCAATTCAACGAATCAAAAATTCTAAATACATCTACGCCATTTTCCCAAGACTGTTCTACAAATTCACCTATTAAATTATCTGAATAGGCTTTATAGCCTACACCGTTTGAACCTCGAATAAGCATTTGTAACAGGACATTAGGCATGGCTTTACGCAACAATTGCAATCTTTCCCAAGGGTTTTCCTGAAGGAAACGTAAGCACACATCAAAAGTGGCACCACCCCAAACTTCCATACTAAAAATTTCAGGATGGTTCTTAGCATAACCTTCCGCTACTTTTAGCATATCAAATGTTCGCATACGTGTAGCCAACAGACTTTGGTGTGCATCTCGCATGGTAGTATCTGTAAAATGTACCTGTTTTTCGTTTTTTAACCATTCCGAAAATTTATCTGGACCTAACTTGGTTAAAAGATCTTTTGTACCTTCTGGATATGCTGCATTAGAATCGAATTTCGGCACTTTAGGTTTTATAAATGTTTTACCTAATTCTACTTTTTTAACATCGGCATTTCCATTAACTACAACATCGCCTAAGTACGTAATTAACTTTGTGGCTCTATTTTTAGGTGCTTTAAATACAAATAAATCAGAGTTTGCTTTAATGAAATTTACCGTTACCTTTCCTTGCCTAAAGGTTTCATGTTTTAAAATATTATCAAGAAAAGGCATGTTGGTTTTAACACCACGAATTCTAAACTCGGCTAAAGCACGACGAATTTTACGACTTGCACCGTCTAATGTTCTTCCATGTGCCGTTACTTTAACCAGCATAGAATCGAAGAAAGGCGATATTACAGCACCCTGATAAATACTTCCTGCATCTAAGCGAATTCCAAACCCAGCGGCGCTCCGGTAGGCAGACACCGTTCCATAATCGGGTTTGAAATCGTTTTTAGGGTCTTCTGTTGTAATTCGGCACTGTAACGCATAGCCACTTATTTTTATGGCATCTTGACTCGGGATTTTAATTTGCTCGTCAGATAGTTTATAACCACCAGCTATAAAAAGCTGTGCCTTTATTAAATCTATATTTGTTACAACTTCGGTAACCGTATGTTCTACTTGAACTCTTGGGTTAACTTCTATAAAATAGATTTCGTCATTTTCAACTAAAAATTCAACCGTACCAATATTATTATAATTTACGGCTTTACATATTTTAAGTGCATAATTGTAAAGTGCCTGTTTTGTTTCTTCACTCAAATCAAAAGAAGGTGCAAACTCGATTACTTTTTGATAACGCCGTTGTACCGAGCAATCGCGTTCAAACAAATGCACCATATTACCATGGTTATCGGCTACAATTTGAATTTCTATATGTTTCGGATTCTCTACATATTTTTCTAGAAACACCGTATCATCACCAAAGGCATTTAAGGCTTCCCGTTTACTTTCGTTAAAAGCACTTTTTAATTCATCGGCTTTTCTTATCACTCGCATTCCTCGTCCGCCACCACCAGAAGCCGCTTTTAGCATTATGGGATACCCAATAATTTCGGCTTCAGATAAGGCTATATCTATATCGGTTAATGGTTTACTATTACTTCGTATTATAGGAATATTGTTTTCTACGGCGACCGTTTTTGCCATAATTTTATCGCCCAACGATTGCAATACCGAAACTTTTGGTCCGATAAAAATAATACCATTGTCTTCGCAAGCTTTAGCGAAATTGGCGTTTTCTGATAAAAAGCCATAGCCCGGATGAATAGCATCTGCACCATTTTCAATAGCCACCTTTATAATACCTTCAATATTTAAATAGGGTTTTAATGGTTCGTTATCTTCGCCTATTTGATACGATTCATCGGCTTTATAACGGTGTAACGAATACCGATCCTCGAAGGTGTATATTCCAATAGTTTTAACGTTAATTTCTGTGCAAGCCCTAAAGATTCTTATGGCTATTTCACCGCGATTGGCGACAAGTACTGTTTTGATTTTCAATTTGTTTGGTTTTTAGTTTGTTATTTTTCACTTAAATTTAGTAACATTTATCTACAATAATTATCTTTTTCAGATTAATTTGTAATATTTAAAAATGAATGCATATTGCACCAAAAAGTAAGTCATGGTTTGCATTTATAATTTAATTAATCGATATACAAATCCTAAAAGAGATAATCCATTTCAATAAAATCAGACAATACAATTATATTCTATTTAGGATTAAACACCTGTCCATAATTTTAGTATTTTAATTTAGAGGTTAAAACCGTATGATAAACATCTAAGTTTTAAGCATTATGAATTTCAAATCGCAATTCGGTATTATAATTAACATTAAAATCGTTTTATATTTTCAATTTATACTAATTTAGAAGTTTGAATCTCTCTATATGAAATCGAAACATACACTAGTATTACTATTACTAATTACGATACTGTCTTGCCAATCTCAATCTCAAAAAATTAACGGCGTAAGTTTTGTAGCTTCTAGAGATACTATTCACGATAGCCATATTAAACCTATAGTGAATTTAAATGCCAATTACGCCGCGATAATGCCTTTCGGATTTATTAGAAATATAAATCATCCTGAGATTAAATATAATAGTGACCGCCAATGGTACGGCGAAACAAAGTCTGGAGCAAAACATTATATACAAGCTCTTCAGAAACAAAATATTCACATTATGCTAAAGCCACAAATTTGGATTAGTCATGGTGCATTTACGGGAAACATATTAATGGAAACCGAAAACAACTGGAGAATTTTAGAAGATTCTTATACCAAATTCATTTTAGAATATGCTAAATTGGCTGAAGACGCTCACGTAGATTTATTTTGTATTGGAACTGAATTAGAACAATTTATTAAACACAGACCAGAATATTGGCAGAATTTAATTTTAAAAATTAAAGACGTGTACTCAGGGAAATTGACGTATGCTGCGAATTGGGATGAATTTAAATACACTCCATTTTGGAGCAATCTAGATTATATTGGTATTGATGCTTATTTTCCTTTAAGTAAAAACCAGACACCAACTTTTGAGGATGCATTAGCTGGTTGGTCTTCTCATAAAAAATTTATTCATGATTATTATAACACTTACAATAAACCTATTTTATTTACAGAATACGGTTACCGAAGTGTAGATTATGCAGGTAAAGAACCTTGGAAAAGTGATAGAAATATGACTCAAGTTAATCTTGAAGCTCAGCTAAACTGTAGCCAAGCATTGTTTGAATCCTTCTGGCATGAAGAGTGGTTTGCTGGTGGATTTGTTTGGAAATGGTTTATTAATCATGATACTTCTGGTGGAGAACAAGATTCTAGATTTACCCCTCAAAACAAACCTGTTGAAAATTTGATTAAAACGTATTATGGTAAGTATGCAGAGTAATGTTCAGTTTGTCTTTAATGTATTCTTAAAAAAATTAAACATTCAAATTTTCTGTACTTACATCTTGAAACATTCTATATTCAACTGCTTTTTGTTCACTATTGTGAATGACTGAAACATCGCCTGTGCTTTCAAAAATTACCGCTTTTACCTCGCTAAAATCATGAACATTGGCTTCTCTTAATTTTGCAATAAGATCGCCTTCACTCACATTACACGATTTCAATTTACTATGAAGTATTTTTCCATTCCACATAATAATTTGTGGTTTGTTTGTAAATAATGTTCTAAAAAAATCGCTTTTTCTTACCAAAAATGCGAACAAGGTTTGAAATCCAATAATGGTTCCTAATGCAATAGCTCCTTTTAGTATAGAGTAATCACTATTTAAGATTATAGATGCTAATACAGATCCAATGGCGACTGTAGACGCGAAATCGAAACTAGACATTTTAGCAAAAGTTCTAAGTCCGAATAAACGTGTTATTAAGATAATAATACTGAATATTCCGAAAATTGATAAAATCAATAAAAAAAATTCTGTGAGTGTCATAATGGATGTATTTATCAATAAAAGTATAACACAACAAGCAGATGTATTAATTCAAAAAATAAAATTTTGACCTCTTTCGCATACTTAAATCATATAGGCTTATAACGTATTTAAGCATGCTAAGTCTTTAATATAATATGAAGTACGAGAATTTATATGAGATAAAAATGTAATCCTTTCGGTTAACCCAACTTGTATAAACACATTACCTTAGAAGAAAGAAATACTACAGAATTCTTTCGTTTATAATAAATCTTGTATTAACACGAATGAATTCATCACTTAAAATATACATATATGAAACCCACAACACTATTAGGATTAGGAAGCGCTTTAATGAAAAGCAGAAAAGCAAAAATTGTATTTGTTGCCTTACAGTTAGGTTATTTAGCATACACCTATATTAAAGACAAACAGGAAGAAGAGCATGAAAAGATTCCGCAATAACAGAAAACGAATTATTATTAAAATAATTACCTGTATGTAAATCACTTAAACGTTTTGTATTAAAAATTCAATACGGTTAATTTTCGTTTGTTTAAGATTAACATATCAATACTACTAATTGTAATTTAGAGTACAATTATTTAAATCATTATGAATTATGGAAAATACAAATGATGAACACGATAACAATCGGAAACAAGAACAAGAATATAGAGCACAAAATGGACCATTAAATTTGGACGATTTACAAAAGAAATGGAATGAAATCCAAAAGGAATACCGGAAAAAGTATCCTTCACTTACATCGGAAGATGTAGATTATCGTTCAGGAGAATTTACTTTAATGACAGAACGTGTAGCAAAACGTACGAATAGAAGTCAGGAAGAGATTCAAAAAGAAATTAAAAACTGGGATTGAAAACACTAATTAATCTCCTTTTATTAATGCTCCACCCCTTATCAGGTGGAGTTTTTATTTTAAAGCGTATAAGGGGAACTTGAGGCGATTATATTTTAAGCCATTTTAGATTTAAAAAAATCGATTTCAGACTGAGTTAATTTAGATTTTGGTATTGAAACCGCAAAAGGTCGTGCTTCATTTAGAGTTAACCAAATCTTATCTTTTTTTATATCAATAGTATTTACCCAATTCCAATTGTGTATTTCGGTGGTGTTAGTAATGTTATGATTCAGTTTAATTTCATCTTCTTTGAATTCTACTAAAGCATCAAAATTAATTAACTTACTAAATCGTTTGGCGCTTAAATACTGTAAAGGCCATAATAAAAGCATAACAGCTGCAAAATATATTAAACCAGATACTACAGGATTCATTTTGTTTATTGGTAATGAAAACCCCATAATAAGTGTAAAGATTAAATACTTCCAAAGTGACTTTTTAAGAAAAAAATATAATTTTGCTCTAAATATCGAGTCAAAATTTGAAACTAACCGTTGTTTAACCATTACCTATGTATTCTATTTTAAAGACTGATTATTTAACATTCTGAAAAATATAAACTTCGGTAGCGCCTACACCGTATTTTTGATAATTAGCATCGTAATACTTTAAATTATCGTAGTGGTTAAATAAGTACTCCAATTCCATTTTAAGCACGCCTTCTCCTACTCCATGTATAAACACTATTTTTTGGATTCTGTTTTTCATAGCAAATTCCAATTTATGCTTCGCCGTATCTAATTGTAAGGATAGCATATCGTAGTTCCCCATATTTCGTGTCGATTTAGTAAGATTGTGGATATGTAAATCGACTTCCATAGTCGGCTCAAAACGCTCTTTAGGTTTTACGCGAACCGATTTTCTAGGTTTATATTCTTCTTTTTCAGAAATGACTTTATGAGAAGGATTATTAAAAAACAAATCTGAGTCTAAAGCTTTTTCTGACTTAATTTTAATAAGCTCATGAGCTTCAAAATTTAAAATAAAACCGTCTGTAGTTTCTACAGAAACAGACTGTCCTTCAATTTTTAAAACAATTCCAGACATGTCTTCATCTAAAACAGAAACAGTATCTCCTTTTTTAAAATTCATGTTATTCGTCTTCAGTGTTAAACTCGTCTTCATTTTGTTTTTTACTCGGTATGGTTTGCGAAATTTTAAATACACCAAAAAGTAAACTACAAATTCCCAAAATTAAAAGATAGGTGTTTTCAGAATCATCTACTTTAGCATACATTGCTACTATAATTCCGAAGACAATGAGTATATAATTTAGGGTTTGGGACATTTTCATGATTTTAGTTTTCATTTTAAAAATTCAAAATTACAATTTTAAATAAAGTACTTTCATATTCTTCTCTATAAAATGCATCCATATAATACTATATTTGTATTCCAAATTTTAAACCTTATGTCTTCTATTGAAGATTACATGCTACCGTGTATAAACAAACAACTTTTTGGTTTCGACTGTCTAGGTTGTGGATTACAGCGCGCCATAGCTTTAATTTTTCAAGGGCATTTTATTGATGCTTTTAAAATGTATCCAGCCGTTTACACACTTATACTCTTAGCAATAGTGCTTGTTTTAAACATATTTATGTCTTTTAAACACCAAGAATCAATAAAAAAATGGCTTTTTATAGTTAATATCGCTATTATTGTAATAAGCTATTTTATAAAATTATCGACCACTAATATTCAATAAATTATATGGAAAGAATTTACTTAAAAACCACAACTGTTTACGTATTATCTGGATTAGGATTGCTATGTTGTTGTCTAGGCGGAATGGGTGTAATTCCTGCAGGAATTGCATTTTACATGGCGCATTCTAAATTAAAAGATGTAGAGTTAGACCCAGAACGTTACGAGAATTTTAAAGGAATGAATGATGCTAAAACAGTAGCTTTAGTTATTCTTATTATAAATGCATTGTATTTATTGTACACCGTGTACACTCTTGCTACTACAGATTGGGATGTAATGATTGAGCAAACTAACGAAATTATGAGACAGAGTGGTTACGATTATTAAGTTAACTTAAACTCAAATGTTAGATATAAAAAAAGCGATTCCTTATTTTAAAGAATCGCTTTTTTAGTGTATTTAAAAAGCTTATTTTTCAAACTGCTTTAATGTCTTAATTATAATTGCTACACAATCTAATAATTGTGCTTCAGTCATTACTAATGGCGGAGCAAAACGAATAATATTTCCGTGTGTAGGTTTTGCTAATAATCCGTTATCGCGAAGTGCTAAACAAATATTCCAAGCCGTATCGCTATCTTCATCTTCATTAATTACAATAGCATTTAACAACCCTTTTCCTCTCACTAAATTTGCAATGGAACTTGTAGCTATATATTTATCTAATTCGCTACGGAATAACTGTCCTAGTGTTTCTGCATTTTCTGCTAACTTTTCGTCTTTAACAACCGTAAGAGCGGCAATAGCAACTGCTGCTGCAATAGGGTTACCTCCAAACGTACTTCCATGGTTTCCTGGTTTAATAACATCCATAACTGCGTTATCTGCAAACACAGCACTTACTGGATACGCACCTCCACTTAATGCTTTACCTAAAATTAATACATCTGGTTTTACATTTTCATGATTTACAGCCAACAATTGTCCTGTTCTAGCTATTCCCGTTTGTACTTCGTCTGCAATAAACAATACATTATATTTTTCGCACAACGCTTTGGCTTGTGTTAAATACCCTTCACTTGGAACATACACACCAGCTTCACCTTGAATAGGTTCCACTAAAAATCCTGCTACATTCGGATTATTTTTTAGAGCGGCTTCTAAATCCTTTAGGTTATCATATTCAATTTTTATAAACCCATCTGTATATGGACCAAAATTTTTACGTGCTACAGGATCATTAGAAAATGATATGATGGTTGTCGTTCGTCCGTGGAAGTTGTTTTCACAAACAATAATTTCAGCATCATTTTCATCAACACCTTTAACTTCGTAGGCCCATTTTCTACATAGTTTTAAGGCTGTTTCTACAGCTTCGGCACCAGTATTCATGGGTAATAATTTATCGAAACCGAAATATTCGCATGCAAATTTTTCGTATTTCCCTAACATATCATTATAAAATGCACGAGATGTTAAAGTTAATTTCTGGGCTTGCTCTATCATTGCGCCCACAATTTTAGGGTGACAGTGTCCTTGGTTTACCGCAGAGTATGCCGATAAGAAATCGTAATACTTTTTTCCTTCAACGTCCCAAACAAAAACGCCTTCGCCTTTTGTTAGCACTACAGGTAACGGATGATAATTGTGTGCACCGTACTGGTTTTCTAAGTCAATTGCTTGCTGAGAAGTTAATTGGTCTAAAACAGCCATTTTAATATATTTTAAATTGATAATTTTCTATTCCTAACTTGTCTCTAACTTAATTATAAAATTTTGAAATGGAGAGAAATCACCCATTAAACTGTTTGCAAATTACTAAATATAAAAAGCGGATTAAAATAATATGTTACATTTTTAAATGCATTCTACTTCTATATTCATTTTAAAAATGCAATTCGTTTCTAAAAAATATGTAAAGACGTGTAAACAAAAGCTAAAAACACCTTATTTTTGTCGCATGTCAAGAAGAAATAGAAAACAAGTTTTTACAAATATAGAAGTCCTTGATGCAGGAGCAAAAGGGAAAACCATCGCAAAATCTCCAGAAGGAGCAGTTATTTTTTTACCAAATGCTGTACCAGGCGATGTGGTAGATATTCAAACCTACAAAAAGCGTAAAGCTTATTACGAAGGGAAAGCTACCGTTTTCCATAAATTGTCTGATAAACGTACTACACCAGAATGCGAACATTTTGGCGTTTGTGGCGGTTGTAAATGGCAGGATATGGATTATAAATGGCAATTGCATTACAAACAAAAAGAAACTGAAAACAACTTACGTCGTTTAGGTCATATCGAATTGCCCGAGGTTACGCCTATTTTAGGATCTGCCGAACAGTATTTTTACAGAAACAAAATGGAATTCTCTTTTAGTGATAGCCGTTGGTTAACTCTTGAAGAAATTCAGTCTGATATAAATTTAGAAGACAAAAACGCATTAGGATTTCATATTCCAGGCATGTGGGATAAGATTTTAGACATCAATAAATGTCATTTACAAGCGGATCCTTCTAATGCTATTAGAAATGCCGTAAAAGCATTTGCTATTGAAAACGATTTGGAATTTTTTAATACAAGAAACCAAACCGGATTACTACGTACTTTAATGATACGTACAGCATCTACAGGAGAATTAATGATTTTAATTCAGTTCTTTAAAGAAGATAAAGAGAAACGTGAATTATTATTAAATTATTTAGCTGAAACATTCCCGGAAATTACCTCTTTATTATACGTGATTAACACCAAGGCAAACGATACCATTTACGACCAAGAGATTGTATGTTTTAGTGGTCGTGATCATATCTTTGAAGAAATGGAAGGTTTAAAATTTAAAATTAATGCAAAATCTTTCTATCAAACAAATTCTGATCAGGCGTACCAGTTATATAAATTAACACGTGAATTTGCTGGATTAACCGGAAACGAATTGGTTTACGATTTATACACAGGAACAGGAACTATTGCTCAATTTGTGGCTAAAAACGCTAAAAAGGTAGTTGGTGTAGAAGCTGTTCCAGATGCAATTTTAGCAGCTAAAGAAAACGCAAAAGCCAATAATATAGACAATGTAGATTTCTATGTGGGCGACATGAAAAATGTGTTTAACACAGCGTTTATAAACACTCATGGGCATCCAGATGTTATTATTACAGATCCACCACGAGATGGAATGCATAAAGACGTGGTACAAATGTTATTAAATGTTTCGCCAGAAAAAATTGTATATGTAAGTTGTAATAGTGCTACACAAGCTAGAGATTTACAATTAATGGATGCTGTTTATAAAGTGACCAAAGTACAAGCTGTAGATATGTTTCCACAAACGCATCACGTAGAGAATATTGTACTTTTAGAAAAAAGATAATCAGTTATGAAATATTCATTTGTCATTATACTTTTAATTGCATTTTGCTTTTTAGGATGTGAAAAAGATGATATTTGTTCTAACGACACGCCCACTACGCCAAGTTTAATTATTAGGTTTTACGATGTTACAAATCCTAATACAGATGTGTTATACAGCGTAACCAACCTTAGAGTACAAGGTGTGGGTAACGACGAGGTGCTTCCTGGATATGATGTTGTTGCAACAGATTCTATTGCCATTCCTTTAAAGACTACCGATACCGTTACACAATACTCGCTTTACGAGGAATATGTTCTAGACGATAATGACACACCAGACGATGATTCTGATGATACTGTAACAGGAAATGAAGATATAATTACAATTAGTTACGATATGGAAGAAATTTATGTCTCTCGTGCTTGTGGCTATAAAACAGTATATAGAAATGTAAGTATCAATTTAGTTGAAGATGACGATAATTGGATCCAACTAATTCGATCAGTAAACGATAACCAATCTGTAGAGGATGAGAATGAAGAACAATTTAAACTATACCATTAAAACCCTTATTGCCATACTTTGCTTTAGTGGTTCGATTCTTGCTCAATCCGAATTAGGAAAACTTGCCACTAAAGATTCTATTGTGGCAGCTCAAGCTCAAGATTCTACTCAAATAAAAGAGAAGTATGGACTACGCGTAGGTGTCGATTTAAGTAAATTGGTACGTACCGCGTTTGAAGAAGATTACGAAGGTTTTGAAGTAGTTGGAGATTATAGGTTAACTAAATTTATTTACCTCGCAGGTGAATTTGGTGCAGAAAACAACACTGAATTCAACGATTTTTATAATGCAACCACCAAAGGAAGTTATTTTAAAGTTGGTGTAGATTATAATGCCTACCGAAATTGGTTAGACATGGAAAATATGATTTACGGCGGATTTAGAATTGGTGCAAGTGCATTCAGTCAAACTTTAAATAGTTATTCTATTTATACCAAAAATCAATATTGGGCACCGCAATTTTCATCCTCAGACATTAAAGATTACAACGGATTAACAGCACTGTGGGCAGAACTAATTATTGGATTTAAGGTTGAAATTCTTAATAATCTATACCTAGGTGCTCATGTAGAAATTAAAGGTTTAATTACACAAAGTGAACCTGATAATTTTGAAAATCTTTATATCCCTGGCTTTAATAAAACCTACGACAGTCTAGGCATAGGAACAGGATATGGGTATTCCATTTCGTATTTAATTCCGTTGTATAAAAAAGATAAATAATTATTATAATCGTTTGGCAATCTATTCAAATTCAGTAGAGTTAACAATAAACTGAATTAAACACATGGGGTATTAAATTTTTATTTAACTTTAATTTTAACTTAATAATTAAAACATTTAACAATCATGAATAACTTAAAAAAAATAGTAATGGTTCTTACTATCGGGCTAATGGCGTTTTCTGCTACTGCTCAAAGCGAGAAAGATCAGGCCATAATTAAAGATGCAGATACTGCAAAAAAAACACTTATTGAAACAAATCCTGATTTGAACAAATTCTTTGATAATGCTGCAGGATATGTTATTTTCCCTAATGTTGGTAAAGCAGCATTTATTGTAGGTGGAGCTTCAGGTAATGGAGTTGTTTACAAAAAAAACGGTGCTAAAATAGGAATGGCAAGTCTTAAAAAGCTTAACGTTGGACTTCAAGCCGGTGGAGAAGCTATAATTGAAGTCATTTTCTTTGAAACAGATAAAGAATTAGAAGAATTCCAGAAAGGAAAATTTAAATTCGATGCAGGTGCGTCAGCAACAGCTATTAAATCTGGAGAATCATTTAATGCTAAATATTCTGAAGGAGTTGCCGTGTTTACACAAACCAAAGGTGGTTTAATGGCAGATATTTCTGTAGGTGGACAAAAATTTAAATATAAAGCGTTTAAATAACCTTTATACTTTTAAAATAAAAAAAAGCAAGTGTGTTACACTTGCTTTTTTGCTTTCTTACTACCTTCATACATCACGTATTTTACTAAACGAGATTCTAATTTGGCATTAAATAATTTTATCTTTCTAGATGGTCTTAATCCAACATGTTTTAAAGCTTCTAAATTAGAGGTAATTAACCAAGCATCTGTTCCTGGGTAATTCTGTTTTAACGTGTCCCCTATACTTTTATAAAAATCTTCCATTTCAATATTTAATCGTTCCCCATAAGGCGGATTAAATAACATATGTAATTTCTCGCTTCCTCCTTTTTGAGTTTTAAAGAAATCTTCGTGCTTAACAGTTACAAATTCATCTAAATGTGCATTTTTTACATTTTCAATGGCTTTAGTTACTGCAGATGGCGATTTATCGTACCCAATAATTTTATGATGGAAATCTCGAGTTTTTCCTAAAAGCGATTCTTCAATTTTCTCAAACAGTTCAACATCCCAATCTTCCCAACGTTCAAATGCAAATTCTTTACGCATTAAGTTTGGCGGAATATTACAAGCAATCATAGCGGCTTCTGCCAAAATAGTTCCAGAACCACACATCGGATCCATAAAATCACTTTGTCCGTCCCAACCAGAAAGCATTATTAAACCAGCTGCCAACACTTCGTTTATAGGCGCAATATTTGTTGCCGTTTTATAGCCACGCTTATGTAAAGAATCCCCAGACGTATCTAACGAAAGTGTACACTTTTCTCTGTCTATATGTACGTTAATTTTTAAGTCAGGAAATTTTAAATCTACGTTAGGTCGTATTCCCGATGTATTTCTAAATTTATCTACAATTGCATCTTTAGTTTTCTGAGCAATATATAATGAATGCGTAAATACCGTAGAGTTTACAGTAGCATCTATAGCTAAAGTACCCGTAGGTTTCATGTAGTTTTCCCATTGCATTTTATAAACATTATCGTAAATATCTTGCTCTGTAACCACACGAAAAGTACGTATAGGTTTTAGAATTTTAATAGCTGTTCTAAGCGATAAATTTGCCTTATACATAAAGCCTTTATCTCCAACAAAACTTACGTTTCTTACACCTATTTCAACTTGTTGCGCACCAAGCTGAGTTAATTCGTTTGCTAATAATTCTTCAAAGCCAAATAAGGTCTTGGCAACCATTTTAAAATTATTCTCCATTATTTACTTTAAATAGATTACAAAAATACAGTATTTTTGCACCCTACATAGTTTAGAAATGATAAAAGATAACACAACCTGGTATGTATCGTGGTTTGATACGCCTTTTTACCACATTTTATATAAAGATAGGGACGACCGTGAAGCACAAATGTTCATGGATAACCTAACACAATATTTAAATATCGACGAAAACAGTCATATTTTAGATTTAGCCTGCGGAAAAGGGAGACACTCGGTCTATCTAAATTCTTTAGGATATCAAGTTACTGGTGCCGATTTATCGGAAAATAGTATTAATCATGCCAAGCAGTTTGAAAATGATACGTTAAAATTCGAGGTTCACGACATGTGTAAACCTTTTCCTGGCACTTTCGATGCGGTCTTTAATTTATTTACCAGCTTTGGCTATTTCGATAAAGATGAGGACAACCTAAATACTATAAAATCTATTAAAAGTGATTTAAATGAATACGGCATAGGTGTTATCGATTTTATGAATTCCGACCATGTTATTGCAAATTTAGTTCCTGAAGACACAAAAGTGGTAGATGGTATTACTTTTAACTTAAAGCGTTATGTTGAAGATGGCCACATTATTAAAGACATATCGTTTACTTTTGAAGGCGAAGATTATAACTTTCAAGAACGCGTAAGGGCCTTTACCCTAAAAGACTTTGAATTGCTTTTTGAAGCTGCAGATGTAAACTTATTAGAAGTTTTTGGAAATTATAAATTACAAAAATTTGATGCAAAAACATCAGATCGTTTAGTTATGCTTATTAAATAATGAATTCGTATTTACTTCCCTTTGTTGCCGTTATTTTAGGTATAGGTTTAGCTTTTTTTAGTAAAAATAGACCGGCCTTAAACACCAAAATATTATTATCGTTTAGTGGTGCCTTTTTATTGGCATTAACCTTATTCGAATTGCTTCCTGAAGTCTATCACCATTTGCCTGCTAGACAAACTGGACTCTTTATTATGATTGGAATTCTATTGCAAATTGTATTAGAATTCTTTTCTAAAGGTGCAGAACATGGCCATGTGCATGTACATAAACACGATACCACTTTTCCTTGGTTATTGTTTATTAGTTTATGTATTCATAGTTTCTTAGAAGGTTTTCCAATTCATCATCACAACGATATGGTGTACGGTGTATTAATTCATAAAATTCCCATTGCAGCTTTAATTACAACGTTTTTAATTCAGTCGCATTATACTAAATTACAAACGTTAGGATTTCTTGGATTATTTGCAATCATGACACCGCTTGGGACTTTTATATCGAATCACGTCTCGTTAGTAGAAGATTACATCCATTTTATAAACGCGATTGTAATCGGAATATTTTTCCATATTTCTACAACCATTTTATTTGAAAGTAGCGAAGGCCACAAATTCAACCTCACCAAACTCATTTCAATTTTTGCGGGAGTTGCCGCAGCTTATGCCATTTAAATTATGTTCAGTAAAGAAGAATCTAGACAGTTAAGAGAATTATTTTGGACCAGTTTCGGGAAATCTTTTCCAAGGAAATGGGTGCTTTACGATACAAAAATTAAAGGTTTTAGCTTTAAATTTCATTTCGATACTAAAACTGCTTTTGTGACTTTAGATGTGGAAGAAGATTTGGAAAATCGTATTAAACACTGGGAAAAATTAGAATCTTTAAAATCTATTTTAAAAGAAGATTATTTACCTGATGCTATTTTTGAAGAAGAATTTCTGCTAGATAACGGAAAAGAAATCTCAAGAATTTACGTACCTCTTGAGCAAAAAGTATCTATACATAATAAGAATACTTGGCAAGAAGTTATGGAATTCTTCAACGACAAAATGGATAAATTTGAAATGTTTTTTGAAGATTACGCCGATATTTTAAAAGATGATTAGAAGGCTTTTAAATAACGTATAAAAATATCATTAAGAAATGACTAATGGCGCCTGCCAATACAAATAAATGCCATATTACATGATTATATGGTATTCTATCGAAAGCATAGAAAATAATCCCTACAGTATAAAATAAGCCTCCAGCAAATAATAAATACACGCCTTGTTCGCCTATAACTTCTGCAAGATTAGAAAAATCGAACACAACCAACCAACCCATTACCAAATACAAAAGCGTAGAAAACAATTCGAATTTACCTGTAAAGAATAGTTTTAGTATTAACCCAAACGCGGCGATGCCCCAAACAACAAAAAACAATTCCCATCCTAAACTGTGTTTTAAAGATATTAAGAGTACAGGCGAATAGGTACCTGCAATTAGCAAGTATATACTAATATGATCTACAATACGCAAATACCGTTTTTGCTTTTCTTCTGTTACATAATGATATAAGGCCGATGCAGAAAATAACACAATTACCGAAATTCCATAAACAACAACACTAAAGGTTGTCCAAGCCGTTTTTTGTTCATTATAATATAACAGTAATACGAAACCAAGTACACCTAAAACAGCTCCAAAGGCATGTGTTAAGGTATTTAGTTTTTCTTCAAAAGGTGATTGAATTTTCATTTCTCAGAACGTTTTGCTACTGTGGGTTTTGGTACATCCAATCGTTTAGACCATTTATTTTCTGCTTCATAAAAATCGAAATCTAAAACAGAATTTTGTCGTTCCAATTTACCGTTTTGGAAATTCCGTTCTAAAATATCTTCAATAAAATAATCTTCTTTAGAATTCATAGGATTAAATTCTTCTTTTAAAGAAATATCGAAAATTTTAGCGGTGTTATTAAACCAAAACGCACGCCACCCACTTCGTAAATCTTTAATTAAATCGAACGTGGTAATTCCCGTTTGTCTATGGATTAATTTAACTAAAATCTGACCTTCGGTACGCGTCATTTTTTTTAGTTCGGCAGAAAATTCGTCTTCTAAATACTTTTGTACCTGTTTTATATATCGCTTTTGTAACCGAGTTTTATCTAACTCATCTAATCTAGACTTTAATGCTTGTAATCTATCGGCTGCCAATTTTGCATACGGATAGACTTTAAGTGTCTTTCTGCGTAGAATTAAATATTGATAATGTTCCTTTTTATCAACAAATTCTATTTTATTAAGAATCATGACTTCATCTAAATCAATACTCGTTCTAACAATAGAATCTCCCTCTATAATAATATACATATCTTGTATACTATCTTGCACAGGACCTTCTATTTGAGTCCAAGCAAAACATGGGAAAAGTAATAAAGTTAACAGGAAAAATTTCATATAATTATTGAAGCCAAAAACTATTCCAAAATTAATAATTTAGAGTTCTATTAACCCTAAAATCTTATTAATATTATTATTTTTATGGAAAATTATTTCAAATGGCAAAGAAGAGTATATTAAATAAAAAATCGTTAGACTTTCTAGAAACATATTTAAATAATGCAGCGCCTACTGGTTACGAATGGACTGGGCAAAAGTTGTGGATGGATTATTTAAAACCTTATGTAGATGAGTTTATAACAGATACCTATGGAACAGCTGTTGGTGTTATAAATCCAGATGCTCCTTACAAGGTTGTTATTGAAGGACATGCCGATGAAATTTCATGGTATGTAAATTACATTTCGGATAATGGATTAATTTACGTTGTTAGAAATGGTGGTAGTGATCACCAAATTGCACCAAGTAAATTAGTTAACATTCACACTAAAAAAGGCATTGTTAAAGGTGTATTTGGTTGGCCAGCAATTCATACAAGAGATAAATCTAAAGAAGAAACTCCTAAAGTAGAAAATATTACTATCGATGTAGGAGCAAAAGACAAAGAAGAAGTTGAAAAAATGGGCGTTCATGTGGGTTGTGTAATCACCTATCCAGACGAATTCCATATTTTAAACGGAGACA
Source organism: Formosa agariphila KMM 3901 (assembly GCF_000723205.1). Taxonomy (NCBI): domain Bacteria; kingdom Pseudomonadati; phylum Bacteroidota; class Flavobacteriia; order Flavobacteriales; family Flavobacteriaceae; genus Formosa; species Formosa agariphila. The sequence goes on along the minus strand of NZ_HG315671.1, from coordinate 1,492,868 downwards.
AATTTGTGTGTCGCGCTTTAGATAATAGAATGGGTGGTTTCATGATTGCTGAAGTGGCTCGTTTATTAAAAGAAAATAAGAAAGAACTTCCTTTTGGATTATATATTACAAACTCTGTGCAAGAAGAAATTGGACTTCGTGGCGCAGAAATGATTACACAAACCATTAAACCTAATGTTGCTATTGTTACAGATGTAACACACGATACTACTACGCCAATGATCGATAGAAAAAAAGAAGGTCATTTAGAATTAGGTTTAGGACCTGTAATCGCTTATGCTCCTGCTGTACAACAAAAATTAAGAGATTTAATTACAGATACAGCAGAAGAGAATAAAATTCCTTTTCAGCGTTCTGCCCTATCTCGTGCAACAGGTACAGACACAGATGCTTTTGCATATAGTAATGGTGGTGTGGCTTCTGCCCTAATTTCTTTACCGCTACGTTATATGCATACTACGGTTGAAATGGTACACCGTGAAGACGTAGAACATGTAATTAAATTAATTTATGAATCGCTTTTAAACATAAAAGCAGGTGAAACTTTTAGTTATTTTAAATAAAAATTCAAGTAATCCCGCCATTGGCGGGATTACTTTTTAATAGTGCATATGGACGAATTAATAGACATTGTTACTAAAGACGGTAAACCAACTGGAGAAATTGCATTGAAATCTGAAATTCATGCAAAAGGGTATTTTCACAACACAGCTCATGTTTGGTTATATACTAAGTCTGGAGAGATACTTTTAGCACAACGCAGTTATAAAAAAGCGATTTGCCCCGGCATGTGGGATGTTTCAGTAGCTGGGCATGTAGATGCAGGCGAAAGCATTGAAACTGCTGCATTACGCGAAATGCAAGAAGAACTTAGTTTGAAACTAGCAATAGAAAACTTACAAAAAATAGGTGTTTTCGAGTGTTTTCAAAGTTATGATTCAGGAATACAAGACAATGAATTTCATCATACATATATAGCCGAATTAAAATCACCCTTAAACACATTAACGCCGCAACCTGAAGAAGTTGAAGCGTTACAACTTGTAAGCATTTCAACGTTTAAAACCCTTTTAGCACAGAGCGAAACAAACGACTATTTTGTCCCCTCTAATAGACCATATTATAACACGGTTTTAAATGCTATTCAAAAACAAGTAAGCTTTCTAAATCTTTAGGAATTCTTAGACTTTTAGTTTTCTGTATATTAGAATTTATACCATAAACCTTTTCTGTTAATCGCGTATTTTTTAAGATTAAAAAATCTTCAAGATTATCTTTAATTATCTGACTTTTTAAACTAAACCACACACAAATTACTGTGGTAAGTAGTACATTTACAGCAATATACTTACCTTTAGTATAAACCACAATACCTCCCATTAAAAATAATGAAAATCCAAATAGAGTTAATTCTGTAGTAAATTCAGAAACGCTTTCTTGAGTAACAATGTTTATTATTTTATCTAAATCGGATTGAGATTGCTGAATACTTAATTGCTCTCTTATTGATTTTTTTTCGAAAGTAGCATAACTAGAGGTATTAAAGTATTTTTCGACTCTAGGTTCCCACCGGGCTTCACGGGTTTCATCAGACTGCCAAAATTTAGTGGCTTCTTCACAAACTCTAACAAAGTTAATTTCTTCTTTAATGAATTTCTGACTTTGTTCAGACAGATAATCACTTTCAATTAAAATGGGATTAAATTGTTTTTCTGCAGGGGAATTATTAGAAAAACTGTAAGTAGATTTTGCATGACTAAAATTAATACAAAATAAGCAAAGAACACATAGTAGGATATGTTTCATGTTTAGGAGGTTTGGTTAGTTAATAGCGATTTAACACCACCTCTAGGTTATAGCGATATTAAATTTTTGATATTTCAAAGATAGTTCTGAAATAGACAAAATATGTCTGTTTCATTTTTTTGTAAGAAAAAAGGCTGTTTTTAGTGTAAATTATTACATCTAATAACAGCCTATATTTCATATTGACAATAGCACTTTCATTAATTTATTTCTTTCTCAAAAAATTAGTTATTGTTATAAATACAATTAATAAATAATATTAAACCAAATTTATTTACCAAGAAGACAAAATATGTCTGTTTCAAATAATTTCGTTGAAATTCAAATTTTAAATAAAAAGAAAAAAACGTGAGGTGATATTAAAAAAAAAGATAATGTGTTAATTGTAATACGCAGACATCTTATTTAATGTCGACTTAATATCGTTTACTACATGAGCAGGAGAAACAATTTTAACCCAGCGATTATATTTTAGTATTTGCATAAAAAACTCGTAAGTGGGTTCTACATAAATTTTAAGTACTCCCCAAATGCGTTCGTTACTGTAATCTAAATCTTCAGTGTCTAAATCTATTGGGCGGGCCGTTATAACCTGCGAATGATGCAAAAAATTATTTTCAAGATATTTAAAGTGATGATTTGCCACTTTTATATGGATCCAAACCGCTTGTAAGTCTGATTTTAAAATTCCTATTGAATTCTTAAAATAGTCCGATTCATTAAAAGTAATGGGGTCTTTACAGACTCTATTGGTTATAAATAAACTACTAATTCTACTATCCAAACACATCGAATATATACCAACGTCAGGATTATGCGCTATTAAATACCAAGCGTTATTTATTTCTTTAATATGTAACGGTTGAAACACATTTTTTAATTTCTCAAATCTATTATCATCATACCAACCTTTATAATCTATCTCTACAAAATACTTACATTCTATAGCATTAATTAACGCTACCATATCCACATACGCACTTAACGAGGTTCTGGATATCGTCACAAATTGTTTCCAAGCATGTGCGTGATGATGTAATAAATAGAGCTCTGTTTTTTCGAAAACTTCTTTCAGCTTATCCGACATAACGAAATCCTGCTCCAAAATATAATACCCATGATTACGTTTCAGCTTAATATCGATGTGGTAAAAAGATTTAATATCTTCTAAATCGCGTTTAATCGTTTTTTTACTATTCGATTCCAGTTTTTCGTAAAGTCTATCTTCATAGTTTCTTTCCACTATAAAATCTAAAGCACGTTTCAATTCTTCGTAAGTAACATAAGGTTTAGAAAGCCCATATAGTTCTGGACTTTTAATAATTCGTAAAACATAATAGCGTCGAAGAAATTCTGAAGTCATAAAAGATGATTATAGATAGGCAAAATAATAAATTAGAAGCAAACTTCTTTACACAAGAGTATTTTATATATTTGGCTCCTTATTTATATATCTATGCCAATTGCTTTTAGCAGAAAAGATTTAAATTCGACCGCTTGGTTTTCATTAGAGAAGCTTATTCAACTTTTTGCTGGCGTATTTATTATACCTAAAATATTTAACACATTAGGCACTGTAGATATTGGTAAGTTACATTTTGTTGAAGCGCTCTTAGGCATGTTTGCACCTGTTTTTTTTCTAGGTCTTACAGCTATTTCTATCCGCGAGATGGTGCTTAAACCCAAACAGTCTGAAAAAATTGTAGCCACTACATTTTTCATCCGCTTAATTAGTTGGTTGCTATTAAGTACCGGAATTTTAGGATATTTATTGTTTACTAAAAACACGGCTTTATTCAATCTTTATATTATATTATTACTTAGTTATTTATTTAGACTAACCGATGTTTTTGAAAGTTTTTTCTTAGCAAAAAAACAAGCTAAATTCATATTTATAAGTAAAATAACCAGTCTCATAATTATTATTTTACTTCAGTATTATGGTGTAAAACACAATCTAGATGTACTTTACTTTGCTAAAGTTTTAGCTTTAGATTTTCTAATTCAAGGTATAATTTACGGAATTGCGTTACTAACCAATAAAAGCTTTAGCTTAAAAAAATTGTCGATATCACTGCTTCTAGGAAAAGAATTATTAATCATGGCTATTCCATTAATGATTTCGAGTGGTTTAGTGATGCTGTATATTGGAATAGATGAAATGTTTCTGAAATATTTTTATAACGACCATGCTAACGGTGTTTTTGGAAGTGTTCAATACTTGGTTATTGGCTTAAGTTGGACTTTAGGATTTGCTATTATTAATGCTTTATATCCGTCTTTGGCAGAATCTTATAAAGACGATAATCAAGGGTATATTTCTAAATTTAGGCAATTAACTTCTGCCATGATTCTACTAGGTATTGGGATTGGTCTATTTTATACGGTTTTTGGTAACTACATTTTAAACACTTATTTTTTAGAACAATATACCGAGGCTAAATCTCCCTTAAAAATCTTTTGTTGGTCACCTTTACTTGTGTTTATTGGGATGTTATACGAGAAGCATTTACTTACAATTAACCAATTAGAACACGAGGTTTATCGTTTTGCTTTAGGCTGTGTAACCAACCTTGTGCTGTGTTATTATTTAATTCCAATATATTATTTAAATGGTGCTGCAGCGGCTGTATTATTAAGTCATTTAGTTACTAACATTATATATCCATTAGTACAATTATCTATTAAAAATCGAAGATTATTTATCTTAAATCTAAAGTAACTCATGCATTTACTCCTTTTAGCTCTCGCCCCAATTGTTGTAATTATTGTTTACATTTATAATAAGGATAAGTATGAAAAAGAACCAAAGCGTTTACTATTATACAACTTCTTGTTAGGAGCTTTTGTTAGTATATTAATTACAACAATTATTTCCTTAATATTTAATAGTATTATCCCTACAGACGATTCGAGTCTGCTACACTTGATTATAAAAGCTTTCTTTGTAGTTGCATTTACAGAAGAATTTAGCAAATATTTTATTGTTCGTTATTTTGCACAACCAAATAAAGCATTTAACGAACCGTTCGATGGAATTATGTACGCCGTTATGGTATCTATGGGATTTGCCGCTACAGAAAATATTTTTTACGTATTAGAAGGTGGCGTTAGTTCTGGAATTTTAAGAGCATTTACGGCTGTACCAGCTCATGCGACTTTCGGAATCTTAATGGGGTATTTTATGGGAAAGGCTAAGTTTTCTAATAACCGAATTAAACACAATTTAACGGGATTATTATTGGCCGTAATCTTTCACGGAAGTTACGATTTCTTCCTCTTTATTAATTTTATACCAGGGATTTGGGTGGGTGCATTCATTTCTCTTGGTGTAGGAATTGTATTAGCAAGAAAAGGAATAAAAAAACATCAAGAGAAATCATATTTTAAATAATAGTACTATCTTTATTTCCCGAAAATCTCATTAAATGAACACGATGAAGAATACGATAGCAGAACGCGTAGCTGACTTTATAAAGAACTTCCCTCCTTTCGATTTACTCGATAAAGAGCAATTGCTCGATATTTCTAAAGAAGTAAAAATCAAGTATTTAGACAAAGAAAGTGTTATTTATAACATCAATGACCCTTTACATGATCAGTTCTATATGATATACAAAGGAGCTGTAAAGCTTAAGAAATATATCAATGAAAAATTAGAAACTATTGATCAATTTGATGAAGGAGATGTATTCGGATTGCGTCCATTATTTGCAAAAGAGAATTATGCAATAACTTCTGTTACCGAAGAGGAGACTATTTTATATTGTATTCCTATTGAAATGTTCCATCCATTCATCGATAATAATAAAGATTTTCGTCAGTATTTAATTGAGAGTTTTGCATCGAATACAGAGAACCCATTTTCTAACGAATTTCAGAAGAAATTACTAGAAGATGATGTTAAATTAGACCTGTCTAAAGACATGTTCGAAATGCAACCTGTTCGACTTGTTAAAAATGTAATTACAACTAAAAAGACATCGAGCATTCAGGATGCTGCTAAATTAATGGCAGAACACAATATTGGGTCTTTAATTATTGAAGAGAAAGAATGTCCAATCGGAATTATTACCGATAAAGACCTTAGATTACATGTAGCCACTGGAAATTATGCGATTGATGAGGATGTTTCTAAAATCATGAATTCTCCAGTATTGTGTTACAAGAAAAACATTACTATAGCTCAAGCACAAACCACATTGATGAAACATAAAATCAATCAAATTGTGGTAACAAAAGATGGTACGCCTAATTCTAAAATTTTAGGAGTCTTTTCTGAGCATGATATTATTGTAATGAAAGGAACAAACCCTTCAGTGTTAATGAAAGCGATTAAACGTTCAGATTCTACTAAAGAATTAAAACGTATACGCGAAAAAATCATGATGCTTTTAGATGGGTATATTCAACAAAATATTCCACTTACGCATATTAACAACATTATATTCGAACTAAACGATGCCACGATTAAACGTGTTATAGAACGTTGCGTCGAAAAAATGGATCAAGTACCGCCAGTTAAATTTGCTTGGATGTCTTTGGGAAGCCAAGGAAGAAAAGAGCAACTTTTACATACAGATCAAGATAACGCTCTTGTTTTTGAAAACACAGACGATGATCATCTAGAAGAGGTTAGAAGTTATTTCTTAACCTTAGCTAAAAAAGTAAATAAGCGTTTAAAAACTATTGGTTTCGAATATTGCCCTGGCGAAATGATGGCAAAAAACCCTAAATACTGTTTAAGTATTGATGAATGGGAAAATCAATTTTCTGCTTGGACTAGAGAAACAGAAGAAGATGAATTACTTTTATGTTCAATCTTTTTCGATTTCGATATTACTTATGGCGATATTAATCTAACCAATCAATTGTCTGATTACGTTATAGAAATCACTAAAAATAATTTAATTTTTCAATCTAAATTAGGAGCTTCTTCTTTAAGAAACCCTTCCCCATTAGGATTCTTCAGACAATTTTTAGTAGAACAAGATGGTGAATATAAAGATCATTTCGACATCAAGAAAAGAGCAATCATGCCACTTACAGATGCTGGAAGATTATTAGCGATACATTACCAAATAAAACATATTAACAACACTGCAGAACGTTTCGAGAAGTTGGCTGAATTACTTCCTGAGGATCAAGAATTATTTTATTCTTGCGCCTATGCTTCTAAAGCCTTATTAAAGTTTAGAACCAAACGCGGAATACGTCATCACGACAGCGGACGCTTTATTGCTTTAGCTGAACTTTCTAAGGAAGAAAAAATGAAACTTAAACGTTGTTTTAAAGCAGTGAGTAAAGTTCAAGAACTTGTTAAATTAAAATTTAATCTTAAGAATTTCATTTAATGAAATGGCTTTTCAATAAAACTGAAAACACACATCCAGAATTTTGGACCAATTACGAATCTCTTTTTTTAGAACAAAAAGAAGGTGATATTACAGCTTCAACTTACGTTATTTTAGACACTGAAACTACAGGGTTTAACTACGATAAAGATAGAATGCTAAGTATTGGTGCTGTAAAAATAATAAATGGCTATATAGACATAAGCACTGCTTTCGAAATCTATATAAAACAAGATTATTTTGATGAGAATACCGTGCAAATCCACGGTATTCTTAAAAACGATAAATTCGAAACTGTTACCGAAGACGAAGCTATTGTTTTATTTCTAGACTATATTAAAGATTCTATTTTAGTAGCACATAATGCTTATTTCGATATCGGAATGATTAATGCTGCATTTAAACGTCATGGCCTTCCAGAACTAAAAAACAAAGTGTTAGATACAATGCATTTGTTTCGTGCAACACGTACAAAATCTACAGTAATTCCTCCTAAAAAGACTTACTCTTTAGAGGATTTAGCAGAGCACTATGATATCGATTTAAGCGATAGACATACCGCTTCAGGAGATGCTTTAATTACAGCTTTAGCATTTTTAAAATCGATTCACTTTTTAATAAAGACTAAGAATTATACTTTAAAAGAACTTTTTAAACTATAAATAACTCTTTTCTAAACTTTACTCATCGTCGTCTTATTTGTTATATTTACAAGACAAACAGACATCTATGAGTAAATTAACCAAAGTAATTGTAAACGATATTCATCATTTTAGTCTTTCTAAAAATGATTTGAATGTTTTAGATAGTGTGGAAACAACAACTAACCAGTTCCACATAATTCAGGATCAAATTTCTTATCATGCTGAAATCTCCAATGCAGATTTTCAGAATAAATCTTATACCGTACATATAAATAATACCTCGTATCAAGTAGATATAGCTACAGAATTAGACGAACTTATTAAAAGTATGGGACTTAATAATAAGACTTTAAAACAGACCGATGTTATTAAGGCGCCAATGCCTGGACTTATTTTACATATTACAGTCAATGTAGGCGACCATATAAAAACAAATACACCTTTACTTGTTTTAGAGGCCATGAAAATGGAAAATAGTATAGTTTCTCCACGCGATGGAATTATAAAAGCGATTGCCATAGAAAAAGGATCCACAGTTAATAAAGGTGATCTTTTAATAGAATTTGAATAACGAAAACCACTTTATTATGAAAAAAATTTTAGTAGCAAATCGTGGGGAAATCGCACTTCGAATTATGAAAACGGCAAAGAAAATGGGCATTAAAACCGTGGCTATTTATTCTACTGCCGATAGAGAATCGCCACATGTAACCTATGCAGATGAAGCCATATGTATCGGAGAACCACCTTCAAATCAATCGTATTTATTAGGCGACAAGATTATAGAATTTGCAAAAAAGTTGCATGTAGACGCCATTCATCCTGGATACGGATTTTTAAGTGAAAATGCAGAGTTTGCAGAACAAGTAGAAGCAAACAATATTGTTTTTATAGGCCCTAAATCGGAGTCTATTAGAATCATGGGAAGTAAGCTAGCAGCTAAAGAAGCAGTTAAACACTACAATATCCCTATGGTTCCTGGAACCAAAGATGCTATAACAGATATTAAAGAAGCAGAACTTATAGCTGAAAAAATAGGCTTTCCAATTCTTATAAAAGCTTCGGCCGGTGGTGGAGGAAAAGGCATGCGTATCGTTCAAAATAAACATGAATTAGAAGTGCAAATGAAACGCGCAATAAGCGAGGCAAAAAATGCATTTGGAGATGGTTCTGTTTTTATTGAGAAATATATTGCTTCTCCCCGACATATAGAAATACAAATATTAGCTGATACTTTAGGTCATACCGTACATTTATTCGAACGAGATTGCAGCATTCAAAGGCGTCATCAAAAAGTTATTGAAGAAGCCCCATCTGCCATTCTCACTCCTAGTCTACGAGATAAAATGGGTGATGCTGCGATTAAAGTTGCCAAAGCATGCAATTATATTGGTGCAGGTACTGTAGAGTTTTTGTTAGATGATAACGATAAGTTTTATTTTTTAGAAATGAATACCCGTTTGCAAGTCGAGCATCCCGTTACAGAGTTAATTACAGGTTTAGATTTAGTAGAATTACAAATAAAAATAGCACGTGGTGAAGCTTTACATTTAGTACAGGCTCATTTAGAAATTCTAGGGCACGCTATGGAATTGCGTATTTATGCAGAAGATCCTCTAAACGATTTTCTACCAAGTATTGGCAAATTAGATGTGTACAAATTACCAGAAGGAAAAAATATACGTGTGGATAACGGTATTAATGAAGGTGCTGATGTACCAATATATTACGATCCCATGTTAGCTAAGTTAATAGCATACGGTAAAACTCGTGAAGAGGCTATTGAAAATATGTTAGAAGCCATACATGATTATAAAATAGAAGGTATTAGCACCACTTTAAGCTTTGGGAAATTCGTTTTTCAGAATGCTGCGTTCCAAGAAGGAAACTTCGATACTAATTTTGTAAACATCTATTACTCCAAAGACGTTTTAAAAATTCAAGCTGAAAAAGAAGCTAGACTTGCTGCTTTAGTTGCTTTAAAGCAATACGAAAAGGACTTAAAACAAGTAAGATTACCCAAACATTAATTTAAAGTTTATGGATTCTAAAACAAAAATACTATCCGATAAATTAGCTAAAGCTCATCTTGGAGGCGGAACGCATCGCATAGAAAAACAACATAGCAAGAAAAAACTAACTGCAAGAGAACGTGTAGACTACTTATTAGACTCGAGTTCTTTTGAAGAAATAGGCATCTTAGTAACCCACCGTACCACCGATTTTAATATGGATAAGGAACTATATTATGGCGATGGTGTAATTACGGGATATGGTACAATTAACAATAGATTGGTATACGTATTCGCACAAGATTTTACTGTTTTTGGAGGTTCTTTATCTGAAACACATGCCGAAAAGATTTGTAAAATTATGGACTTGGCTTTAAAAATGGGAGCGCCACTTATTGGTTTAAACGATTCTGGTGGAGCACGGATTCAGGAAGGTGTACGATCGCTTGGCGGATATGCAGACATCTTTTACAAAAACGTGCAATCCTCAGGTATCATTCCTCAAATTTCTGCTATCATGGGACCTTGTGCTGGTGGTGCCGTGTACTCGCCTGCGATGACAGATTTTACAATGATGGTAGAACATAGCAGTTATATGTTTGTTACAGGACCAAATGTGGTAAAAACAGTAACCAACGAAGAAGTAACATCTGAAGAACTAGGAGGCGCACATACACATGCTACAAAGTCTGGAGTAGCACATATTACCTCTACAAACGATATAGAATGCCTAGACAATATAAAAACGTTGTTAAGTTATCTACCACAAAACAATACACAAACAACAGATAAAATTCCGTTTGAATTACAAGATGAAATAAGAGCTGAACTTGCTACTATTGTTCCTGAGAATGCAAATAAGCCATACGATATGCATCACGTTATAAATGGTATAATTGATGATGATTCATTTTTTGAAATTCATAAAGAGTATGCACAAAATATAATTGTTGGATTTGCGCGACTTGGAGGTAGAAGTATTGGTATTATTGCTAACCAACCTTTAATTTTAGCAGGTGTTTTAGATGTAAACAGTTCAAAAAAAGCGGCACGATTTACACGATTCTGTGACAGTTTTAATATTCCTTTATTAGTTTTAGTAGATGTTCCTGGATTTTTACCTGGAACAGATCAAGAATGGAACGGTATAATTTCTAACGGCGCTAAATTATTATATGCTTTAAGCGAAGCTACAGTACCACGAGTAACCGTAATTACTAGAAAAGCCTATGGTGGTGCATACGATGTTATGAACTCTAAACACATAGGAGCCGATATGAATTTTGCATGGCCAAGTGCAGAAATAGCTGTTATGGGCGCTAAAGGTGCTAGTGAAATTATCTTTAGAAAAGAAATTCTAGAAGCTAAAGACCCTCATGCAAAATTAGCAGAAAAAGAAACAGAATATGCCAATGCGTTTGCAAATCCGTATCGGGCTGCTCAACGAGGGTTTATAGATGAAGTAATCTTACCTCAAGATACAAGACGAAAATTACTTAAAGCATTTAGTATGCTTGAAGATAAAAAAGTAGACTTACCAAAACGTAAACACGGAAACATTCCACTATAAACGTAAGGTCTAAAAAACAAGAAAGCCTTCAAAATGTTATACATTTTGAAGGCTTTCTGATTAGTTAACGGTTTTAAATTTTGGCTTGAAAAGTATATAAATCATAATAACGCCCTTGACTTGCAATAAGCTCATCATGCGTACCACGTTCTTTTATTCGTCCCTCTTCAATCACTAAAATCTGATCTGCTTTTCTAATTGTACTTAAACGGTGCGCTATAACAATAGTTGTTCTGTCTTTTGTTAATTCATTTAAACTTTTCTGAATAAAGCCTTCACTTTCTGTATCTAAATTAGATGTTGCTTCATCTAAAATAATTACTTTCGGATTTGCTAAAATTGCTCTTGCAATGGCGATACGCTGACGTTGACCTCCGGATAATTTAACACCGCGCTCCCCTATTAACGTATCTAAACCATCGTCAAAACGGTCTGTAAACTCACTCACGTAGGCTGAGTCGACAGCTTTTATGAGTTCTGCTTCAGAAGCGTTTGGTCTCGGAAATAAAATATTTTCACGAATGGTACCTTCAAATAAAAATTCGTCTTGAAGTACAACTCCTAAATGCTTTCTAAAACTTTGTAATTTCACTTTAGTTAAATCGTAACCATCTACAGAAACTACTCCCGATTTAGGATTTAAAAAGGTAGCAGATAAACCTGCAATTGTAGATTTACCAGATCCAGAACTTCCTACCAATGCAACTACAGATCCAGATGGTGCATTAAAACTAATGTTGTGCAGCACGTCTTTACCTTCATCGTAGGCAAACGAAACATCGTTAAACACTAAGTCGCCTTTCATGTTTTCAATTTCTAACGTTCTATTTGCATCATCTTCTTCAGTTTCCAAATTCATTAATTCTTCAGTACGATCTAATCCCGCTAAAGCTTCTGTTAGCTGACTTCCAATATTACTCATTTGTACAATTGGCGCAATCATAAACCCGAGAAGCAATGTAAAAAACATAAAGTCTCCAATTGTTAATTCGCCTTGCATAATTTTATAACCACCAATTCCCATAATTCCAGTAGAAGCTATTCCTAAAAGAAATGTAGAAGAACTCGTCATAACTGCAGTAGCTGTTAAACTCTTTTTTACATTTTGAAACAATTTATCGACGCCTTCTTCAAACGCTTTATTTTCTTGATCTTCGGCATTAAATGCTTTAATCACGCGAACGCCTGCTAAAGTTTCAGTTAAACGCCCAGTAACTTCAGCATTAATTACACCACGTTTTCTAAATATAGGTCTAATATATTTAAATGCTTTCATGGCAAGTACCCCGAAAACAGCTACAGGAACCAAAACAAAAAGTGTCATAGATGGACTAATTCGTATTAGTAATATCAATGAAATTACAGCTGTAAACGTCCCACCTACTAGTTGTACTAGACCTGTACCTATTAAGTTTCGAACACCTTCTACATCAGTCATAATTCGGGAAACTAATACGCCAGACTTTGTATTATCGAAAAAACTTATAGGTAGAGATAGTACTTTTTTCTGAACTTTTGCTCGTAATTCCGATATTAAATACTGCGCTTGAACACTTAAAATTTTAGTCAATAAAAACGAAGTTACAGCTTGAACCAGTATTGCTCCTCCAACAACAGCCAGCATAGAATATAACTGATTGTAGTCTTTATTTGGAATAATATCATCTAGTAATACTTTACTTTTCCAAGGCAATATTAAACTTGCCAATCGGCTTAAAACAATTAAAACTAAGCCTATAAATACTAGATTTCGCTTTGGCCAAATAATAGTCTTAAAGGCTTGCGCCATACTGACTTTTGAAGCCTTTTTTTTATCCCCTTTTATGGGTTGTTTATAATGTCTCATATTTTTATTTAGGGTGTAAAGATAATTTTACTGACTAAACTATTTAGCATTAAAGAAGAAAATTAATATTAAGAGTTTCATAAAAGGCTTACATGTTTATAATGTAATTATTAACTTGAACCGTCTTAAACAAATCACTTATTATGGAGTATAGAACACTTGGAAATTCAGATTTAAAATTATCAGCAATCACTTTTGGAGCTTGGGCTGCCGGTGGTTGGATGTGGGGTGGCACAGAACAAAATGATGCCGTAAAAGCCATGCAATCGGCATTCGATTATGCTGTAACATCTATAGATACTGCGCCCATTTATGGTATGGGACATAGTGAAAAAATTGTAGGTGAAGCTATTAAAGATTTACCGAGAGACCAAGTACAAATTGTAACCAAATACGGATTGCGTTGGGACGCTACCGATGGTGAATTTTATGTAAACTCTCAAGATAATGATGGTAAAGACATTGCTATTTATAAAAACTCGAGTAAAGCCAGTATTATAAAAGAATGCGAAGATAGTTTAAAACGTTTAGGCACAGATTATATCGATTTATACCAAATTCATTGGCCTGATAAAACCACCAAAATTCAAGAAACTATGGAGGCTGTTGCTCAACTTATAAAAGACGGTAAAGTACGTTATGCAGGTGTTTCCAATTACAATGTAGACCAACTTAAAGAAGCAAAACAGTATGTCGATATTGTGTCGAACCAAGTACCATATAGTATGGTAAATCGTGGAATTGAGTCGGAACTAATACCTTATGTACTAAAAAACAACACCTCTATTTTAGCTTATAGTCCGCTGCAACGTGGTCTACTAACTGGCAAAATGAAGGCTGGTCATACCTTTTCTGAAGGTGACCATAGAAAAGGATTAGCATTCTTTAAAGATGAAAATATAAAACAAACGGCTCATTTTTTAGACACGTTAAGACCGTTAGCCGAAGATAAAAATATTTCATTATCGCAATTAGTTTTAAGATGGACCATAGAACAACCAGGAATTACTATTGCATTGGCAGGTGCTAGAAATGCAGAACAATCTATTTCTAATGCTAAAGCTATTGATGTAAAATTATCTGCTGAAGAATTACAATTTATAAACAAAAATCTTAACGAATTAAAATTAGACTTATAGAAACGCACACTTTCTAATTGTCGATTTTTTAAATTTTAAGAACATTTAATTTTATTTTTTTATAAAAGAGCAATTCAAAATGCATTTAAATTATTAATTGTAAAGCGACTAACTAATAAAGTAAAATTATCTATTTAAAAGCAGTGGAAACACTACTTTTGCCTGATGCAAAATACCACAAAGAAATACCAATTTGAGTTTGTTGCGTTAATGGCTTCCCTAATGTCTATTGTAGCACTTGCTATAGACGCATTATTACCTGCTTTTCCAGAAATCGGGATAGCAATTGGTAATCAAAACAGTACCGATTTACAGTCGTTAGTTACCATGATTTTTCTTGGGTTTGGAATTGGACAGTTAATTCTAGGTCCTTTATCTGACAGTTTTGGAAGAAAGCCGTTAATGTATGCCGGTTTCGGTATTTTTATTATAGCTAGTTTGGTTTGTATATTTTCCACGTCTTTAGAAGCGATGCTAATTGGACGTGTATTTCAAGGTATTGGATTAGCTGCACCAAGAACAATTTGTATTTCTATAATTAGAGATTCTCATAAAGGAGATTATATGGCACGGATGATGTCGTTTGTAACCGCTTTTTTTATTCTCGTTCCAGTAATTGCACCAGCGCTAGGACAGTTTATCTTGTCTCATTTCAATTGGCAAACTATATTTTATACGCAAATCTTTTTTGCTATTGTGGTTACCATTTGGTTTTGGAAACGACAGAAAGAAACCTTACATCCTGAGTTTAAAATCCCTTTTAACAGACACGTTTATGTAAAAGGTTTTAAAGAATTAGTGAGACACAAAGAAGCTATGGCTTTTACAGTGGTTTCTGGTTTTATTACCGGTGCTTTTATGGTCTATTTGAGTTCGTCTCAACACGTGTTTGAAGACCAATATGGTTTGGGAGATAAATTCCCGTATGTGTTTGCTGGTCTGGCAACATCTATAGGTTTATCTACTTTATTGAACGGTACGTTAGTAGTACGTATTGGAATGCGTCGCTTAGCTTTTATAGCGTTATGTATATTTAGTTTAATATCTACTATATATGCCATTCTATTCTGGAACAAACCTAATCCTGAATTAACAGTGTTATTACCATTTTTGGTTGGAATATTCTTTTCGTTAGGTTTTATTTTTGGAAATATTAGAGCTATTGCCATGGAGCCTATTGGGCATATTGCTGGTATTGGAGCAGCTATAACGGGCTTTATGGCCACATTAATTGCTATTCCTATTGCAACGTTTATTGGTAGTTTTATGACGGATACAGCCTTACCTCTATTTTTAGGGTTTTCTATTTGCGGTAGTTTATCTCTCGCAACATTTATTTTAATGAAACGCCATATTTTATACAGACGATTTAATCTTAAATGGCATTGAGTTAGGGATTGCAGCGGCATCCTTTTTATACTTTTCAATAAAAAGATATAGCGTAAAGCCCGACTTTTTTATTCAAAAAAAGGAACTCCCTAAAACAAATCATAAAACGGAACTAGAGTATTATAGGTCTAATTTTAAGGTGTGTCATGTAAATAATTTCCGTTATATTTATAATTATGAAACGGAATAGATTACATATTTCAAGTCTATTACTAATAGTACTTACAAGTCTCTATTCGTGTAGTTCTGTATCTTATTTTAAGAAACATAATTTACAAGAGGTTCAATATATGGTTGAAAAAACCGTACTGATAACCGGCAATACAGACTCAATTTTACACACAGAAAAACATTTAAACTTTACAAAAAACGGAAGGGTTGAGTCGTCTTTTACATTAAATAACAATAAGGATACTATACAAACCACAGAAAAGAAATTGTTTTTTGAAAAACAAACGCATCCAGATTTACCTAATTATTATTGTAAAACCCGATGGAAAACAAAACATAGAGAACGCATAAGTTGTTACTCGCAAAAGAAGTATAAGCAAAATGAGAAAATAGTATACTATTCTAAAAATGGTAAGATTTTAAAGGAAGTAGACCATTTTAAAACTTTTAATACGCACTATTATAATTATAATAATGAAACCTTACAGAGTATTGTTATTAAAGATACAACAGATACGGTTATAGATTCTATTGCGATTACCTGTCTGAAAACTGATGAAAAGAACAACTGTATTACTTTAGAAAAAAGGCATACAAAATCTGATAGTATACTTAGAGTTTACAGACAAATAACGTATTAATTATACTTCGCGCTTAACAGGAACTAAGGCACTTTTCTTAATCTTAATAAATCCAAAAGCATTAAGCACTTTCATTATACCATAAGTAACATCTAATTCGTACCAACGTACGCCACCAAAGTTAGCACGACCACCAAATTTATGGTGATTATTATGGTAGCCTTCACCCATCATTAAAAAATCGAAAGGGAATAAATTTTTAGATGTATCGCTTACTTTAAAGTTTACATAGCCGTAAATGTGTGCAAACCAATTAATAATTACACCGTGAATAGGCGCCATAAAGAAAGCCACTGGCAAAAACAACCACTGCCACCATGCGTCTGCAAAAAACACAAAAAACGCCACATATAAACCTGCCCAAACTAATCGCGACACACGAGAACTTGCAAAAGTATCGAAGCGTTTCCACTGCGGTACATTCTTGGTGAATTTAGCATCTACATCTACACGTTGATTATTAATATCTTGATAAATATTCTTAGTACGCCACATCATTGAAAATACATTACTATCGTATTTTGGTGAATGTGGATCTTTTTCTGTATCTGCGTAAGCATGATGCATACGGTGCATAACACCATAACCATAAGCACTTAAATAGTTTGAACCTTGACACACCCAAGTTAATACAAAACACACTTTTTCGCCTAAACGAGACATTTTATATGTTTGATGTGCTGCATATCTATGAAGGAAAAACGTCTGAAAAAACAAACCTGAATACCATAGAATAATCATGAAGATAATAATTGTCATTTGCTATATTTTATAATAACAAAGAACCAAAATAATTAAGATTTTATTCTGAACATAGGTTAAGAAATTCGTTTTCTTATTCTGCTTAATGCTTGTGCTGTTACTCCAATATATGAAGCGATATATTTTAAAGGAATTTCCTTAATAAGATTAGGTCGTTCTGTAAATAAATTAAGATAGCGCTGTTCTGCTGTTTCATTTAAAAGTGATTGTTCGCGTTTAGACTTTATTAAAAATAGGCGTTCTGAAGATAATCTTCCAATTAGATTCCCAACTTCAGTTTTGTTATACACTTCTTGTAGATCTGAATAAGACACACTCCAAACAGTTAAATCGGATAAAGCTTCAAGCGCATATAATGAAGGTTTCTTAGTTAGAAAAGAATCGTAAGCACTAACAAATTCGTTTTCGAAACAAAACCCGAAAGTAACATCCTTTTCTTCATCTTCGTTAGGAATTAAGAAACGTGCAATACCAGAACTTATAAATGAAATATAATGTTCGGTCTCCCCTACATTTAAAATACGTTCTCGCTTTTTAAATGTTCTTGTTTTAAGCTTCGAAGAAAATAACTTCCAATCTGCATCACTTATAGACACTGTAGATTCAATATAATCCCTAATTTTAATCATGTACCACTAACAAATTTCTCTTTTATAACAATGGATAAATTTATGAATTTCATCTTATTTTAAGACCTTATATATTCTATTTTATATTAGAAAATAAAATATTTTATACAGCGATTAATTCAGAAAAAATATTTCAAAGCTTATAGTTGAAAAAGAAGGGATAAAAAGCATGTATTTATTAAAACCTAATGCCTAGTAATTCACTATAAGTAAATATATTTTTATAAATTTATGGAGCAATAAAAATTAAATTTAATGTCTATACTTATAACCAACATAAAACAATTAATACAAACACGAACTCATGGAATTTCTAAAGTTTCTGGAAAAGACATGCAGGAGTTACCTTTAATTGAAAATGCCTACCTTCTTATTGAACACGACACTATTGTAGAATACGGTTCAATGGTAAATCTTGGAGGTATTATTGCAGAAAAAACTATAGACGCAACTGGCAAAGTGGTATTACCTGCTTGGTGCGATTCTCATACCCATCTTGTTTATGCAGGACATAGAGAAGAAGAATTTATAAATAGAATAAATGGGTTAAATAACAAAGTAACCGCTAACAGTGGCGATGATATTTTAAATTCTGCTGAATTAATTGAACACATAAGTGAAGATGAATTGTACGAGCAATCTGTAAAGCGTTTACATGAAATTATGCGTTTAGGTACAGGTGCTATTGAAATTAAATCGGGTTACGGTTTAACTTTAGAATCTGAATTAAAAATGCTTCGTGTAATAAAACGTTTAAAACATGATTTTAATATTTTAGTTAGGCCTACATTTTTAGGTGCACATGCAGTTCCTAAAGCCTTTAAAGATAATACATCTGGATATGTACACGAGATTATTAATACCATAATACCAGAAGTTGCTAAAGAACAATTGGCTAAATATATAGACGTTTTTTGTGAGGAAGGTTATTTTTCTTTAGAAGAAACCGATAGAATTCTAGAGGCCGGTGTTAAGCACAACATGGTTCCTAAACTACATGTAAATCAATTTAAAGCCTCGGGAGGTGTTGAATTGGGAGTTAAATACAATGCACGTTCTGTAGACCACCTTGAGTTTATTACAGCTGAAGATATAAAAGCATTAAAAAGTAGTAGAACTATGCCGGTTACTTTACCTGCATCATCATATTTTTTAAACACACCATATGCTCCTGCAAGAGAAATTATAGATTCTGGTTTACCTTTAGCAATAGCTAGTAATTTTAATCCTAGTTCTACACCAAGTGGAAACATGAATTTTGTAGTAAGCACGGCATGTATAAAAATGAAGATGACACCTGAAGAAGCTATAAACGCAGCTACGGTTAATGGAGCATATGCTATGGGAGCTCATAAAATGTTTGGAAGTATTACTCGAGGAAAAAAAGCTAACATTATAATTACTAAAGAAATACCTGGATACAACCATTTAACTTATGCCTTTGGAAGTAACAATATTGAAACCGTAATTATTAACGGAATCATTGTAGAATAAAAATAATAGGTACAAACTTAAAAATCCCGATTGCTAGTCAGCAATCGGGATTTTTTTATAATCTTATTTAGGTTTTATTTAAGCGTAAATTCTGTTGAAGACACTAAAGATTTAGCATTAAAAACGTTAACAATATAACGTCCTTCGCCAAACTTCTCATCATCTCTAGAAGTAACAAATTCGCAAACATCTAAACTTGTACTCTCATAATTAAATCGACTAATCATACTATAATTTAAAGATTTCTCTCCAAAAATAACTTGTTCATTAACACCTAATACATTATTATTTGGATCAATAACCTGTATATATAATTCTTGATCTCCAGATTGTACAAGATTATTTTGTGCAATTGTAAAAC